>JBBWVU010000063.1:0-115471 GCA_050256375.1 Paracoccaceae bacterium | reverse complement strand
ACAAAGGCGACGTTGACCTCGAAGCAAAACTCGACGAATGGGAACGCTTTTACAACTTCCACAGGCCGCATGGCGCACATGCCGGAAAAACCCCTTACGAAGCACTCAGAGAAAAGCTATAATCAACAAATAGGATGTCTCGCGAGTAACCGCACCATACACTTTAGGTATGTGAAATTTTTTAAAGAGAATGCCAGCCGATGTCTCGGGGATACGGTATGGTGCCCTCGTCTTCTTTAGTGATGTTATTTCGCTGGCCATACTTCAGACTGGCACAGTGAATTACCAGCGGCGCATCCTTTGAGCGTAACGTCGCCATTGCCAAATGTGACCGTGCCGTTGAACGTCATGAACCGTGGCATATCAGGGTGTTTCATCTTTTTGCCCTTCCAGGTGCCATCAAGTTGTTCTGCCATTCCGTGGCATAGTTCGAATCCGTCTCTGGCGCGCGTGCAGTATAATAGGCCATCTTCAACATGCATTGAGATGATCTGGTCACCTTTGCGAATGTAAGTTCCAAGAACTTCAGCGCTGGCTGTTGAGGCGAGTGTTGTCACGCCCAATGTCAATGCAATTGCAGTCGCAGTAAGTTTATTCATAGTAGTCTCCTTGTTGTGGATATGGGCAATCAAAACAAAGATTATACATTATAATACTCTAATATGAAAATGTTTGCATGAAAATGCATTCATAGTCCAAAATATCACCATAATTTCTTCCAATTAGAGTGCCTTGCAAAGGTTGGGCAATTGCCTGTTGTGCAATAAGTGGAATGCAAAGCAACGCACTCGTGGAAAATATTTTGATCTTTTTCATAGGAAGTATGCCAACTGTGTGATTATTATTTAGCAAAGACGCAATTATTAACGGTTTTCGCAAAATAGGAAATACGCGCTTAAGCGGCAGTTTCTTTACAAAAGCCCAAAATTGTAGTCAAGGTGTGATATGTTGTGTGGGATGAAATAGTTCAGACAAGATTTTATTGTTTAACATCAGATTATTAAATATATAATAAGGCGGACTGCTAGTCCGCCATTAATCTATTGATATTGCACAGCTTTTAACTCTTTCAGGTGTGTGTCTGCAACTACAGGGGTTTACGAACGCCAGGTTTCAGAGGAGAGGCATATTCGGTCGGAATAATAGCGAGATATTCGAGTTTATCTCTCTTGGCGTTTTCCAGGGCCGGGTTTTGCTTTGTGCTGTGGTTGAATGTTGCCGATGAATTTGAATGTCGTAGATTTGCAGGCACCTTCTTTCCTGAAAATGGGGCAAACAGGTTGTCGTTGTTAAAGCTGAATTCGTCGACTGTATTAAATGGAATTCGGTGCATCCACTGTCTGGCAGTGAACTGTTTGTAAGCCATGAGAAGAAGATTCCGGTGTGCGGGTGTCCGGCGTCCGTGATGACGGCACTTTTCGAGCAATCTCATTCATAGAGAGGGCCGTACCTTCCCGCATCGAATTGAGAATGTTCCGATCCAGAGCATCAATTCTGACTGTTATTTCAGTTTTTGCTCAGTGTCGGGATATTATCGTGAAATTGGCTTTTAACTCGATATATAGTTCTTATTTAAATGCACGGGTAGCAACTTATTAGAATAATATTTTATATTAGGAGCAACCGCAGCGATATAAACTTCCTCACAATCGGAGACCCGACATGGCCGCCTCAGAAGCACAAAAAGTTATTTTAGCCAAAGGCACAATAGATGGCGAACCGGTGTTTTTGACCTCGTGCGATGCTTGGAGCACGGATATCACCGCCGCGGAACTTCTGACCGGAGAAGATTTTAGCTGGAGGCTTGCGTTTGCACGGCGCCTTCGTGAAGTGGTTGACGCCACACTGATCGACGCCCGTGAAGGGGTGCATGGTCTGCCAGAACTTTTCGCAGCATAGGTCACTCAAGGAATTGAACTATGAAAAATGAAACCCCTCTGAATGTTATTACCGCAAACGATTTGCTTAGTGGCGAGGTTGTCTACCTTACCGCATCTGGAAAATGGTCGCCCGAGCATAGCAACGCCATTTTGTTCGACGAGACCGTCATGGCAAATGCGCGTTTGGTCGAGGTTCAGAGTTCCGATAATTCCATTGTTGGTGCTTATCTGGCCGGCGCAACGCAAGGCATCAATCTAGCGCCTTCGCCTGTTCATTTTCGCGAAATTTTCCGCACAAAAGGGCCTTCGAACCGGGCCCTCGGTAAACAAACACAATCAGCCTGAAATCCCGTTCGTTGTAATACCGGAGCACGTAATATGTATAACTATACCAACTTCGACAAAGAGTTTGTCGCCGAGCGCGCGGTGCAGTTCCGTGATCAGGTCCAGCGACGCATCGACGGCTCGTTGACGGAAGATGAATTCAGACCCCTGCGTTTGATGAACGGGCTGTACATGTTGCTGCACGCCTACATGCTTCGGGTGGCAATACCGTACGGTACGCTTAGCGCTACGCAGATGCGTGCTTTGGCGGATGTCGCGGATACGTGGGATAAGGGATATGCTCATTTCTCTACTCGTCAAAATGTCCAGTTTCACTGGCCACAATTGCAAGATGTTCCTGACATTCTCGAGGCGCTGGCCGCTGTGGATATGCACGCTATTCAAACATCAGGTTCGTGCATTCGTTCGGTTACGGCTGACCATTTCGCCGGTGTTGCTGCAGACGAATTCGAGGACCCACGCCCAACTGCTGAGTTTGTGCGGCAGTGGTCGACAGATCATCCGGAATTCGCATTTCTTCCGCGCAAATTCAAGTTTGCTGTGACTGGTAGTGAAAATGATCGTGCCGTTACCAAATTCCACGATATCGGCCTTAAGCTGGTTCGTAACGCAACTGGCGCGCCTGGATATGAAGTGTCAGTGGGCGGCGGTCTGGGACGGACTCCGATGATCGGCAAATTGCTTCGAGAATTTTTACCGCGTGCTGATTTGCTGCCATATATGGAAGCCATTCTTCAAGTCTATAATCAGATTGGTCGGCGTGACAACAAGTATAAAGCCCGCATCAAGATCACCCTTCATGAACACGGTATCGAAGATATCCGTCGTCGCGTTGAGGAAAGCTTTGCGTTTCAACGTACGCGCTTTGACGGAGTGGATCAGGACATTTTTTCCCGTATACAGGATGACTTTGAAGCACCGCTTTACAAACAAGCATCGACCGATGAATACGCGAAGGCGCGTGAATCCAATCCGCTGTTCCGCGCGTTCACCGACACAAACGTGCATGCGCACAAGAATTCCGACTTTGCTATCGTTACGGTTTCCTTGAAAGCGCACGGGGCGACGCCAGGAGACGCCAGCTCGGCACAAATGCGCGTGCTGGCTGATATCGCTGAAAAGTGGAGCCTTGATGAACTACGCGTTAGTCATGAACAAAATATTATACTACCCCATGTCCATAAGGGTGATTTACCTGTGGTATATGACGCGTTGCAGGCTGCAAAGTTGGCGACGGCGAATATTGGTCTGATTTCGGACGTAATCGCGTGCCCCGGCATGGATTATTGTGATCTGGCAACGGCAAGATCGATCAATGTCGCGCAAGGCATCGCAACCCGTTTTGACGAGCTGAAACTGGAACATGATATCGGCCACCTGAAAGTCAAAATATCGGGCTGTATCAACGCCTGTGGGCATCACCACGTCGGCCATATAGGTATTCTAGGTTTAGAAAAATCCGGCATTGAAAGCTATCAGATCACGCTTGGTGGTGATGGGACCGAAACAGCCGCGATAGGTAAGATCATTGGGCCTGGTTTCAAAGCAGACGAAATCATTCCGGCAGTCGAGCGCCTTATCACGGTCTATCTTGAATTGCGCCTCGATGCCTCAGAAACATTCCTTATCACCTTCCGGCGTTTAGGGCCGAGCCCATTCAAGACCGCTCTATATCCAGCCAAGGAGAAACACCATGCCGCTTGAGAACCCTATCCCTTCGATATCCGAGAGAGTGGTGGAGTTGAACAACCGCTACCGCAATGATGAAACGGCCGAGGTGTTACGCGATATTCTTGGCGACCCTCTGTTTGGCCCGATCGCGTTGGTTTCATCCTTCGGGGCTGAGGCCGTGGTGCTGTTGCATATGATTTCGGAAGTCGACCGGTCGACGCCAATTATTTTTATCGACACTGAAATGCTGTTCCCCCAAACGCTAGACTATCAGCGCAAACTGGCGGAGGATCTCGGATTAAGCGATGTTCGTCGCATAACCCCGTCGCGGGAGGCGGTTTTTCAGCGGGATCCCGACAACCTGATGCATCTCGCTGATCGTGATTCATGCTGTGCCTTGCGAAAAACAGAACCACTTGAGAAAGCTTTGGTGGGCTTTGATGTCTGGATTAGCGGCCGGAAGCGGTTTCAGGGCGGTGTACGCGTAAAGATGGAGTTGTTTGAAAATGAAGATGACACACGCATCAAGATCAATCCGCTCGCGCATTGGAGCCGTAAAGATGTGGCTGACTATATCGAAGCCAACAATCTGTCTCGGCACCCTTTGGTAGAAAAGGGCTATCCGTCTATAGGTTGCGAACCATGCACTACACAAGTCAGTTCGGGCGAAGACGAGCGTGCAGGACGCTGGCGTGGTGATGAAAAAACGGAATGCGGTATCCATTTTTCGAACAGCGTAAGACTGATGCCCGACGCAAACATTATCGTTACCGACGACGGGTTCGCATCCGACGACTGGAATCGTGGGTACTCTTCTTTCGAAGGAATCGAGGCAGTGACTAAAACGCAGAATGCTGCGTTGGCGATCGATCTGCAAAACGATTTCGACGCAGTTACAATATTGCCATGGATGGACCAGATAGATCTAATTCGAATCGATTTTCCGGTCTTTTCCGATGGTCGGGGGTTTTCACTGGCACAGCGCTTGCGCCTTCTCGGCTATCACGGTCGTCTTCGGGCCAGGGGGCATGTGCTTGCGGACCAATACCCGATGGCGCGCCGGTCCGGCTTTGACGAGGTCGAAATTAATCAGGAACTCGCCGGTCGGCAACCCGAACCTCAGTGGATGGCACGGGCCGACTGGCAAGTCCGCAACTATCAGCAACGCCTTCAGCAATCCGCCTGACACATTTACCGATAAGAGAATATCAAGATGAATGACCAAAGCCCAATCCAAACTGCCGAGACGATAAAGGCCTCGCGCTTACCCGATGCGCAGATCGTAACCTCGGTTACACACTGGTCTGATCGTTTGTTTTCGTTCCGCATTGCAAGACCGCGTTCACTACGATTTCGATCAGGTGAATTCGTGATGATCGGGCTGATGGGAGACAACGGAAAACCTTTGTTGAGGGCATATTCAATCGCATCGCCCGCATGGGATGATGAATTGGAATTCTATTCGATTAAAGTTCAAGACGGCCCATTAACTTCGCGCTTGCAAAACATACAGGTTGGCGACGAGGTGATAATCCGCCCGAAACCAGTAGGAACGTTAGTGCTCGACGCGCTGTTGCCGGGTAAGCGATTATATCTGATTTCCACTGGTACCGGCATTGCGCCGTTCGCTTCGTTGACACGGGATCCAGATATCTATGAGCGGTTTGATCAGGTAATATTGGTACACACTACGCGCGAAGTTGCAGGTCTTGCATACGGAGCACAACTGGTGAAAAACATCCTTTCTGATCCGTTGGTTGGAGAAGAAGCGAGAGATAAACTGCTCTATTACCCGACCACTACAGGCGAGAGTTCCGTAAATATGGGGCGCCCGACGGATTTCCTCCGCTCAGGAAAATTAGCCGATGATCTGGGCCTTCCAAGCCTAAATGTAACGTCTGATCGTGTTATGATATGTGGTTCGATCGGACTCAATAAAGACATGAAAGTCATCGCCGAAAACGTAGGCCTAAGCGAAGGTTCCAACAGCCAACCGGGTGAATATGTTGTCGAAAAGGCATTTGTTGGTTGAAGTTAACGGGCGTTTTCAAAATAACTGAAACTAGTTGGGATTGGTCTGACACAACCATAGGCGCTGGCAGTAAATCCTGACACTAGTATTCAACAGAAATCCGAATTTCTTCAGCTGCAAATCTTGCGCTGTGTATATTGATCACAGCCTCGCCGGTTTCCTGCGTCGATTTGATCCAGAACGCCGCGGCACCTCCTTTCAAACTGGTCACTTTAGGCCCAATTAGTTTGGCGGACCCTACGACTTGGATAGTTATCGGGAGGTCAATATATGGTAGTAAATTTCCGACCTGATCCAATGCCCTTACCGCTATTCTGACCTCATTTCGATGATCAGTCAGGATTAAGCGGTCAGCTTTAACCTCAAGTTTTGTTGCAACGGGATCGGCAAGCAATGTCCGCGAGAGCAATGGTTTGTTATTAACGTAACCAACCATCTCGATATCCATCCAACGCATGCCCCACTGCCCCACTTCGCTGCCCGATAAATCGCCTTCATTAAGCATAAAGGGAGGGTGGGGCAGATGGGCAAATGTCTCGAAGTCCGGTTGAAGATCAAGAACTGTTCCATTTGGAAATGATAATCTTACAAAGTCACAGTTCGATAATATCATTAGCGGTAAAGTGCCGCCAATATTTCGTTCACCACGGGCCCAGTAGGTGACAGGCTGAAGAATTGCGCGGTTACTTGGGGAGCCTTGGCTCGCGTAGGCGTAAGCGGCGAGTTTGGGTTCGCGGAATATTGTCAGGACACCGTGGTGGCAGATACGATCACCCGAGCCGAAGTCTTTGTGGGTGTTATAATCGAACATACACCAACCAATGCAGCCAGCGATGTTATCATCGCCATATGCGGCATTTAGGACCTCCAAATGACGCGTGACGTGTTCAATCTGACGGTGTTCCTGATCCGAAACCTTGGTTGGAAACATGTGCCCGTTGTATTCAGTGACCATATACGGAACTTTTTGAGGCAGTTCGGTTACCTCCGATTGGACGCGCAATGGCGTTCGTAGCTGGTTTACGTGGGGCATCTCGAATTCGCCAAGGACGAAATCGTTCATTGTGTAAACATCTTCCAAAAGGGAACTGCCTGCGTGTTTTCTGATGCCACCGGTTTGGCGTGTGGGGTCGAGCTGGTGTGCCATCGCATTTGTTCGCTGGTAAAACGCATCGTCGTCGTCAGATTCATTAATTCTGACGCCCCACAAGATTATTGAAGGATGGTTCCAATCCCGCTCGATCATCCGCTGTACGTTTTGTACGGATTCGTCTTTCCATTCTGAACCACCGATGTGTTGCCAGCCGGGTATTTCTTCTAGAACCAGCAAGCCGATCTCGTCACACCTATCCAGAAACGCGTTTGATTGAGGGTAATGGGACGTGCGGACGATATTGCAGGCAAGCTCGTATTTCAGAATATCTGCATCGCGTTCTTGCGAGGCTGGACCTTGTGCGTATCCCGAATAGGGAAAGGATTGGTGCCGATTTAGGCCGATTAGTTTCAGTTTTTCACCGTTTAAACTAAAGCCGTCGGCTGTGAATTTCGCAGTTCGGAAACCGAATTTTTGGATTATGCGATCTATTCCGTGGCCGGACTCTAAGGTAAGGCGGATTTGGTAGAGGTAGGGGTTCTCGAGTGTCCAGAGATGAATGTCTGACAGCTCGAAAAAGTCGATAGTTGTTTCTGAGCCGGAGATTTCGACACGTTGTGCAGCCACCAAGTTTGAGTCTGCATCGAGAATTTCTGCTTTTAGGGTTCCTTTTAGTACCAGCTCATTCGGATTAGAAAGGAAACTGTTAACCCGTATCGCTTTGTTCGGATCAAGAGCTCGGTTAGTTTCAATTTTTACGTTTTGAATTGAAATGCGATCTGTGACTTTTAACCAAACTTCGCGATAAATTCCGGCATAGGTCAAATAGTCGATTTGCCCACCAAATGGCGGGATTTCTGGGTTCTCGGTTCCGTCTACGCAAACAGTAATGAGGTTGCCGGTCGACTTTAGGTGGGGAGTTAACCGAACCTCGAACGGTGTGTACCCATCTTTATGGCCACCGATTTGCACGCCATCCAGAAATACACGGGTGTTCGCCATCGCACCGTCAAAAACCAGACTGACTTCTTTGTTGGCGAAGTCGCCGTTCCATTCCAGATGTTTTTGATATGTGAACTCGCGCTGGTACTGCGTTTCGTCGAAATAATCGAGCGGAAGCTCTACTGCAGTGTGTGGCAGGTCAATAAAGTCGGATGCGAATCCCTCGATCGTCCAAGAAGTGGAAAACCCTTCTTTGAACTTCCAGGACTGGCAGAAATTTGATAGTCTGGGCATGATCGTACCTAATACAAATCAGTGTGGTGGTTGCCGCAGTCGCGCATCTGTGTTCTCGTCAAAAAACATGGTGGATTCTTCGTCAACCGAGATACTGAAGCCAGACCCAGTGATTGCATCTTCTTCGTTTTTCGATTCCACAACGACCCGCTCGCCTGTCGGGGCGTTGAGGTAGACGTAAGAAACGCCACCCAGTTGCTCTATAATATCCACAGAGAACTTACCGCTACCGTGAGTGATTGACATGTTTTGTGGGCGAACTCCAACGAAAACGGACGAACCCTTCGGTGGCAGGCTCACGTTGGTAGAAATTAACTGTTCGTTGAGTGCCGAGACTTTGACACCACCATCTGTAACTACGCCTTTCAGGAAATTCATTCCGGGCGAGCCGATGAATCCAGCGACGAATTTATTGTCAGGATTACGGTACAATTCGAGTGGCGAACCAACTTGTTCTATATGCCCATCCCTGAGAACAACGATTTTGTCGGCAAGCGTCATTGCTTCGACCTGATCGTGAGTCACATAGATCATAGTGGCGCCGATTTCGTTGTGCAGGCGCGCTATCTCGGCCCGCATCTCGACGCGAAGCTCTGCATCGAGGTTGGACAGCGGCTCGTCGAACAAGAAAACTTCTGGTCCACGAACGATTGCGCGACCAATAGCAACACGTTGACGTTGCCCCCCAGACAAAGCTTTCGGTTTGCGATCAAGATACGGCCCAAGCTTAAGAATATCAGAGGCTTCTTTAACCTTACGTGCGATCTCCGCTTTGGGAACCCTGTTCATCTTCAAACCAAAGCCGACATTTTCAGCAACGGTCATATGGGGATAAAGTGCGTAAGTCTGAAACACCATCGCTACGCCACGATCTGCCGGATCCACGGTTGTCACGTCTCGAGGTCCTATCGAGATTTTGCCGCTGGTTACTTCCTCTAGGCCAGCGACCATCCTAAGTAGCGTTGATTTTCCGCAGCCCGACGGACCTACGAAAACACAAAACTCGCCGTCGGCAATCTCTAGATCAACGTCATGAATGACTTGAATAGTTCCATACTTCTTCGTCAGATTCGAAAGTGTAACGCCGGACATATTATTATTCCTTATGTATCGTTAGTTGCGATTTTCGGGGAAGTGCCACGATACAGCGGCCTCGCCAATTTGATGAGCCGCCGCGAGTAGCTCTGGTTTCAACTTTTCCAGATCGGCCAGCGAGTGGCGCTGTGTCGAGCTTGTGATCGACAGGCCGCCAACGACCCGCCCGCTGCTCGTTAGAATTGGTGCTGCGATGCAAATGATGTGAGGTTCGTGTTCCTCTCGATCAAAAGAAATTCCGGCTTCTCGAATTTCTTCGAGCTCTTTGCGCAGCGCAACAGGTGTTGTTAGCGTATTGTCGGTATATGCTAGGAAAGCTTGTTGTCCTATCGCGCGGTCTTGTTGTTTCTTATCAAGAAACGCCATCATGACCTTGCCAACGCCAGTGCAATACCCAGGGCCAACTTTTCCAGCTTGTGAGAACATTTCGATGGGTGACGCCGCATTACGTTTGTCCACATAAAGAACCTGCCCATTATCAAGTTGTGAGAGGTGTACCGTTTCGCCAACTTTTCCCGATAGTTCGTCCACGAATGGGCGAGCGATCGGGGCCAGCGAACTTTGCTGCCAAGCGGTATGCGCTAGTCGAACTAACCGGACTCCTAAGCTGTATTCCTGCCGGTCTGGATCGTATCCGAGCATCGCCTGATTCGTTAAAGTTTGCAGCAGACGGTAAAGTGTAGCCTTCGGGTAGGTGCTTTTTGAAAGTAATTCGGTGAACCGGACGGGACGCCCGATAGCCGCAACTTCGTCCAATAATGCCAGCGCTTTACCAACGGTTCCATCGGTTTTGGATGCTTCGGTCATTGCATGTTCAATCCCGTAATTCGCGCACATTAGTGTTCGTGAGTGTTGACAACCATATACATTTTGAACATAGTTCCAAATAATAAAACACTGTTCCACTATTTGGAACTAAATAGGAGAGGAAGTCAATGACTAATGTAATCCAGAAAAATCTCGTCGCAATCGCGGCGAGTGCGGTACTGGGCACCACTGCCTTTGCCGGAGAAATCACAATCAATACTGATTCATCAGACCCCGCGCCAAAGGCCGCTTTCGAGGCTGTCGTCGCGGGATTTGAAGCAGAGAACCCAGACGTAACAGTCAAATGGAACTTGTTCGACCATGAGGGTTACAAATCTTCGATTCGCAACTTCTTGACAGCTGATGCACCTGATTTGGCGAACTGGTATGCGGGTAATCGTATGTTGCCATTCGTAAACGCAGGCCTGTTTGCACCTGTTGATGATGTGTGGGAAGAAAATGGCTTGAACGACTCACTGGCTTCTGCCGCTGCTTCGATGACTATTGATGGCCACAAATGGGGCATTCCTTATACGTACTACCAGTGGGGCGTTTACTATCGCAAAGACATCTTTGCTGATCTAGGCATCGCTGTTCCAACAAATTGGGAAGAATTCGTAGCCGCGGGTGCAACACTTAATGCAAACGGCGTTACACCAATCACAATTGGTACCAAGTGGCTTTGGACTGCCGGTGGTGTGTTTGACTACTTGAACCTGCGCACAAACGGATATGATTTCCACATGGCGCTTACTAAGGGTGAAGTAGCTTGGACTGATGATCGCGTTCGCGCAACGATGGCCAACTGGCTGACGCTGATTGAGGCTGATTTCTTCTTGGAAAACCACGCCGCATACAGCTGGCAGGAAGCCTTAGCACCAATGGTTCGTGGCGAAGCTGCCATGTACATCATGGGTAACTTTGCTGTCGCACCACTTCGTGAAGCTGGTCTGACTGATGACCAGCTTGGGTTCTTCCAGTTCCCGATTATCACAGAAGGCATTCCTGTTGCAGAAGAAGCACCAACAGATTCGATGCATTTGACTGCTAATGCGAAAAACCCAGTCGATGCTAAGCGTTTCTTGGCATATCTTGCGCGCGCTGATGTTCAGACTGAACTCAACGCGGCACTAGGCCAGTTGCCTATCAACTCCGGTTCTACCGTTGCTGACGATGTGTTCTTGCAGGCTGGTTTCGAAATGCTGTCAAATACAGATGGCGGCATTGCACAGTTCTTTGACCGTGATGCACCTGCTGAAATGGCCAAAGCGGGCATGGAAGGTTTCCAGGAATTCATGGTTAAACCTGAACGTCTAGACGCGATCCTTGATCGTCTCGAAAAAGTACGGGCACAGGCTTACTAAAGAACACCAAGGGCCAGTTCTTTAGCAAAGGCACCTCCCGCAAATTGTGGGGGGTGCCAACACAATAATTCACCATTCGGGAGAGCATGATGTCATCGTTTGCGAAATACTGGAAAGCAAATCAGGTACGTCTCGCCCCTTGGGTGTTTTTGGCACCGGGAATATTTATGTTCCTGCTGTACGTTATTTTCCCCATTTTTCAGTCGGCGAGCCTTTCTCTTTATAAGTGGGATGGTCTTGGTGAAAAAGAATACATCGGCCTACAGAATTACGTCGAACTGATGGACGACGAGGCGTTTTATACCTCGCTTAAGAACAACGTTATTTGGCTGGTTTTATACATGCTGGCAATTCCTGGTGGGTTATTCGTGGCGTTATTTTTGAACCAGACAGTTCGCGGTATTCGACTTTATAAGTCTCTCTTCTTTTTTCCATTTGTAATATCGCAGGTCGTTGTCGGCCTTGTGTTTACGTGGTTCTACGATCCTAGCTTTGGGTTGCTTAACGTCATTATCACGTCGTTTGGATTTGATCCTATAGCCGTTTTGGCAGACGAACGTCTCGTGACATACGGTATTATCGCCGCCGGACTTTGGCCGCAAACGGCATATTGTATGATCTTATATTTGACGGGATTAAATTCGGTAGATCCTGAACAAATCGAGGCAGCGCGTCTCGATAATGCCAAAGGTTGGAAAATGCTGTGGTACGTGATCTTGCCCCAGTTGAAGCCTGCCACGTTTATTGCGATTGTTGTAACGGTAATTGGCGCGCTGCGGTCTTTCGACCTGGTTTCCATTATGACGGGCGGTGGGCCTTGGGGCTCTAGCCGCGTGTTGGCGTTCTATATGTACGAAAAAGCGTTCTCGGAATACGGGTTCCGCATGGGGTATGGCGCGGCCATTGCCGTTGTTTTGCTGGGTATCATGCTGGTCTATATAGCCGGCGTTCTCTATAAAATGTATCGTGACGAGAAGGGATTATAAAATGTTTCCCAAACCAATCGAACAATCTTCGGCGGTGGTACAGAACCTGTACAAAGTTGCGCTGCCATTTGCGCTGATAATCTGGCTGCTGCCTCTGATTGCGGTCGCGCTGACATCTATACGGTCCGAAGGAGATCTAATTTCTGGAAATTATTGGGGCTGGCCGACATCATTCAATATGGTCGAGAATTACACGGCCGTATTTACCAACTCGCCTATCGCGAAATATATCTTGAACAGCTTCAAGGTTACGATCCCAACCGTCATAGGCGTAATCGTTATGTCCAGCATGGCTGGTTTTGCACTGGGAATTTATAAGTTCAAAGCAAACCTGTTTGTATTCTTCCTGTTCGTTGCCGGGAACTTCGTTCCTTTCCAGATTTTGATGATCCCTGTGCGCGAGCTGACCCTGAACCTAGGCGTTTACAATACAACGACAGGTCTTGTGTTGTTCCACGTCGCCTTCCAAACCGGTTTCGCAACATTATTCATGCGCAATTTCATCAAAGCGTTACCCTTCGAATTGATCGAGGCTGCCCGCGTTGAGGGCGTCTCGGAGTTCCGTATATTCTGGTACGTCGTGTTGCCGCTTATGAAACCGGCTATGGCAGCATTGTCGGTGTTAATATTTACCTTTATCTGGAACGATTATTTCTGGGCAACTGTTCTTACACAAAGTGCTGATACGCAACCAGTAACCGCTGGCCTGTATTCCCTGAACGGACAATGGGTCGCTGCGTGGCATCTGGTTTCTGCTGGTTCCATCGTTGCAGCAATGCCGCCGGTAATCATGTTCTTCCTGATGCAAAAACATTTCATCGCGGGTTTGACACTCGGGTCCGTAAAATAAGGACTACCATGACTAAGAAAATAACGTTTATAGGTGCTGGATCCACCATTTTTATGAAGAACATCATCGGCGATGCGCTTCATTATCCGGCCCTTTCCGACGCACAATTTGCGTTGATGGATATCGACGAGGTCCGATTGGAAGAATCTGCTCTGGTGGTGCGAAAAATGATTTCGTCGATGGGTGCGAAGGCACAGGTCTCGACGCACATGGACCAACGTACCGCGCTTGACGGGGCAAATTTTGTTGTTGTTGCCTTCCAGATTGGCGGGTTTGACCCTTGTACGATAACCGATTTCGATATCCCGAAAAAATACGGGTTGCGTCAGACAATTGCCGATACGCTGGGAATTGGCGGCATCATGCGCGGCCTTCGGACTGTTCCACATTTATGGCAAATATGCGACGACATGCTGGATGTTTGCCCGGATGCATTGATGATGCAATACGTCAACCCGATGGCGATCAACACATGGGCTATTGCGGCGAAATATCCAACCGTTAAACAGGTTGGCTTGTGCCATTCGGTTCAGGGAACGGCCAAAGAACTGGCCAGGGACCTCGGTATCGAAGTCGAAAGCATGCGGTACCGCTCGGCTGGCATTAACCACATGGCGTATTACCTGAACCTTGAAGAACGCCTGCCAAATGGAAGTTACCGCGACCTTTATCCGGTGTTGAAAGAAGGTTATGCGTCTGGAAAGCTTGTTCCAAAAATAAACCCCTATTCGCCAAGATGCCCGAACTTAGTGCGATATGAAATGTTGATGCGGGTAGGCTATTTCGTGACCGAAAGCTCCGAGCATTTCGCCGAGTACACACCGTATTTCATTAAAAACGGTCGTGAAGACATTATCGAGCGTTTTGGAATTCCTTTGGACGAATACCCCAAACGCTGCGTTGAGCAAATCGCAGATTGGAAATCACAGGCCGAAGAATTTCGCAGAGTTGACCGCATCGAAGTTAAACGGTCGCACGAATACGCCGCGACTATCATGAATGCGATTGCGACAGATACCAGCGCTGTGATTTATGGCAATATTGCTAATCGCGGGTACATCCCACAGTTGCCACATGGCTGCGCCGTTGAAGTGCCCTGTCTGGTTGATGCGAACGGAATTCAACCAACCGTAGTTAAGGACATTCCTCCGCAGTTGATTGCATTGATGCGCACAAACATTAACGTTCAGGAACTAACCGTGGCAGCGCTGTTGAACCAAGACATCGATAACGTATATCACGCCGCCATGCTTGATCCGCACACCGCGGCAGAACTGGACCTTGACCAGATTTGGGCAATGGTTAGTGAGTTGATCAATATACATGGTGATTGGTTGCCTGAATGGGTGCAAGAAGCAAATTCGCGGAAAGAAATAGCATGACTGACAAGAAAATCCGCCGCTCGCAGAATTGGTACGGGAAACTGGACAAAGACGGGTTTATTCATCGTAGCTGGATGAAGAACCAGGGTTTTCCGGACCATGCGTTTGACGGGCGCCCTATCATTGGTATTTGTAATACATGGTCAGAATTGACGCCCTGTAACTCCGGTTTGCGTACGTTGGCCGAAGGCGTAAAGCGCGGCGTTTGGGAGGCCGGCGGTTTTCCGGTCGAGTTCCCCGTCATGTCGCTTGGCGAGACACAAATGAAACCGACGGCGATGTTGTTTCGCAATCTTTTGGCCATGGATGTCGAGGAAAGCATTCGGGCCTATGGTATCGATGGCGTGGTTCTATTGGGCGGTTGTGACAAGACAACACCGGGCCAGTTGATGGGCGCGGCAAGTGTCGATCTGCCGACGATTGTTGTGTCCTCTGGCCCCATGCTTAACGGCAAGTTCAAAGGCAAGGATATTGGGTCCGGTACGGATGTTTGGCGGTTTTCCGAAGACGTCCGCGCTGGTGAGATGACCTTGCAGGATTTCATGGCCGCAGAATCTGGTATGAGCCGCTCTGCTGGTGTTTGTATGACTATGGGCACCGCTTCGACTATGGCTAGTTTGGTTGAGGCGATGGGCTTGAGCCTACCAACAAACGCGGCACTTCCTGCGGTTGATGCGCGTCGCATGGCGTTGGCGCACCTCACCGGGAAGCGTATCGTTGAAATGGTCGACGAAGATTTGAAAATATCCAAGGTGCTGACCAAGGCGAACTTCGAAAACGCGATATTGGCGAATGCGGCGGTAGGGGGGTCCACCAATGCGGTGGTGCATCTGCTTGCCCTCGCTGGGCGCGCCGAAGTGGAACTGACGCTGAAAGATTTTGAGATTGGGGGCGAGATTCCCTTGCTGGTAAACTGCATGCCGTCTGGCAAATACCTGATGGAAGACTTTTGCTATGCGGGCGGCGTTCCGGCGGTTTTGGCGCAGCTGCGAGATAAACTGCGCCCCGCCTTCACGGTTATGGGCAAAGATATATCAAGCTATTACGAAGGCGCCGAGATTTACAATGATGATGTTATTCGCACTGTCGACAATCCGGTTAAACCCGCTGCGGGCTTGCGTGTCTTGCGTGGCAACCTTGCACCGGACGGGGCGATTATTAAGCCATCTGCTGCCTCGGATCACCTGTTGGAGCATGAGGGTATGGCCTATGTGTTCGAAAATATTGAAGACATGAAAGCCAACATTGATCGCCCTGATTTGCCCGTCGATGAAAACACGGTACTGGTTCTAAAAGGGTGTGGACCTAAGGGTTATCCGGGTATGCCCGAAGTTGGCAACATGCCGATCCCGCAGGTTCTGGTTGAAAAAGGCGTGCGCGATATGGTTCGCGTTTCGGACGGGCGTATGTCAGGCACAGCGTATGGAACGGTTGTTTTGCATGTCACACCAGAATCAAATGCCGGAGGAACGCTGGGTCTGGTAAAAACTGGTGATCGTATTCGTCTTAGTGCCAAGAACGGAATTCTGGAATTACTGGTATCCGACGCTGAATTGGTTGAGCGTAGAAAAACATGGGAACCGGAGGAATCACGATACTCTCGCGGGTATGCCAAGCTGTATATCGACCATGTTCTACAAGCCGATCGTGGCGCGGATTTGGACTTTCTGGTTGGTAAAGACACCCGTTTAGTCACGCGGGAGTCTCACTAATGTCTGAATTTGTCACTTTTCATGACCTAAAAGGCAAAAGCGTGTTTATTACTGGCGGCGGTGCTGGAATCGGCGCTTCGCTAACCGACGGGTTTCTGGAACAAGGCGCGAGTGTTGCGTTTGTTCAACGATCCGACTCAACGGAATTTGTTGCCGAAATGGAATCGAAACACGACCGTGCGCCCCTGTTCATCAAATGTGACATCTCGGATGTAGCTGCTTTGCAATTAGCGATGAAACAGGCTGAAAACGAAAACGGTCCAATAACGGTTGTCGTCAATAATGCAGCAAATGATACGCGGCATTCGATTGCCGAGATGACGCCTGACAAGTGGGATCAGGGAATGGACGTTAATTTACGACCGCATTTCTTTACCGCTCAGGCGGCGGTTGATGGAATGAAAGCCGCTGGCGGCGGAGCGATTATTAACTTTTCTTCTATATCTTACATGATGGGTAACGATGGGTATCCGGCATACGTGACATCCAAAGCTGCAATAACTGGTCTGACACGGGCGCTTGCACGCGAACTTGGGCCGGACGGCATTCGTGTTAACGCCCTAATTCCCGGTTGGGTGCTTACCGAGCGCCAGATGGATCTATGGGCAAGCGAGGAAAGCCTTGCGGCACATCTGGAAAAACAATGCCTGAAGGAACATTTGAAATCACGCGACATTGTGGATGCAACGCTGTTTTTGGCGTCCGAAGCCAGTCGGATGATGACAGGACAGGCACTGGTGGTTGATGGCGGCGTAGTGGTGACGGGATGAATAACGCTAACGAGATAATACCGGATTGGATTGCTGTCGATTGGGGCACCACGCGTCTGCGGGCGTGGGCCATATCGAATGAAGGCGAAGTTCTGGCGAGCGCAACCGGTGACGATGGTATGTCAAAGTTGTCTGCCCATGAGTTTGAACCAGCGTTACTGAATGTCGTATCAAGCTGGTTGGTGGACGGGAAAACTACGCCGGCCGTCTCGTGTGGAATGGTTGGATCGCGCCAAGGTTGGGTTGAGGCACCGTACCAAGTTGTACCGTGTGAACCGATTGCCAGTTCTTCATTGGTACGTGCGCAAACGACTGATGCGCGGATCGAATTCTTCGTCATACCCGGTATCAAGCAGGATTCGCCTTCAGACGTAATGCGGGGCGAGGAAACGCAGATTGCGGGTTTGCTTGCTCAGATTCCTGATTTTGACGGCGTGGCATGTTTGCCCGGAACCCACACAAAATGGATGCGAATAAGCGCGGGCGAAGTTGTTCATTTTTCAACCTATCTAACAGGCGAACTGTTTTCTCTATTGGCATCAAAATCTGTGTTACGGCATTCCATTTCACAAAGTGGTTGGGACGCTGCTGCCTTCAAAGACGCAGTCGGTGATGCAATCACAAAACCGTCTGCGATCGCATCGCGACTGTTTTCGCTTCGATCCGAGGCACTTATCTCGGGCTTGTCGCCTGATACTGCACGTGCCAGACTTTCAGGTTATCTGATTGGCCTAGAACTTGGTGCAGCGCGCCAGTATTGGCTGGGGCAAAAAGTAGTAATCATCGGCGAAGAAAACATATCAGATGCATATTACGCGGCGCTAGCTGCGCAGGGCTGGGCACCGGAAAAATACAATGTGCAGCGTATGACGCTCGCCGGAATATCAAGTGCATATCTGCAAATCAGGCAACAGGGTTGAAGCAATGAACCGAAATCTAATCGCAATCTTGCGTGGCTTGCACCCGGATGAAGCCATCACGATTGGCGGCGCGTTGATTGATGCTGGCATTACCAAAATTGAAGTCCCAATGAATTCGCCAGATCCTTTGAAAAGTATCGAATTGTTGGTCAAAGAGTTTTCCGACGTAGCGGAATTCGGTGCAGGAACGGTCCTTACAGTTGAGCAGGTGAAGCAAGTTTCAGACACCGGTGCAACATTAATCGTTTCGCCAAATTGCGATCCCGATGTTATCAGTGCAACGAAGGCGCTCGGGATGAAATCCTATCCGGGTGTTCTAACGCCTAGCGAGTGCTTTTCAGCACTTCGACATAACGCAGACGGGTTAAAGGTTTTTCCGGCATTTCAGATGGGCGTCGACGGTTTGAAAGCCATTCGTGCAGTTTTACCTGCCGAGACCGAAGTATTTATGGTGGGTGGTGTTGGGCCAGAAAACTTCGCGGATTGGTTGGAAGCAGGGGCGAACGGATTTGGGCTGGGGTCGTCGCTCTACAAACCAGGTCGAACGGCAGATGAAATTTCAAATATAGCTACGAATATTGTGACAGCATATGACGAGGCAGCATCTAGATGACGGTGCAAATATTTGACCATACGCCTTGCGAATTGGGGGAGGGTCCACTTTGGCATCCCCTCCGTAATGAATTATTCTGGTTCGATATTATAGATAAAACAATGTATTGCCGTGGAGGTGGCGCAACCAGGTTCTGGAAGTTTTCAGAGCATGTGTCGGCTGCTGGCTGGATAGACGCAAACACATTGATGGTAGCTAGTGAAACCGCATTGCTGCGATTTGACATTGAAACCGGCAATTCTGAAACCATACATTCGCTGGAGGCAGATAATCCGTTAACACGATCGAATGATGGTCGCGCAGACCCGTGGGGTGGTTTCTGGATAGGCACCATGGGGAAAAATGCCGAGCGTGAGGCGGGTGCCATTTATCGCTATTTCGCGGGCGAGCTTCGAGTTCTTTATCCGAGCATAACCATACCTAACGCGATATGTTTTTCTCCCGATAAACGTTTCGCGTTTTTTGCGGATACAGCGCAGTCGAAAATTTGGCGACAAGATCTGGATGGAGTATATGGCTGGCCAACTGGTGAGCCAGACGTATTTCTGGATTTCACAAAAGCTGGCATCAATCCTGACGGTGCGGTTTGCGACAGCGAGGGATACTTGTGGAACGCCCAATGGGGCGCTGGCCGTTTGGCGCGTTACTCGCCAGATGGTGAGATGGTGAATGAGATAAAATTGCCGACCGACAACATAACGTGCCCATCGTTCGGAGGTCCGGACTTTGAGACTTTATTTGCGACGTCGGCAGTGCAAGGATTGAGCCGCGGACAAATTGAATCGCAACTTCATGCGGGCAAAACGTTTGTTAGCGACGTGGATATTGCTGGGCAGATTGAAAATCGGGTGTTGATCGCCTGAAATACCACTCGATTAGCGCGAATTGCCCGACGACCTGGATGGCCTTGGCCTTTCGAAGTTGAATCGGGACAGGTCGAGACCGGCCTGGAACTCGGTGAGCAACGGTCATGAATTACATGACGCCTTCTTTGATGGCCTCCATCGCCACAAATGTTGACGTGTTGGCAACATATGGAAGTGAGGAAATTTTCTCACCCATAATATGACGATACTCAGTAATGCTTTGCGTCCTGACCTTCAAAAGATAATCAAATCCGCCAGCGATCATGTGGCACTGCTCAATCTCTTTTATTTGCATGACTGCGGTGTTGAACTCTGTCAGGGCACGCTCGTGTGTGTTGGTCAGTTTGACCTCGACAAACGCAATGTGATCCAGCCCAAGTTTGATGGGATTTAACAAGGCCCGGTATCCGGTGATATATCCCTCAGCCTCTAAACGTTTGAGGCGGGTTTTGCATGGGGTTTTTGACAACCCGATGATCCGAGACAACTCTGTTATCGTAATTCGCCCGTTTGTTGACAAAAGATCTAGAATCGCTCCGTCGTAAGAGTCAATATGCTCAGGTTTCATCATAATATATCCAAATAGTCTAAAAATTCGGTCTTTAATAGAGAATATAACCTTTTTTATGCAAATAAAAGGATAAAACGATTTTCCTTATCCTATAATCTCGTTGTGAATCAGGAGATTGCCATGACTGCCCCACACCACAAATTCCAAGCCGAAACTTTACCAAGCGAAGCGGAGGTTCTTTCGCGTCTAGTGGACGAAGCCGGGCTTGACCTTGCCTCACGCAAAAGGATTTCGCATCATGCCACTGGTCTTGTCGAAAATATCAGGTCGGCCATGCGACCAGGGGTGATGGAGTCGTTTTTGGCAGAATATGGCCTCTCAACGAGTGAGGGGGTGGCATTGATGTGCCTTGCCGAGGCGTTGTTGCGGGTGCCTGATGCCAAGACGATCGATGCGCTGATCGAGGATAAAATTGCACCTTCGAACTGGAGACAACATTTGGGGCATTCCACATCTGCACTGGTGAACGCATCGACATGGGGTTTGATGTTGACTGGAAAGGTGTTGGACGACAGCAATTTGCGTGTGATTGGCACCTTGAAGACTGTGGTAAAGCGGTTGGGAGAACCTGTCATTCGTAAAGCGGTGGGGCAGGCGATGCGCGAAATGGGGCGGCAGTTTGTTTTAGGCGAAACAATCGACAAAGCGATCAAGAACGCCAAGCCCAATGAAGTTGCAGGGTATGCGTATTCCTATGATATGCTCGGAGAGGCCGCGAGAACCGAGGCGGATGCAAAGCGATATCACCTGTCATATTCAGCGGCGATTTCCGCGATGGCGCGTGCATGCACGCATGCCGATATCCGTGAAAATCCGGGTATTTCTGTAAAACTATCGGCGTTGCACCCGCGTTATGAAGTAGCGCAGCGCGACCGTGTGATGGCCGAGCTTGTGCCCCGCGTTCGTGCCTTGGCTTTGTTAGCCAAAGCCGCAGGGATGGGGTTTAACATCGATGCCGAAGAGTCTGACCGAACGGAGCTGTCGACCGAAGTGATTGCTGAAGTATTACGAGATCCGGCACTGGCAAATTGGGACGGGTTTGGTGTTGTCGTCCAAGCCTATAGTTTACGCGCCGGACCGATGCTTGACTGGTTGTATGCGTTGGCTGGATCGCTGGACCGAAAGATTATGGTTCGTCTGGTCAAGGGCGCATATTGGGACACGGAAATCAAGTTGGCGCAGACATTGGGTCTCGACGGGTTTCCGGTTTTCAGCCGGAAGACGGCAACCGACGTTTCATATATATCCAATGCTCGAAAACTCCTGAGTATGCGCGATCGCATCTATTCGCAGTTTGCGACGCATAATGCCCACACAGTCGCCGCCATTCTGGAGATGGCAGGCGAGACGCGGGATTTTGAGTTTCAACGCCTTCACGGAATGGGGGAAAACCTACATAGCGTCGTGATGGAGCGGGCAGGGACTCGTTGCCGTATCTATGCTCCGGTCGGTGAACATCGCGATCTGCTGGCCTATCTAGTTCGGCGACTATTGGAGAACGGGGCGAACAGTTCGTTTGTAAACCAAATCGTCGATAAAAGTATTCCTGCCAGCGTAGTTGCAACCGATCCGTTCTTACAAGTCGAAGCCAACAGCGATGATGTGCAAAACCCCGGAATAGCAAGGCCCACAGAAATTTTTGGAGCGAAGCGTGATAATGCACGAGGCTGGGATTTGACCGATACCCGTGATTTGGCCCAAATTGATGCAGTCCGGAATCCTCATCGGTCAGAGAAATTCCATGCGGCTCCGATGCTTTCGGTAGAATCGGTTGGTGCGGAGGTTAAGAGCATTCGCAACCCCTACGATCCGTCCGATATTGTTGGAACGGTTACCAACTCTGCATCCGTTGATATTGAAAGTGCGCTGGCAAACGCCAAACCTTGGGATGTCGACGCGGAAGCCCGAGCGGCGATTTTGCAAAAAGCCTCTAAACTATTAGAAAATCATCACGGAGTATTTTTTGCACTTGCGGCCCGCGAAGCAGGAAAAATCCTGCCGGATGCCGTTTCTGAACTTCGTGAAGCCGTTGATTTCCTGCGGTACTACGGGCAGCAGGCAAAGCACCTGTCCCAGCCGCCTTGTGGAATAATTGCCTGTATCTCGCCCTGGAATTTTCCGTTGGCGATTTTTACGGGGCAGATCGCTGGTGCTCTTGCGGCGGGTAATGCGGTAATCGCAAAACCTGCCGAGCAGACACCGCTAATAGCGGCACAAGCTGTCGCATTGCTGCATCGTGCCGGTGTTCCGCGCGAAGCACTGCAATTCTTACCCGGCGCGGGGGGCACGGTAGGGGCTGCCTTGTCGAGTGATCCGCGTGTTGATGGATTATGTTTTACCGGATCGACGCCGACAGCACAGCATATCAGCCGCAGTATGGCAAAAAACCTTTCTCCCATGGCGCCGTTAATCGCGGAAACTGGAGGATTAAACGCGATGATAGTGGATTCAACGGCCCTGCCTGAGCAAGCCGTTCGCGATATTCTGGTGAGCGCTTTTCAAAGCGCTGGCCAGCGGTGCTCGTCTTTGCGGGTGCTGTATCTTCAGGAAGATATCGCCGACAGCGTATCCAAAATGCTGTTTAGCGCAATGGATGAGCTGCGTGCGGGAAATCCTTGGGATATCTCTACGGATATTGGACCGGTCATTGATCAGGCCGCCGAACGAAAATTCGGGAAGTATATCGATGAAGCTAGGGTCGAAGGACGCATGATGAAGCAACTCGATGCACAGAACCGTGGTTTTTACATTCCACCTACAGTGCTGAAGGTCGACGGTATCGGCGATCTGAAAGAAGAGATATTTGGACCAGTATTGCATATCGCAACATTTGACGCTGAAGAAATTGAACAGGTTATTAACGACATTAATAACAGTGGGTTTGGCCTAACTTTTGGTGTCCACAGCCGCATCGACGATCGCGTGCAACAGTTTATCGACAAGCTGAAGGTAGGTAACATCTACGTCAACCGCAATCAGGTAGGCGCGGTCGTCGGATCCCAACCTTTCGGCGGAGAGGGGCTTTCCGGGACAGGCCCCAAGGCCGGAGGGCCGGAATACTTGAACAGATTAACTAGGCCAAACTGGGAAATCTGCAAAGTTACCAAAACAAATCGAGCGCAACTGAAAGAAGTTCAAGAGGCACTCGACCATCTTGATTTTCCCGTTTCGATGCCGTTAACAGCAGAAAGTTTACCAGGGCCGACGGGCGAATCCAATCGCCTGACAGTATTCGCCAGGGGCAAAGTTTTATGTCTTGGACCGACACTAACTGCCGCCGATGCTCAGAAGAGTGTCGCTGAAGCTGCTGGTTGCACAGCCCTGCGGATAGTAAGTGGTGGAGACGTCGACGGCTCTGCATCGGCGGAAATGTTGCGTACACTGGCTGGTTTCGACGCAGTGGTATATTGGGGGGATGAAGCGACGGCGCGTGATCTTAGAGTCGCCCTTGCTGGTCGTGATGGACCGTTGTTACCTCTGATAATGGACGCTACCCCCTCGCGATTCACACTAGAACGGCATGTTTGCATAGATACAACCGCATCCGGTGGGAACGCAGAGTTATTGGCGTCAAAGGATTAGCAGTCGTTAGATGAAGTTATAGCTGTATTATGAAAACGGGACATATACGGTTCTCAGAAATACTAGCATTCATTCAAGCCGGCGAAGGGTCCACCGCCAAACAGCCAATAAAATTGGCTATTAGCCATCAGGTTTCAATAAACCCCTAGCGATCGTTTTCACCGGAGTGTTCCGTCTTCCAGACACGTGCCAACATTCGAGTGCCGTCGGATAAAGTGATGTCCAAATTCGCGAATTCTAGAATAGGTTGATTGGTATTAGCCATGATCTGCCTTTCAAGAAATTTGGCACGAAAATATTCGTATGCGGTTTCTTTGATTGACATTTTACGATCCAAATAGAACATTTAACGAATGAATATATTTGCCCCGACTGATGCGCCGTTAAAGGTTTCTGTGCTGGTTTTACCCGGCTCGTCCATAATGTCTGTCGCATGTACACTTGATCCAATGCGGGCGACAAACCGACTGGTAGACAAGAATATATTTGACTGGACCATTCATACGCTGGACGGTGCATCCGCACTGCTTAGTTGCGATTTGCCGTTGTCGGCTGATTCAAAGTTCAGTTCTGATGTTGGCGGGGACATCCTGATGATAATTGCGGGTTTTGATAGCGATCTGTACGCAGGAAAAAACGCAGTTCCGCGGATTGTGAGGGCCGCGCAACAATATGATGCTGTTGTTGGTGTTGAGGCCGGTGCCTGGCTGTTAGCTCGCGCTGGTCTGCTGAACGGACGCAAAGCAACCACACATTGGGAAGATCTAGAAGATTTCACGAATAATCATTCGAAAATAGATGTGATACCAGATCGATATGTGATCGACGGTAAGTTTGTGACTACGGGTGGGGCCTCGCCAACTTTTGATCTGATGTTGCACTTAATCCGATCACGCCTCGGCGTTGGTTTCGCAATGGAGGTGGCTGGCGCTTTTATCTATGATGAGGCGCATGCACCTACCGAAGCGCAGATGTTGGTTTCGCTGGGTCATTTAAATACGTTCGAGCCGCGCGTTGCTGAGGCTATTCGTTACATGGAATCAAGAATTGATGAGCCGGTTTCGGTTGCCCGTATTGCCAGAGAAATGCGTTTGTCCGTCCGCATGCTTGAAAACCTGTTTTTGAGGGCATTGAATGTTTCGCCCGGCAAGTATTATCGCGACCTTCGGCTTCAGGTCGCGCGCCGTCTGGCAGTTGATACCAAACTTTCCATTCAAGAAATCGCTGTGAGAACGGGCTTTAACTCGCTTTCTGCATTCTCTCGATCCTATAAAAGCAGTTTTGGAGTCAGCCCAACGCAAAGCAGAAACATGAGTTGAGATAATGTCAAAAGTATTGCGTAAATTGTAAAGCGCATTCAGATTCTTCCGGTTAGCGTGAAAGGCAAGTCGATCCACCACCTTCGGAGTAATGCCTTGCCACTAGAAATGAACCGTGAAGTTTTCATCACCTGCGCCGTTACTGGTTCGGGCAGCACACAAGACAAATCCCCACATGTACCGCGCTCGCCTAAGCAGATCGCTGAAAGCGCGATCGAGGCTGCCAAAGCTGGGGCGGCAGTTGTGCACTGCCATGTGCGAGATCCCGGGACTGGCGCACCTTCGCGCGATCTGACGCTTTACCGCGAGGTAACGGAACGCATTCGCGATTCCCAAGTCGACGTAGTGTTGAACCTGACCGCCGGTATGGGTGGTGATATGGTTTTTGGTGACAGTGAAAATCCGCTGCCCTTGAAACAAGCGGGCACCGATATGATCGGCGCAACAGAACGTATGGCCCATATTGCCGAATGCTTGCCCGAGATATGCACGCTAGATTGCGGCACGATGAACTTCGCCGAGGCGGATTATGTCATGACGAACACGCCCGGCATGTTGCGGGCAATGGGGCAGATGATGACCGATCTAGGAGTAAAACCCGAAATCGAGGCGTTCGACACAGGCCATCTCTGGTTTGCCAAGCAGTTGGTGAAGGAGGGTATACTCGACAGCCCAGCTTTGGTGCAGCTTTGCATGGGCGTGCCCTGGGGTGCACCCGATGATCTGAACACTTTTATGGCGATGGTTAACAATGTGCCTACCGATTGGAATTGGTCGGCTTTCGCGCTTGGCCGCAATGAAATGCCTTTCGTTGCCGCGTCGGTGTTGGCGGGCGGGAATGTGCGCGTCGGGTTGGAAGACAACCTCTTTCTGGAGCGCGGTGTTTTGGCCACGAACGCGCAACTGGTGGACAAAGCCGTGACCATCATCGAAAATCTTGGTGCACGGGTGATTGGCCCGGAAGATGTACGCCAGCGCCTAGCCCTTACCAAACGAGGGCTGCGTTGATGCCTGCAACCGTTAAGGCCGCAACAATTATCGGCGGCGGCGTTATCGGTGGCGGTTGGGCTGCACGGTTCCTGTTGAACGGCTGGAACGTCAAAGTCTCGGACCCCGATCCCGAAGCGGAGCGTAAAATCGCCGAGGTATTGGCGAACGCAAGACGCTCCTTACCTGGACTTTCGGACGTATCCATGCCGCGCGAGGGAAAGTTGACATTTTGCGGATCAATCGCCGAAGCGGTGGCTGAGGCCGACTGGATTCAGGAAAGCGTACCGGAACGCATTGAAATTAAACATGCGGTGCTGGCCGAAGTGCAGGCTCACTGTAAACCTGACGCGGTAGTTGCCTCCTCCACTTCCGGTTTCAAACCTTCAGAATTGCAGCAGGGGGCGACTAATCCCGGGCAGATAATCGTTTGCCACCCGTTCAATCCGGTTTATTTGTTGCCCTTGGTCGAGGTCGTCGGAGGCGACGGCGCCGCGCCTGAAACCATGACTACTGCATCTGCGGTGTTAACTGGCCTTGGCATGAAGCCTCTGATTGTCCGAAAAGAGATCGACGCCCATATCGCGGACCGTTTTCTTGAGGCGGTTTGGCGCGAGGGCCTTTGGCTGATCAACGATGGCATCGCAACGACCGAAGAAATCGACGATGCTATTCGGTATGGTTTCGGTATCCGCTGGGCGCAGATGGGTTTGTTTGAAACCTACCGTGTGGCGGGCGGAGAAGCGGGCATGAAACATTTTATCGCCCAGTTCGGACCCTGTCTCAGCTTGCCGTGGACAAAATTGATGGATGTTCCCGAGCTTACTGACAAGCTGGTCGATACAATTGCGAGCCAGTCCGACGCGCAGTCAGGCATGCATACAATCAGGGAGCTGGAGCGCATTCGCGACAACAATCTTGTGGCTATGATGCGCGCCCTTAAAGGACAAAACTCTGGGGCGGGGGCGCTCCTGAACGATCATGATTCCACGGTGCGCGACAAAAGTTCCGACGAAATTGATTTCTCGAAGCCGATACAGACAATGGCGCGCGCCATCCCCCTCGATTGGGTAGACTATAACGGCCATATGAACGAGGCGCGGTATTTGCAGACCTTCAGCGAGGGAACCGACCGCTTCATGGAAATCATCGGCTGTGACGCCGAATACATCGCCAGCGGCGGTAGTTATTTCACGGTCGAGACCCATATTCGCCACCTCGACGAGGTGCATGCAGGGGCGCGAGTCTACGTCGAAACGCAATGTATTTCGGCTAAGGGTAAGAAGATGCACCTGTTCAACAGTCTCTACCACGAAGATGGAAAATTGCTGGCCACTGGGGAACATATGTTATTGCACGTTAGTTTGGATACCCGCCGTGCGACGCCGCCAAGCGACAAAATAGCGACGGTATTGAATCATATAACATCGCTTCACTCTGATCTCCTGAGACCGGAAGGACTCGGCAGGGGAATAGCCCAAGGTTGAAAAATTGACGCAAAGAGTACTGATTACAGCAGGCGCATCCGGGATCGGTTTGGCAATGGCCAAAACCTTTGCCGACAGAGGTGCAACCGTTCGAGTAACGGACGTTGATCAAGTGGCTTTGGCATCTTTGCCCAACAACATTGAAGGCAGATGTGTTGATGCATCAAACGAAGCCGAAGTGGCTGCGATGTTCGATGACATAGGCGAGGATTGGGGTGGCCTCGACGTATTATGTGCAAACGCTGGAATTTCCGGGCCAACCGCAGCAATCGAGGACATTGAACTCGACGACTGGCGCGCGTGCCTTTCGGTGAATCTTGAGGGCGCATTTCTTGCGACCAAATACACGGCACCGATGATGAAGGCGCATAAGTCAGGCGTAATTATCTTTACGTCCTCTACCGCAGGATTATTCGGCTACCCTAACCGCGCCCCATATTGCGCTGCAAAGTGGGCGATCATCGGGCTGATGAAAACGGTCGCAATGGAACTGGGGCCACACGGCATTCGCTCCAATGCAATTTGCCCGGGTGCGGTTGAAGGGCCCCGCATGGAGGGCGTGCTGGAACGTGAAGCGTTGGCCAAGGGCACGACGCGAAACGCCATTTATGATGGCTATGTCTCGGGCACGTCAATGCGGTCGTGGGTCACTGCGCAAGACATCGCAAACACAACATACTATTTGGCGAGCGAGGGCGCCCGCCTTGTTTCAGGACAAGTAATTTCTGTCGACGGGCATACAGTTAACCCGGACCCGTAAGGTATAGAGGGGAGAAAAGTAGGTGGAATTTTGCTGCATTAAACAAGGTGTGGTCGCACGCTGAAGCAACAACACAAAATATAATCAACAGTTGGAGGAATATGATTTCAAATGAACTAAAATAACTTGCAACGCTGGCCGCTACTGGCAAACTTGATCGCCAAGCATTCATGGGCCGCGCTGCCGCTTTAGGCGTAACCGGCGCAATGGAAAATACCGTGATGTGTGGAAACCTTGCCGCCGCCGTTGCACACGCAACACGGAACGAGCCGAACGCGGCCATCGGCAAGGTTCTAATCTATCCCGGACTCGGCGGCGACATGGAAAAAGGATGTTACATAACCCATTCGCGCGCGCCGATGCTTACCGTTGCAGATATTGAGTTTTACCAACAATTGCGTACCGGCGAAGAGGATGTGTCAGGTGACGCAAGTTTTGCCCCGCTCTGGGATACGGATTTTTCGGGCCTTCCGCCTAATCATATTTTCTCGGCTCAGTGTGATCCGATCGCTGACGATGGCGCACGTTATCGTGACGGCTTGAAAGCAGCAGGAGTGAACGCCGTATTCGAGGTGGATCAAGGTTTTGTGCTTGGTCACTTACGTGCGCGCCATATGGTAAAACGCGCTCGCGACAGCTTTTCGCGAATAATCGCGGCCATCAACAAGCATATAGACGGCGTGACCTTATCGTATGTGATATACGGAAGCTTTAGCCTGATATTGCATTGCTATTAACGTTGCACACGTCCAGACATAGCTTTGTTTGTTACTTGCCTGGCGCGATCAAGTTAGGCGGGTGTTATATATAATAAAGATGTGTGATGAAGGAAAGGCTGATGGCGGATTTCGATCAAATACCTGAACAGGCATTAGAGTGGGTCAAGGCAGGAAAAGGTGCTGCGCTTGCAACTGTTATTCAAACGTGGGGATCTGCGCCCCGACCCATAGGCTCGCAACTTGCTATAAACGAAGATATGCAGATGGTTGGTTCGGTCTCGGGTGGCTGTGTTGAAGGGGCTGTTGTCGAAGAAGCCGTCGAGGCGTTGCGCGATGGCGTGCCGCGTATTCTGGAATTTGGTGTCAGTGACGACGAAGCATTCGCGGTTGGATTGGCCTGTGGCGGCGAAATCCATGTGTTGATCGAGCCGATAGGGGTTGGACAAGGCCCAGACGTAACATTGCTTGAAAAATTGGCAACTAATCGCTCTACACGCCGTGCTTCCGCCTATTTGGTGAATACAAATACGTGGGAACGGCAAGTGGTTGGGCCTGAGTTCACGGACATTGATCTTAGCTCAAGGTTCACAAGCGACAAATCAGGCTACGATGGAGATATTTTTGTAGGTATTCACAATCCCCCGCTGCGGATGATTGTGGTCGGGGCCGTGCACATTGCTCAACCGTTGTTGAAAATGGCCAAAATAGCTGGATACGATACGGTGCTAGTTGATCCGCGAGAGGCATTTGCAAGCGAAGCCAGATTTCCGGATGTACGCATGCTCCATAGTTGGCCAGACGAAGCGTTAAAGGTCGAGGATTTAGATGCGCGTGTGGCCGTCGTGACCCTGACGCACGACCCAAAGTTGGACGATCCGGCGATTAGTGCCGCGCTTGGTTCCGAAGTGTTTTATTTGGGATGTCTTGGTTCAACCAGAACCCACGCTAAGCGCATAGAACGGTTGAGGAATTCGGGATTTACAAAAAGACAGATCGCAAAAATTCACGCGCCGGTTGGGGCCGATATAGGCTCCAAGACTCCGGCGGAAATTGCTATTTCGATCATGGCTGAAATTACGGAGCGGTTACGCCGTCCTGAGACTCGCCGATGAAGTTCGGACTCGTTCCCATTGGTGATGCCAAAGGTGCAATTCTTGCGCACTCTATGGGTGTCGAAGGGGTTAGATTTCGGAAGGGTAAAGTTTTGAGCCAGACCGACATCGAGATCATGAAAATTGCACGAATAACGGATGTCACCGTTGCCATCCTTGTCGCAGATGACGTTCCCGAGGATCAGGCGGCCGAAGCTTTGGCAAAGACGCTTGTACCAGATCCAAAGGCGGCTTCCTTGGTAATAAACAAGCCATCAACCGGCCGCGTGAACATATATGCCAAGTCTGGCGGTGTCCTTCAGATTGATGCCGAGGCAATCGCACGGTTCAATTTAGTTACTCCGTCGATTACGGTTGCTACGCTGTCGAATTTTACCCGTGTAGCACCTCGTGCATTGGTAGCAACTGTGAAAATTATACCGTATGCGGTCCCGAAAACCCTTGTCGAAACTGTGAAAAAATGCGCAGCGCTGCATCTCTCGCCGTTTTCTGTGAAAACTGCCAGCCTGATATTGACGCAGATCCACGGTATGAATGTGGGGCTTTTAGATAAAGCCCGTGCAGCGGTAGAAAATAGACTACGGGCGCTGAACTGCCGGTTGACTGATGTACAGACCGTGCCTCATGAAATAGAGGGATTGTCGAATGCAATCAAGGCGGCGAAGGGCGATATGATTCTTATTCTCACCGCTTCGGCTACTTCGGATATCAATGATGTCGGTCCAGCAGCGCTGGAGCAATCGGGTGGCGAAACTACGCGTTTTGGAATGCCAGTTGACCCGGGAAACCTATTATTTCTTGGTAATCACAAGAGCCGGCCTGTGATCGGTTTGCCGGGTTGCCTACGTTCACCCGCGTTAAATGGCGCGGACTGGGTGCTGGAACGTATCGCTGCTGGGTTGCAGGTTACTGATGCGGATATAGCAGCCATGGGAGTGGGTGGTTTACTTAAGGAAACCCCGACACGTCCGCATCCGCGATCTGGCAAGGCACGTCCGTCAGTGCGGAGCAAAGTCGAAATTATTTTGTTAGCGGCGGGCTCTTCCCGACGAATGCGCGGCAGGGATAAGCTGTTGGAACAGGTTAACGGCGCGCCGTTGTTACGTAGGTCTGCTATGGCGGCAGTCGCAGCCCAAACCGACCGCGTGCACGTGGTGATGCAGCCCGAGAACGCGGCACGAGGTTCAACTTTGGACGGATTAGACGTAAACAGCGTTAGCTCGCCCGAGTGGCAAGAGGGCATGGCTGCATCAATTCGCGCAGGAATGGGGTCCGTGTCCGAAGATTGCGACGCAGTCATCATCGCACTTGCCGATATGCCCGAAGTCAACGCTGATCATTTCAATCGTTTGCTATCAGCGTTTGATGCAGCAGCAGGACACGAAATTTGTCGCGCTATGGCGGCAGATGGCACACCGGGTTTGCCAGTGCTGTTCGGCCGTCGGTTTTTCGAAACTTTGGGTGCGCTGACGGGGGATCGCGGAGCGCGTGACGTAATTAACGAGGCTTCGGAATTTCTGGTAAATGTTCCTACCGATGGGATGGGTGCAGTGATTGACCTCGACACACCCGACGCGTGGCTCGCTTGGCGTGAGAGCAATACTTGACGCGTGGTACCCTGCGAATTTTTACGTGTTGCGCTAGGCTGCGCTTCCGCCGACAGTCAGCCCGCCAATAAGCAAAGTGGGTTGTCCGACGCCCACTGGAACCGTTTGCCCTGCTTTTCCGCAAGTGCCGATACCGGGGTCCATGGCCATATCATTCCCGATCGCGCGTATATTGTTCAAAGCCGTCGCGCCGTCGCCAATCAGCGTAGCGCCCTTCACAGGATTGCCGACAACCCCGTTTTTCACTCGGTAGGCCTCAGTGCAACTGAATACAAATTTGCCGTTAGTAATATCGACTTGCCCGCCGCCAAATCCAACGGCGTAGATTCCGTCTTTGACCTCGGACACGATATCGCCCGGTTCGGTATTTCCACCCAACATAATCGTATTGGTCATACGGGGCATTGGCGCGTGGGCATAGCTCTGCCGTCGCCCGTTGCCTGTTGCTGGCACCCCCATAAGGCGGGCGTTTTGCCGATCTTGCATGAAATTGACAAGAATGCCGTCCTCGATCAATACGTTGCGCTGCGAAGGGGTTCCTTCGTCGTCAAAAGAAATAGAGCCGCGGCGGTCAGGAATCGTTCCGTCATCCACAACCGTCACACCCTTAGCCGCAATTCGTTTGCCCATCAGCCCAGCAAAAGCGCTGGTTTTCTTGCGGTTGAAATCACCCTCCAACCCGTGACCGATTGCTTCGTGCAGCAAAATGCCGGGCCATCCATTACCCAACACGACGTCCATGACGCCAGCGGGGGCTGGTTCTGCATCCAGATTAACCAACGCGATCCTTAACGCCTCGTTTGCAGCAGCTTTCCAGTGATCTGATTTCATCAACAATGCCAGTCCATGCCTGCCACCGCCAGCGGAGTGTCCGCTTTCGCGTCGCCCATCTTTTTCGACGATCACCGATACGCTAATCCCGGTAAGCGGCCGCGCTTCGGACAGATGCGCACCGTCGGGGCGCAGAATTTCGATCTCTTGCATGCTTGCAGTCAAACTTGCAGACACCTGAATAACTCGCGGGTCAAGTTCACGGGCGAACGCGTCGATTTCGCGTAGGGTTTCAATTTTTACTGCAAATGTGGCGTCGTCGAACGGGTCGCGGTCGGTATACAAACGTTGATTTGTTGCTGTTGGCGGCGGGGCCATCGTACCGCCGCCACTTCCAACTGCCAGCCGAGCCGTTTCGGACGCCCGTTTCAGCGCGGTCTCGCTTATTTCCGAGGAATGCGCATATCCAGCGGTTTCGCCGCGGATAGCCCGCAAACCAAACCCTTCAGATGCATCATAGCTGGCGGTTTTGATGCGCCCGTCATCCAGAACCAGTGCTTCGGAACGACGACGTTCAAGGAATAACTCTCCGTCATCGGCGCCAGAAGTGGCATCGCGCAGGATAGAGAGCGAGCGCTGAAGGTCCAGATTGGTCTCGAATGGGCGAAAACGCGGGGTAGTGGACGACATAATTGATCCCTCAAGCGATGAAATGCATAGAAGCGGCTGAATGCCGCAAACGACTGTCTTGTTATCTATCGTCTAATATGATCTTTGATCCAGATCAATAAACGGAGATTCTGCAAATAATTGTGCGCAGGATTTGGTGAGTGCTAGATTGCACAAATAACAGGGAATAGACGATGCGGATTGGCGATTTCTTCACAAAAGTTGCAACATTTGTTGTTGCTACAATGATTTCCGGCGCTGCTTGGGCGCAAGACGGTATTACGGGACTGGAGTCAATTGGCAAACCAATACCAGGCGGTATGAACTTTCAAACGCCAGCCACCGAGCTGGCGCGCGACATTCAATGGCTTGACGGCATGATTAACTGGATCATCGGGATCGTATGTCTGTTCGTCACAGTTTTGCTAATATGGGTTATCGTTTTTTACAACCGCCGCAAAAACAAGACAGCGGCGCGGTTCACGCATCATTCGACAATCGAAGTTATCTGGACCGTTGCACCGATCCTGATCCTGATCGTAATTGGTTCATTCTCGTTGCCTATCCTTTTCAAGCAGCTTGAAATTCCCGAATCTGATCTGACTATCAAGGTTACCGGCAACCAGTGGTACTGGACGTATGAATACCCTGACAGCGACTTCGAATTCGACGCATACATGATCGGTGCGGGCGAAGCTGGTCTGACCGAAGGTGTAAAGGCTGAATTGGTCGAGTATGGTTACGCTGAAGACGAGTTCCTGCTGGCCACTGACAATGCAGTGGTGGTTCCAGTTAACGCAGTTGTGCGCATGCAAATTACGGCTTCCGATGTGATCCATGCGTGGACTATTCCTGCATTTGGCGTGAAGTTGGACGCGGTTCCAGGGCGCCTGCAAGAAACTTGGTTCAAGGCTGAGATCGAAGGCATATACTTTGGACAATGTTCAGAGCTATGCGGAAAAGATCACGCCTATATGCCGATCACTGTAAAAGTGGTTTCACAAGATGTGTATGACGCTTGGTTGAGAGGCGCTATTGACGAATTCGCTAGCGTACCGACTTCGATCACTGTCGCATCTGCTGACTAATACGTTTTGTCGGGGCGGTTCGCTGCCCCGATCCCTACTGGGTAAGCAATATGATTGACGCAAACTATATGGCCGACACAAAAGAATATGACGTGCAGTTTGGCGATTATGTCGATCTACTGAAGCCGCGTGTTATGCGTCTGGTGATCTTTACAGCAGCCGTCGGATTGTTCACCGCGCCTGTCGCAGTGCATCCGGTTATCGCTTTCGCAACTATTTTATGTATTGCCATCGGCGCAGGGGCGTCCGGCGCGTTGAACATGTGGTGGGATGCAGATATCGACGCGATCATGAAGCGCACGGTTACTCGTCCTATCCCGTCGGGGCGCGTTTCCAAGGGCGAAGCGTTGGCCGTTGGTCTGACGCTTTCATTCTTGGCGGTGATGATGCTGGGCCTGTTCGGCAATCTTTTTGCAGCGGGCCTTCTGGCGTTCACAATTTTCTTCTATGCTGTGATTTATTCGATGTGGCTAAAGCGCCGCACGCCGCAAAATATTGTAATTGGCGGAGCTGCAGGTGCGTTTCCACCTATGATAGGTTGGGCCGTTGCAACAGGTGGTGTCAGCCTCGAGAGCATTCTGATGTTCGCGCTAATTTTTATGTGGACGCCCCCACACTTTTGGGCGTTGGCGTTGTTCCGTAACGAAGATTACAAGGCTGCAGGTATTCCGATGCTGCCAGTCACCCGCGGGACTAAAGTGACGCGTCGCCATATTTTGGTATATTCGATCCTTCTGGCCCCGATCGCGATCGCTCTGGCGTTCACACAGATCGGCGGCCCATTGTATTTTGCGGTTGCTGTGTGTTTTAACGTATTGTTCATGATCGGTGCATTTCGTCTGTGGCTGCGTAACGACGCGCTTGCAGATGCTGATACATATCGTGCCGAGAAACGCTTTTTCATGTTCTCGATCCTTTATCTTTTCGTCCATTTTGTGGCCCTGCTGGTCGAGGCCGCCCTGCACGCGTTCGATCTTGGGGTTTCGAACTGGCCAGTGTGGTTTTGAGTATGTCCAGTTTTCGCAAAGAACACGAACTGCATACACGTCGCAAAGGCCGTAACATCTCCTTGGGTGTTGCTCTTGGCCTGTTCGTCGCGCTGATTTTCGCTGTGAGCATCGTCAAATTAAGCATTCCTCAGGGTGAAGATATCAAGGCACCGAACTTCAGCTTGGATGCGGTGGTATCCGAATGAGGACGCGGTCCAACAAACGTGTAGTGATCAGCCTTGTCGGCATCGTAATCTTTATGGGTGCGATGGCTGCATCTGCCGTTCCGTTTTACAACTGGTTCTGCGCTGTAACCGGATACGGCGGTACAACAGCCGTTGCGGCTGGCAAAGCGGGCGAAATTCTCGACCAGACAATGATTGTGCGCTTTGATGCTTCGCTAGATCGGCAAATGGAATGGACCTTTAGACCCGTGCAACGCCAGATGACAATTCGCATTGGTGAGGTCGGTTTGGCATTTTACGAGGCGCATAACCCGACCGACCGGGTGATCGCCGGGACTGCCAGCTATAACGTCGCGCCCTTCACCGCAGGCGAGTACTTCACTAAGATTGACTGTTTCTGTTTCACGGAGCAGGTGCTTCAGCCTGGCGAAACAGTTCAAATGCCAGTCACATTCTACATCGACCCGGAAATCGTAAATGACCGTGATGGCAAGTTCGTTAGTTCGATCACATTGTCTTACACTTTCTACGAAACCGATCTACCGACCGAGCAAGCGAACCTTGATTAAACTGTAGATGATAACAGCAACTCGGCGGTAAACTAACCGCGAATACGTTAAATAAAAGAGGACCCAACATGGCGCATGAAAAAAATCACGACTACCACATCCTGAAACCAAGCCCTTGGCCATTGGTTGGCGCAGTAAGCGCGTTCATCATGTTCTTCGGATCGGTGTTGTGGATGAACGACTCCGGCCCATGGATGGCACTAATAGGCTTTGCTGGTGTGCTATATACTATGTATGTATGGTGGGCAGAGGTTGTTGTCGAAGGCAACACAGGCGATCACACACCTGTCGTCAAAATTGGTTTGCGTTACGGCGTTATCCTCTTCATCACCTCCGAGGTAATGTTCTTCGTTGCTTGGTTCTGGGCATTTTTCCGCGCCTCGTTGTTCCCGATAGAGGAATACGCAGGCGGGGTCTGGCCTCCACAAGGTATCGAAACGCTCGATGCTTGGCACCTGCCGCTGATCAACACATTGATCCTGCTGTGCTCCGGCGCGGCTGCTACATGGGCACACCACGCGCTTGCACATGACAACGACCGTAAGGGTCTGGTTCAGGGGTTGATCCTGTCGATCTTGCTGGGCGGTTTGTTCACATTTTTCCAAGTATACGAGTACACCCACGCGACATTCGGCTTCGGCGGCAATGTTTATGGCGGCACGTTCTTCATGGCGACAGGATTTCACGGTTTCCATGTGATCGTGGGCACTATCTTCTTGGCCGTTGTTCTAGTGCGTGCGCTTAAGGGCGATTTCACACCCGAGAGTCACATTGGGTTTGAGGCGGCCGCTTGGTATTGGCACTTTGTTGATGTTGTATGGTTGTTCCTTTTCGCCGCTATCTACGTCTGGGGCGGTTAACACTACCATGAGCGGGGCGGCGCCTGTAAGGGTTCCATAAGCGCCTAACCTTCTTTATAGATTTTGCGCGAGTCCTTCCTTAGGGCTTGCGCTTTTGCTTGAACCGGGGTTGCTATGAATCGAAGTATGATATTTCCACTGGTCTTTGGTCTAGTTGGCACGGTGATATTTTTGTCGCTCGGCGTTTGGCAACTACAGAGGTTGACGTGGAAAACGGCTATATTAACCGAAATAGATATGCGACTGGCCGAAGAACCAGTTGCGTTGCCAGTCGACCTTGATTCAGTCATCGATAAATATTTGCAAGTCGAAGTTTCCGGTGTAATCGAGCCGCGTGAGCTACATGTGTTGACCTTCGGCGATGGCACCCCCGGTTTTCGAGTGATTTCCACGATGGTGTTGTTGGACGGGCGGAGGATTCTTGTGGATCGGGGCTTCTTGCCGGAAATCCGAAAAACCGATCCACGCATGGGCGGTGAGGCTACTGCGCTTGGCTCGCTGGTATGGCCGCAAGAGACTGATAAATACGTTCCAGCCCCTAATCTGGAAAAAAATATCTGGTTTGCGCGTGATGTGCCCTTAATGGCGAAAACTCTTAATACGGAAGAGATAATGCTGGCGATCAGCCGCAATAGCCACGACGAGGGGATTACACCGCAACGCGTTTCTGTCAACATTTCGAACAGACACTTAGAATACGTGATGACATGGTTTTCGCTGGCAGTTATATGGGTCGGGATGACAGGTTACGCGCTTCGGCGCATCAAACACAAAACAGAGTAATCCGGATTGGATCCATGCGTTATATTTCTACACGGGGCGAAGCGCCTTCCCTAAGTTTTGAAGAAGCCATGCTAACCGGGCTAGCCCGTGATGGCGGTCTGTATGTGCCAGAAATCTGGCCACAGCTGAGCCATGACGAGATCGCAACGATGGCGGGCATGTCCTACGAAGAAGTAGCATTTCGGGTAATTAAGCCATTCATTGGCGACACATTCACTGACGACGAATTCCGCAAAATTCTGTCAAAAGCCTATTCCAGCTTTAAACATGATGCGCGGTGCCCGCTGGTTCAGCTTGGCCAAAACGATTTCTTGCTAGAACTGCATCATGGCCCGACATTGGCGTTCAAAGACGTCGCAATGCAACTTATAGGCCAAATGTTTGAAGTATCACTGAAACGTCGCGGCGAGCATGTGACGATTGTCGGCGCGACATCCGGTGATACCGGATCAGCAGCGATAGAGGCATTCCGCGGACTGGACTCCGTTGACGTATTTATCATGTATCCGCATGGGCGTGTTTCCGATGTGCAACGCCGCCAGATGACAACGCCCGACGACGATAATATTCACGCACTGGCGGTAGATGGCGATTTCGACGATTGTCAGGCGCAGCTTAAGAATATGTTCAACGACTTTGAATTCCGTGATGAGGTGAAGCTAGCGGGTGTGAACTCGATCAACTGGGCGCGGGTTATGGCGCAGGTGGTTTACTATTTCACTTCGGCGGTTTCACTTGGTGCACCACATCGCAAGATATCATTTACGGTACCAACGGGGAATTTTGGCGATATCTTTGCTGGTTACGTTGCCAAACGCATGGGATTGCCAATCGAACGACTGGTGATAGCAACCAACCAGAACGACATCCTGCACCGTACGCTTACAAGCGGGGACCATTCAAAAAACGGCGTAACGCCGTCGGTGAGCCCGTCGATGGATATACAGGTTTCGTCGAATTTTGAACGCTTGTTGTTTGATCTTTATGACCGCGAGGGCAGGGCAATCAGCCAGCTCATCGACGATTTGAATACGAACGGCGCATTTACTCTGTCACAAGGCGCGCTTGAACGCCTGCGCGACGAGTTCGACAGCGCCCGGTGTTCGGAGGAAGAAACCTTGGCAACGATACGTTTTGCAAAAGAGCACTATGGAAAAATCGTTTGTCCACATACGGCCGTGGCGATCAAAGCTGCTGCCGATGTTCGCGGTGATCTTACCACGCCGATGGTGATTCTGGCTACGGCTCACGCCGCGAAATTTCCTGACGCGGTCGAGGCTGCCTGCGGTGTTCACCCTGACTTGCCGCCGCACATGGCCGGTCTGTTTGATCGAACAGAGCGGGTAACCCGCGTGGCCAATGATTTGTCTGCCATCCAAGGCATCATCCGCAAAGGGGTCACCGCTTGACCATCCAGATGCATACCCTGTCGAACGGTTTCCGTATCGTCACCGAAAACATGCCAAGCATGAAATCCGCCACCTTAGGAATTTGGGTCGATGCAGGTGCGCGGCATGAACGGCTGGATCAAAACGGTATAGCGCATTTTCTTGAACATATGGCGTTTAAGGGGACCAAGCGCCGCAGTTCACTGGATATCGCCGAGGCCATCGAAAACGTTGGCGGTTTTATTAACGCTTACACTAGTCGTGAAACCACAGCCTATTACGCAAGAGTGTTGGAAGAGCACGTGCCACTTGCACTCGATGTGATATCCGACATTCTGCTGGAACCAGCCTTCGACCCGCGAGAGCTGGAAGTCGAGCGTGGTGTGATCCTTTCCGAAATCGGCCAATCTTTCGACACGCCGGACGACATCATTTTCGATTGGCTGCAAGAGACGGCGTTTCCAGATCAACCGATGGGCCGTCCGATCCTTGGACCCGCCGAACGTGTGAAAAGTTTTACACGGGAAAATTTGGCGAATTTCGTTCAGGAATACTACGGGCCAGAACAGATGATATTGGCGGCTGCCGGGGCAGTTGATCACGATACAATCGTTCGCGAGGCTGAAAAGCTGTTCAGCCACTTACCGCGAAGAAGCGCCAGCACCGCACCCAAGGCGAACTTCGTTGGCGGCGAAAAGCGCGAAATCAAGGACCTCGAGCAAGCCCATTTCACCTTCGCGATCGAAGCTCCCGGGTTCCGCGACGATGATGTTTACACGGGGCAGATATTCTCGACAGCATTCGGTGGTGGAATGTCTTCGCGATTATTTCAGGAGGCGCGCGAAAAACGCGGCTTATGTTATTCGATTTTCGCGTCAGCCAGTGCCCATGAAGATACCGGAATGTTCACGGTCTATGCGGGAACCAGTGGTGAAAAAGTCGGGGAACTTGCCGAATTGACCGTATCCGAAATGCGCCGCGCGACTGAAGACATGAGCGATGTCGAGGTGGAACGCGCGCGCCAGCAGATGAAGGCAGGGATGTTGATGGGGCTGGAAAGCCCATCGGCAAGATGTGAACGGTTGGCGCGGATGGTTTCAGTATGGAACCGCGTTCCAGATCTTGAAGAAACAATCGCAAAAATCGAAGCGGTTACGACCAGAAAAGTACAGGACTTCGCCAAAAAGCTGTGTTTGACCGGGAAACCTGCGATGGCATTATATGGGCCAGTTGCGGACGCACCTGAACTGGCGATACTTTCCGATAAGTTGGTAGCGTAGCGCGGTGTTTAAGCTGCACCAAACCCCGACCATGACAAGCGAGCGACTATTTTTGCGTTTGCCAGAGGCCCGTGATTACGCCGATTGGGCCAAGTTACGACAGGATTCTACGGCGTTTCTCGATCCGTGGGAACCAGCGCGCGAATCCGCATACATTTCGCGCAGGGCTTTTCGAAATCGGGCGGCTGTGGCCAAGCGTATGGCCAAAGATAAACGGGCTTTGAGTCTATTATTATTTCGCCAAACTGACGAAGTGCTGGTTGGTGGCCTGACACTAGATAACATGCAAGCCGGTGTATCCAAGTCCTGCACCGTAGGCTATTGGATGGGCGAAAATTATGCGCGACAAGGTTATATGAAAGAGGCGCTGGAGGCGGCGGTTCAGTATGCATTTACTGTACTGGACATTAGCCGTATCCAAGCCGGGTGTTTGCCGGAAAATGCGCCATCCCGTGCGTTATTAGAGAAGTCAGGATTCAAATACGAAGGTGTCGTACAAAGCTATTTGCAAATCGCGGGGCGCTGGCGAAACCATGTACTTTATGCCAATTTGCGCCGTGATCGTCGTGGCCGCACAGAATAAACTTGTGCATTTGTCGGAGGGATAAATGCTGCTAAACGAACCAACAGCTGAATTTCTGTCCAAGATAGGCGAAATTACCGACCTGTCTGCCCCTTCCGCAAAGTACCTTGAGGAACCACGCAGCAGGTATGTCGGGCAGGGTGCAACCGTCGTGCGCCCGCGTTCCGTCAAAGAAGTGTCCCGCGTGGTCGGTCTTTGCAATCAACACAAAGTTGGCGTGGTGCCGTTTGGTGGTGGCACAGGTCTTGTTGGTGGGCAGGTATCACTTGCAGGGCCGAAGCCAGTGATCCTGTCTATGGAGCGCATGAATTCCATTCGCGATGTTGACCCGGCCGACAATATTCTGACGGCTGAAGCAGGGGTTATTCTGGCCGACATCCAAATAGCGGCCGGAAATGCTGACCGTCTGTTTCCTCTATCGTTAGCGTCGGAAGGTACTTGCCAAATCGGTGGAAACCTGGCGACCAATGCTGGCGGAGTGAACGTTCTGCGGTACGGCAACGCACGCGACTTGTGTCTTGGGATCGAGGCCGTGTTGCCCGACGGCAGCGTTTTTGGTGGATTAAAACGACTTAGGAAAGACAACACCGGCTACAACTTTCGCAACCTTTTGATAGGGGCCGAGGGAACTTTGGGCATCATCACCGCAGCGACGCTGCGATTGATGCCCAAACCCATTGAGGTCGAAACAGTAGTCATCGCCGTTCCTGACCCTCAAGCGAGCGTTGAAATTCTGGAACGGATATCGACTCAACTAGGCGAAGTCGTTTCTGCTTTCGAACTGATGCATCGACAAGGCTTGGATTTTCTGCATGAAACGGGAATACATTTTTCAGAACCACTGTCTACGCAAGCTAAATGGATGGTTCTGTTGGAATGTGGCACCGGCCGAAATTCGGGTTTGCGCGAAAATCTGGAACAGATACTGGCCGCCGCATATGACGAAGGGCTGGTTCTAGACGCGACCGTCGCTCAAAACGATACGCAGCGGCAGGCATTCTGGAATATTCGCGAGCACATACCCGAGGCAAATCGTCGGATAGGGGCGATCTCTTCGCATGATATTTCAGTGCCGGTAAGTTCTGTTCCCAAGTTTATCGAGCGGGCGGAAACGATGATCCATGCCATGGACCCCGAACTTAGAATTAACTGCTTTGGGCATTTGGGCGACGGAAACCTACACTATAACATTTATCCGCCAAAGGGGCGTAAGCGCGCGAACTATGAAGATATTCGCCGATCGCTCGCCGAGAGTATCTACGAATTGGTTGATAGCTTCGGAGGCTCCTTCAGCGCTGAACACGGGATCGGGCGGATGAAAACATCTGATCTTTTGAAATATAGTGATCCGGCCAAGGTTGCAGCGATGAGGGCAATAAAACATGCACTTGATCCGAACGGGATTATGAACCCGGGTGCTGTAATATAAAATGCCCCGCCGGAGGGGACCAGCGGAGCATTTCAATCAGAGTTAACTGATACAAGCAGCACCCAAACTTTGTGGGGTAGGCCTGTTTTGGCAGTAATTGGTTAACGAAGTGTTATCAAAAACCTATGCGCCCTCAAAATTACAAAGAACATGCACATCCATACCCATGCCTTCTAGTTTCTGACGACCGCCCAATTCAGGTAAATCAACCACGAATGCGCAACTCAGAACGATGCCACCCATCCGCTCGATCAACTTAATGCCAGCCTCTGCGGTGCCTCCGGTGGCCAATAGATCATCGATCAGCAAAACCTTTTCACCTGGCTGGATGGCGTCGTGATGAATTTCCATCACAGCCTCGCCATATTCGAGTGTATACTCCTGCTCGATTGTTTGACCGGGGAGTTTACCTTTCTTGCGGATCGGCACAAAGCCCAGCGACAACTGGTGCGCGATGGCCCCGCCAAGGATAAATCCACGTGCCTCTAATCCCACGACTTTGTCGATGCGTTCACCAGCATATGGATGCAGTAGTTGGTCAATCGCCATGCGAAATCCACGCGGGTCGCCAAATAAAGTCGTCACATCACGAAACATAATTCCCTCATGCGGGAAATCGGGAATTGTCCGTATATAATCTTTGACAGTTTTATTTCTGGGCATCGATCCCTCCGTGTAATTTTGGTGTTTTAAGCATTTCTTTAACTACGGCCACAGATTGCGCTTCGCGTTCGGACCAACTGCCGGAAACCAGCGTATAGCTTGCGCCGTATGCTTCCAGCTTTGACTTGATCTTGGTGAAAAATTCTTGCCGCAGTTCCTGCTTGGAGTAATATCGCAGCGGGTCTTCTTCCCACGGGACGTTGGCGTCGAGCAGAATGTAGTGGTCCGGCAGATCAATGCGTGCCTCAAGGTCCGGCAGCGAGTGGCCAAGCAACATTTCGGCCCAGACAGCAGTCAACAAGGGGTCGGTGTCCTCGAACAATATCGGGCCGGCCTTAAGCGACAAAGTTTTTCTGTGGGCGACGTGACCGTCTACAATAAAGTGCAGTTCCTCTGCGCGATAATCGCCAGATGAGCGGTATTTCTCATACGGTCGACCATATTCCGGCACATATGGTCCGCCGAACTTCTTCGCCAGAAAATCGGCCATATAGGATTTTCCAGTGCTTTCTGGTCCAACCAACGTAAGTCGTTTTTGGAAATACGGGCGCACATGATCAGGGATCGATTTCCAATGGCTGAAGGGGTCTTCGCGTACCTCGATCGAATTTGCAGGGAAGGCCATCCACATGGGATCCAAAATAAAGTGCTGAGCGTTTAGAGATTTAGCAAGCGCGACAATGTAACCCTCTGAACCGATTACGCGATCAACAGCTTCGGGATGAAACCCGCGAATGATCGGTCCCCACTTAGGGTCGTTCGATGCCAGAAGTCTGGCGCCGTTGTTTACAACGATTACCACGGCCTCCGGAAACAGGCTTTCCATCCAGCTTTTGCGTACCATAGGCCTGATCGGGTCGTCATCTGACGCAGATAAGAATATTGTCAACCTATCCACCAGATAAGACGCGGTCCGTACCAATGCGACGTGCCCCTCGTGCGGGGGCATGAATTCACCAAGTATTATGCCGGTCGTTGTCATAGGTCACCTCATATGTTCAGGCGCTTTTAACGCGTTCCGGCAGGGATTGGCAGATGAAAATTAAGCTTACAGGACGCGCCCTGCGACTGCGTCCAGTTTAGCTACCATCGCGGGGTCACGAGCCTCGAGGGCCGTCAAAATACCATATTCCAACGCCCGATCGCATCCGTGCGGGCAAATCTCGCGGATGCCTCCCAACAAGGCAGGTAGCCGTTTCACCATACCGCGAGCCTTGTCAGCATTGCCGAACAACGTCTTGATTATGTCTTTAATATCAACTTCGCCATGATCAGGGTGCCAGCTGTCATAGTCTGTGATCATTGCAACCGATGCATAATCCAGCTCTGCCTCACGCGCCAGTTTTGCCTCGGGCATATTGGTCATGCCGATTACGTCACACTTCCAGACTTCGCGGTACATCTTGCTTTCTGCCAATGTGGAAAACTGCGGACCTTCCATCGCCAGATACGTGCCGCCCATGTGAACGCTGATACCTTCAGCCTTCGCAGCATCGAAGCAGGCGGCCGATAGACGAGCACAAGTAGGATAAGCCAGCGAAACATGGCCAACACAACCGGCGCCAAAGAATGACTTCTCACGCGCGATTGTGCGGTCAACGAACTGGTCAACAACCACAAAGTCCCCCGGGGCCATATCCTCACGAAAGGACCCGCAGGCGGATACCGAAATCACATCGGTTACACCGATACGTTTCAACGCATCTATATTGGCGCGGTAGTTTATCGACGACGGCGTCTGCACATGCCCGCGTCCATGACGTGGCAGGAAAGCCATTTTCACACCGCCCAACGAACCTGTGAATAATTGATCGGATGGTTTGCCCCAAGGGGTTTCAACCGTTACCCATTTCGCGTCTTCCAACCCTTCAACCTCGTAGAGGCCGCTTCCGCCGATAACTCCGATCATCGTATCCATTTTCAGTCCTTACTTTGGGCGCTCCAGCGAAAATTTTTCACTGATCGCAGCGTAGTCCGTATATCCGAGCCGTGCCAGCGGGGTATAGCGTGTGATATCGAAAATTCCGTTCACAATGACGGTATCATCCAGATGCACGCCGATGACTTCGCCTAAAACCATAACGTTGTTTTTGCCTGGCAAGTCCACGATTTTGAACAGCTTGCATTCCAGCGCTGCTGGAGACGAGGCCACGCGCGGGGCTTTGACGATGTTACACGTGGCCTTCGTAAGGCCCGCATGCTCGAATTCGTCCATACCCGCCGCTAACGCACCTGACGTATTGTTCATCTGGTCCTTCAAAGCAAGCGAGACAATGTTCACCACAAACTCGCCCGTGTTTCGAATGTTTGAAACAGAATCCTTCGAATAGGACTGATCAGATTTGGTACCTGTGCTGGCAAACATGACCATAGGCGGATTGTCTGTTACCGCGTTGAAAAAACTGTACGGCGCTAGGTTGGCGTGGCCGTCAACGTCTACCGATGATATCCAGCCAATAGGGCGCGGCGAGACAATTGCCTTGAACGGATTGTGTGGCAGGCCGTGATCGTCGATATTAGGGCGATAAAACATCCGCAAAATCCTTTTGTTTATTTGCTGAATTACAAGGGGCATGTTAGGCAAGTGTCGAGCGATATCTAGGGGATCAACACCATGCAAGCAAATACAAACCGACGAATTTAAGTCAGGCCGCATGTGCGGGCGATGTTTTTCTTCAATATATTCCGGTTCTCAAAAATGTTTCGCATAACACCAGAAATTCCTGAAGATCTGGACGAGGTTGAATACCTCTATGATCTAGCTTTCGCACCCGGACGTTTTGCGCTTAGCTCCTATAGGTTGCGCGACCGGGTTGAGCAGATTTCAGAACTGTCCCTGGTTGCCCGCGATGAATATGACATTTTAGCAGGCGCGATACGTTTCTGGCCTGTACGCATCGGCCAAGCTGGACATGCAGCCTTGTTGCTTGGCCCTGTGGCTGTGCACCCAACTCGCCAAGGTGAAGGGCTGGGGAGCCTGTTGATATCGGAATCACTGGCGCGGGCGATGGACTTGGGGTGGTTTAGGGTAATTCTGATCGGAGATGAACCATATTATCAGCGATATGGTTTTCAACGAGACACGGCTGAAAATCTGCGATTTCCACCTCCAACGAATCCCGCGCGTCTGTTGGCGAAGGCATTAACAAACGTAGCGTTTGATGGCGTATCAGGCATGATCCGCAAATGGGATCAGGAAAAGTAGTCTTGCAATATCCGCGTATAAATCGCCTTTAGCTGATGGATCTGGGCAATCTCCACCCGCTCATCAACCTGATGCATCGTTTTCCCAACCAAGCCGAATTCGACCACCGGACAATGATCCTTCACGAACCGCGCGTCCGAAGTCCCGCCGGACGTGGACATTTCAGGCTGAACACCGGTTTCTGCCTTTACCGCTTGGCCGATCAACGATGATAGCTCGCCGGGTGCGGTGATGAAGCTCTCACCTGAAACCTGCACGCGCATGTCTATTTCGACGTCATTTTCTGCTGCAATATCATCAGCGACGGATCGCAACCACGCGGTCAAACTTTCCGAGCCATGATCGTCGTTAAATCGAATATTCACTGTTGCACGACAATTCGCGGGGATAACATTGTTCGCCGGGTTACCTGTATCAATAGTTGTAACCGCCAGCGTCGAAGCATCGAAATGTTCGGTTCCGTTGTCTAAATCATGGCTGGCCAACCGATCAACCAACCGCGCCATTGCGGGCAGCGGGTTATTCGCGCGGTGCGGATACGCAGAATGCCCCTGTTCGCCGATGACAGTGAAATACGCCGTCATGGATCCTCGCCGCCCTATCTTCATCATCTGACCCATGGTGTCAGGGCTGGTCGGCTCGCCCACCAAACAGTGGTCCATTTTCTCGCCATTCGCGGTCATCCAGTCTAGCAAGGCCACGGTGCCGTCCGTTGCCGGGCCTTCTTCGTCGCCGGTAATAGCCAGAACGATCGAACCAGTTGGTGGCGTCACTGCGACAAAATCAATTGCCGCCGCTGCAAATGCGGCCACGCCGGATTTCATATCCGCGGCGCCGCGCCCATATAGAAACCCGGTTTTCATTTCGGCCCCGAACGGATCAACCGTCCACGCATTCAGATCGCCCACAGGGACCACATCAGCATGCCCATTAAACCCGAATGTCCGCCCGTTCGTCTGCCCGCCCCAACGCGCGAACAGATTCGAAACACCGTTGCGATCAACGCGATTCGTCACGAAACCCGCATCAGAAAGCAGTTTCTCGAGCAATTGTAACGCGCCACCTTCGTCAGGTGTTACCGTTTTGCAACGGATTAGATCAGCGGTTAACTGGACGGGATCTGTCAATGGGCAGCCCTTTTTTCGGCGTATTAATCTATATATAGTGTTTCGGTAGTCCTAGAAGTGCCTCATGTCCAGCCCGATGATCGCAAGCCTGCGCAACTTAAGACAATATTACACAAAAATTACACATAAAATCGACAATATCACACAAATATGGCATACAACGATTCGTCAGTATTGGTGGGCACTGAGTATAAAAGTATTATTGAGTAACGAGTTTTAGGAGTACAATACGATGAAACGCCTGTTTTACGCGGCGTGTGGCCTTCTTTTTTTAGGGCATGTGCCAGTTTGATCCAACCAGATGTTGATGTAGCTAATGCCAGCGGCGAGTATAATGCTGACGGCGTTTTCGTTGCGTACTGTAACGGTGCAGCTGCACCAGTCATTTTCACCAAAGAAGGCTTCCCGATCATTGACGATCAGGCCTGTATTCCAGAACCCGAGGTTTTGGGTATTACTATTACGAAGGCGGAGAAAGCCTGTCCTGAAGGTAAATTGCTGGTGGGTAATGTTTGTTTACCGCATAAACTTGGCAAAAGTGAAACTAAGGTTCAACAATGTGATCCTGGGCTAAATGAGCATCAGGTTTCGGACGATGTGACCCAATGTGAGTGCGACGAGGATTACGCATATAACTATGGGGGTTCTTGTGAGCTAACTGACGAAGTCGACACGTCTCCAACAGACGAAGACATATGTCTGGAAACCGCTGGCAATGTTTGGGAAGAGGGTGCTGACCCAGAGTGCTACAATCCTCAAGCAATTTGTGACGCTGACGACGATCCTTTGACTGAATGGAACGGCCTGACTTGTGCGCCAACGACCGAGGCTCTGTGTCTGGCTGACGGCGATCCTCTGACTTATTGGAACGGCACGATCTGTGCGCCAACGGCCGAGGGTATTTGTTTACAGACCGCTGGTAACGTCTGGGATGTGGACGCTGATCCACAATGCTACAACCCTGATGAGCAGACGTGTACAGACAATGGCGGCCAATGGGACGGTAGTCTGTGTACCTATCCTGCCAATGAGAATACCTGCAATGGCAATGCGGCTTATACGAAGGCAGGTAAAAACTGTAAGGCAAACGGTAGTGCAGCCTTTGATTGTATTGACATTGGTCTGCTTTGGAGCTTGAGAAACAACAATACGGGTGATCGTGTTTGTAAACCGCCTAATAACTTATAGCGCTGCTTTCGAGCGGCGCTGATTTACTATAAACGCAACTCTCAATTCGCGAAATTCTGCGCTGCGTAAACCGTTCCGCACAAGCTCGAATTCCCATCCACTCCGAAAGTTGCACCAGCGCGGCTGAAGTCTCTGTGCAATATATTGCTACGATGAGTCTTTGACACCATCCACAGGGCCACCAAATCTTTCGCCAAACTGTTATACGTATGACGTGGAACGCGGCTTCCGTTACTCGCAAACCGGAACTGACACGCCCTTCCACTCGAACCAATATTCTGTCGATTGAATGCAAACACATAGCTTTTTATCACATTCTCGCCGGCAACCCGATACTGCACTTTTGCCTTCGATAGGCGGTCCTGCAACTCGCGGTATCCTGCCTGTCGCGAGTTATGGCTGACATACGCGTTGCTGGCCATATGCGCGCTGTGTTGGCTTGTGGCTTGAATAAGGTCGTTGTCGGATCGCAAAGGGGTCAGGCCGCGATTGCAGCGTTCGACGTTCACGTAATGCAATACCGCGTCGTTAAACAGCGCTTGGTCAAGTGCATCCGCTGTAACAGCCCTGCTGCTCGCATTGCTTGAAAGCGTCGCATTGCAACTTGCTGGTGCGGCCGAAGCGGCCGTAGTCCAGAGTACCCCGAAGGTGCAGAACACCATCAAGGCCACGAGTGATCGCGCCATGTTGATAACCAGAATAATGGGACCAACATACTGTTGGCTCGAACTGGTACAGAACAAAAAATGGAGAAGAGATACGAGTTACAAGCGCCCGAGAATAATCAGCAAGAGTTAAAAGTCAATTAACGGACTGCGTCGCCACCGAATGATCAAAAACTGTGATAAATATGTTAATTTACTGGGGTTTTGCGCATATTTTGTGTTGCTATTACCTACCGCAACTAAATAGAGTCACCGCGTCAACAGCTTAAACAGAGTCTTGAAGGTAAAAATGACGGAAACACCGATTATTTCTCTAAAAAATATACATAAAAGCTTCGGTTCTTTAGAAGTTCTCAAAGGAATTGACCTGTTTGCCAAGGCCGGTGAGGTTGTGGTTTTGATCGGATCTTCCGGTTCTGGTAAAAGCACACTGCTTCGTTGCGCGAATTTGTTAGAGATATGCCAGCAAGGCGACATCCGATTCGACGGGGACTTGATTGTGTGGAAGGGCAACGGTGCCGACCGCAAGCCAGCGAGTGCCAAGCAGGTCATTAAGCTCCGCTCGAAATTGTCCATGGTATTTCAGCAGTTTAACCTTTGGTCGCACATGAGCGTGCTGGATAACGTCATCGAAGGCCCGGTTTCCGTGCTTGGCAAGGATCGGACCGAGGCCGAGGCACAGGGCCGCGAGCTTTTGGAAAAAGTAGGCATTGGAGATAAATGCGATTCCTATCCGGCTCAACTTTCCGGTGGACAACAGCAACGCGCCGCAATTGCGCGGGCTTTGGCGATGGAGCCGAAGGCGATGTTGTTCGACGAACCGACCAGCGCACTTGACCCCGAACTTGAGGCAGAAGTTGTTAGAGTAATCAAATCGCTTGCAAAAGAGGGTAGAACGATGATTATCGTCACCCATGATATGAAGCTTGCTCGCGACGTTGCCGACTATGTCATATTCCTGCATCAAGGATTGATCGAGGAAGAGGGCACCCCCGATGAAGTATTCGGAAACACAAAATCGGAGCGCCTAAAGCAGTTTCTTTCGGCCACTATGGCTCAACACTAAATAAGATTAACCAAGGAGATAACGATGAAGAAACTTATTATTGCCGCCGCACTGGCGGCGTTCACGACTGCAGCAACTGCTGACACAATTCGTATGGGGACCGAGGGCGCATACCCACCATACAACTTTATCAATGACGATGGCGAAGTTGACGGCCTAGAACGCGAAATCGGTGACAAACTGTGCGAAATCGCAGGTCTTGATTGCGTATGGGTTGTGAACGACTGGGATTCAATCATCCCTAACCTCGTTTCCGGCAACTACGACACAATCATCGCAGGCATGTCAATCACGGACGAGCGCGACGAAGTGATCGACTTTACGCAAGAATACATTCCGTCTGACCCAAGCATCTATTTGGCATTGGCGGGCGCTGCTGGTCCTGGTGAAATTATTGCGGCACAAACTAACACCATTCAGGCAAGCTACATTGCCAACTCTGGTGCGACCGTTGTTGAATTCGCAACCGCTGACGAAACCGTTGCCGCTGTTCGCTCCGGCGAAGTGGACTCAGTTCTGGCTGACCGCGCGTTCCTTGCCGACATCGTTGCAGACAGCAATGGCGAACTGGTGTTTGTTGGCGATAACGTGTCCATCGGCGGTGGCGTAGGTATCGGTGTTCGTGAAAGCGACGGCGAACTAAAAGCTGCCCTGAACGCAGCTATCGATCAGATGAAAGCCGACGGTAGCTTGAACGAAATCCTGAAGCGCTGGCTCGATATCGACGCTGGTTACTGATTTCTAACCTTGAGGGGCGGCACCTGCTGCCCCTCAAATTAGGCTTTTCCCATGGAAATGTGCGCTGACCCTTCAACCCTCGACGGTATCAACTGGTGGATGTGTTACCTGACCACAGGCAAACACCAGTCCTTTTACCTTAGTTTTGGCACAGTCCTTTTACTGCTGGCGTTCACCGCGCCCGTAGTCATGGTGCTGGGCTTTGGCGGCGCAATGGCGCGCAAATCCAAAATCCCGCCGCTACGCTGGTTTGGCCTTGGCTATACCAACATCGTGCGCGGCGTACCTGACATCATCTTTTTTCTCTTCGTTCCCATCGCAATGGACCAAGGGATTGAATACCTCCGCCATCAAGTCAAATGCCCCGACGTGCTGGAACCCATCCGCCAAGGCAACGATTTTGTGGTTTGCACAATCGCCAAAATGCCACTGGGATCATCCCCGCAATGGATACACGAGGCTTACGGTTTCTCATTGGCATTAATCGCTTTCGCGCTAGTGTTCGGTGCATTTGCGGCTAACACCCTATACGGGGCCATGAATGCCGTACCACGTGCCCAATTGGAGACGGGTGAAGCGTTTGGCATGACTGACCGTCAAGTTTTCTGGCGTATTCAGGTTAAACAAATGTGGATTTATGCTTTGCCGGGTCTGTCAAACCTCTGGATGATCCTTATTAAAGCAACCCCGTTGCTGTTCCTTCTAGGTGTAGAAGACATCGTCTATTGGGCACGCGAGCTTGGTGGTTCCAAGACATCTCGCTATTCGTATCCGCACCCTGATTGGCGGTTGTATTACTTTGCCTTCCTGTTGGTGTTCTACCTGTTCATGACATGGGCAAGCGAGAAGGTGTTTAACCGCCTCTCTAGACGCCTTTCGCACGGTCAAGCTATAGTAGGGGCAGGTTCATGAGTTGCTATGACACCCTAATTGACTACGGTCTTCGTTCGGTCGGGATAGGCGCACGCTTGCTACCCAAGACCGACATTACCCTTTGTGATCAATTTGTGTTGATCGGGTCGGGTATGATCTGGAATATCTACTTCGCCGTTTTTTCGATGTTGCTAGGCTTTGGTTTGGCAACATTGGTGGCAGTGGGCAAGGCCAGTCAGAATCCGTGGGCCTCAGCGCCCGCAAAGGGTTTCATTTTCCTGTTTCGCGGGTCACCATTGTTCATCCAGTTTTTTCTTGCTTACGAAATCTTCGTGCTGATCCCTAAAGTGGGCATCGACATCAATTTGGGTTTCGCGATCATTACCGCCGAGACCCGGTGGTTAACCAAAGCGTGGTTCGGGGCGGCTATCGTGCTGTTCCTGAACACCTCTGCCTATTCCGGCGAGATATTCTATGGGGCGCTGCGCGCCATACCCAAGGGTGATATCGAAGCTGCTGACGCATTCGGCATGTCGGGTTTTCGCAAATTTCGCCGCATCGTTTGGCCCTCCATGCTGCGACTTGCATGGCCCAGCTACACCAACGAAGCGATATTCATGTTCCACGCCACAACGCTGGTATTCTTTTCAGGCTTCCCTGCGTGGCGGCAATCGGGCGATGCGCTATATTATGCCAGCTATTTTGCAGACAAGACTTTCAACCCGTTCGTATCCTACCCGATCATCGCAGTGTATTTTATCGGCTTCACATTACTAATTATCCTTTTGTTCGGGTTCTTTAACAAACGCTTGAATCGCCATATTGCACCTGAACAAAAGATACGGTTCCGGTTCAAGGCGCAGTTTATCCGCTAGAGCGGGACCTCGGCCCTGAACGTCATTTCCGCGCCGCCCTCCGGATGGCGAAAAACGAGTTCCTCGGCATGCAGTTGTAATCGATCAGCTGCCATCAATGCCGCATCATCCGCATAGAACCGGTCACCAAGTATCGAATGCCCAATCGCCATCATGTGCACGCGTAATTGATGTGTTCGGCCAGTTCGAGGATGCAGACGAACCCGTGTGGCATTGTCTTCGCGCTCCAGCACAACCCATTCCGTTTGCGAGGGCTTCCCCGTTTCGTGACAAACCTTTTGCCGTGGCTTATTCGGCCAATCCACAATCAACGGCAGATCAATATGCCCGTTATCTTCGGCCAGATGTCCCCAGACCCGCGCAACATAGGTTTTGCGTGTCTGACGTTTCTCAAACTGCATCCCGATATGCCTCTGCGCGGCCTTGGTGCGTGCAAAGACCATCACGCCGGACGTGGGCACATCAAGCCGATGCACCAGCAACGTTTCGGGATACATCGCCCTCAGGCGCGTCTCGAGACTGTCTTTGTGTATTTCAAGGCGTCCTGGCACCGAAAGCAAACCCGAGGGCTTGTTAACGATTAACAACGCCTCATCTTTGTGCAGTATTTCGATCGGGTCATCTGAAGGCGCATAGATAAACTCGCGGCTCAAGCGTCACCGTCGATCTGCAAGGCCAACGCATGCACGCGTTCGTCCAGTTCGGTCTTCAGCACTTTGTAAACCGCACGCTGGCGCGCCACACGCGACAGACCGTTCATAGCGGCGGATTTCATCACCACCTTGAAATGTGTCTCTCCACCCTCGATATACCCACCATGGCCTCGATGATCTTCGCTTTCGTCGATCACTTCCAGGTGCGTAGGGGCGAAAGCCTCGGTTAAATTGCGGGTGATGCGTTCACTATATGTCAAAATATACAACTCCATTTGCTTTAGGCCTTGGCCAATCCGTTTCAAACAGTATTGTGTATAGCCTGAGTCGGAAAGCTGAAAGGACCGCCTGCGATGAAACGGCGCTCGCCATTAAATTTTGATATATCGGTTTCTGCGGACAAAAAACGCCGCTCCCGTTTACGTAGCAAGTCCGGCGAGATTGAATCGTCATCACGTGCTTGCGAGCGCGAAACATGTGAGAAGGTAGGCAAATTCCGCGCGCCCAAAAGCCCCGACAACGTCGAGGATTTTGTGTGGTTCTGTCAGGAACACATCCGCGAATATAACCGGAAATGGAACTTCTTCGAAAACCACTCCGAGGCCGAGTTTGATGAGCAAGTTGAATCCGACAAGGTATGGGGCCGCGACACCAAACCGTTCCGAGACGCCATCAACAACAGCCGTGCACGCGTGGAGTCCGATGCCTTCAAGCGTTTCGGCTTTGATGACCCATATGAGGTTCTTGGCGAAAATGGCACGTTAAATCCCGCCGCCGACCCTCGAACTCGCGCCCGTCGTCTGCCGCCGACCGAGCGCAAAGCGCTTGAAATCATGGATGCCAAGGATACGATGACCAAGGCCGAGATCCGCAAAGTCTATAAATCGCTGGTTAAGGCAATGCACCCCGACCTGAATGGTGGTCGCCGCGACGATGAAGAACGTCTCGCCGAAGTTGTATGGGCTTGGGATCAAATCAAGGGCTCGCGCAGCTTTATCGAAAAATAACATGGCGGGCAGCGGCATTCCGGCCCTTGCATGCCCGCCGCGAATGCTACACATATAATCTAGCATATATTACGGCCTCCTCGCCGATTTTCAGCACGATGGATACGACCGATGACAAGCAAACCTAAACCAACAGAATCCCTAAGCGTCCGCGACTTGTTCGGGTTCGATTCCGATATGACCATAAAAGGTTTCGAGGAACGCACTGATCGCGTCCCCGATATCGACCCGACGTATAAATTCGACCCAGATACCACGCTCGCCATCCTCGCGGGGTTTCAATTCAATCGTCGCGTAATGATCCAAGGTTACCACGGTACTGGTAAATCCACGCACATCGAACAAGTCGCCGCGCGCCTTAACTGGCCGACAGTTCGTGTGAACCTCGACAGCCACATCAGCCGGATCGACCTTATCGGTAAAGATGCCATCAAGCTGAAAGACGGCAAACAAATCACCGAATTTCAGGAAGGTATCCTGCCATGGGCGTTGCGCAACCCTTGCGCGCTAGTGTTCGACGAATACGACGCGGGCCGCCCAGACGTGATGTTTGTAATCCAGCGTGTGCTGGAGGAGGGGGGTAAACTGACCCTTCTCGACCAGAACGAAATCATCACGCCACACTCAAGCTTCCGCCTGTTCGCCACAGCCAATACCGTCGGCCTAGGCGACACAACCGGCCTTTACCACGGTGTGCAGCAGATCAATCAGGCGCAGATGGACCGCTGGTCGGTTGTCGCCACCCTAAACTATCTGTCGCACGACGCGGAAACCGCGATCGTGCTGGGCAAGGCTCCGCATTACAACTCGGTCGAGGGACGCCAGACTGTGGGCCAGATGGTAACGGTCGCCGACCTGACGCGGACAGCGTTCATGAACGGCGACTTGTCCACAGTTATGTCGCCTCGTACAGTTATCATGTGGGCCCAAAACGCCGAGATTTTCCGCGATGTGGGCTTTGCCTTCCGCCTAACGTTCCTGAACAAATGTGACGAAATGGAACGCCAGATCGTAGCCGAAATCTATCAACGTTGTTTTGACGAGGAACTGCCCGAAAGTGCAGTGTCACTAAGCCTTGGCTAAGCCAAACGATAACCCAGCCGAGCCATTCAAAAAGGCTCTGGCAGAAGCGACCAAGGCGCTCGCTAACGAGCCTGAACTAAATGTGACTTTTTCGGTCGATCCCTCCAGTCTGGTTGGTGATGCCGCACGCTTGCCACAAGTAACTCGTCGTATGACCGCTCAAGAGGTTCTGCTGGCGCGTGGCACTGCGGATGCATACGCCATGCAATTGCGGTTTCATAACGATGCGACCCACAACAAATACCGCCCCGCTGGCGAAATCGCACAAGCCCTCTATGAAACTATGGAGACCGCCCGTTGCGAGGCTCTTGGCGCCCGTGCGATGCCCGGAACGGCCAAGAATATCGACGCGAAGATCGGCGAAGAAGCCGTCAAAGCCGGATATGCACAGATCACTGAAACTGCATCGGCCCCGCTGTCCGTTGCGGCTGGATATCTGGTGCGCCAACTGGCAACAGGTCGCGATTTGCCCAAAGGTGCGGACAACGTTCTGGAGTTGTGGCGCGGATTTCTGGAAGGTCAGGCTGGCGATACGCTCGCCGATATTAATGATGCACTGGAAGATCAGGTCGCTTTTTCGCGCCTCGCTCGACAGGTTATCGAAGATCTCGGGTATGGTGACCAGCTTGGTGATGATCCTGACTCGGAAGATCCGGATGAGGATCAGGAAGCATCTGAGGATCAGGAGGAGGAAGAGAACTCTGACGACAGCGGCGAAGACGACGATCAAAATCAGGAGCAAGAACAATCCCCTGAAGATCAGGATCAGGACGAAATGGACCAGCAGGAGGCCAAAGCCTCGCTGGATGAATCCGACGACATGGACCTTCTGGACGAGGCCCAACTCGACGACGGAGAAGCGCCTGATGAACAACCGCCACAAGCTCCTGCCTCAGAGGCTGACCCGAATTATAAAGTCTATGTCAGCGAATTCGACGAAGAGATTACGGCCGAAGAACTCGCCGATCCCGTCGAGTTGGAACGCCTTCGCGCCTACCTAGATCAACAGCTTGAACCGCTGAAAAGTGCAGTGAGCCGTTTGGCCAACCGTCTGCAACGCCGCCTAATGGCACAACAAAACCGGAGTTGGGAATTCGATCTCGAAGAAGGCATCCTCGACGCGGCACGCCTTTCGCGAGTTGTCACCAACCCGACTACACCCTTGTCCTTCAAAATGGAAAAAGACACCGAGTTCCGCGATACGGTCGTGACATTGCTGATCGATAATTCGGGTTCTATGCGTGGACGCCCGATTTCTATTGCCGCAATCTGCGCCGATGTCCTGGCCCGTACGCTCGAACGCTGTCAGGTCAAGTGCGAGATCCTCGGCTTTACAACTCGTGCGTGGAAAGGCGGACGCAGTCGCGAGGCATGGTTGGCCGATGGACGCCCCACGACGCCCGGCCGCCTGAATGACCTACGCCACATCATATATAAAGGCGCAGACGCCCCTTGGCGCCGCACACGTCCGAACCTTGGCCTGATGATGAAAGAGGGCCTGCTGAAGGAAAATATCGACGGTGAGGCATTGGAATGGGCGCACAGCCGTCTGGCCAAACGCCCAGAGGCACGCCGCATCCTGATGGTGATTTCTGATGGTGCCCCGGTGGACGATTCAACCTTGTCGGTGAACCCTGCCAGCACACTCGAACAGCACCTGCGCAACGTGATCGCAATGATAGAAAAGCGCAAGATGGTTGATCTGATTGCTATCGGGATCGGCCACGATGTGACCCGCTATTACGAACATGCGGTTACGATCACTGATGTTGAGCAATTGGCCGGCGCGATGACAGAACAACTTGCGTCTTTGTTCGAGGACGATGCCAAAAAGCGTGGCCGAACTAAGCGCGCCTAGCTTTCCATTTGGCCAACAGCAGGAAGACGACGGTCAACCCGAACATAATCGGTGCGAACGGAGTCAGCAGAACGGGGAATATCATCCGCTCCCACAACCAAGGGCCAACATACCGTTCAATGGCTGGCTGAAACACCTGCAAGCTGCCGAAATGAATTTGCGCCCAAACTGCTCCTGCCTCGGCGAACCGAAACGGGTCTGCCACCGAAATTGTCTCGCGCCAGTCAAACCAGACGCGTATTACGCCGAAGATAAAAAACAGAAACGCCAGTAATTTAGTCATGCTCGGCCCCTTTTTATAATTTGGTTTCGATTACCCTAGCGGTATTGCGCCAACCGTGCAAACCTGCGCAATCACGCTTCGATAACAATTCAGCGAGCCGTTGTATGTTTCAAAATTTTACCGTTACCACATCTCCCTCGTCAGGTATTGCGCGGCTGGCAGACCTTCGCCGGACGCTGAAGGCAAAACAACTAGACGGCTTTCTAATCCCTCGTGCCGACGCGCATTTTGGTGAAAATGTAGCCCCCAGCTCCGAACGGCTATCCTGGTTAACTGGCTTCACAGGTTCCGCTGGATTTTGCGTCGCCTTGCTGGATAAAGCCGGCGTTTTCATTGATGGCCGTTATACCCTTCAGGTGCGCGCGCAAATCGACCTCGACAATTATACCCCTGTGCCAATCCCCGAAACCGAGCTTTCCGATTGGTTATTAGACGCGCTCCCGAACGGCGGTACAGTCGCATATGATCCGTGGTTGCACAGCTTTGACGAGATCGCGAAACTAGAAAAGGCGTTTGAAGGAAGCAACATTACGTTAACGAAAACCGATAACTTGATCGACCGAATATGGGCAGACCAACCATTGTCCCCTAAAGGCAAAATAACCCCCCATAAGATCGAATTTGCCGGAGAAACCAGCCAAAGTAAACGCCAAAAACTTGCCACCGATCTAACCGACAGAGACCTGAGCGCAGCGGTTTTGACGTTGCCCGACTCTATAGCGTGGCTGCTAAATATTCGCGGATCAGATGTCGCGAATACGCCTGTGGCTTTATGCTTCGCGATCCTTCACGCGGATGGAAGCCTTGATTTGTTTGTTGACCCAGACAAGTGCGATGCTACGCTGCAGACCCATCTCGGCAGTGAAATAACGCTTCACCCAGAAACAGACTTTGCCGCGAAACTTGCTAAGCTTGAGGGAAATGTTTCCGTGGACCGCGCCACAGCTCCCGTTGCTGTTTCCGACCAGCTCGAAAATTCTGTTTGGGAAACCGACCCGTGCATACTTCCCAAAGCTTGCAAAAATTCGATCGAGATTGCCGGAACCCGCGCCGCGCATATTCGTGACGCTGCCGCTATGGCCGAGTTTCTGTGCTGGCTGGAGTCCGCAGCGCCTTCTGGTGGCCTGACAGAAATTGACGTAGTTAAGAAACTGGAAACCTTCCGTCGCAACACCAATGCTCTGAAAGACATATCGTTTGAAACCATATCCGGCTCTGGCCCTAATGGTGCGATCGTGCATTACCGCGTTGACGAAAATTCCAATCGTGTCATCAGTTCCGGTGAAACTTTTCTGGTCGATAGTGGCGGGCAGTATGACGATGGCACAACAGATATTACTCGCACGGTTTCTGTTGGCGAAGTGTCATTCGAAACCAAGCGCGCTAACACTTTGGTGTTGAAAGGCATGATCGCCATAAGTCGCGCACGCTGGCCCGAAGGCCTTGCTGGCCGTGATATTGACGGTCTTGCCCGCATCGCCCTTTGGCAGGCAGGTATGGACTATGACCACGGAACAGGCCACGGCGTTGGCGCTTACCTTGGCGTTCACGAGGGACCAGCGGGCATATCGCGCCGCGCTACCGAGCCACTGAAATCCGGCATGATCCTCTCGAACGAACCGGGTCATTACAAAGAGGGCGTCTATGGTATCCGCATTGAAAACCTTCTTGTGATAACGCCACCGACGATTCCAGACGGCGGCGACCGCCCAATGTTGGGGTTCGAGACACTGACGTTCGTGCCTATAGATCGCCATTTAATAATCGTTGATATGTTAACTTCCGATGAACGCGAATGGCTAAATGCCTATCACGCAGAGGTATTGGAAACAGTTCACACCCTCGTCAGCTCTGTCACGCTTGAATGGCTGAAATCTGCCTGTGCGCCGATATGATGCACCGCGCAAAGGTTGAAAATTGCACGTTAATCAGCTAATTACCGTTCTTGCAATAAAAGGAACGGCATATGACTGATAGCAGAATTACCATCAAACCGGCATCCGGAACGTGGGCAGTACGCGCTGGCGGTGCAGTAATTGCCGAAACCGATAACGCATTGGAATTGCACGAAGGTGACTATCCCGTCGCCATCTATTTTCCACGCAAGGACGTTGCTATGGCGTTTCTAGACGCCTCGGACCAAACCTCGACGAGTCCCTATATAGGCGAGGCTAACTACTTCGGGATTGCTGCTAAAAGCGGGTTGATTGCTAATTCTGTTTGGTCATACGAGAACCCGCTAGACGGGGTCAAAGAGATCGCAGGATATCTGTCATTTTATACGGATAAAACCACAGTCGAGAATTTCTGAACTCAGGAATGCTCCTCCGCAGCCGTTGCCGATAACGCGCGGTTATAGCTGCGCAATGCGTCCACCAGATACAATGTACCAATCATTTCGGGCCCGTTTTCCGATTGCTCGACCACCGGCAAAAGTTGTAACGGCGAGGCTTCCAGCTTCGCCATCGCGCTTTCTAGCGTCTCGGATATGTCGACAAATGCCCCCTGATCAATCAGATCCTGACACTGCGATTGCGGTGCGTCTCGGCCTGATCCCACTAGATGCATGATGTTCCGCACACTGATCGTAGACAGCAGATATTCCTGCGGTCCAGCTGCCAAATGAACGCCGCGACGTTCAAGCTGTGTCAGGAAGAAACTGCGATCCACCAGACGGCTGGTCAGCGCACTGGCCAGTGAAACCGAGACCATAACCGCGATCCCCGCCTGCCAGTCGCCCGTCATTTCAAACACTATCAGAGTCGTGGAAATAGGCGCACCCAGAACCGCCGCCGCCACGGCTGCCATACCGGCAAGCGCATAGATCGTCTGACTGTCAGTAACGCTTGGAAAAACTGAGGTTGCCAACAATCCGAACGTTAACCCCGTCAATGCACCCAACATCAAAGATGGAGAGAAAACTCCGCCACCCATACGTCCGGCGAACGTGATAGCAACTGCAATCACCTTGATAATCGCGAACACAAACGCTTCGTGCATCAACAATTGGCCGGTCAGTGCAGATGACGTCGTTTCGTATCCAACGCCAATAATATGCGGGAACAGCAGCGCTAAGCCTCCCAACATCGCGCCCGCGACGGCAGGTCGCAAAAAGGCAGGCAATCGTGTGCGCTTTTGAATGGCATCACCCCAATCTTCGGCCACAAAAATACTATGGATTAGAACATATGCGACCAGTCCGCAGACAATGCCCAGCATCATGAAAGCGGGCAGCTCTATATGCAATGCCAACGGGTTCAGCGGCAACACGAATTCGGTTACGTTGCCCACCTGCAAACGGCTAACCACCGTTCCGGCGACCGACGCGATCACAATCGGTGCAAACGCATGAACCGCAAAATGTCGCAACACGACCTCAAGTGCGAATATTGTTCCTGCGAGCGGAGCGTTAAACGAGGCCGAAACAGCGGCCGCTACCGCGCACCCCATCAGATCACGGGCCGTAATGCCGTCTGCATGAATACGGTTAGAAACCCAGCTTGAAATCACCGCCGCCAGATGCACCACTGGCCCCTCGCGCCCACTCGAACCACCGGTAGACAGTGTGATCAAGGCCGCCGCCGCAGATGCCAAACCAATCCGTTTGCTAACGCGCCCCTCGTTCATTGCCGCGCCGTGAATAACATCCGAAACCGCGCGCGCCTGTGCGTCCGGCGTAAACCGTGTCAGGATTAATCCAACAGCCAGACCGCCCAGAATCGGGATGCCGACAACCCACTTCCAATCCAGCGAACCAAGCGTCGTCGCCAACGTACTGTCGTCCGCCCCGTATAACAGCCCTTGAATTTCGGAAATTGCCACACGGAAAACCAGCGCCGCGGCACCAGCGGCTACACCAATAATCAGTGCGAGAACCCAAAACGTAAGCTGACTCGGCCCCTTGGTCCGAATGACCATCATGGCCGAGCGACACTCGCCATAAATACCGTCATAGCTGGCTTTAACGAAATCCCCTACAGGTCGTAGCATCGGTTACCCTTTCCGACGGATGCCGATAATCGCACCTAGTTGCGTTGGCCGTTCCAGCCGCGCATGCGCGGCCAGCATATCTCTCATACGCGCCTGCGCCCATTCAGGGTAGGGCGTCGAACGTCGCGTCTCAAGGTCCACGTTCACAATCAATTGCTCGTAGGTCGCCGCCAGCTCGTCCCCATCGGCTTTGAACAACTCTACAAACACATGAATCCGTTTTGTATCGCAGTCAATCAGTCGAACGGAGCAATAAAACCGCTCGCCCTCTAGAATTTCACCCAGATAATGCACCTGCATTTGCAGCGCGTATGGCCCTTGCCGAACCCGTGCCACGTGGGTCTCGCCAACGCCCAGCTCTTGTTCCAGAAACACGTCCATAGCTTTATCAATCGCCATTACGTAATAAGCGACGTTCATATGTCCGTTGTAATCAATCCACGCCGAGGGAACCTCACGTACTGGCAATTTCACAGGCGCAGAATACGGTGCGTTATGTCCTTCAAATGCAACCATTTGACTCTTCCCCTTCGTCTGCGAGGACACTACTGTGCCCTTAAACCAGAGGAAACCCCCATGAGCATTCAAGACGCAATCAAAGCCCTGGAATCTAAATTTGGCGATCAGGTATCGACCAACACATCTGTTCTGGATGCCCATGGCCAAAGCGAGACGTATTTCCCCGTAACTCCCCCCGATGCCGTAGTTTTCCCGAAATCCACCGCGGAAGTCTCGGAGATCGTCAAAATCTGTGCGACCAATGACTGCCCGATCATCGCTTATGGAACGGGTACATCACTAGAAGGTCACCAGCTTGCCATTCGCGGTGGCATCAACCTCGATATGTCGAGCATGAACACCGTCCTCGCAATTCACGCCGAGGACATGGACGTCGTCGTTCAACCCGGCGTCACACGTATTCAATTGAACGAAGAGCTTCGCGCAACAGGCCTGTTTTTTCCGGTAGACCCGGGCGCAAACGCCTCTTTGGGCGGGATGACCGCGACGCGTGCCTCAGGTACTACAGCCGTGCGCTATGGAACGATGCGCGAAAATGTCACGGCATTAGAGGTGGTTATGGCTGATGGCCGCATTATTCGCACCGGAACCCGCGCCCGCAAATCTTCGGCTGGTTATGACCTGACAAAAATGTTCGTCGGTTCAGAAGGCACACTCGGAATTATCACGGAAATCACCCTGCGCCTACAAGGTCAACCCGAGGCTGTTTCTGCAGCTACGTGTAGCTTTCCTGATTTTGAATCTGCAGTAAACACAGTGATCACCACAGTTCAAATGGGGCTTCCCATCGCACGGATCGAGTTTGTAGACGAAATGATGGCCCGTGGATTCAACCTGCATTTCAAATCTGAACTTCCGGAACTTCCACATCTGTTTGTCGAGTTCCACGGTTCTGAGCAAGGCGTTAAAGATCAGGTGGAAACTTTTGGCGACATTGTCGCCGACATGGGTGGCAGCGATTTCAATTGGTCCAGCAAGCCCGAAGACCGAGCTGCCTTGTGGAAAATGCGCCACAACGCCTATTACGGAATGAAAGCTCTTGCCTCTCCCAAATGGAAAGCCCTGACAACAGACGTTTGCGTTCCGGTCAGCAACCTAGCTAAAGCTGTGAAGCTGGCACGCGCCGAAAGTGATCGGCTAGGTTTAACGATGTCGATGGTTGGCCATGCTGGCGACGGCAACTTCCACGCAACCATTAACTTTGATCCTCAGGATGCCGCGCAAACTGCCCTTGTGCATGAATTTACCCACAATCTGAACAACATGGCGCTAAGTCTGGACGGAACGGTGACCGGCGAACACGGCATTGGCTTGGGTAAAATGAAATATATGGCCAGTGAGCACGGCGATGCGCTTCAGATTATGGTCGATATCAAGAAAACACTCGATCCGCAGAACATCATGAACCCAGGAAAGATGCTACCGTCGAATTAGCGCGTAGCTGGTCCGAGGCTGCCGACCTCGGCCACAACTTCTTCCTCTTCCACCAATGGTGCTTCAACCATTGTTGGCTGGATTTCGTCTTCTACGTCCCCGCTGAGCGAGGGCTCCTCGTACGTCTCGATATTTTCACGGCGAAAAATCAACAGGCTCAAATACTTTTCAGTTACCCTGCGTGACATACCAGAACGTTCGTCAACTGGCAGCGCCTCGGCGCGAAAATATTCCCAACCATCAGCCGACTGCGCGTTAATAACGTCTGTCAACGTTTGTGCATAACGCTCGTCTGAACTTTTAACGCCTTTGATTTTCAAAGCCTTACGGGGCGCGCAGATCGTTTTATATTCGAAGGTAGCCATGTTGTTTCCTTGCTTTAGCCGGTGTGGCCCAGGTTACTCAATTCCCAACTTAGCGCGAATAATCTCGTTGACAACCTTCGGATTGGCCTTGCCTCCGGTCGCTTTCATCACCTGCCCAACGAACCAGCCAGCCATGCTGGTTTTTTCCTTCGCCGCGGCAACTTTGTCAGGGTTCGCCGCCATAACCTCGTCCACCGCTGCTTCGATTGCGCCAGTATCGGTCACTTGTTTCATCCCGCGCGCTTCGACGATTTCCGCAGGTTCGCCGCCATCGGTCCAGACAATTTCGAACAAATCCTTGGCGATTTTACCGGAAATATCACCCTTCGCGATTAAATCCAGAATGCCGCCCAGTTGCATTGCCGAGATCGGCGAATCGTCAATCGTGTAATCCTCTTTGTTCAAGCGCCCGAACAATTCGTTAATCACCCAGTTCGCTGCCGTCTTGCCGTCACGCCCTTTCGCTACGGCTTCGAAATACGTTGCGTTGGCAACGTCCGCAGTCAAAACTCCGGCATCGTATTCGGTCATTTTATAGTCCGAAACGAACCGCGCTTTTTTAGCGTCCGGTAACTCTGGTAGACCAGCTTCGATGCTATCAACCCAGGACTGCTCGATTTCCAGCGGTAGTAAGTCGGGGCACGGGAAATAACGGTAATCATGCGCTTCCTCCTTTGACCGCATGGGCCGTGTCTCACCTTTTGTGGGATCATACAGGCGCGTCTCCTGATCAATTGTCCCCCCGTCTTCGATTATCGCAATCTGGCGCTTGGCCTCGTGATCAATCGCCTGCTGTATGAACCGCATAGAGTTCATATTTTTTATTTCGCACCGTGTCCCTAAAATCGAAAAATCATTGTCACTGGCACGGAACTTTTCATAGGTTCCAGCCTTGCAAACCGACACGTTCACGTCTGCCCGCATCGAACCTTCTTGCATATTTCCGTCGCAAGTACCCAGATACCGCAAGATTTGACGCAACTTTCGAACATATTCCGCCGCTTCCTCGGGCCCACGAATATCGGGCCGTGAGACGATTTCCATCAGTGCGATTCCCGTCCGGTTGAAGTCCACAAAAGACATTTCGGGATCCATGTCGTGCACAGATTTACCCGCGTCCTGTTCGATATGAATCCGTTCAACCCGAACCTTACGCGCCACACCCGGTTCCATATCTACAAGGATTTCACCTTCGCCAACAATCGGGTGATACAGCTGCGAGATCTGATAGCCCTGCGGCAAATCCGGATAGAAGTAGTTCTTACGGTCAAACCGCGAATAAAGGTTAATTTTAGCCTTCAAACCCAACCCTGTACGGACGGCCTGTTCCACGCAATATTCGTTAATCACGGGCAGCATCCCCGGCATCGCTGCGTCAACTAATGACACATTGGAATTAGGCTCGGCACCGAATTTGGTCGACGCCCCCGAAAACAGCTTAGAATTCGACGAAACCTGCGCATGCACCTCGAGCCCGATCACGACTTCCCAGTCATCCTTCGCACCTGCATAGATTTTCGGTTTAGGTTCGGTATAGGCAAGCTCGGTCATTGCGTTTCATCCGCTAAAAATATGGTCAAGGTCTTCTACGCAACCACACCCAAAGGGGCAAGGCCTACGACAAAATCCGCCCAACGATTTCCGAGGCGTTCTTAGACAGACCTTCCGTGTTCTGAACCCGCTGCAACGCCACTTTCATTTTGGCTTGGCGTTCGGGATCATATTGGCCCATTGACGAAAATACCGTGCACATATTTGCCGTGGTTTGCGGATTGTGTGGATCTAGCGTAATGATCCAGTCTGCCACGAACGTGTACCCAGCCCCGCTTTCATCATGGAAACCCGCCGGATTTCCACTGGCAAAGGCGCCGATCAAGGCACGGAACCGGTTAGGGTTTTTCCATTCAAAATCGACATGCTTAGACAGGGTTTGCACAACCTCGATAACTCGTTCTGGCGGCGTGGAAACAGCCTGCACCATGAACCATTTGTCGATAACCAGTTTTTCATGTTTCCATTGTTCGTGAAATGCTTTCAACGCCTCATCCGCTTGCCCCGCGGCAACCAACGCGTTCAGAGCAGAAAGCTGTTCGGTCATGTTGTCCGCATCCACAAACTGCTGTTTTGCCAACTTCGCTTCAGGGTCCAGCAACGTCATCAACGCCAACGCACGCGAGCGCAACGCCCGCTTACCAGCAGCTTTTGCATCAGGGGTATAAGCACCATCAACGTTCATCGTCGCGTATAGCGCAGTCAGATTGCCCGCCATCTCGCCAGCCAACGCAGTGTCCAACATACGCCGTGCTTTGTGAATCGCAACTGGGTCAGGAACGCCACCTTTGACAACGATATCACCAGCGATCACGCTTTCGTCGGGCAACGACAGCGTCAATGCACGAAACGCAGGGTCTAGCGCATCATCGGATGCGACCGATTTCATGGCGGCAAGGAACGCCGCGTCAGGGTCATTCGTCCCGGCCGTCAATCGTCCAAGGATGTTCAGCGCATAATTCCGCCCAGCTTCCCATTTATTAAACGGGTCCGTGTCGTTCGCCAGCAAAAACGCGTTCTCTTCGTTTGATACGTCCCGTTCCAAAATCACAGGGGCAGAAAAATCCCGTAATATCGACGGGAACGGGCGCTCACGAACATTATCGAACGTAAAGGTTGCGGATTCCTTATCAAGCTCCAAAATCTTCGTCGTCATCGCTTCGGAGCCATCTGGATAAAGCAACCCAACTGCAACCGGGATCAATCGCGGCAACTTTTCGTCTTGCCCAGGTGTTGGCGCGGTTTTTTGCGTCAACGTCAGCGAATAGACGCCGTCGCTCCAGCCGTCTGTCACCGAAACTTTCGGCGTGCCCGCACTGGAATACCAGAGTTTGAATTGTGTAAGATCCCTTCCCGTTGCATCCTCGAACACCGTTAACCAATCTTCAATCGTGCAGGCCTGCCCATCATGCCTATCGAAATACAAATTAAGCGCATTGCGATAACCGTCAGCGCCTACTAGACGCCGTAACATGCCGACAACTTCCGCGCCCTTCCTATACACCGTAGAAGTATAAAAGTTATTAATTTCAATATATTCCTCAGGTCGAGGGGGATGTGCAAGCGGGCCAGCGTCTTCTCGGAACTGATAGGCACGCAGGTTTCGCGCATCGTTGATCCGCTTGACAGACGGGTCACGCATATCGCTTGAAAACTGCTGATCGCGGTAAACCGTCAAGCCTTCTTTCAGGCACAGCTGAAACCAGTCGCGGCATGTAATCCGGTTGCCTGTCCAATTGTGGAAATATTCGTGCGCGACCACACTTTCGATGTTTTCATAATTTGCATCCGTCGCCGTCTCGGGGCTGGCCAGAACCAGCGCCGAGTTAAAGACATTCAGCCCCTTATTCTCCATCGCGCCCATGTTGAAATCATCCACAGCAACGATATTGAATATGTCGAGATCATACTCGCGACCATACTCATCCTCGTCCCACTTCATCGACCGGATAAGTGAATCCATTGCATAGGCACATTTATCCTGATCGCCATCGCGCACGTAAATTTTCAACGCTACTTCACGGCCCGAAACGGTGGTGAACGTGTCGTCATGCGACACTAGATCGCCCGCCACCAACGCGAACAAATACGCAGGCTTCGGCCACGGATCATGCCACTCAGCCCAGCCTACGCCACTGCCCACCGGATTGCCGTTTGACAGTAACACGGGCATGTCGCTTTCAATGCGAACCGTAAATACCGTCATTACATCGGGGCGGTCGGGGTAGAATGTAATCTTGCGAAACCCTTCGGCCTCGCACTGCGTGCAATACATCCCGCCCGACATGTACAACCCGTCAAGCGAGGTGTTCGCCTCGGGGTTAATCACGGTTTCGCATTCCCAAATGAACCGATCCGACAAGATAGCAGCGGGCAGGGTCAATCCCTCGGCGTCCGGCTTAACCATCACGTCAGCCCCGTCGATTTTTGCGGAAATCAGTTCCAGTTCTTGCCCGTCTAGCCGCAGATCGCCGCCGTTACGCGCGGGATTGATTACAAAACCGATTCGCGCCTTTACCCGCGTTTCGGTTGCGTGAAGGCTGAACGTTAGATGCACATCCGCAATAAGGTAGGGCAGGGGCTGATAATCGGAAAGGCGGATGGTTTGATCGGTCATTGCGGTCTCCAAGGCGTGTCGAACGGGTCTTTTCTTCGAATGTGTCAGCAAAAGTTAACGCAAATTGTGCATACGGGTTGTGTACACGAAAAACACGCGATTTGGCATAAAGGTTAACGGGAAGTCACGGAGTCCATTTCAGGAAATTCGTGATCAAGCGCAGCCCGGTTTTCTGGCTCTTTTCTGGATGAAATTGCGTACCAGCCATATTGTCCCGTGCCACCATTGCCGTCACCGCCCCACCGTAATCCACAGTAGCCATCAAGTGCGCCGGATCGCTGGGTTCAAGGTGATAGGAATGCACAAAATATGCGTGATCCCCATCCGATATCCCGTCGAGAAGCGGATGCTGACCATACACTTCAAGTTCGTTCCAGCCCATGTGCGGAACCTTCAAATCAGGGTCGCTTGGACGCATATGAACCACCTCGCCACCAATCCAGTCGAACCCGTTTGTGTCCTGCCCGTGCTCGCGCCCAATGGTGGCCATCATCTGCATTCCAACACAGATTCCAAGGAACGGAACAGCGTCCTTCAGAACCCGCTCTTCGATTGCGGCGAACAACCCTTCAAAGCCTACAAGACCCTGATAACAATCGGCAAAAGCACCTACACCGGGCAGCACAATTCGGTCAGCTTTACGCACATCCTCAGGGTCCGAGGACACCAGAATCGCCCCCGCATCAACCTCCTGCGCCATACGCTGAAAGCTCTTTTCTGCCGAGTGGATATTGCCCGAATTATAGCCAACAATAACCGTAGTCATTCGCTGAGCGTACCTTTGGTCGAAGGGATAGCATCTGCTTTGCGCGGATCCGTTTCCAAAGCATCCCGCAATGCACGTGCCACCGCCTTAAAGCTGGCCTCGGCAATGTGGTGGCTGTTCAACCCGTCGAGGCGTTCAAGGTGTAAATTCATGCCCGCGTTCATGGCAAAAGCAGTGAAAAATTCGCGCACCAGTTCAGTGTCGAACGACCCAATTTTTGAGGCCGTAAAATCCACTTTCCAGATCAGATATGCACGCCCCGACATGTCCAGCGCAGCCCGAACCAACGTGTCGTCCATGACAAGCATACAAGACCCATAACGCACGATTCCTCGTTTATCGCCACTGGCTTGCGCGACGGCTTTACCCAGCGCAATCCCCACATCCTCGACCGTGTGGTGGTCATCAATGTGTAAATCACCCTTGGCGCGGATCGTCATATCAATCAGCGCGTGGCGCGAAAGTTGGTCCAGCATATGATCGAAAAAACCGACGCCAGTCTGATTGTCATAGATACCGGTTCCGTCGAGGTTTATCTCGACAAAAATATCGGTTTCAGCCGTTTTCCGTTCAATTTTCGCAGTCCGCATAGCATCCGTCTCCGCTTTGGTTTCAAGGCTTTATACGGTGGGTTGCGGGCGGTTCCAAGCCCTAGTCAAGAAAACCCTTGACCTTACAGTGACTAGAAGGCCTACATGATACCAAAGCACACAGGAGTCGCGATATGGAAGTCATGGCAGTAAGGCAATTCGACAACGTTAATTTCGAGGTGACAGGCATGACCTGTGCAGGTTGCGCGGGCCGTGTGGAAAAGGCCGTCGCAGTTATGCCTGGCGTTGAATCCGCAGCGGTAAATTTGGCACTTGAAACGCTGGATGTATCGTTTGATTCCAATACGTTATCCCCTGATCATATTGCCGATGCCGTTCGGGCTACGGGCTACGGTATCCGAGAGGCGCAGGTTACTTTCAACATTTCGAAAATGACTTGTGCGAGCTGTGCTGGACGCTCTGAAAAGGCGCTGCAATCGGTCCCCGGCGTGCTGTCGGCAACTGTTAATCTGGCGATGGAAACAGCATCGGTGCATTATGTGCCAAGCCAGACAAACGCGTCAATTATTGCAAAGGCATCAACCGATGCCGGATACCCCGCCAGCGTAGCTCAAGACAGCGGAGACGATCGCGAAAAGGAGATCGCTGCAGGCCAACGTAAGGATTTAATTGAACTTTCCGTCGCCACCATCTTGTCGGTTCCCTTGGTGGCACAAATGATTTTTATGCTGGCGGGTTTCGATTTAAACATTCCTGCTTACGGTGAACTGGCCCTCGCAACACCTGTTCAATTCTGGGTTGGTCGCCGTTTCTATCGCGCAGCTTGGAGCGCGTTGAAAGCCAAGGCTGGCAACATGGACCAACTGGTCGTAATGGGCACAAGCGCCGCCTATTTCTACAGCGTCTGGATGCTTTTCACTTTGGGTGCCGAAGCAAAAGGTCATCTATACTTCGAAGCCTCCGCAGTCGTAATTACGCTGATATTGGCTGGAAAGGTGCTCGAAGCCCGCGCCAAACGCTCCGCATCCTCGGCATTGCGCCAACTTATGTCGCTGCGCCCTGACAAGGCAGTAGTTTTGCGGGCAAGTGAAGAAGTCGAGGTCCACATATCTGAAGTCCTGATTGGCGATTTAGTCGTCGTAAAGCCGGGCGAACGCCTGCCTGTGGACGGCGAAATCATTCGCGGTGAAAGCGAACTGGACGAGAGCCTGATCACAGGTGAATCCATGCCCGTCGTGCGCCAAATGGGCGATGCCGTAATCGCCGGATCCATCAATGGTGCAGGCCTTTTACGCGTCCGTGCCACGAAAGTGGGAACCGATACTACATTGGCGAAAATCGCGAAACTGGTCGAGGAAGCCCAAACCGGTAAAGCTCCAATTCAGAAACTGGTAGACCGCGTCGCAGCCATCTTCGTGCCCGTTGTATTGATGATTTCGTTAGTGGCACTGTTAGGCTGGATGGCGGCAGGCGCGGATTTCGAGACCGCTTTGACTGCTGCAATCTCGGTATTGGTAATTGCCTGCCCATGTGCACTGGGCCTTGCAACACCGACGGCTCTCGTTGCTGGAACTGGCGTTGCGGCGCAACACGGCATTCTGATCCGTGATATCGAAACTTTGGAACGTGCCAAAAATATTGACACCGTGGTGTTCGACAAAACCGGCACTCTGACGATTGGCAAACCTGAGATCGCCGCTATCCACAGCTTCAATATTCCCGAGGATGATTTGCTGACATTGGCTGCCTCGGCGCAATTGGGGTCGGAGCACCCACTTGGTAAGGCGATGGTAGCAAAGGCAAAAGCTGAGAAGCTGACCATTTCATCACCCACTGACTTCACCGCCAAAATCGGCGAGGGCGTCGAGGCCACCGTTAACGGCTCTACCATCCTGATCGGGCGTCAAATGTTTGCCGGAGCAGATGCTACTGACGCGATGCGAACCGCAGCACAGGAGATGGCAGGGCAGGGTCAGACGGTTGTTTGGATATCGACCGACGGCACGACATTGGGTCTTATCGGCATGGCCGACACGCCGAGGACGGAGGCGAAGGCGGCGGTGGCAGCACTGCACGCAGACGGTATTCGCACAATGTTGTTGACCGGGGACAACCCACAAACGGCAGCGCATATCGCCAAGGTGGTCGGGATAGACGAAGTAAAATCCGAGATGCGGCCTGACGACAAAGTGGCGGCGCTCAAACAATTGGTTGCTGCAGGGCACCACGTGGCGATGGTTGGTGACGGCGTCAACGACGCACCTGCTTTGGCCATTGCAGATCTGGGGATCGCGATGGGTGGTGGTGCCGATGTAGCCTTAGAGACGGCCGGTTTCGTGCTGATGCGCGCTGACCCAACGCTGGTGCAGTCCTCGCTGCAAGTTGCGCGGGCGACCTCGGCTAAGATCAGACAGAACTTGTTCTGGGCGTTTATTTACAACGTGATCGGCATTCCGATCGCTGCGCTTGGTTTCCTTAATCCAGCATTGGCCGGGGCGGCGATGGCATTTTCCAGCGTTAGCGTGGTCAGTAATTCACTATTGCTTAAACGCTGGAAACCGGAGGGTGAAAAATGAATATCGGAGCTGCCTCAATCAACAGCGGTTTGCCTGCTAAAACAATCCGTTATTACGAAGATATTGGCTTGATTTCACCTGACCGAACGGACAATGGCTATCGTGATTTTAGCGAGACACATTTGCACAAACTTGCATTCCTTAGTCGTGCAAGGGGGCTTGGATTTACGATAGCGGATTGCCGGATTTTGTTGTCGCTTTATGAGGATACCGGACGTGCCAGCGCCGATGTGAAAGCGATGACGCGCGAGCATCTTGCGAAGATCGCCTATAAAATCGAAGAGCTGAAAACCATGCAAATTACTTTGTCGGACTTGGTAAATAGATGTAACGGCGACGGTAGGCCGGACTGTCCGATCCTTCAAGGGTTGGCTGGTGGAAATCAACAAGGGAAAATATAGAGTGAATATCAAGATGTTAGCGGTTGGCGCGTTGCTAATCGCAGTTGCGCTGGCCGCATGGAACATGTTTTTGCCCCCCGGAAACGCTGGGGAAGAGACTTCTTCCATCATTATTCCCGAATTCACTCAAGTCGCCCAAAGCGGCCAAATTGCGTTTGAAGAAAACTGTGCAGCGTGTCACGGTATTAACGCCGCTGGAACCGACAATGGCCCAACTTTCTTGCATGCATTTTACAAGGCGGGGCATCACGGTGATGCTGCGTTCCTGAATGCCGCAAATAACGGTGTTCGCCAGCATCACTGGCGGTTCGGCGATATGCCTCCGGTACCAAGCGTAACAGATGCCGAGTTGCGATGGATAACTAAGTACATCCGCGAATTACAGGCTGCGAACGGGTTTTGATTTATAACCAGCGCCGGGTTTTTTGGCAGTAGTTCTCATAGACTTGCCCGAACTCGGCGCGGATACCGGCCTCTTCGCCGTTGATGAAGCGGACACGGATCACCCAGGCGAAAACTGGAACCGAACGAGCGAAATCATCGAACCCAAAATCAACACGTACCCAATTAGTATAACCACATCAGCCACATAAATTGGATTGCGCGAGTATTTATACGGGCCGACAGTGATAATGCTATCCGGTGTACGCTTAGGAACGACTGAAGTTTTGTGCCGCTTGAACATCACAAAACTGACACCCATCAACCCGATGCCGAAACCTATCAGCGCCCCACCGACAATGCTCGCCATCGTCGATTGATAGGCCAACGGGTTCAAAATTTACGCCTGTTCCCAAGCCATTACAATAAAAATAATCAACTACACGGGCGGCCAGTCGAAGTATTTATTCCAGATACTCATATCATTTTCGATCTAGCCCTGCTTTGAACGTCATCGAGGCCCAGAGGCTGTGCCAGACAGCGCCGGTTCTGGCTATATCCTCGTCCGACGGAATGATCATATGCACCGCGTTAATCATATAGATATCTCCGTTCGTTATCGGGATAACCGCCAAGCCCGTCTGGTCGGTTAGCACACGAGATTTCACAACGTCCTCAACATCAGGCAGTCGTCGGAAAATGTCGATTTGGATGTCGGCGAGCCCTTTACCGTTAAAATAAATTCGAACGGGAAGGCCTTCCGAGATCTCGTCGGTGTAAGGGTTTTGCAACGCGACCAGTTCGAACGGCATCAGCGTGTGTGCATCTTGCCCTTCCCCGTCACCGACCGCAATCAGAGTCTTGGCGAAGCGGGTATACCCCTCGCCAAAACCATATTCGGGCAAGCCACGCGCGGCGTGTTTATCCAGCACCCAATCCAGACCTTTGCTAAGAATGAAACTCTCGAATTTACCATCATCTTCGTAGGTTAGTAGTTGAGTGGTCGAGAAATGGTTAAGAACCAGCAGGCCATTGTTTTCAGGCGTGAACGAAACAGCAGGCATGTCTCCGATCCGCCCCTCGACGGGCTGTTTCCCACTACTGTCGGATATGCCGAAATCAAAGAAAAGATTTTGATTAAAGTTGTATTTATTCCCCTTGAAGTCCTGTCCCACCCGAATGTCGACTTGCAATTCTTGCCCGTTTTTCAACGTATAATCATGGGCATCCAACCAGAATTCATGGGCTGTAACCGGATTTGCGACGCTGATAAGACCGAACATTGCTGCTGTTATAATTCGCATATCCCGCATTATATCTTCCATTGCCAAAACCACGGTGTATGGTTCGGAGTTTGCAGATATAAGTCAAGGAACATTCCCGTGCGCGCACTCCTTTTAGCCTTGCTCGTCCTGTTATTGCCGCTGATCGCCAGCGCACACGAACTACGCCCCGCCGTCGCGGACATCCGGTTCAATGAGGACACGTTCAAAATTGAGTTCCGCGTTACGCTCGAAGCTTTGATCGCCGACGTGGACCCAAGCCTTGCAGACACTTCAGAATCCAGCAACGCTGACCGTTATGATGCGTTGCGGATGCTGGAACCCGTCGACTTGGCCAGAGAATTCACCGCTTTCGAAGCTGGGTTCCTTGAACATATAAGCGCTGTCATAGACGGACAAACGCGACTAATCAGCGTAATTAGTTTGAATATCCCCGAAGTCGGAGACCTCGACCTCACTCGTGATTCAACGCTGACAATAAGGGGTATCGTTCCAGCGGGGGCTCAGCAGTTAACCTTTGGCTGGTCCGAGTCGTTCGGTCCGTTGATCGTCCGCGTTACGACTCCACGCGGCGAAGACGGCTATTCCGCCTACTTGCAAAGCGGCCAGTTAACCGATCCCATTTCGGTTGGCGGTGTGACGCAACAATCCGGCGTTTCGGTATTCGCTAAATACATCGCAATTGGGTTCGCGCATATTATCCCAAAAGGGCTCGATCATATTCTGTTCGTTGTTGGCTTGTTCCTTTTGTCCACACAAATGCGCCCGCTTTTATGGCAAATTTCGGCGTTCACAGTAGCACACACGATTTCACTGGCGTTGGGGATGCTCGGCTGGGTCAACATTCCGCTTGCCATTGTTGAACCCCTTATCGCCGCCTCGATCGTCTACGTCTGTGTGGAAAACGTATTCATGAGTGGCCTTAGCCGTTGGCGACCGTTAGTCGTATTTGCCTTTGGCCTGCTGCACGGTTTGGGCTTTGCAGGCGTGTTGACCGAAGTAGGCTTCGTTCAGTCGCAATTCGTGTCCGGCCTGGTCGGTTTCAACATTGGCGTAGAGTTCGGCCAGCTGACTGTAATCGCAGTTTGCTTTGCCCTGTTTGGCGCATGGTTTGGAAGTAAGATCTGGTATCGATCGGTTGTTTCAACTCCTTTATCGCTGGGTATCGCTGCCATTGGTGCATATTGGTTTGTCGAGAGGATATTCTTTCAGAGATAAAATCCTTGCTAATTAATTGAACATATGTTCAGTTAATTGCGAGCCGCTCGAAAGGAAATCCTATGTTTAATGCGTCGATGAATTTCGCCTGCGGAGAAGACGTCGAGGCGTTGCGCGATATGGTTCACCGTTGGGCGCAGGATCGTGTGGCCCCTATGGCAGCAGAGATTGACGCCAAGAACGAGTTTCCCCCTGAGCTGTGGAAAGAGATGGGCGATCTGGGCTTACATGGCATCACGGTCCCGGAGGAATATGGTGGCGCTGGTATGGGGTATTTGGCGCATGCAATCGCGGTCGAAGAAATCGCCCGCGCGTCGGCTTCGGTTAGCCTCTCATATGGTGCGCACTCGAATCTGTGTATCAACCAGATCAAGCTGAACGGAACTCACGAACAAAAACTGAAATATCTACCTAGTTTGATCTCTGGCGAGCATGTTGGAGCTTTGGCTATGTCCGAATCCGGTGCCGGCTCGGATGTAGTGTCCATGAAGCTGCGGGCCGAGAAGAAGAATGACCGTTATATCCTGAACGGTACTAAATACTGGATAACCAACGGCCCTGACGCCGACACGCTGGTTGTCTATGCAAACACCGATCCAGATGCTGGATCGCGAGGGCTTACAGCGTTTATCATCGAGAAATCTATGGTCGGCTTCTCGACCTCGGCACATTTTGACAAAATGGGCATGCGTGGATCGAACACAGCCGAGCTGATTTTCGAGGACGTTGATGTGCCCTTCGAAAACGTTTTAGGCGAGGATGGTCGTGGTGTGAACGTCCTGATGTCCGGACTGGATTACGAACGGGTGGTGTTGTCTGGTATTGGGATAGGCGTGATGAACGCAGTTTTGGACCACATAATGCCTTACATGCATGAACGTAAGCAGTTCGGCGAGAGCGTCGGGAATTTTCAGCTTATGCAAGGGAAGATCGCCGATATTTATACCAGTATGAACTCTGCCCGCGCATATGTATACGAAGTTGCCAAATCCTGTGATCGCGGCGAGGTAACCCGTCAGGACGCAGCCGCGTGTGTTCTCTATGCATCCGAGATGGCTATGGAGGTGGCCGTACAGGGCGTGCAAGCGATGGGCGGCGCAGGATATATGAGCGACTCTCCATTGGCGCGTATCATGCGTGATGCCAAGCTGATGGAGATTGGGGCGGGGACATCCGAGATACGCCGCATGCTAATCGGACGAGAGCTGATGAAAGTTACGAAATGAGCGTTTTAAAGTCACAGGTTCTGACCGGATCTGACACGTATAAAGCAAACGTATCCGCACACGAATCCGCGTTGGCGCAGATTGCCGAAGTCGCCGCAGCGGCTGCACTAGGTGGCAGCGAGGGCTCTCGCGCCCGCCACATCGCGCGCGGTAAAATGCTGCCCCGTGATCGTATTGCCAATCTGCTGGATGCTGGCTCCCCGTTTCTGGAAATTGGCGCGACTGCTGCGCATAATATGTATGACAACGCATCCCCGAGTGCCGGTGTTATCGCCGGCATCGGACGCGTTCACGGTGCGGAAGTGATGGTGGTTTGCAACGATGCAACTGTAAAAGGTGGCACGTATTTTCCAATGTCGGTAAAGAAGCATCTACGTGCTCAAGAGATTGCCGAGCAGAACCATCTGCCATGTGTATACCTTGTCGACAGCGGTGGTGCGAACCTGCCGCAACAGGATGAAGTATTTCCAGACCGAGATGACTTCGGTCGGATTTTTTTTAATCAGGCCAATATGTCAGCCAAAGGGATTGCGCAGATCGCGGTTGTGATGGGATCGTGCACGGCGGGTGGTGCTTATGTTCCCGCGATGTCCGACGTCTCGATCATCGTTAAAGAGCAGGGTACAATCTTTCTCGCTGGACCACCGCTGGTAAAGGCCGCCACAGGCGAGATTGTAACCGCCGAGGATCTGGGCGGTGGTGATGTGCACACGCGCTTGTCTGGTGTTGCCGATTATCTGGCGGAGAACGATGCTCACGCGCTGGAGTTGGCGCGTCAGGCACTTGGCAATTTAAATCGGCTCAAACCAACGACCGTTCAACTGCAATCAGCCGAGGATCCAGATTATGATCCGTCCGAGATTTTCGGAGTAGTCCCTGCTGACCTGAAAACCCCATATGACATCCGCGAGGTTATCGCACGTATTGTTGATGGCTCGCGTTTTGATGAATTCAAGGCGCGTTACGGCACGACTTTAGTTTGTGGGTTTGCACATGTCATGGGCATGCCAATCGGTATTATCGCGAATAATGGTGTTCTGTTCAGCGAAAGTGCGGTCAAAGGTGCGCACTTTGTAGAACTTTGTTCCCAAAGGAAAATACCACTTGTTTTCCTGCAAAATATTACCGGATTTATGGTTGGAAAGAAGTATGAAGCCGAGGGCATTGCGCGCCATGGCGCCAAATTGGTGACGGCTGTGGCGACCACCAAGGTTCCCAAGATAACGATGTTGGTTGGTGGCTCATTCGGGGCTGGAAATTATGGAATGTCCGGTCGCGCATACTCGCCACGGTTCTTGTGGACATGGCCCAATTCACGCATTTCTGTGATGGGCGGTGAACAAGCGGCTGGTGTTCTTGCAACCGTAAAGCGCGACGGGATCGAGCGGAACGGTGGTCAGTGGAGTATGGAAGAGGAAGCCGAATTCAAGCGTCCCACTATCGAAATGTTCGAACGTCAATCCCATCCACTATACGCCTCAGCCCGCCTGTGGGACGATGGTGTGATTGACCCAAGAAAAACTCGCGAAGTGTTAGCATTATCGTTGATGGCAGCCCTGAATGCCCCAATTGAGGACACGCAATTCGGCGTGTTCCGGATGTAGGAGAGCGGATATGTTTGACAAGATTCTAATTGCCAACCGTGGCGAGATCGCCTGCCGCATTATGGAAACTGCCCACAAGATGGGCGTGAAAACGGTCGCCATTTATTCGGATGCCGATGTGGATTCCAAACACACATCTATGGCTGGCGAGGCTTGGAGAGTTGGGCCACCGGCGGTTGCCGAAAGCTATTTGCAAGGCGACAAGATCATCGAAATAGCCAAGGCGTCGGGCGCAAAAGCCATACATCCGGGATACGGCTTTTTGTCCGAGTCACCTGATTTTGCAGAAAAAGTAGAGGCCGCCGGGTTGCGTTTCATCGGCCCATCGTCCTCGGCCATTCGTGCGATGGGGCTAAAGGATGCGGCTAAGACTTTGATGGCACGAAGCGGGGTGCCGGTGGTTCCTGGCTATCACGGATCGAACCAGGATCCGGATTTTCTAGCAAGCGAAGCAGATAAGATCGGGTACCCGGTTTTGATCAAGGCGCGCGCTGGCGGTGGCGGTAAAGGCATGCGAAAGGTCGATAATCCGGTTAATTTCAGCGAGGCACTTGAAGGGGCGCAGCGCGAAGGCTTGTCCGCATTCGGAGATGCGCATTGTCTGATCGAGAAATGGATAAACACTCCGCGCCACATTGAAATTCAAGTGTTTGGTGATGATCAAGGGAATGTGATTCACCTTTTTGAGCGTGATTGTTCGTTACAACGCCGACACCAAAAAGTTATCGAAGAAGCTCCGGCACCGGGGATGACCGAAGAAATGCGTGCCGCGATGGGCAAAGCCGCGGTTCTTTGTGCAAAATCAATCGGATATAGCGGCGCGGGAACCATCGAGTTTATCGTTGACGCATCAGACGGGCTACGAGCTGACCGTTTCTGGTTTATGGAGATGAACACACGCCTGCAGGTCGAACACCCAGTCACCGAGATGATAACCGGAATTGACCTTGTCGATTGGCAGTTACGTATAGCGTATGGTGAAGTATTGCCTCTTGAACAAGAAAGTTTAACGTTAAACGGTCACGCTTTTGAGGCAAGGATTTATGCCGAAGACGTGCCTGCTGGATTCCTGCCAATGACAGGAACGATAGATTATTTGTCAATGTCAACCGAGGCACGGATTGATAGCGGCATCCGCGAAGGCGACACTATAACGCCATGGTATGACCCGATTATTTCAAAGATAGTAGTCTGGGGCCCGACACGGGAGGCTGCGCTGTGCCGAATGGTTTCAGCTCTCTCCGATTCAAACATTTCGGGGACGATTACGAATCTCTCGTTCTTGTCGGCTCTTTTCAAACATAGGGATTTTCGTTCTGGCGATGTAGATACTGGCTTGATTGACCGCGATCTCGACGCACTGCTCGTCGAGCAGGAACTGTCCTTCAGCGATTGGGCCATTGCAGCGATTATCGCCAAGAATTCAGCGGGAAATGATCCTCTTGCCGGTTGGAGCATGTGGACACCGATGAGACAGTCGATCTGGTTGACCGCCCGTGACGAAAATCGAGAGTTAATTGTGGTACAGACCGGCCAGGCTACCTATACCGTAAGCAGTGGCACTGATAAGATAGAGCTCGTTATCGACGAAAGTTCCACGAATTCGATAACCACAGTGAGTGAAGACGTTCGCCAGACCGTTCGTTTCAGCAGCCATCGTAGTACGGTGACAGTTTTTGTCAATGGCGAGTCGAAAATGTTTGTTATATCAAAAGGTTACTCTCTCAGAGAAGAAGACTCCGGTTCCGGAAATGAAATATTGTCACCAATGCCTGGCGTCGTGAAAGTACTTAATACTTCGTCGGGTAACAAATTTATATCAGGCGATGTATTGGTTATCATTGAGGCTATGAAGATGGAACATTCTTTAGTTGCACCGCGTGATGGTTATGTTTCGGATTTGCTAGTTGAGGTCGGGCAACAAGTCGAAGCCGGAGAAGTGTTGCTGATGCTGGAAGACGAAACAGATGTCTGATCGCGTACGGATATTCGAAGTTGGCCCCCGCGATGGATTGCAGAACCAAAAGAAGATCATTCCGACAAAGGACAAGATTAGGTTGGTTGATTTACTTTCGGAATCGGGACTTTCGCACATTGAAACCACTGGCTTTGTAAGCCCGAAGTGGGTACCTCAGATGGCCGATGCTGCTGAGGTCATGGCAGGGATTTCCAAACGTGCCGAGACTACTTATACAGCTTTGACCCCCAATTTGCGAGGATATACAGCCGCTATTGCCGCTGGCGTCGATGAAGTTGCCATATTTGGTTCCGCGTCCGAAGGGTTTAGTCAGAAAAACATCAATTGTTCGATTCAGGAAAGCTTTACGCGATTTTTACCAATATTGGCCCACGCAAAAGTCGATAAGTGTAAGGTGCGCGGGTACATTTCTTGTGTTACCGAATGCCCGTATGACGGCTCTACAACTCCGGATCAAGTGATCAGGGTCGCTTTGCGGCTTATCGACATGGGTTGTTATGAGATTTCGCTTGGCGATACAATCGGAGCGGCAAACCCTGAGACTACATACAAGTTGGTTAGTTCAATGCTGAACTATATGCCTGAAACGATAATCGCAGGGCATTTCCACGACACAAGGAATATCGCGCTGGAAAATATTCAAGTTTGCCTCGAATTAGGGATAAGAATCTTTGATTCTGCCGTCGGCGGGCTTGGCGGCTGTCCGTATGCAGAGGGTGCAAAGGGGAATGTCGATACTGTTTCCGTCGTTAATTTGTTGCATGAACAGGAATATGAAACTGGACTGGACGTAAACAAACTGGCAGACGCTTCCGCATTTGCCATATCTTTGGGTGAGGATTGATATGCCATATTCAACAATATCGCTGCAGACCAATGACGTTGGCATCACCACGCTGACACTTAATCGGCCCGAAAAACATAACGCGCTGTCGGCGCGAATGATTGCTGAAATTACTGACGCAGCTAAAACTCTCGCTGACGGGTCGGCCTCGAGGGCAGTTATCCTTGATGCGCGTGGCAAAAGTTATTGTGCCGGCGGTGACTTGTCCTGGATGAAAGAACAGATCACAGCAACCAGGGCGCAACGAATTGCAGAAGCAAGAAAGCTGGCTGAAATGCTTTTCCATTTGAACACGTTACCCATGCCACTTATTGCGAAGGTGCATGGAAACGCCTTTGGTGGCGGGGTCGGGTTGATCTCTGTTTGTGATACAGCGTTTTGTTCGAAAAATGCAAAGTTTGCCTTAACCGAAGTCAAGTTAGGTTTGATACCTGCAACTATTAGTCCGTATGTATGCGCGAAAATTGGTGAGGCACACGCACTTCACTCTGCCTTATCGGCCAGAATAATGACTGCAGACGAGGCCAAACACATCGGGCTTATCACAAACATAGTAGATGATTTGGATGCTGCGACAAACGCTGAAGCAAATCATTATTTGTCTCTCGCGCCTGCGGCCATAGCTGCCTCCAAGGCGTTATTCAGAAGCCTCGGACCGACAATCGATCAGAGTGTGATCGACCAGACGATCGAAAGGTTGGCCGATACGTGGGAAAACCCGGAGGCGATGGAAGGGGTTGCCGCATTTTTTGAAAAACGTCCCCCGAACTGGATCGTCTAGATTGCTATTTTGGGATTGCGGCCACTTGGTCTAGCAAATAAAGCCGGAGCTTGCGTAACTCCGCCATGTGAAAATCGTCCATTGGTTCGACGTTTGTCTCTCCACGGTGAATTTCACGGGTAATTTGGTGGTATTCGTCGAATATACTGCTGAACTCTCCATTCACAACTTTGAGTGCGTGGATTTTTTCGGCTGCTTCGGGAAACATATCAATAAGTTCGTTAGGCGTATGGGACATTTTCTCTCCTTTGTTTATTCACAGAAATCATAGGGACGGCAGCGTTGTTTACTTTGAGATAAGTCAACAAAACGGCGTTCAATCGTGGACAGTCGTCGAAAATTGCGCGAAAACGTACGTGAATAAGCTAAGAGGGCCAGAATGCGAAGACCGGTAGTCGGAATAATTGGAAATGCACACGAGGTTGCGAGCCAATATATAGTGCAGGGCGTCGGGATGATGAATCTCGAGGCTGTTAGCTCGGTTTCGAATGCCGTTCCGGTAATAATACCCGCGCTTCCGAGTCTAGGTTCCGTTCAGGAAGTCATTTCGCTGTGCGATGGTTTCGTTTTCACTGGTGGACGCCCGAACGTTCACCCTAAACATTACGGCGAAGAGGCGACCGAAGCACACGGACAGTTCGATTTGGACCGGGACGCACTTACACTACCATTAATTCGTGCGTGTGTTGCAAAATCCATCCCGATATTGGGGATATGCCGCGGGTTTCAAGAATTCAACGTTGCATTTGGCGGCACGTTACATCCCGAAATTCGAGACATACCTGGACGGATTAACCACAGGATGCCGCCGGACGGGACTATCGAAGAGAAATTTGAACATAGCCATACGGTACAACTTACCCAAGGCGGTGTTTTTGCAAAGTTATTCGGAAGCGATGAAATATTGGTCAACTCGCTGCACGGGCAGGGTATCTGTCAACCGGGTGACCGCGTCGTTATTGAAGGTCGCGCACCCGACAACACACCCGAGGCTATAAATATAGACGGGGCAGAAAATTTTGCCTTGGCGGTCCAATGGCATCCTGAATGGAATGCCGAGCACGACGAAGTTTCGCGTCCGCTGTTCGAGGCATTCGGCAAGGCACTACGCAGCGCCTAACGTCAGCTCCATTGCCAAAGTGCAGGAATGAACCGATACGCATCGCTTTCTGCAACCACATGCCCAACACCGGGAAAAGGGAAGTGGTAGCTTAGAATTGCCATTCTATCAGCAGTAACCATATCTAACAGCCGCCGGCGCGTGGCGACAGTTTGTTCTGGAACCATATCAATTTTCGAGAACCAATCCGGGCGCTCAAGACTAACATAAGGGTCACGAATCGCGTCACCCGTTATCAGGATGCTGTCACCATCGCTTTCAACGATAAGGGACATGTGCCCGACTGTGTGTCCCGGGGATGCAATCAATCTAATGCCCGGTGCAATCTGGTGACCATCCATTGCCATGGTCATTTGTTGCAGGGCTGCGGTCAATGAATTAACAGCGCCGAGTACCATCGACTGATCGGTTGCTTCGACCATATTTACGCGATCGTCGGTCATCCACCAGTCAAATTCGGCGCCACCAATCACATACTCCGCGTCAGGGAAAATTGCCTCGTCAAAATCGTCCCGAATGCCCCAGATATGATCAGGGTGGGCGTGGGTCAGGGCTACATGTGTGATTTCGCTCTCGGAAATACCTGCGGCGGCAAGGTTGTCCAGCATTCTTCCGGCTGTAGGCGCGAAACGGTGGCCTGACCCAACATCGACCAGTACTTTACTATCGCCCAGTTCGATCACTACATGATTTGTGTGCTCGTAATGTGCGGAAGCATCCAGAAAATGTGCCGTCATGAAGGCGGCGACGTCGGGTTCATCTGCGTTGATTCCGATGTCGCGGGCGAGCGTGGTAAAGTGCCCATCCGAGACGACCGTCAGTTTGGCTGCGCCAATAGTAAACTTGAAATACCCGTTTGATTGGCCGCTTGTTGGGGCAGAAATTGCGGCCAAGCCGGGGCTTGCCAATGCTAATGCAGGCGCAGCCGCGCTCAGCTTCAGCATGTCTCGGCGAGATGGTTTCAGAATTGCCATTGCATTGTCCTTGTGAAAACTTGGTTCCAAGGATGTTCGCGCGAATGTCGGTTTTGCGCAAGAGTTATATGCAACAAAATGCATTTGTTGAGGGTGACCGAACCGGAATTCGGCCACCGTAATTTACATAGCGTGCTTGGCGATCAATGCCTTAGCTGAGTCGATCAGCGCTTGCCCGTCAATCCCCAGCGCTTCCATTTCAACCAGCCATTGATCCACTACAGGTTGCGCGGCCGCCATCCAGCGCGCTTTTTCAGCGTCGCCCAGCGCAGTAACTGTGTTGTTTGTGGCCTCTGCGATCGCTCGACCGGTGATGTCGGCTGTATCCATAACCGCTCCGAACAAAGCTGCCGTATTTGGACCGGAGTTTGCATCGATAACAGCTTTCAGGTCATCGGGCAGGTTGTTATAGCTGTCGTTGTTCATTGTCAGAACAAAAGTCGCGGCATAAAGCCCAGGATTGGTTTCGAATCCAGTATGGTTTGTCACCAATTCGGATACGCGCAATGGCACTGTAACCTCGAACGGAATCACGGTACCGTCAATTACGCCTTTGGCGAGGGCCGCTGGCACTGCTGGAACAGGTATGCCGACAGGTGTTGCACCCAATGTGCCTAACAGGTTTGTGATTACGCGGGTTGGACCGCGCAACTTCTGACCGGAAACATCTTCCAGATTTGCGATTGGCTTGTTCGAGTGGATCCACCCAGGGCCATGCGTATGGAAAACCAGCGGGTGCGTATTGGCGAATTCTGCCATCGCATTCGCTTCGATAAACTCGTGGAACGCACGAAAGGACGCTTCGGAGCTGCCTGTCATGAATGGTAGTTCGAATGTTTCAGAGCTCGGGAAGCGCCCCGGTGTATACTCCATCAAGGTCCATACAATATCGACAACTCCATCCTTGGCCTGTCCATAAAGAGCTGATGGTCCACCACTAAGTTGCAGAGATTGGGTAATGCTCGATCTTGATTCGACCACCGGATTCAGCTTCGATTTTGTCGATCCACGGCTGAATAGCTTGCGCTGGAATCGCGGCTTGCAATGGCAAGAACTGATGAAGTCTAAGCGTAACCTCTTGCGCAAACGCCGAAGTAGCCATGGTTGCGACCATCGCCGCCCCGCCAATTAGTACTGCTAGGTTTTTCAATTCACCCTCCCGATATGTATTGATTCCGCATCGTTGGGCGTCCTTTCCCGCTGCGTCAACAAGATTTGGTGCCTTCGAGCTTAACCGCTCTGGAAAATTTGAATGGTCTGGGGTAGGGATGCCCACAGAAACACCCAGACTGGACCAATGATGCCGACTTTAAATCGCAAACTATCCGTTGCACCGATGATGGACTGGACTGACCGGCATTGTCGGTATTTCCATCGGCGGTTCAGCAAGCACGCGTTGCTGTATACCGAAATGGTAACAGCCGCGGCTGTTGTGCATGGTAATCGTGACCACCTTTTGGAATTTCATGATGACGAACATCCAGTGGCGTTGCAGCTCGGTGGTTCGGACCCAAAGCTGTTGGCAGAAGCCACCCGCATCGCGTGCGATTATGGTTATGACGAAGTGAACCTAAATATCGGCTGCCCCTCGGATCGCGTGCAATCCGGCAGTTTTGGCGCCATTCTAATGGAGAAGCCCGACCTTGTGGCCGATTGCGCCGCTGCGATGATTGCAGCCTCTAACGGTGCCGAGATTACGGTTAAGTGCCGGATCGGTGTGGATGATCAGAAGCCCGCCGAGGTGCTGCCCGAGTTTTTATCCCGCGTATCAGCCGCAGGTATCCGCAGTTTTTCTGTTCATGCCCGCAAGGCGTGGCTGCAAGGACTAAGCCCTAAAGAAAACCGCGATGTCCCACCGCTCGATTATGATCTTGTGTATGCAATGAAGGCGTTTTTTCCATCGCTTGAGCTGTCTATCAACGGCGGTATTACCTCGATTGAAGAAGTTAATAGGCATCTTGGTGCGGGTGTTGATGGCGTAATGATCGGGCGTGTAGCTTATCATGAACCCGCCAAAATTCTTGCACACGCAGACTCATTGTTTTTTGACAAAGGACAAGGCACGACTGCGGAACAGGCCGTCTTGGATATGCTTCCGTATATAGAGCGTCAGCTTGGGAAAGGTGCCCGTCTGAATCAGATAACCCGTCATATGCTTGGTTCATTTTCGGGCAGGCCGGGAGCGCGAAGATGGCGCCGCGTTCTGTCCGAAGGCGCTCACCTAGAAGGTGCGGGACCAGAGTTGGTGCTATCTGCACTGGAAGAAATCCGGCGTTTAGCCGCATAGGAGACTACATGTTCGCGTTCGAAATTTCCCAATTACTACAATTGGTCGCATTACTTCTGGTTATTGGCGCGCTTGCAGGTGTGATCGCGGGGCTTCTGGGGGTCGGTGGTGGCATCATTCTCGTGCCTGCTTTCTATTATATGTTCGAGGCCTTGGGATATGATAGCGACAATCTGATGCAAATATGTGTGGCAACCTCGCTGGCGACGATTATTTTCACGTCGATCCGGTCAGTTCTGGGTCACCATAAGAAAGGTGTTGTAGACTGGGAGATTCTGAAACGGTGGGCACCCGGTATTGCCAGCGGGGCTGTCGTCGGGGTGTTGATCGCGCGCGATATGCGATCTGTCAGTTTAATGGTGGTATTCGGAATATTGGGCACAGTTATTGGTCTTTATCTCGCATTTGGACGCCAAAATTGGCGATTGGGGGCGCAGATGCCGTCGAGCGTCGGGCGGGCGATCACATCTCCCATTCTTGGTTTCCTGTCAGTCCTAATGGGCATCGGCGGCGGCAGCTTTGGCGTGCCTCTAATGACGTTGTTTAGCCAACCGATTCACCGAGCGATTGCCACTTCGGCAGGCTTCGGCGTGATAATCGCGGTTCCATCAGTTATGGGCTTTCTGATGATCGGGTGGGATATGCCCGTTAAACCGCCCCTAACTGTTGGTCTCGTGAATTTGCCAGCATTCGCCATAGTGGTCTCGATGACACTATTGACTGCGCCGTTCGGAGTACGATTGGCGCATGCTATGAATCCAAAGCCGCTGAAAACAACCTTCGCGTTTTTCATTATGCTAATGGCATTGAATATGCTGCGAAAAGCATTCTTGGGCTGATGGGATTATTTCCGCAAAATCATTCGGGTTTTCTGGATGACTGTTTCGTCTAGGTTTTCCTGAAAGCTCATTCCTAATAACGAAGAATGCAACGCCCCTTCTTGTGCAACTGCCGCCCGTACATTTCTCAACGAAATATTTCCAAGCTAAGCTGTTCGATAACCATAGGCGCTACATAGGATTTGCCGTTCGCAGTCGTCAACGGAACCGAAAAATCCAACCTCTGCATGTCATTCCCGATCCGCGTAGCATCGTCAAATCGTAGCAATACAAGCGAGGCGCCTGTGTCTACCATTAGACCTACATCCTGCCCGTTGATTTGTGCGATAACTCTGAAATGCCCGTCCCAAGACCGATTAATCAATGTCTCGGTTCCTGTAACCGCAACGGCCGCAACTTCCACGCCGATCTGCTCGATCTGGGCTTTGCGCTCGACGTTAACGTATTCAATCCCGCCAATGCAAAATAGCGCGAGCAGCGCGAACAGTGCCCGATGTCGCTCAGCTGAGAAGTACCCCATCAGATTGCGAGCCGGGGTAGCAAAAGCGGTGGCAACCAAACCGATGGCTAGCAGTGCAACCCACCATACGCCGTCAGGTACGACAAACAGTTTGAAAAAGTTGTCGCGCAGCAGAAAGGCACCCAAAAATTAGAATATTAATATGAAGGCCCATACTTGCATTTATTTATTCAACTTCCTGATTTCCCAGCGGCTAAACCACCAAATCATGGTGAATGTTACGGCATCGTTACAGAAGTGACAAATACTAGTGCGGTTATGTTAACTAAGCTTTTAGCGGCGCGCACGTCTTTTTCGAGTGGTTTTAAGAAGTTTTTCGCGTTCAGGTAGGGCCTCGACAAGTGCCCGACGAAAATTCGGCGCCATTCGCGTCCAACCTGCGATCTCGTCTGTCGTTCTAAAACATCCTATGCATATGCGAGCGGCCGGGTGAATTACGCAAAGCTTTACACAAGGTGAATCTACCTCGTCGCGCCTCCATACTTCATTGATTTCCACTTCCATAAAGCTCATCCCAGATGTGATAGGCGGTCCAACATACCCTGCAGGATATATCCCGCTGCCACATGGTCGATCACCTCGGAGCGACGTTTTCGCGACGTATCCGCCTCTAATAACGCACGTTCGGCTGCCACAGTCGATAACCGTTCGTCCCAGAATGCGATAGGCACGTCTGTCAACCTCGCCAAATTTCGAGCGAACGCGCGGGTCGATTGGCAGCGTGCGCCCTCGGTTCCGTCCATGTTAAATGGCAACCCCAGAACTATTCCCCCAATGTTTCGTTCTTCGATCAGTTCCAATAATCGTGCAGCGTCCACACCGAACTTCTTCCGGCGCACTGTTTCTAATGGAGTCGAGACACTGCGGAAAGTATCAGAAACAGCGACACCGATGGTTTTCGTGCCCAAATCCAACCCAATTAGGGCGGTCATTGGCGGCAAATCCGCCGCGAAGCTCTCGGCATCTTCGAAAATTGTGCTCATCGTGCAGAAACTTCAGCGTCTCGTGCGGCCTCTAGCAAAATAGCAATATCTTCGGGGTTGTTCGCGAAAACAATCTTCGCTTCGTTCCAGATATCCGATGCTTTACCGGTCTCGCCAAGCACACCATAAGCCCGGATAAGCCGCGCCCATTCGGCGGCTGAACCGCCTTCGGTGGCCAAACGTTCCGAAAGTTGGCCAACCATACCTCGGATCATCTCGTTGCGCTCATCTTCGGTCATATCGCTGGCAGCACTAACCTGTTCTGTGGATGGGCCTGCCAGACGCTCAATGCCGGCCTCGGCAGCAATTGTATCAATCTGGCTTTCGATTATAGGAATCCATGGTGCATTCGCCGGACCTTCGGCCAACAAACCTGACCATAACGAATATGTTTGGGCATAGTCTTGCCGCTGGATCATTAGAATACCGGCATAATACCGCGCCCGCTGATCGGACGAATCCAGTTCGAATGCGCGCGTCAGCGCGGTTTCGGCTTCGGGTGATACATACCAGTTCGCGGCCACAATCATTATTTCAGCATGCGAGGAATAATCCGCTCCTGTGGCCTCCTCGCCCAGGATGCGCATAACAGTGTTCTGTGCAATGCGGGCCTCGGGATACCTGCCGAGTTGAGCCAGATTATCGGCCAGCATCTTATGCCCGCGCAAATCGTCGGGTCGGTCGGCTAGTACGATTTTCAACTGCTTCACCAACTCGACATGCTTGGGATCATTTTGCTGGATATCTGGCAGTCCAGCCCCGTCTTGTGCCGCTGCTGTTTCTGCTTCGGCTTGCGTAATGCGATTATTGTTGCGATCGGATAGGGGGAAATCCGGCATCCCGTGCACGCCCAATTGTTGATATACACCGAATCCGCCAGCAAGGACGGCGATCGCAACAATAATCGCCAAAACGCGCGAGGCAACAGCTGGCGCGTTACCGGACATCGTCTCGTGCGTCTGGGCATCCGCTGCTACTAGCAATCGGCGCGAGACCTCGGTTCGGCTTGCCTTAGCTTCCCCCTCGCTTAGGGTGCCGCGTGTCAGATCGGCCTCGACTTCTTTCAACTGGTCTTTGTAAATTTGCACATCATAGGACGATCGTGTCGCGAACAACTTCTTTGGAAGCAACAACGGCCACAGCATTGCCCCTAGTGCTAAAGATGATAACCCAATTGCAAAAATCCAGAATGTCATACATTTGCCCCGTTTGATTTTGAGCAGACATTATCCCCGCCAGACGGCACCATGCAATGGCAGAAAAGCGCGCAGGGGGGATTGCTTGATGAATATGTCGTGAATTAGTATGGAACCGCCGGAGTTTGGCACAAAGGCTTTTTCTTTCTGCTGCATTCCTAGAGTCAGACCTTTTGCTCAGAAATTGGAGCTCCGCTCATGAAACGCTATTCTGCCTTTGCCATCGCCCGAGAAGCTTTCCGCTTTCATTCGGGATGGGAGCGCGCATGGCGATCGCCGACACCTAAGGCAGAATATGATGTCGTTATCGTTGGTGCTGGCGGGCATGGTTTGGCAACGGCGTATTATCTGGCAAAAAATCACGGAATTACCAATGTGGCGGTGTTGGAGAAAGGTTGGCTTGGAGGCGGTAATACTGGACGTAACACCACGATTATCCGTTCAAACTACCTTCAAGACGAATCCGCAGCGATTTTCGAACTTTCACGGAACCTTTATGAAGGCTTGAGCCAGGATTTGAACTACAACATCATGTTCTCGCCTCGCGGGGTTATGATGTTGGCCCAGACCGAACACGAACTACGCGCATGGAAACGCACATCGCACGCTAACCGTCTGGCGGGAATCCAGTCTGAAATGGTCACGCCCGAGCGAATCAAGGAAATTGTGCCCATCATCCAGATTGATGGCCCGCGGTATCCGGTTCTCGGTGGCCTTTGGCAAGCGCGCGGCGGCACAGCCCGGCACGACGCGGTCGCATGGGGCTATGCGCGTGGTGCGTCGGATCTTGGCGTTGATATCATCCAGCAATGTGAAGTCACTGGTATTGATCAGTCTGGCGGCAAGGTTACGGGCGTTCAGACATCCAAGGGCGCAATCAAATGCAAACAGCTTTGCGTCGTCGTGGCCGGCAGCTCGGGCATGCTGGCTGAAATGGCCGGATTCCGCCTTCCTGTGGAAAGCATGGCGCTGCAAGCGCTGGTTTCCGAACCGATCAAACCTGTGCTTGATTGCGTAATCATGGCCAACACAGTGCATGGTTATATGAGTCAATCAGATAAAGGGGAGTTGGTAATCGGCGGCGGCTCCGACGGGTTCAACAACTATACCCAGCGCGGCAGCTTTCAGCACATCGAAGAAACCGTCCGCGCCCTGATCGAAACCTTCCCGATCATATCACGGCTAAAACAACTGCGCCAATGGGGCGGGATCGTTGACATGACGGGCGACCGCTCTCCCATCATTGGTAAAACTCCGGTCGAGGGCATGTTTATCAATTGCGGTTGGGGAACGGGCGGGTTCAAATCTATTCCCGGTTCAGGCTGGGCAACCGCTGAAATGCTGGCAGACGGTGAGCCGCGCGACCTCGCGGCTCCGTTTACGATGGACCGTTTCAAGGAAGGCCGCATGATCGACGAATCTGTCGCGGCAGCGGTGGCACACTAATGGAAGCGCAACCCATACAGGCCCGCATCCATCAGCCATTCAGTCACGCAACGTTAGTGGTGGTGTTGCGGACGATAGTTGTAAACGCTTTCTGCTGGCTTAAGCAGCAGCCAAGCCAGATACACAACGAAAACAGCGATAAAGTAAAAAACAACCTGATTTACAAGGTCGCCAGTCATGACACCAGTGAACGAGAAAATCACATCGCCAATGGTGTCTTGCACTCGGGTAACGAAAGGCAGCAGCGTGCTTTCTGTTCTACTAAAAATACTCATTACAGGTACTCCAAAACCAGACAGGAAAAATCCAATTGTCTGGACGACTCGGTTTTTACCATATTTTTATGTGCCGTGCAAATCCTGACACGAAACTGCAATCGCATCTTTTCCACCTCAGGAAGAGTGATGTGATGCCAGAAAAGTATCATATAACGTCTGATGTGAAATTTTTGCGCAAAGAATTCTTGCTCGTCATGCTTTTATTTTGGTTCGCGGCATCGTCATCGGCGTTGTATTTTGGCTTGAACAACCTGTTCCCCGCAATCGGTTCGATCGCGCTATCGGTTGGCTTGATGATTTTTCTCACCCACCGTTTTACCTCGCAAGAGGAACGCCGCTTATGGGACAGTCAGAAAGAAGTTCAGCAGCGCATGATCTGGCGTTACATGCAAATGGTGCGCCGTGGGCGGCAGGGCGCCGACCCCTTGACGTTGGAGCAACTCGGCCAGCGTATCGAAGACAGCTTTGAAAGCATGCTTGACTCGAAACGCGATGAGGCAAAACTGGAAACATATCGTTACGAAATGGTTTATTCTGTTCTGGGAACCCTGCAATGGGGCTTGGGCAGAATGTTGGTAGATTGGATACATTGATATGCTGATACTCAAATGCCCCTACTGCGGGGTGTCCGCCGAAGAAACCGAATTCACCCCGGGTGGCGAGGCGCACTTGACCCGCTATGCTACGGGCTCTGGAGATCAGGCATTCTCGGATTACCTGTTCGCCCGAAAAAACCCGCGTGGTGTGCATTTTGAACGGTGGCGGCATGCGTTTGGCTGTGGCAAGTGGTTCCACGCTGCACGATGCACCGCTACATTGGAAGTTTTCGGAACTTATACCGGCCAAACCTCGACCCCGCCGGACGACATTATCGCCGCGATCAAAGCCAAACGGCCAGAGTGGGAGGGCTTCAAATGAGCACACGTCTTGTTTCCGGCGGCTCTGTAATCGACCGCGAAACGTCGGTTTCGTTCACCTTCAACGGTAAGACCTTCAATGGTCACAAAGGCGACACGCTTGCCTCTGCTTTGCTGGCGAACGGTCAAACTTTGGTGGGACGCTCGTTCAAATACCACCGTCCACGCGGCATCATGGCCAGCGGGGCCGAGGAACCGAACGCGTTGGTAAATCTGGGGCAGGGTGGCAGGTTCGAACCAAACCAGCGCACAACCACGACCGAGGTTTTTGATGGTCTGACGGCAACTTCGCAAAATCACTGGCCAAGCCTTGAGTTTGACATTGGCGCGATCAATAACAAAGTCCCGCGACTGCTTCCCGCAGGTTTTTACTACAAAACATTTATGAAACCGCAATGGGCTTGGAAGCACTTGTTCGAGCCGATCATTCGTCAGTCCGCAGGCTTGGGGAATGCCCCGAAAGAGGCTGATTCCGACCGTTATGAATATTTCTACGCTTACGTTGATGTGCTGATAGTGGGCGGAGGAATGGCTGGCCTCGTGGCGGCGTTGGAAGCAGGAAAATCTGGCGCGAAGGTGCTTTTGATAGAGCAGACCGCCAACTTTGGTGGGCGTCTTGCAGTGGACGACGTTCTGATTAACGGAAAGCCCTCAGATGGCTGGTTGCAACAAACCATCGCCGAACTTGATGCAATGGATAATGTGACCATCCGCACTCGCATGATGGGTTCCGGAGTGTTTGATCACAGTTATGCGATGGGCTATGAACGCATCAATGACCATGCTCCGGACAACACAGCACCGCGTCACCGTTTGTGGCGTATTCGCGCCAAACGGATTGTTACTGCAACAGGGGCACTAGAACGCCCGATTGCGTTTGCAGGAAACGATATTCCCGGTGTCATGTTGGCCTCGGCTGTCCGCGATTACGTTTCCATGTTCGGAGTGTCCGCAGGCGATCGCACCGTCGTTATCACTAACAATGACGATGCTTATCGAACTGCGATTACGTTGAAAAAGGCCGGACTTGATGTACCGGCTATCCTCGACGCGCGCCCCGAAGCCAACGGTCCATTGCCAACCGAGGCGCGAAATCTTGGTATCCGCGTCGAAACCGGAAAGGCCATAGCGTCGGTCAAAGGTTATAAATGTGTAAACGGCGTCGAAGTGTGCGATCAGGCAGGTGAAGGCACTATCCTTGAGACTATTCCCTGCGACGTGGTCGCCATGTCCGGCGGCTGGTCGCCCGTTGTCCACCTATGGTCCCATTGCGGCGGAAAATTGAACTGGGATGAACCGAACGCCATGTTCTCGCCCGATCCAAGCCGTCCGCCATTAGGCGCAGACGGGACAGGTTTCGTCTTGACCGCCGGTACAGCATCTGGCGAACTACAGACCGCCGCGGCCATGCGGAACGCCAGCTTCGCGGGCCGTCAAGCGGCGACCGAAGCGGGGTTCATGGCGATTGATGACGCCACCCCCGTGGTCATTGCCAACGACGAAGAGCCCATGCTGCCGATCTGGGTAATGCCGCATGGAGCGCCTTATAAGTTACGATCGGAATCATGGCTGGACTTCCAAAATGACGTGAAAGTTTCTGACGTTCGTTTAGCGGCGCAAGAAGGTTTCGAAAGTGTCGAGCATACCAAGCGATACACAACGCTAGGGATGGCTACGGACCAAGGTAAGCTGTCTAACATCAACGGGCTTGCCATTCTGGCAGACAGTCTAAACGCGCCAATCCCGCAAGTCGGTACGACAACATTCCGCCCACCTTACACGCCGATCTCCCTCGGCTCCATGGCCGGAGAAGCACGTGGCAACCTGTTCAAGCCCACCCGCAAGTCGCCCATCGACTCATGGCAGGCTAAACACAACGCGATATGGGAACCCGTTTCCGACTGGCGGCGCCCATATACCTATCGCAGTGACGGGGAATCTACGGAACAAGCCGTAACACGCGAGATCAACAACACCCGCAACGGTGTGTCGATCCTTGACGCCTCGACCCTAGGCAAGATTTTGGTCAAAGGACCGCATGCGGCCAAATTCCTTGATCTAATCTACACCAATATGATGTCTTCGTTAAAAGTTGGTAAATGCCGCTATGGCCTGATGTGCAACGAGAACGGCTTCCTTTTCGATGACGGGGTCGTCGCGCGGCTAGGAGAGGATGAGTTCCTCTGCCACACCACATCTGGCGGCTCGGACGCCGTTCACGGCTGGATGGAAGAGTGGCTGCAAACTGAGTGGTGGGACTTGCAGGTTTACACGGCCAATGTAACCGAGCAATTCGCACAGATTGCCATCGTCGGTCCGAACGCCCGTAAAGTTTTGGAAAAGCTCGGCGGCATGAATGTGTCCAGCGAAGCGCTGCCTTTCATGAGCTTTATTGACGGCGAACTGGCCGGCATTCAGGCGCGCCCATTCAGGATTTCGTTTTCTGGTGAGCTATCCTACGAAATCGCAGTCCCTGCGGCCCAGGGTCAAGCCTTTTGGGATAAAGTCATGGAGGCAGGAGAAGAGTTCGGCATGATGCCCTACGGCACAGAAGCCCTACACGTTATGCGCGCCGAAAAAGGATTCATCATGATTGGCGATGAAACCGACGGAACTGTTATCCCGCAAGACCTGAAGCTAGGCTGGGCTGTATCAAAAAAGAAAGAAGACTTCATCGGAAAACGCGCGCAGGAACGCAGTCATCTGCAACGCGAGGATCGAAAGCAGTTGGTCGGACTGCTGACCGAGAACCCGCACGATGTGCTGCCGGACGGTGCGCACGCGGTTGAAGGCGGCAAAAACCGTTATGGCCAAGAAAACATGATCGGGCATGTGACCTCGACATATTTCTCGCCCACATTGGGCCATTCTATTGCGATGGCGCTGATTAAGGGTGGTAGCAAACGTATGGGCGAGGTCCTGACCTTCCCCGTGGGGAAGGATCGAGTGATCAAGGCCACGGTCGTTGATCCGGTTTTCTATGACAAAGAGGGGGCACGCCAAAATGTCTAATGCAGTTTCCATATTGAACGGTGCTACCTTTGAAGGTGCTGTAACCGTCACCGAAGCCGGTCTGCGGGGGATGATTACATTGCGCGGCGACCTTGATAGCGAAGCGATGAAAAAGGCCGTGAAAGCCTCCGTTGGTGTAGCTTTGCCAAAGCAGCGTAAAATCAAGTCGGGAAAGCGCGGCGCGGTGGCATGGATGTCTCCGGATGAATTGCTGTTGCTGGTTGATTATGATCAGGCCGACATGTTGGTTGCCAAGATGAAATCCATTCTGGCGGAAGAGCACCATCTCGTGTTCAATGTCTCCGACGCCCGTGCGATGTTTACTCTGAGTGGGGCCGGTGCACGTGAAGTGCTCGCAAAAGGCGCGCCCGTAGATCTGTCGCGCAGTGTATTTGGCAAAGGAGCAATTCGCAGGTCGCGTATTGGCCAAATCGCAGCTGCGTTCTGGACTTTGGATGGTGAAGAGTTCGAGGTCGTATGCTTTCGGTCTATTGGTGCATTCATGTATGATTGGTTATCGATCGCCGCCGCCAAAGGAAGTTTGCCCGAATACCTGTAGCCATGTGTCGGGTGCATAACGGCAATCTTGATTTATGTGATGCGCCAGATCTTGGCGGCACCTATGTTCTATTTAAGAAAAGGCGGCGAGGTCGGCCTTCTAGGAAATAGGAACAAAACCATGACAAACGAAGCACACACACCGACATTTGACGAACTGTATGCCTACGAGGCTAAAGCACGTGTTTTGCGAGCGCAGGCAATGCGCGATGGAATTTCGGCTACTTCTGATTTTCTCAAGTCGCTGGTTAGCCGCATGGCGGACGCATTCTTGCGACCTGCACAGGCTTAGCCCCACATTTTTCTTCCCAGAAACGGGGCTGTCTTGATGACAGCCCTTTTTTTTGTTCGCGACACGCGCTAGAGGGTTCCCATGACAGATATTCAAACACGCCCCGTAATTCGCCTTTTGCCCAAAACCAACGCCCAGCGCTTGCGCTTTGGAGCGCCTTGGGTATTTTCTGACCAATTGGTTCTGGATCGCCGCACCAAGGCGATCCCCGCCGGCAGCATTGTTGAAATTCAGGACAAGGAGCGCCAACCCATCGCGTTGGCGGCCTTCAACGCCAACTCCAAGATCATCGCCCGTGTGCTGGACACCAATCTTGAGGCCAACATCAACGTTGAATGGTTTACCAATCGTTTACGTCGCGCGTTTGAATTGCGCGAGGCTTTATTCGATGCGCCATTTTATCGTTTGGTCCATGCCGAGGCCGATGGCATGCCGGGTGTCATCATTGACCGTTTTGGCGATACGGCTGTGATTCAGCCCAACGCCGCCTGGGCCGACGAGCGTCTTAACGATTTGGTAACGGCTCTATGTGATGTCACCGGAATAGTTAACGTTTTGAAAAATGCTAACGGACGGGCACGTACGCTTGAGGGCCTTAACGAGGAAACCGTTATCTTGCGCGGCGAGATAAACGATTTGATTCCCGTGTCGATGAATGGCGCAACCTATATGGCTGACCTGCTGGGTGGCCAAAAAACCGGCCTGTTCTATGATCAACGGCCGAACCATGCTTTTGCGGCCAAATTGGCAAAGGATAAATCAATGCTTGACGTTTTCAGTCACGTTGGCGGGTTCTCACTTGCTGCATTGACTGGGGGTGCTTCGGCCGCTCTGGCAGTTGACGGATCCGCACCTGCGTTGGAATTGGCGCAGAAAGGTGCCGAGGCCTCAGCGGTTGCAGACAAGTTCGAAACCCAAAAGGGCGATGCTTTTGAAACGATGATCGCGATGGGCAACGAAAAGCGGAGTTTTGGTGTGGTTGTTTGTGACCCACCGGCTTTTGCGCCCTCAAAGCCTGCTCTTGAAGCGGGCCTCCGCGCATATGAACGCGTCGCCCGATTGGGGGCGAATCTGGTCGAACCCGGTGGATATCTGGTGCTATGTTCTTGTTCCCATTCTGCCGACCTTGCACGTTTCCGAGAAGTTAGCCTTCGTGGAGTGGGTAAAGCAGGACGTCGCGCACAGATCGTTTCGACAGGTCAAGCGGGACCGGACCATCCGACCCATCCGTACCTGGCGGAGACATCCTATCTTAAGACCCTTTTCTTAAGGCTTGATTAATGCGCGTCCTGATGGATGCCTGCATCCTGTTCCCAACAGTGATGCGTGAAATATTGATCGAGACTGCCGCCGCTGGTGGTTTTGCGCCATTGTGGTCTGACAAAATTCTCGACGAATGGCGTCATGCAGCCGGTCGGGCAGATTTCGAGGTTGGTGGCATCGCGGGCGTCGAAATTGCTTTACTAAAAGCCAATTGGCCCGATGCGATGGTGCAGGCTGATTCCACCGTGATTGAGACCTTGTCTTTGCCAGATCGCAACGACCGCCATGTTCTGGCGGCCGCGATCGCGGGTGATGCCGAATTTTTACTGACCCGCAACCTTAAGGATTTTCCTACTAAAACGCTGGCGCGGCACGATATCATTCGCCGCGAACCAGACGGGTTCCTGATGGAGTTCGCACAAAATGGCCCTGTCGATATGTTGGTTGTTGGCCGTAAAGTTCAAGCGCGTGCGGTTCGGGCATCGGGCCGTCCACAATTAATTCGGCCATTGTTGAAACGGACCGGACTGCCGCGTTTAGGGAAGTTTCTAGAGGCGGAGTTTGGCGAGGAAAGCTAGGTTTTCCACTTCGAATCCAGGGTCTTGATGGCGGCGATGCGATCCTCGGTCTTCGGATGGCTCATCAACCACGCCAACTGTCCGTCTCCACCAGCTTTTCCGGCCAAATAATCAAGTTTTTGGAACATGGCAATTTGCGGAGCGACACCAATTCCCGCCTTGCTCAACAAGGCTGACGCATAGGCATCGGCCTCGTATTCATCTTGTCGTGATAGCCTTGCTGTCAACATCGAGACCAGAGCGTTAACGATATATACACCAATGAACGGAATGATGCGCCCGATCACCGTCATCAGCACGACTCGAATGGCATTAGCACCTGCAAAATCCAGCATTCTGCGTTTCGAGTGCCCAAGCGCAACGTGTCCGAGCTCATGGGCGATAACGCTCGCCAACTCCTCGGCGTCAACGATCCCGTCGCGGTATTTGTTCATGAAGCCACGCGTGATGAAAATACGACCATCTGCTGCCGCCAGTCCGTTGATCGGGTCAATCTCGTAGATGTGCACTTTCAGGCGCGGCACGTCTAGCTCTGCTGCCATACGCTTGGTTAATGCCAACAGGGTAGGGTCTTTCAATGGCGTGGATTGCGCATCAAGGTTCTTGCCACTCCGCCATGCGGCAATGCGAAACATCAGGATGGCGCCAATGATGGCGAGCAATATGGGGGCAAAGCGGATCATGGGTTAGATATGGGGCGCGCGGTCACCACGTGCAAGGCAAATTTAACACTCCTCGGAAAGCCCAGCCTCCAAGTCTGACATCCCCGTCGAGGCGCAGGTCCGGCATAGCGCTGAACAGCATCGGCAGGGCGATGTCGGCGATCATGGCCTTGCTTATCCATGCGCCTGCACAAAAATGCGGACCGGCACCAAAAGCGATGTGCTTGCTAGCGTTGCGCGTAATATCAAACCGGTCGGGATTATCGAAATATGCCTCGTCTCGGTTGGCGGAGCTGATCATAAAGAAAATGTTATCGCCGGCCGCCAGAGTTACATCACCGACAGTATGGTCTTTTGCAATGATGCGTGGTGACATGCCAATGGGGCTTAACCAGCGCGCGAATTCGTCGAAGACTTGCATCCATCTTACTTTACCCGAACGAACCATCTCCAGTTGATCTGGATGGGTTAACAAAGCCCAGATGGCGCCGGAAATCACGTCGCGTGGCTCGTTCTGCGCGCCCGTTATGGCCAGCTTGATATTGGCGCGGATGCTTTCTTCGGAAAGATCGGCCTTTAGCATGACGTTAATCATATCCATCGACGTTTGACCTGCCTTGGGTAGCATCATATCTATCGCGGCATCTACAGCCTTGGTGGCTGCGTTGCATCGATCCTCGACTGCGGGGTCACCTGTGTAATTTGCAATCCCGTCGATCATCGCTTGCGACCAGACATCCATTTCCTGCCAAGTTGCGGTTTCAAGCCCGGTGACCTTAATCAGGCATTGCGCTGCTAATCTAGTACCATATTCGTAGAAAAGATCTGCCGAACGCTTGGGCACTAGCTCCGCCAAAATCCCCTCGGCTTCGTCACGGAACACTCCTGTCCAATGATCTCGTGCCGTCTTGGGGGACATGCATGGAAATAGCGCTTTGCGTTCTAGTTTGTGCCCCTCGCCATCTTGGCGCATCAGGTTTTGGCCCAGAAGAACAGTCATCAATCCTTCGGGTTGTTCCGAGCTATAGACGTCGGTCTTCGGTTCTTCGTTAACGATTTCGTCACGTTTCAAGATCATAGTGCGATCAAACTGTGACACATAAATCAGCGGCCCCAATTTGCGCATTTCTGCCAGTGCCGGATATGGGTCTTTCCAAAAAGCTGCGGGATCGACGTTATAAACGGGCGCGTTGGTCATGGTCCAATATTTTCGTGTCTATGGTGCCGCCACACGATTAGCACACGAACACCCATCCCCAGCGCAACAACGGCCGCGATCAATAACCAATTTGCCCCGCCCACAAGTGAGGCGACTTCTTCGAGGTTATCTCTAAACAGGTATCCAAGACCAAGATAGATCGCGACCCATGCGATTTCACCAAAGGCGTCCCATAGGGTGAACCGCATCCATCCCATGTCGCTTGCCCCGCAAATGACGTTCGTAATCGGTCCTAGGGGCGCGACCAGCCAGCGTGTCGAAAAGACACCAACCCCACAGAACCGCCGGATTAACGACTTGGCCCGCGCGATATGCTTGGCGCGCGTAGGTTTGCGTGCAAGACGCTCTTCTACTGCGCTACCAGCCCGAAGGCCGATCAGATATCCGATCTGATCACCGAGTAAAGCCCCGGCAAGTGCGGTAACGAATACCGCGACCAGCGGCAAATCCCCACTGGCAATGAAGGCCCCCGCTACAAGCAACGCCATGCTGCTGGACACTGGCACGCCCGCTGCCGCAAGGATCGTGATCCCAAGCAGAAACGGCAGCCCGTATGTGGGGACGAGGGCGAGGATGCTCTCGGTCATGGGTTCGCGCGCTGGGATGTGATGGTTTCTAGCAGGGTCCGTTCAATCTGCTCTAAGGACAAGCCTTGTGCGTCTGCGATGGCTTGCAGCGTCAAATGGCGACGAACATCGGCATTAATGCTTAGTGCATCAACCAAATCGTTCTTGTCCACCTCGTATGACTGCGCGACGTATCCAAGAGTCATCCAACTCGAAATTTCGGTGTCACGGTGTTGTGGCCAGTAAACAACGTCGGCAATCAGCCGAACCAGTAAGATCGAAGTTAACATCAAGGCTGCAAGGAACCCCAGCACCAGCAATTTGTTCTTCTGCCACAGACTGCTCATCTTCCCAGCTCCTTCATTGCCCCCTCAATGCCTTTCAAGGTCATGGGGAACATGCGGTTCGCGAATATCTCGCGAATCATACTGACCGAGTGGGTGTATTGCCAGTATTCCTCTTTCGCGGGATTGATCCAGATATGATCAGGCCATTGCTCGCGGGCGCGGTTTAACCATGTTTCGCCCGATTCTTCATTGTAATGCTCGTTTGCGCCACCCCGATAAGCGATTTCGTAGGGCGACATGGATGCATCCCCCACAAAGATGCATTTATAATCCGAGCCATAGGTATGCAGCACATCCCACGTTGGTATTTGTTCTGTCCAGCGACGGTTGTTGTCTTTCCAAACTCCCTCGTAAAGGCAATTGTGAAAGTAGTAATATTCTAGATGCTTGAACTCGGTCTTGGCTGCCGAGAATAGCTCTTCGACCATGCGGATATGAGCGTCCATAGACCCGCCAACATCTAGGAACAACAGGACTTTGACATTGTTGCGGCGTTCGGGTCGGGTTTGGATGTCGATATAGCCGTGTTCCGCGGTTGCACGGATTGTGCCCTCCATGTCCAGCTCGTCATCTGCCCCTTCACGCGCCCAGCGGCGCAAGCGTTTCAAGGCGACTTTGATATTTCGGGTGCCAAGTTCAACGCTGTCATCAAGGTTGCGAAACTCGCGTTTATCCCAGACTTTGACGGCGCGTTGGTGGCGGCTTTCGTGCTGGCCGATGCGGATGCCTTCGGGATTGTATCCGTTTGCTCCGAACGGAGACGTCCCCGCCGTGCCAATCCACTTCGACCCGCCTTGATGCCTCTCCTGTTGCTCTTCAAGCCGCTTCTTCAGCGTCTCCATCAATTTGTCGAAACCACCAAGAGCTTCGATTTCGGCCATTTCCTCTTTGCTGAGGGTCTTCTCGGCAAGTTTGCGGATCCATTCTTCAGGCACTTCTACAGCTTCCATGATGTCGTCCACGGTCATGGTTTTCAACCCGCTGAACGTGGCCGAAAAAGCCTGATCAAACTTATCCAGATTGCGTTCGTCTTTCACCATGATTGCGCGTGCGAGGTAATAGAAACCATCGACATCGTACAACACCAGCGAGGCGTCCATAGCTTCAAGGAAGCTCAGGTATTCCCGCAGGGATACAGGGACTTTGGCGTCTCGCAAGTTGGTGAAAAACTGTAGAAACATCAGATACCGAATTTCGCCATGAACAGAGCGATGAAATGTCCGACTAGTAACAGTGCGATACCGTGACCCGCTGCATATTGTAGTTTATCGGCTGTATTTCCACCGCGCTTTGTAGCGCGTGTCCAGCCGACGATGATGCCGACGATACCACCTATTAATCCTAATAAGTTCATGGAATTTCCTAACGTTGATATTTGATGAATGGAGTAAGCTGACCGACACGATCATACAGTCGACGGCCATCTTCGTTGAAGTCTTGGGTTAACCAATAAACCGTTGGCGATCCGGCCTCTTCCGCAGCCTTGTAGGTGGCTTCGATAAGCGCGCGACCAATGCTTTTTCCGCGCACGGATGGATCAGTGTAGAGGTCCTGCAAATAACAGACGTTCTCGGTTTTCCAGCCATGGCGATGGAACAGGAAGTGCACGAGGCCTACCAATTTTCCATTTAGTTCAGCAACCATGCCGTTGAATTCGTTATCGTCACCTGAGAGCATCCGTGCAAAAGACGATACATAAACTTCTTCAGGCACCGACGTTTCGTAATAATCAAGATATCCGGTCCAAAGAACCCGCCATTCGGGTTCGTCTGCAACGGTTAACGGGCGTACAGTCAGTGTCATCTTTGTTTCCTAGCAACAAAAGCCAAACGCTCGAATAAATGCACGTCCTGTTCGTTTTTCAGCAATGCCCCGTGCATCTTAGGCAGATTCAGGATTGCATCTTTACGCAGCGTCTCGGCGCTTAGGTCTTCGGATAACAGCAGTTTCAACCAATCCAAAACTTCGCTGGTAGAAGGCTTTTTCTTCAAGTTTGGCGTTTCGCGTATTTTGTAGAATTGAGTTAACGCTTCTTCAAGGAGGTCTTTTTTGATGTCCGGAAAATGCACATCAACGATTTTTTGCATTGTCGCGGTGTCGGGAAACCGAATGTAGTGAAAAAAACAGCGACGCAAAAACGCGTCAGGCAATTCCTTTTCGTTATTTGATGTGATTATGATTATCGGACGGTGCTTGGCCTTAACCGTTTCGCCGGTTTCGTAGACATAGAACTCCATTTTATCTAATTCTTGCAGCAAATCGTTCGGGAACTCGATGTCAGCCTTGTCGATTTCGTCAATCAACAAAACGACCCGTTGGTCAGCTGTAAACGCCTGCCAGAGCTTACCCTTTTTGATATAGTTGCTGACATCATGCACGCGCTCTTCCCCTAACTGAGAATCACGCAAGCGGCTAACCGCGTCATATTCGTACAGGCCTTGTTGGGCTTTTGTGGTGGATTTGATGTTCCATTCCATCATTTCAACGCCTAGAGCGTCAGAAATCTGACGGGCCAGCTCAGTCTTACCTGTCCCCGGTTCGCCCTTCACCAATAATGGCCGCTCCAGTGCTATAGCGGCGTTCACGGCCACCTTCAGGTCTTCAGTTGCAACGTAATCTTCGGTTCCGGAAAAACGCATAATTTGCTCGCTAATTAGTGATTCATTTTCGCGCGGAGAATATCAGGCGGTAACTTTGTTGCAAGGCGGTATATGTTGTGCGTGACATTCCCCTGAATATTCGATATGGCCACCACATAACGCGAGCTGCGGCGGATATATTGGTCTATATTCCGCCCTATCCGGTAGGGAGAGACTAGATGAAAGCGGAAACTATTTTAGATACGGATTATCATCCTGCACAGGATGAACCTTTTATGAACGAACGCCAGACGCAGTATTTCCGGCGAAAATTGCTAAATTGGAAAGCTTCGATTCTGGAAGAGACACGTGGCACCATCGAACATATGCAAGAAGGCACGCGGAACATTCCCGATGTGGCCGATCGCGCATCCGAGGAAACCGACCGTGCTTTGGAACTGCGAACCCGCGATCGCGAGCGTAAAGTGGTCTCGAAAATAGATGCAGCCCTGCGCCGGATCGAGGACGGTTCGTATGGATATTGCGACGACACGGGCGAGCCGATTTCGCTGAAACGTCTCGATGCCCGTCCGATCGCCACCTACAGTCTTGAGGCGCAAGAGCGTCACGAGCGTAAGGAAAAAGTACATCGCGACGATTAATCGTTTCGACTAAAATTTTTTTGATAAGTGATTTAGAGGGGCTTCGCGCCCCTCTTTGTTTGTCCATCTCGTGTCAGAGGCGAGGTTAAGTATTTATAGAAAAAGAGAAGCTGGTTTCTCGAAATATTATTTTTGACATGCCGCGGCGTAACTAGTTTCGAAGACTTCGATCCAACCAGAATTGTATTGGTTGCGTTTTTCAGTTGCCCCTTCGCCGAGCGCATCCCAGTTATCGTGCTGCAGGATGACCGCAGTGCCGTCTGCGTGGGGCTTGAAAGTCACGGTGATCAGTGTGCCAAGGCTGGGTGGATTGTTCAAATGCCATGTCATGGCAAATGTCTTCCCTTGATCGAATGTTGTAACTTTGCCCCAGTCGAGGCGCGTTCCGTCGGGCGCGGTTTCGTAAATGCTGCCCCCGACGATGCCCTCTATTGTCACGTTCGTGGCTACTGCGCCGTTACCTGACGAAATGGAGTGCGTTGCCAGTGGCCACCATTTGCCGATGTCTTTTGTGAATATCCCGAAGGCTTTGTCTGGTGCGCAGGTGACAGTAATAGTTTTGATGATTGGTTCGATCATTCCGGTATTTCTTTTTGGTTTTCCACTTCGTCCGCGAAACTGGTAAGCACTTCGCCCCAGAATTGCTCGAGATAGTGCCGCAGTTCGTGCAATCCGTCTGGTTTGGCCGAGTATATATTCTGTGTGCCCCGCTTGGTCGCTATGACCAGTCCGGCGTTCGACAGTACTTTCAGGTGTTGCGATACTGCGGGGCGGCTGACCGGCATGTTTTTAGCCAGCGAACTGACCGATTGTGGGCCAGTACTGATAGATTCAAAAATGTGGCGCCGTGTCGGATCGGCCAGTGCTGTCAGGCTTTGTTGATAGGGCATACTTAAAGGTAAGCCACGACTTACCAATATGTCAAGAAGAACGATTGCATGCCTTAGGGGGCGGGTGTAATCCGATGGTATGAGTCTTGTGGATAAAGAAATAACTGTTGTTGGTGGCGGAATCGCGGGTTTGGCTTCGGCAACAGCGTTGGCGCAACGCGGGGCTGCTGTGACGGTGCTGGAACAGGCCGTTGAATTGGGCGAAGTTGGCGCCGGTTTACAGATCAGTCCCAATGGAGTCGCAGTCCTAGAAGCTTTGGGTTTACGCGAAGCTGCGGCCAAAGTGGCGAATGCGCCCGATGCGGTGGTATTGCGCGATATGGCCAGCGGACGCAAGGTTGCGCGGCTACCGATGGGCACAACTGCCGTGGATCGATGGGGAAGGCCTTTCTGGCAGTTCCACCGCGCCGATTTGCTTGCGGTTCTGGCAAATGGCGCGCGCGAAGCTGGTGTCGATATCCGGCTGGGACAGCCCATTGTTTCGGTAAAGAACATCAACGCAGATGTAGTGATTGCTGCAGACGGGGTTCGCTCGAACATTCGTACCGAGGTTTTAGACGGTAAACCCGCGCAATTTACAGGACAAGTTGCGTGGCGCGGTATTATTCCTGCTGATGAAGTTCGTGTTGCCAATGCAGCCACCGTATACATGGCACCGGGGCGGCATTTGGTAACGTATCCGATGCGAGGCCGCTCGGTCGTGAATTTTGTTGCGGTCGAGGAGCGCTCGGAATGGGCCGACGAGGATTGGAATGTCCCTGATAGTGCCGAAAATTTGCGACACGCGTTTTCTGGTGCGGGCCGTGATGTTCAAGCCATTCTGGAGGCTGTTGAAGAGACGTTCCTATGGGGGCTGTTCAACCATCCGTATCTGTCGGAGTGGACCAAAGGGAATGTAGTTCTTGTTGGCGACGCCTGTCATCCGATGCTGCCGTTTCTGGCGCAAGGTGCGGTGATGGCGCTGGAGGGCGCGTGGGTGTTAGCTCGGGAGCTGGATAAATTCAGTATCGCCGAAGGGCTGGCCGCATATGAGCGGATTTGCAAGCCGCGAGCGACCAAGGTTCAGAAGACTGCTGCTTCGAATGCTACTGCGTACCACTTGCGAGCTGGACCGGTCCGCGGGATGGCTCATCTGGGGCTGTCGGCGATTTCGACCATTGCCCCAACGGCGCTGCTTGGGAAATTTGACTGGCTTTACGGTGGCGATGTTACGCGCGATTCATAACGTTGACAAATTGTCGGTAAAATGTTCATGTAAGATTTCATTTAGCGGAGCGAAGATATGGGTCAGGCACAGTGGGATTTCTGGATTGATCGTGGTGGCACGTTTACCGACATTGTAGCCCGCGATCCGTCGGGCGAGATACGCGCCCACAAATTGCTTTCCGAGAATCCCGAGGCTTATCGCGACGCTGCCATTCGGGGCATTCGCGACCTTATGGGTCTGGCGAAAGGCGAGACCATTCCCGCCGATGCAGTAAATACCGTAAAAATGGGCACGACTGTGGCAACCAATGCCTTGCTTGAGCGCAAAGGTGATCCGACGTTGCTGGTGACGACACGCGGTTTCCGTGATGCGTTGGCGATTGGTTACCAAGATCGCCCTGATATTTTTGCCCGCGAAATCATCAAGCCAGAACTGCTATACTGTGATGTAATCGAAGTTAATGAGCGGGTGCGCGTCGATGGAACGATTGAGGCCGCCCCTGATGCAGAGACGGTTCGCGCCGATCTACAACGCGCATACGACAGCGAGATTCGCGTTGTGGCGATCGTCTTCATGCATGCTTACGCCTTCCCTCAACATGAAAAAACAGTTGCGACAATTGCGCGGGAGATCGGTTTCACGCAGGTTTCGGTCAGTCACGAGGTGTCACCCCTTATGAAACTTGTAGGGCGTGGGGACACGACCGTTGTTGACGCGTATCTGTCGCCAATTCTGTCGCGTTATGTTCAACAAGTTGCCTCCGAGCTGGGCGATAGTGTACGACTGATGTTTATGATGTCTTCGGGCGGACTTACGGCAGCTGAGTTGTTTCAAGGCAAAGATGCGATCCTATCCGGCCCTGCGGGCGGCGTTGTGGGGGCTGTTCAGACTTCTGCAATGGCGGGATTTGAGCAGATCATCGGTTTTGATATGGGCGGGACGTCTACGGATGTTTGCCACTATGACGGCGAATTCGAACGTGCCTTCGAGACTGAAGTCGCTGGAGTGCGGATGCGGGCGCCGATGATGCGGATACATACTGTTGCCGCTGGTGGCGGCTCGATTTTGCATTACGACGGCGCTCGGTTCAGTGTTGGACCGGATTCTGCGGGGGCCAACCCGGGTCCGAAGTGCTACCGCCGTGGCGGGCCGCTGACAGTGACCGACGCTAATGTGATGGTCGGTAAACTCAAGGCAGAGAATTTTCCGAAAATTTTTGGACCCAACCAAGATCAACCTTTGGACGTCAAGGCGGTAAAAGACGGCTTCGTTACGTTGGCGGCGCAAGCCGGCGATGGGAAAACGCCTGAGGAAGTCGCTGAAGGGTTCCTTGCGATTGCAGTCGAAAACATGGCCAACGCGATTAAGAAAATTTCCGTCCAGCGTGGCTATGACGTGTCGAACTATGCGTTGACATGTTTTGGCGGGGCCGGCGGACAGCACGCTTGTGCGGTGGCCGATTCCTTGGGAATGGTGACGGTGCATGTGCATCCGCATTCCGGCATTTTGTCAGCTTACGGGATGGGCCTGGCTGATATCCGCGCCAATCGCACGGCGTCAGTCGTCGAGATCCTTAGCGTCGAATCCGTGTCCGGTGTAGCAAATTCCATCGAAAACCTTCGCGCTACGACGTTTGCAGAGCTTCGCGGTCAAGGCGTTTCTGCCGATGAGATTCAGACCCATCCGCGCTTGCACTTGCGCTATGAGGGGACGGACTCACCGATTGCTGTGGATCACGCAGATTTTGACAATATGTTGGCTGCTTTCGAGGATGCGCACCGCAAGCAGTTCGGATTTGTATTCGAGGGTAAATCTGTGGTTATCGAAGCTATCGAAGTCGAGGCAGTCGGTGGTGGCGCAATTATCAATGAACAGCGCCATGCGTTGAGCGAGACCACGGCGGAACCGTCCGGCAGTTCAACAATATACATGTCTGGCGAATTGCGAGATGCTGACGTCTATCGTGACCGTGACGCACTTCATGCCGGTATGAAGTTGCTAGGTCCAGCTTTGATAGTCGAGCCACACCAAACAATTGTTGTTGAACCTGGTTGGCAGGCGGAAGTGAATGAATTCAACCACATAGTTCTACGTCGCGTCGTGGCGATGGAACGTAGCCATGCGCTAGGTACCGAAGCTGACCCTGTTATGCTTGAAGTGTTTAACAACCTGTTCATGGCGATAGCCGAACAGATGGGCGTGACTCTGCAAAATACCGCGTATTCCGTGAATATCAAGGAACGCGTAGACTTTTCCTGCGCAGTGTTCGCGGCTGACAGCTCGCTTGTTGCCAACGCTCCGCATATGCCCGTGCACTTGGGTTCGATGGACCGTTCGGTCGAAGCTATTATTGATCAGAATATAGGAAAGATGCGCCCTGGTGATGTTTTCGCCCTGAACGCGCCCTATAACGGGGGCACGCATTTGCCTGATATTACCGTTGTAACGCCCGTGTTCGACGAGGCTGGCGAGAAGATTTTATTCTACGTTGCCTCGCGTGGGCATCATGCGGATGTAGGTGGCTCGGCACCTGGTTCGATGACGCCGCTGGCAACGAATGTTAACGAGGAGGGCGTATTGTTCGACAACTTCTTGCTGGTGGATCGTGGCGAGTTCCGCGAAAAAGCGTTGCAGGAATTGCTGACCGATCACCCCTATCCCTGCCGGAACCCATATCAAAACACCGCCGACCTGAAAGCTCAGATTGCTGCGAACGAGAAGGGCATCCAAGAGCTTCGAAAGATGGTTAACCAATTCGGTTTGGACGTGGTTAACGCGTATATGGGGCATGTGCAGGACAATGCCGAAGAAAACGTGCGCCGTGTGATCGATGTGCTGAAGGACAGTGCATGGGAGACCGTGACAGACCAGGGCGCAGTCATCAAACTGCGGATTACGGTAGATAATGAGCGGCGCGAAGCCACCGTTGACTTCACCGGAACGTCGCCGCAGCAAGAAAGTAATTTCAACGCGCCGGAACCCGTGGCACGGGCGGCGGTGCTGTATGCGTTTCGGCTTATGGTGGCCGGAAACATTCCGATGAACGCCGGTTGTCTGCGGCCCATTAACATCATTATCCCCGACGATTCCATGCTGCGCCCCAAGTATCCGGCCGCTGTAGTTGCCGGAAATGTCGAGACTTCGCAACATGTTACCAACACGTTGTTGGCGGCATTGGGCGCGATGGCGAATACACAAGGTACGATGAACAACCTGACTTTCGGAAATGATACGTATCAGTATTACGAAACAATTTGTTCTGGCTCACCCGCTGGCCCGGGGTTTGACGGGACGGATGCGGTGCAGGTGCATATGACTAATTCACGACTGACCGACCCCGAGATTTTAGAATTTCGGTATCCGGTTCTGCTGGAAGACTTCCACATTCGTCACGGTTCAGGCGGCAAAGGTAAATGGAGCGCAGGCTCAGGGACACGGCGAACACTGCGGTTCCTTGAGCGTATGGATTGCGCGATCCTGTCGTCGCACCGCACCCTGCCGCCACGTGGCCTGAATGGTGGAGGTGACGGGCAACTTGGCCTGACACAGGTGCGTCGAGTCGACGGCACGATCGAGACATTGAAAGGCTGTGATCAGACAGTGTTGGAGGCAGGAGATGCGGTTATCGTGCAGCCTCCGACGGCTGGCGGGTATGGTAAGGTTTAGCATCGGGTTTCCGGATAGGGCACATTTGTGTTAAAGTTTGCCTTTAACCAGTTCAGGAGGGCGGCCGATGGAAGGCACATCCTATTTTTCCAAAGCGACTTGTCGGGTGTCGCCTACGTCGAAAGCAATTACAGAAGATCTCGAAATGGGCCGCTCGGGTGTGCTAGGTGACGGGCCACAAGTTTATATTCGCATAGGCGATAAGCATGTATTCATTCCTCGTGCCAGCACCAGTGAGTTTTTTACACAAGTGCGTGCGTTGGGGGATTATCTCGGCAGATAGTGCCCGCGCTTTACTGCGTGGCGGGATTGAGTATTTCTGAGACAGATAAAACGGAGTCGATTACCCGCACTTCGAATGTCCGCAATCCCCGCAGGTCATGCATCCCTCGATCATTCTCATGGAATACTGCCCACAACTTGGGCAAGCGGGTCCACGCGGGCGCTCGCCAACCGCAACGGATTCAGCTTGCGGGTCGGTTTTCAACCCCATGCCTTCACCAGCGATAAACCCAGTATCAATCATATGCCGTTCAATCACGCCGCCTATTGCTGCCAAAATCGAGGGAATGTATTTGCCACCAACCCATGCACCGCCGCGCGGGTCGAAAACGGCTTTCAGTTCCTCAACTACGAAGGACACGTCACCCCCACGTCGGAACACCGCTGAAATCATGCGGGTCAGAGCCACCGTCCACGCGAAATGCTCCATATTTTTGGAATTGATGAACACTTCGAACGGGCGACGGCGGCCGCCTATGACTAGGTCGTTGAGGGTGATGTAGATCGCGTGTTCGCTCTCAGGCCATTTAATTTTATAGGTTTGCCCTTGCAGGTTTTCAGGCCGGTCCAACGGTTCGGATAGGTAAATCACCTCACCGGCGTGATCTGGCGCTTCGGTCTCGGACTTCGCGACGACCTTTTCGCTAACGCTCAGGACAGATCCTGTCACATCATTTGGACGATATGTAGTGCAGCCTTTGCAGCCGGTTTCCCACGCTTCAAGGTAGATTTCCTGAAACGCCTCAAAGGAGATGTCTTCAGGGCAGTTGATAGTTTTCGAGATGCTGGAGTCTACCCACTTCTGCGCCGCCGCCTGCATGCGCACGTGGTCAATCGGGGCTAGCGTCTGGGCATTAACGAAATGATCAGGCAGTTCGGCACCACCAAATTTTTGGCGCCAGAGTTTGACCGCGTAGTCTTCGACTTCTTCTTCGGTGCGAGAGCCGTCTTTTTGCAAGACCTTGCGCGTATAGGCGTATGCGAACACCGGCTCGATCCCGCTGGAAACATTGCCCGCGTAAAGGCTGATCGTTCCGGTCGGGGCGATAGAGGTTAACAAAGCGTTACGGATACCATGCTTGGCAACGGCTTCGCGAACCTCGGTATCCATCGCCTGCATCGTGTCACCTGCCAGATAAGGTTCGGCATCAAACAGCGGGAAAGCACCTTTTTCCTCTGCCAAATGCGCCGATGCCAGATAGGCCGCGTGCGCGATTGCCTTCAACCATTCCTCGGTCTGCTGGGCGGCCTTGTCTGAACCGTATCGCAGTCCCAACATCAGCAGCGCATCCGCCAGCCCGGTCACTCCCAGTCCGATGCGACGCTTCGCCATGGCTTCGGCTTGTTGTTCCGGCAGTGGGAAACGGCTTGTATCAACCACATTATCCATCATTCGTACGGCGGTAGTAACCAACCGCGCCAGCGCGGCTTCATCCATCGCGGCAGCGGTTTCAAACGGTTTGGAAACCAAGCGCGCTAGATTAATCGACCCCAGCAGGCACGCGCCGTAAGGGGGCAGAGGCTGCTCGCCACACGGATTGGTGGCAGCGATACTTTCAACGTAATTGAGGTTGTTTTTCTGGTTAATGCGATCGATGAAAATCACACCCGGTTCGGCAAAATCATAGGTTGATCGCATGATTTTATTCCACAGGTCTTTAGCCTGAATGGTGTGATAAACCTTTCCATTGAACTTCAGGTCCCATGGGCCGTCGGCCTTAACCGCCTGCATGAACGGGTCTGTCACCAGCACTGAAAGATTGAACATTCGCAGCCGAGCAGAATCCTGTTTGGCGGTAATGAAATCTTCGATATCAGGGTGATCGCAACGCATCGTTGCCATCATTGCCCCCCGTCTAGAGCCCGCCGACATAATCGTGCGGCACATGGAATCCCACACATCCATGAACGAAAGTGGACCTGATGCATCAGCGCCGACACCCACAACGCTCGATCCTTTGGGGCGTAAAGTCGAGAAATCATACCCGATGCCGCCGCCTTGCTGCATAGTAAGCGCGGCTTCTTTCAAACTGTCGAATATACCGCCCATCGAATCGGGAATTGTGCCCATGACGAAACAGTTGAACAGCGTGACCGACCGTTTCGTACCTGCACCTGCCAGAATGCGGCCAGCAGGCAGGAATTTGAAATTTTCCAGTGCATCGTAAAATTCGACTTCCCACTTTTCTGGATTTTCTTCGGTGGATGCCAAGGAACGGGCGACGCGACGCCAGCTGTCTTGAACCGTTTCGTCGATCGCCACGCCTTCGGGCGTTTTAAAACGGTATTTCATGTCCCAGATGGACTTTGAAATAGGGGCGGCGAATGCTGACATGCGCGGGTTCCTCAAAAAAGCGGGTAGGGGAACTAACGTAGAACGGGGTAAGCGTTTTGGCAATCCCCATGGACAGTTTTGAAGGCTCTGTTAAACAGAGCGAATGAGCGGTGATTTACATCTTGTTAAGCTTTGTGTGGGCGTCGAAAAGGTCAGTGAGTTGGCCGATTGGCGGCAAATTCGTGCGGATGAAGCATCGGCGAGGGGTGAGATGTTCGAGCCGTCTCATACCACCCGTATGCGGCCAAAGCGCGAGGCAGAATTGCTGGATGGGGGTTCGTTATATTGGGTCTTCAAAGGCTTGATCCTTGCCCGTCAGACGATCAGGCGGATGGACGAAGTTATCGGTGCAGATGGCATCCGCCGTTGTCGCTTGATATTTGATCCACAGATTGTGCTAACCGAAGCGCATCGCAAACGGCCATTTCAGGGCTGGCGTTATTTGAAAAAGGCCGACGCCCCAAAGGACATCGGCCTGTATCGTGAAGATGAAGAAGAAATTCCGGGCGAATTGCGCGCGGAACTTTCAGCCCTTGGGGTGCTTTAACCCAGCGAGGCGGCAGCACGACCGATGCGTTCAGCTGCTTCGCCACCTATTTTTACCAGATCGGCATTATCACCCAGCGCGCCAAAGCTCATCATCTTGTCAGGGTCAATGAAACGCACCAGACATTCGCCTTCGGCTGCAGCCTCGACGGTCACGTTACACGGCAACATCAGGCCCACATCTGATCGGGCGGTTAACGCCTTGTGCGCCAAAACGGGATTGCAGGCGCCCAGAATCGTGTAGGGGCGGAAATCCACATTGATCTTGGTTTTTAACACATTGTTAACGTCGATACGGGTCAAAACCCCAAAGCCTTCGACCTTTAACGCCTCGGTAACTTTTTCGATCGCCTCGTCAAAGCTGCCTTGCAGGGTCACGTCAATGCTGAATGAATCGTTCATAATTTCTTCCTTTGATTTCGTTAACCCAGAGTTAATATATTTTGACCTATGTTCAATGGGTGAAAGCCGGGTGTGACAATCTCGGCCATGTTTAAACGAAATTGAAGAAATTTTAGGGGCGATAAATGGGACAAGGAAGTCGAGTGCCACATTCTGGGCAAAATATAGGCGTAAAAGATTCGTTAACCTCGTATGTTGTATGTGTAGGGTTGTTTTATTGTAAATCTCTCGGTGTCGAGAGAAGTAAAAGGTAGTTTATTATGGTTTTTAAAATCCTCAAGCGGTTCGCCCGCGACGAATCTGGCGCCATTACCGTAGATTTTGTAATACTTACGGCAGCAATCGTAGGATTGGGCCTGAGTGTGATGATAATCGTCGCGCCCGGAATCAAAACTGCAACACTAACGATCGAGCCGGTTATCCAGTCCTCGGAAGGTCTCGCCGGGAAACTGTTCGGAACTAATCAGTAAAAAGTTGACGATGAACGCATTGCCGGCTTGCTGTAGCGTTCGCTTCTGAAGTTTCCCCGTGGTTTTCCTGCACCCGAATTTTTATAGTGGTGTGCATATCTGCAGGCTGCAGTAGGGGCCGTCAGCCCATGCAGAACCACACTTATCCACACTGCATTAACCGCCAGATACAGAATGTCTTCGCCAACGCTGGGATCCAGTTGTTCAACCACCAAAAGCGCAAACAATGCGGTGGCAAGCCCACGTGGGCCGAACGAGCCGAAGAACAGGCGTGTTAGGGGTTGCGCATCTGTACCGATCAAGGACAGCCAAATCGCAAGTGGCCGGACAATGAACAGATTGCCAAGGATCAGGGCCAGCGACTGCACCGTCAGAAGCGCAATCGCATCGGGCCGCCATACAAAACGACACGAAAAAACCAGAGAGAATCAAGAAAGCGATCATGAAACGGTACGTCCTGTTGGACTGACGGCCTGTTGGACTCGGCAGGGAGTTCACGCCGATAGTGTTTTTCAGAAGTCTACGATACCTAATTCTAGCCAAAACCCGAAACGAATAGATGTAATTCTTTCAGCATCCTACGGGAACATGAACAGGATATTTCGGGTCGAATACCCAACTCCGGTGGTTTGCAATTTGGATGTGACTTCATGCATAGGCGACGGGGAATAACGCGTCGGCTAGAAACTTTTGAGTTATGTTGAACTCTTCGGCACGAAAAATCGATTTTCTTGTATTTCCCAACGTTGTATACTCGGCTTCGTCGCGCAATTTGTGTGCGGGGACGGGACGCTTTCAGGATCAGGAGAACCAGCGAAATGACAACCACAAATTCCAGCCAGTTCGAGGCAGTGATTGCAGCAATTGACGAGGCCAACGCCGAGGATGTTCGTCTGATCGCTGTTGAGGGAACAGAATATCCGTTTGAGACGGTCTATGCCGACCGGATGACCGAAACGATGACGGAAATGTATCCTGACGCATCCGAACTGCTTCGCATCGCTGCGCGGGCCCAACACATCCGCCGTTGGGAAATTCCACGGGATCAATATCCGAAAAATCGCCAAGGGTATCAAAAATGGCGCCTGACATTGCGCAAAATGCATGCCCAGATGGTTGGGGATATCATGTCTCGCAACGGTTACAGCGAAAATGACATTGCCCGTGTCGGAATGTTTCTCCAAAAACAATCGTTAAAAAAAGACGCCGAGTCGCAAGCGCTGGAAAACGTCGTTGATGTTGTATTTCTTGACTATTACTGGGATGACTTTGTTGCCAAGTATTCTGATTATGATGACGAAAAGCTGATTGATATCGTCGGTAAAACTCTTCGGAAAATGTCTACCAAGGGGCATCAGGCAGCCCTTGCACTGGACTTGCCCCCAGAAACAACACGTATTGTGCTTGCCGCCGTCGAGCGTGAAAAAGACAATTTGGCTGCGTTGGCAAAGGTGGAAGTGGGGTAAAGTTAAAGGCGCAACTGTGTAAAGGAGGGGTGTTCCTCGGGTTCTGTTGCAAAGTTTTTGGCGACCTTCCCATTTAGCCGCATTGTGGCATAAGGGTCTCAGAAAAACCGCCGGCGGGATACTCTTCATGACAATCGATTTCAAAGGCAGCCATTATCCGCAGGATGTGATCCTTTATGC
>JBBWVU010000062.1:0-48187 GCA_050256375.1 Paracoccaceae bacterium | reverse complement strand
AGAAGTAGGGTTCCTTGCGTTCGTGTTCATGGTGTTCCTTGCGTCGTTGTTGTATCTGACAAACAAACGTCTTTGGGCTCCACACAAGTACAAAGACTGATCTTAACGGTTAACAAGATATGAAGGGGCGGGATTTATTCCCGCCCATTTTCTTTGCCCAGATACTCAATTAACGCAGCGGGCGGGTTGTTCAGAAGGTCGGCCGTTGGCATCGCCTCCGCGGCAACGCCGTCGGCCACTAAAACCGTCTTCCCCGCAATCCGCAGTGCATCGTCAGGGTTATGCGTCACCAGTAGTACCGTCGAATTTTGTTGTTGTTGTATCCGGGCCACCAAATCCAGCATTTCATGTCGAAGCGCCGGACCCAGTGCCGCAAACGGTTCGTCCAGCATTAACACGGTACGATCCCGCAAAACCGCTCGCGCCAAGGCCACTCGCTGCCGTTGCCCGCCCGATAATTCCGACGGGTGACGATCGTTCATGCCTGTCAATCCAACGCTTTCCAGCGTTTCGGTGACTCGTTTTGTGTCGGGTTTTGACAGTTTCAGATCGGCCCGAACCCCAAGCGCGGTATTTTGAAAAACTGTCAAATGCGGGAACAGGTTGTTTTCCTGAAACAACAACGTCACAGGCCTGTCCACGGGCGCGGAATCTGTCATATTTCGATCATCAAACAAAAGCTCACCTGACGAAACTTCGACAAATCCGGCAATTGCCAACAGTAACGTAGATTTTCCACCACCAGACGGTCCGATGATCGCAGTAATTCCGCCACTGATTGTCCAATCGGCAGCTAGCGAAAATCCTTTTTGGTCGATTAACAATTTGTTAAGACTGATGTCCAAGACGGCCTCCACGATCAAAAATCCAGAACATTGCTAAGGTTAGTGAAACCAGAACCAACCCAACACTGGCCGCGTCCTCGATTCGGTAAGCCCCCATTAACCTATACATAACCAACGGTAATGTTTCGACGTTCGGTGGGGCGAACAGTGTAATGACGCCAAGGTCGCCCATCGACAACGCCGCAGCCAGCCCTGTTGAAAATCCCAGAGGCCTGCGGATTTCCGGCCAGATTGCCACGCGAAACCTGACCCAGCTGCTCATCCCCAAGCTATCGGCTAATTTTCCGTAAACCAATCTCTGTCGTTGCAACGCAGGCAAAAGTGCACGCAACGTTAACGGCAAACTTATCGCGGCATTAACCAATGCGGTGACGGGCAGGGCGAGAGCGAATGGGTCCGCTACCGGATGTATCACGATGAACAGCCCCGTACCCAAAACGAATGGTGATGCCGCGAGGGTTAACATCCCAAAGCCTTCGACCGTGCTGGACAATCGCGAATCACGCGATTTCAGAAGATCAATCATTGCGGCCAAGGATAACGCCAGCAAAACGGACAATGCAGCAGAACTCAGTGCGATTAAGACACTGTTAACCGCTGCCGGCCAAACGGTTACCGGCAGGTTACCAAGCGACGGCACCCCTCGTATCAAGATTGCGACAAGCGGAGCGCCAAGGAACGCGCTAACGCCCAACAGCACCAAGCGGTCCTGCCACAGTAGCACTTGTGACGACGCATCCCACCGTTTGACGACGCCTGACAGCCCCCCGCCAAAATTAGCGTTGACTGCTGCCCGCAGCGACCAGAATGCGACAATTGCGCATATCGAAAACTGCACCAAGCCCAATAACGCGGCTTTCCCTAAGTCAAACTCAAACCTTAACGCTTGGTAAATCGCCAATTCGATTGTCGTCGCTTTTGGTCCACCACCCAGCGCCAAGGCGACCGCAAAGCTGGTTATGCAAAGTAGAAATACCAACAGGAATGCTCCTGGCAAGATGCCGCGTAGCATGGGCCACTCCAGTCGGCGGAAAACATCCGCGGGCCGCATTCCCAGTTGCGCGGCAAGACGAAAATGCTCAGCGGGTATTTGGCCCCAGCCTTGCAAAATAAGCCGGGTTACCAACGGAAGGTTGAAAAATACATGCGCCAATAACACTCCGGTCAACCCGTAGATGCTGATCCGTTCGCCACCGCTTGCGACCAACAGTTGCGACACAAATCCCGAGCGACCCCAAACGGCGAGTAACCCGAAAACTGCTACGATCACGGGTAACAAGAACGGAGCGCCCAGCAAAGTCAGTAATAAAGCGCGCCCGCGAAACTGGCGGCGGGCCAGGGCGCGGGCGACGGGGATGGCTAGAGAGATGCTTATGATTGCCGAAAGTGTTGCTTGAAAAACCGTGAAGCGGATCGCCGACCAGTCGTATCCACTTAGGCGCGTGGATACATCCGCCCGCATCCAAAGCGCGATCAAAGGTCCAGCGGTCAGCAACGCCACGAAAAGCAACGCTGCTGAACCGCCAAAAAGGACGACAGGGTTTATCGACTTAGCGCGGACAGCCATTCAGCCAAAGCCTCTTTGCGTACTGCCTCGACATTAGCAGCCGGAATAAGCAGCGCGTTTTGCGTCGAGTATGTATCAAACCCGTCTGGCAATCCGCCCGACGGCGTCACCGCTGGATACATCCAGTTTGTAGTCGGTATGATGGCCTGAAACGCTTCGGACAGCATGAATTCAAGAAATGCGTCCGCCAAAACTTCCTGATCAGTTCCAGCCACTTTGGCCGCAACTTCGATTTGCATATAATGCCCCTCGTCAAAAATTGCAGCAGCTTTGGTATCGTCGTCCTCTGCAATCAGGTGATATGCTGGCGAGGTCGTATAGCTCAGCACCATATCGGATTCTCCCTCAAGGAACATCCCGTAAGCTTCGGACCAACCTTTGGTAACGGTGACAATTTGCGGTGATAACGCCTCCCAAATTGTCTGCGCATCGCTGCCATAGACGGCTTTGACCCAGAGCAGCAAGCCCAGTCCGGGGGTCGAACTGCGCGGGTCTTGTATGATTATGCTCACGTCACTTTCCAACAGGGCGGCGAAGCTGTCGGGTGCGCTCGGCAGCCGTGTTTTGTCATATACGAAGGAAAAATATCCCCAGTCGTACGGCAGAAACACGCTGTCGTCCCATGCGACCGGCAAAGATAGGCCAGATGGCTGGACGCCATGTTCCGCAAACAATCCAGTTGCTTTGGCGTTTTCGATCAGGCTGGTGTCTAGCCCCAAGACCACGTCGGCTGGTGTTCGCGCACCTTCCAATTTCATGCGCGCCAACAGGGCGGCACCATCTCCCGCGCCGACAAAAACCAGATCGCAGTTGCAGTTTTCTTCAAATGCGGCCTCGATGGCGGGGCCGGGGCCCCAATCGGACACGAAGCTGTCGTAGGTGTAGACCGTTAAGGTCGATGTTTCAGCCCAAGCTGCCCCGCAAAGGGTAACTAGGGCCGCAGTCAAAAGAGATCGTTTCATATGGTCCTCCATTTACTGCGGCGTATGGATCGGAGGAGGGGGTAACCCGTCGCACCTTCCCTACGCCGGCATGATCCGGTTCAGGTTCAACGGGTCCGCGTCATGCGTCTCAGCCATTTCTGGCTCCCCGAGGCAGCGCAGACACTAGCCAGAATCGCCAGAATTGCAAGGGGTCGAAACAAAAGGGCTTTTTACGGGGCGTGGGTTGCGGTATTGATCGAAAAAGGAGTTAACGCAATGTCCATGAATTCGTTCGGCCACCTGTTCCGCATTACCACTTGGGGCGAAAGCCATGGCCCGGCCTTGGGTGCAGTGGTTGACGGCTGCCCTCCGAACGTGCCGCTTACGGCGGAAATGTTGCAGCACTGGTTGGACAGGCGCAAACCCGGGCAGAATAAATTCACGACGCAGCGGCAAGAGGCCGATCTGGTCGAGATTTTATCTGGCGTTTTTGAGGGGAAAACTACAGGAACGCCTATTCAACTTATGATTCGTAATACGGACCATCGATCCAAGGACTATGGCGATATTCTAGAGAAATTTCGCCCTGGCCACGCGGATATTACCTATTTTCAGAAATACGGAAATCGGGATTATCGCGGAGGCGGCCGTTCAAGTGCCCGCGAAACGGCTGCTCGTGTCGCTGCCGGAGGCGTTGCGCGCGAAGTCCTGAAATCCTTACTGCCGGAACTAAAAATTGTGGGATATATGGTGCAAATGGGGCCACACAAGATTGATCGAGACAAGTCCGATTTGGCAAATATCGAGGCAAACCCGTTCTGGTCTCCCGATGTTGAAGCGACCGAAAAATGGGATGGGTATTTGTCCGCGTTGCGGAAATCTGGCAGCTCGGTCGGTGCGGTGGTCGAGGTGATCGCGTCTGGCCTGCCAGCGGGTATCGGTGCGCCGGTTTATGCGAAATTGGACACTGAGATCGCGACTGCGATGATGTCGATCAATGCGGTTAAGGCCGTCGAAATCGGCGCGGGCATGGAGGCGGCGACCTTGACGGGCGAAGAAAACGCCGACGAAATTACGATGGGCCCCGATGGACCGGTTTTTTCAAGTAACCACGCAGGTGGCATTCTGGGCGGTATTTCGACCGGGCAAGACGTGGTGTGCCGGTTTGCGGTGAAACCGACCTCGTCGATCTTGACCCCTCGAAAGACGATCACGAAGTCGGGCCAAAACACCGAAATTGTCACGAAAGGCCGACATGATCCCTGCGTCGGCATCCGCGCGGTTCCCGTTGGTGAAGCGATGATGGCTTGCGTGTTGCTAGATCAGGTCCTGCTTCACCGAGGGCAAATTGGCGAAAATCAAGGAATTATTGGTTAAAGGATAGAATTATGGAATGGTTTATTGATCTAATGATTAACGTATTCATCGCTGCGGCAATACTGCTTGCAGCGGTTTGGCTATCGGGCTTCGTTGGAAAACAACTCCGAAGTCTTGGCAAACAATACGAAGAACTAGACGAAACATTGTTCGGATTTCTGGCGAGCCTCGCTCGGTATACGATCCTTATTTTTGCAACCATCTTTGTTCTGGCCCGGTTCGGAGTGCAAACCACATCGTTGGTCGCCCTCGTCGGTGCAGCGGGATTGGCCATTGGTTTGGCATTGCAAGGCACTTTGTCCAATCTTGCGGCTGGGGTGATGTTGTTGGGGTTTCGCCCGTTCAAAGTTGGCGATTACATTACTGCAGCGGGGCAATCGGGAACTGCGAAAGTTATCGGGTTGTTTACGGTCGAACTAGTGACGCCTGACAACATACAGGTCATAGTGCCGAACAGAGATATCTGGTCTTCGTCCATCAAAAATTACTCGATTTACGATACGCGCCGCGCCCAGTGGGTGTTCGGGGTGTCATACGATTCCGATCTGAAAAAGGCCGAAACAATCCTGCGCAAACTTATCGAAAAAGACGAACGTTCACACGAAGATCCGGCACCCTTTGTCAAGGTTACTAATCTTGGCGACAGCTCGGTAGATTTCACCGTGCGGGTGTGGTGTGATCGCAGCGATTACTGGGAATTCAAATGCGATATGACCCGTGCGGTGAAAGAGGCGTTCGATAAAGGCGGGGTCGATATTCCGTATCCGACCATCACACAGATTCAGGTCAACAACTAAACCAATCCGGCGCGCCGTTGAAGTTCGTCGTCGCCCATATACAGCTCCTGCCCTAGAAACGCGTCGGCGTCATTCGTGCACATCCAGACGATCGCCGCCGCTGGCCACTCGGGTTTGAAGTGTTCTGACGGGTCCATCTGACTGACCGGGTTAATTCCTGACGCTTTGATTGCGGCCTGCATATATGTCGCCACAGTTCCTGGGCGAAGCCCGAAGAAACGGATGCTGTCATCCGCATGTTCAAGCCGCGCATTGTTCAGAAGCATAGCGGTCGCTGCTTTGGCAGCACAGTAATGGCTCCACCCCTCCATCGGAGAATGCGCGGCGCCTGAGCTTATGTTGATAATCGTCCCACTTTGCTGTGCTTGCATAATTGGCAACACGGATCGCAAGCCGTTATATGCCCCCACAACATTGATTTGCAGCGCGTTTGTCCAGCTTACTGGATTAGAAGATACCAACGGGCCAATTGGGTCAATTACACCAGCATTTCCCACGAAAATATCAAGCTTCCCGTAAGATTCGAGGCATTTTGCGACCGTGTTTTCCACTGTCTCAAAATTGGAAACGTCACATGTGACAGCAATCGCATTTCCACCGTTAGTGCGGATGCTATCGGCAACCGCTTCTATTTCATCCGAGGATCGTGCAGCAAGAACAACAGATGCGCCCGCGTTTGCCATGGCCACGGCAGTGGCCGCGCCAATACCTCGGCTGGCCCCCGTGATAAGGGCCGTTTTTCCTGTTAAATCATGCATGAGCGTTTTTCTAAAATGGCGGGAATGTCGAAAGGGCGGATCTTATGATGCACCATAACTGCGGACGAGCGCACCCGCAAGCAGTGTCCATCCGTCGGCTATAACGAAAAAGGCCAGTTTAAAAGGAAGTGAAACTACGGCAGGCGGCACCATCATCATACCCATCGACATCAATACCGCAGCAATGATCAGATCAATTAGAAGAAACGGTAGGAAAATCAAGAACCCGACTTCGAATCCACGCTGGATTTCTCCGAGCAGGAATGATGGCAACAATATCGACAGCAGCACATCACTGTCTGCTGCTATGTGTGCAGGTGAAATGTCGATCATCATGGCCAACGTTTCGGTTGAGACACGGGCTTCCATGAATGTGCGAAACGGTGCGGTCGATAACCTGAACCCCTGTTCTGCGGATATTTGCTCTTGTAGTAACGGTTCAATTCCTTCGGTCCACGTCTTACTGTATTTCGGGAGGCTTTCAACCAACTTGTTGCGATCGAAAATCAAGAAATTGCCATTGTTCACCCACGTTGGTTCTCGGGCGATTGGACAGTTGCGGTTAAAACCAACAGGTCTGCCACCGAAATTATAGAGCGTTACTTTGGGATTGGTGCCTCAGATGCAGAAACAGCGCGGTTTTCAGGGGAACCCGCATTAAATGAAACCGATCTTCTTAATCCAACTCTGGCGGGGGATCGGCGACTGCTTGCGGACAGTCAAAAGTTCAGCAGCGCTTTGGAAGAAGCCTTGCTGCCTCCTTAGCTGGATCAATAACTGTCTATTTTATACTAGGTGGTATAATCCGGTTTTCCTGTCGCCGACTGTGTCCACGAACTTGCCATCCCGCAACCGTTTCAACGCGCGATAGAAGGACGACTGTGTTGGTGAGTCCAAAATATTATGGTTAATAAGGTTTTCCGTTCGGGCTCCATCTTTGAACTCTTCCAACGAGAGTGCCGCGAGAATATTTCGTTCGAGTTTTGTAAGCTCGGTTAGCCCCAGCTCCCTTTCCAGGGAACGTAAAACCGCAATCATATGCGCATAGCCATTTAGTTTTGATGTATCGAAAGATTCCATAGGTACTTCTTTGTTTTAGGGCGTGGCGCCAGTACAGCGCGCACAATGCTTTGGCGGGCTGTTTTTGTTTAATCATAAGCTTTTCTGCCAGAATGGGAACATATCTGATGGTATATGTTTGAATGGCTATGCCTGTACCTGATCGATTTTCGAAGAGCGCGGCTGAAATTCTACCCTTGCGGGCAAAGTACCAATAAGCAGACAATCTAATGGAATGTAGTGCCTGCGATGACTAACTTTCTGACAGCATTCCCGCTTCCTTCGCGCCACGCAGACGAATTGACCGCGTCCGTGGGTCAGTTCGCGCTATTATCTCGCACAGTTTATTTATAAACAACTTTGCAAGCGGAGATAATAATCCGGCCCCGTAGCTCAGCTGGATAGAGCGGCCCCCTCCTAAGGGGCAGGTCAGAGGTTCGAATCCTCTCGGGGTCACCATTACCTACGCAATCCCCCATTTTTAATGGGGTCCGCTGGTAGAATTACGCGGCTAGTTTCAGTTTCATAACGGGTGTGATCCCGCCGATGCACCATGCACGGTTCCCGGCATTCGATGCGTGATCGGTTGCGCGATGCTGAATGCCCGACAGAAATATCTGATGAGACTGGTGGGCGGAGTTCGTCTGCAAGTGTGGGTCAAACATATGGGACAGGATATAGCCTGGATATCCTGAATCGTTGGCTTGAGCAGGCTGTAAAATAGCCGAGTTAGGTATAGCACCTCCATTCAAATCGTGAATCTGGGCAACAAAAGACTTAAAATGCCCAATAAAACGTCAAATAATTCTTTTTAACGCACTTTTAACGTTGGTTTATTGCTGACCACCCGAAAGTTTTGCACCGCTTTAACGAAAGCCCTCCATGTTGGTTCTAACGAAACGAACATCAATCAAGGAGAAATACAATGACTTTTGCAACAATCGACAGTACCGAAGCAAACACCAATAAGCTGGACAACATTAAAACATTTGGAGCCGCTGTATTGGCTCGCTTCAATGAATACCGTACTGAACGTAAAGAGCTTCGTAAACTATACAGCCATCACACATCAACCGACGCTACATTAGCGCAGGCACAACGTGACGTTAGCCGAGTTTGGTATTAATTTAGCTAGCAGGTTGGTCGAGGTTTTGTCTCTCGAACCGAGCGAGAAGTGCATCAAAACGAGGGTCTTTTCGAACCAATTCCAAATCAGGGCCCAAGGCCTTTAAAAAATAGAATTTCGCTTGTGAGCATCCAAGCTCCAACACATTTTCCAATAAGGCAAGACACTCGTCAATCTCGCCAAGCTGCGCTTGAAGGCACGCTAAGCTGTATACCGAACGCCCGTCTTGTGTATCAAATGATGAAGCAGCATTTGCCCAATATTTTGCTTCATCGGCGTTACCTAGATCATGAAAACAAAATGCGATTACGTGCGTTGCGGCAAAATCACGCGGATTCAATGAAATTCTACGTTGCGCAAGCTTTAGAATCTGATTGGTGAATGACTTAAGTTCGTCGGGATAATCAAGTGCATTCAGACAGGTTAACAACATCATGCCTGATCTAATATCCTGATCAAGTGCGAACGCTTGTTTAAAGGAGGCATAGGCTTTTTCAACCTCACCTTTAACGCCCAGTTGTAGTAGTCCTAGATAAATATAAGTGTCCGCCGATTTGGGATTTAAGTTGATTACCTTTTCAAGGTTTTCAACCGAGCCTTTTATATCTGTGCCAAACTCGAGGATATACCCACGTGATGCGTAACCTTCAGCGAGCCTAGGGTTGATTTTCAGAGCTTTGTTACTGGATGCTAAAGCGATGTCATAAAAGCTTGGGTCTACATCGTAGTGACAAAATAGCATCGTCGCACAATCGGCAAGACCAGTGTAAGCGAGCGCATAATTTGGATCGAGTTGAATTGCACGTTCAAAAAGTTCCTGTGCCCAAACTATACTTCGCTCGGACATTACCCGAAGAAGAGTTCGTCCTTGAAGGTAATATTGATATGCCTCAGCACTCGATGTTGTCCTTCTGTCCGTAGTATGTTTCCCAATGCCAGTTAAGCTCAACTCCAAAGCCGTGACAATTTCTTGAGAAATTTCGCTTTGCAATTCAAATATATTTTTGAGTTTCCGGTCATATCGTTTCGCCCAAGTTTGACGTGAAGTTTTTCCATCAATCAGGAGCGCGGAAACGCGAACGTGATCGCCTGACTTGCGAACGCTTCCTTCCAGAATGTAATGCACGCCTAGTTTTTCAGAAATACGCGCAGCTTAAACAGCCGTGCCGCGATACATTTCACTGGAACTTTTGGCTGCAACCGACAGCGTTTCAACGCAACAGAGATCAATATTGATGTCTTCGGTTATGCCATCGGCGAAATAGTTTTACTCCGCATCACCACTCATATTGAAGAAAGGCAACACAGCAATCGATGACGCACCTTTTTCTGTGCTTGATGAAGCGGATATGAGCGGCGCGGCGTCTTCGGGTATCAAAGTCGCTTGATGGCGCAGTAGTTCTGAAACACTCACATCTCTCAAGGCAATACTGTCAACAAGAGCCTGAGTTTCTGGATCAGGTTCGGCATCCAACTCGTGCAACAGAACTTCTTTGCAGGTTCGAAACTGAGCTAAGGCCATCGCCTTTTCACCATTCGCTACATAGAGCTTCATGATTGCGCGGTGCGTCTGCTCTTTCAGAGGTTCAAGCGAAAGGCTTTCGCGCATCAAATCAATGGCCGTCGTGTGATCGCCGATTTTCGCAAATCAGTCGGCATTCCTCTCAAGAATCTTTAGGGCGATGTCGATACACTCGGTTCGGAGACCGCGCAGCCAATCCATAAACAATTCGCTGTCGTGTTCTTGACCGTATAAAAATTCTCCGGCGTAGAAGTCGCCTAATTTTGAAAAATGATCCTCGCTTACAAGCAGCCTTTTTATTTCGTCATAGTCGGTATTGATGTAATTGGAACGGAGCCTAACTGTGTCATGTTCGACGATTAATGCTTCGTCACCGATGGCGCGGCGAATACCAGACAGCGCTGTTCGCAAACTACCTCGTGCTTGCTCTTCCTGACGGTCACTCCAGAGCAAGGCAGCAAGCTGTTCACGCGATCTTGTTTGGCCGGATGGTATGGCAAGATAAGCCAACAGTTGCCGGCTCTTACGCGCCTTCAACTCGATGGGTTGGCGATCGGTATCTCGCAGAGAAAAACCTCCGAGAACGTTCAGCATTGCCGAGGTCGGATCGGATGACGAAGGTTTAGCAGATTTAAAAGTTGTTTCGGTCATATTGGTAAACAGGTTAGCGGGGAAATATTGATGCTGTCACGGCATAATTTAAAGCCGCCGCCGTCAATTAGTCCTACCCTTCCGCCCTAGGATGCGCAAAAGTTAAATATTATTCATACATTACAACGAGAATACGACCAACACAAAGACCTCTCGGGGTCACCAAGCATCGGGGTGGACTTTGAAAAAGCCGGATTTCAGTTTCGAAATTGCATGCTCACTAACGCCCGTTTGCGGGATTGACGAGGCTGGCCGTGGTCCATGGGCGGGGCCGGTGGTTGCTAGCGCCGTGATCCTGAATCTCACGGAAGTCCCAGAAGGATTGAATGATTCCAAAAAATTGACTGCGAAACGGCGAGATGTTCTGTTTGATGCGATAAGTAAATCCGCATTGGTTGGCATCGGGACTGCTACAGTTCAGGAGATCGACGAAATCAACATTCTACAGGCTACCTTTCTGGCCATGCGCCGCGCGGTGGCTGATTTGCCGGCACTGCCGAACTACGCCCTTATTGATGGCAACAAAATTCCACCCGACTTCCCCTGCGATGCCGAAGCGATCGTCAAAGGAGACGGGCGTTCGGTTTCTATTGCGGCGGCGTCGATCATCGCGAAAGTCACTCGCGACCGGATAATGGTGGCATTAGCGCAACAGTTTCCGGGGTATGGATGGGAACGTAACGCCGGATATGGCGTAAAAGCCCACCAAGAAGGCCTTAACCGTCTTGGGGTGACCCCTCACCATAGAGTCAGCTTCAAACCGATACACAAGATGTTGTATCAAGATAATTAATTAAGCACTTGATTCAAAAAGAAATTGACGGCGAATCACTTTTGAATCATCTTGGTCGTAACAAGAAAACATATAAAAAATACGTCCGAGGCAGACAAATGAATACACAACACGAGTCAGAGGCGCGTAGCGCGCTTCCGTTAGATCAGATCATTGCGGGTGATTGCATTGAGGTAATGAACCGCCTTCCCGAAGGCTCGGTCGATCTGATTTTTGCGGACCCCCCCTATAATCTCCAACTTAAGGGTCAGTTACACCGCCCAGACAATTCCAAAGTTGATGCGTGTGATGATGAATGGGATCAATTCGCCAGTTTCGCCGCCTACGACAAGTTTTCGCGCGCATGGCTGAAGGCTGCTCGTCGTATCTTGAAGCCGAACGGCGCGATCTGGGTTATTGGGTCTTACCACAATATTTTCCGAGTTGGCACAGCCTTGCAAGACGCTGGTTTCTGGATTTTGAACGACGTCATTTGGCGTAAATCAAATCCGATGCCGAATTTCCGCGGGAAACGCCTGACTAACGCCCATGAAACAATGATCTGGGCGGGTAAATCAGATGCCTCGAAGTACACTTTCAACTACGAAGCGTTAAAAGAGCTTAACGAGGGCATCCAAATGCGCAGCGATTGGGTTCTGCCGATTTGCAATGGCAATGAACGCCTGAAAAACGACGAAGGCCAAAAAGCTCATCCGACGCAAAAGCCGGAATCCCTGCTGCACCGCATCCTTGTCGGTTCGACTGTGCCGGGCGACGTGATCCTTGACCCGTTCTTTGGCACGGGTACGACTGGTGCAGTCGCCAAGAAACTCGGCCGTCATTTCATCGGTATTGAGCGCGAAGCAGCATATCGCAAGGTCGCGCAGAAACGTATAGACAACACCCGTCGCTATGACCGTTCATCGCTTGAAGTGACGCGCTCGAAACGTGCCGAGCCACGTGTTCCGTTTGGTCAGTTGGTCGAGCGCGGCATGTTGATACCAGGCGAGGAATTGCGGTCGCTGAACGGCCGGCATCGCGCGAAGATCCGCGCTGATGGCACATTGGTCGCACATGATGCGCGTGGGTCCATCCACCAAGTTGGCGCCGCGCTGGAAGGCGCACCAAGCTGTAATGGATGGACATACTGGAGCTTTATGCGCGAGGGCAAACAAGTGCCTATTGACGTGCTACGCCAACAAATCCGCGCCGAGATGCGTGACTAACCACAAGATTACCGCCAGTGTCCATTGAGACACAAAACTTTACCCCGCCACTGCTCGGCGGGGTTTTTTTATGCGCGAATACCATGTAGCGTCACCACGATTAAACTTGCAATTGGAGCACCCCATGTCTGGAAATTATGAAACCCGCTTAGCTGAACTCGGTATTGATTTGCCAAGCCCTTCGGCTCCAGCTGCCAATTACGTGCCCTTCGTGCGCGTTGGTGATCTGCTGTATATTTCGGGCCAAATCTCTATGGATGCGAACGGGTTGGTCACTGGTAAACTGGGCGACGGGTTTTCGCTTGATGACGCATACGCTGCGGCGCGACTTTGCGGAATTAACCTGATCGCGCAGGTCCGCGCGGCGTGTGACGGCGACCTCGATCGTCTGGTTCGAGTTATAAAACTGAACGGTTTCGTTAACGCCACACAGGATTTCACCGACCACCCGAGGGTGGTTAACGGGGCGTCGGACCTAATGGTCGAAGTATTTGGTGATCAAGGCCGCCACGCACGGGCGGCGGTTGGATCTTCATCGTTACCACTTGGTGTTGCGGTAGAAGTTGAAGGCATCTTCCAGATTGACTAGCCTTCCGGCCAGTTTTTTGCGTATTCCGATCACCCATCGCGGCCTTCATAACGCCGCGCTGGGTATTTCGGAAAACTCCCGCGCGGCATTTACCGCTGCAATCAAAGCTGGCTTCGCAATCGAGGCGGACCTTCAACTGTCTTCAGACAGCGAAGCAATGGTGTTCCACGATCACTATCTTGAACGTTTGACCAGCAGTTCCGGCGCGATCCGAATGCGGACCGCAGCAGAGCTTCGAAAGACCAAACTGAAGTTTGGAACCGAAACCATCTTTGGCCTTTACGAGCTGCTCGAACTAGTTAACGGGCGGGTGCCGATTTTGATAGAACTGAAAGATCAAGATGGTGCATTCGGTTCGAACGTTGGCCAATTAGAACTGAGAACGGCCGAAATTCTGCGAGATTATAAAGGAGATGTGGCGGTCATGTCTTTCAATCCACATATGGTGATGAATATGGCCGATCTGGCTCCAACCATTCCCCGAGGCTTAACCACCAGCGACTTTGACCACCGTTTGTGGCCAAAGATTTCCAGTAAACGTGCGAAAGAGTTGGCCGGAATACACGATTTCGACCGCACCGGAAGCTGTTTCATCTCCCATAATCATGAACTTCTGAACACAGCACCGGTTTCCAGGTTGCGATCGAGCGGTGTGCCGGTCCTGTGTTGGACTATCAAATCGGCCGAAGAGGAAGCTGCGGCACGTCGCCTTGCTGACAACTTCACCTTCGAGGGCTATATTCCCGCGAAACACTCACAGTTAGAGAATCCACATGACTGAAATATTTAACGCCGGTGAAGGCCGTTTAGCGCATGCTCCAAGCGACCACGGCCCTATTGCGCGCGCAAAGGTTGGGGTACTGCTCGTGAACCTTGGCACACCTGATGCAACGGACTATTGGTCTATGCGTCGGTATTTAAACGAATTTTTATCTGACACGCGGGTGATCGACTCCCCGAAGTGGAAGTGGCAGCCGATTCTGCAAACAATTGTCCTGACTCTACGGCCATCGAAATCTGCCGAGGCGTATCGCAGCATCTGGAATAATGAACTGGACGAAAGCCCGCTGTTAACCATTACCCGCGCTCAAACCGAAAAGATTAACGAGGCGTTAACCACGAAATATGGCGCAAACATCGCCGTTGATTTTTGCATGCGTTATGGAAATCCGTCGACCGACACTGCAATCCGGCGAATGCAAGAGCAGGGTTGCGAGAAGATTGTTTTCTTCCCGCTTTACCCGCAATATGCGGCCCCCACGACTGCAACGGCCAATGACCACGCATTTCGCACGTTGATGAAAATGAAATGGCAACCAGCAATCCGCACGGTTCCGGCATACTTTGACGACCCCGCCTATATCCAAGCTCTCGCCGCCTCCATCCGCGAGGGATATGCCACGCTCGACAGAAAACCCGACCATCTAGTTGTGTCCTACCACGGTGTTCCTGAACGCTACTTGTTGGAAGGCGACCCGTATTATTGCCAATGTCAACAAACTTCGCGCCTATTGGCCGAAGCGTTGGGCTGGGAAGATGGCCACATCATTACAGCTTTTCAGTCAAAATTCGGCCCTACAAAATGGGTTGGCCCAGCCACTGTGGAAGAGGTCGCGCGGCTGGCCGAAGCCGGGAAGAGAAATATTGCTATAGTAGCCCCCGCATTTTCCGCCGACTGCGTCGAAACGCTCGAGGAAATCAACGAGGAAATTAAGGAAAGCTTCGAAGATTCAGGTGGTGAAAGCTTCACCTACATCCCGTGCCTGAACGATCGGGACGACCACATCGAGGTCCTACTTGGGATCATCGAAAACGAATTACAGGGATGGATGGGATGAAATTTTTCATTCTTCTTATTCTAATACTAGCCGGAGGCTATTTTTTCCCGCAAGTTTACGAAGAGGTGGATGGTCCATGTCAGGCCGTCGAAAAGAAGCTGGTTCGCGATAAAACTGAAAACGGATTAGAGAATTCGATGATCTCCAATCTGGTTCTAGGCTTAAGCAATGGCGACCTGGGCGCGAGGATTGCTGAAGACAAATTCCCGAAACTTCCAACGCGCCTCGGATGTCTTGCCATCTATTACGATTCCGCAGTGGATGGGGGATAACCTTAAGTGGCTTCCAATTTCGCCGTCAACCTGTCGATATCCCCACCCAAGGATTCCAGCAGCGCGCCGATTTCGGTGCGTTCGGACGAGATCATTGAGATACCCTCGATAACCAGATCAAACAACTTTGGCTGACCATTCACCTCAATAACCCACCAATCTAAGTCATAACTGGGCTTGTTGGAAAACTCGACGATGCTTTTCACCAGTACGCCTTTGCTTCCGAGGTCGCGGTTGCCGACAATATTGATCTCGGAGTCTGCAAAGTCGCGAAACTGACGCCCGTATTTGCGAGAAAAGTATCGTTGAAATGCTTCGATATAAGCCGCCAACTGGTTTTGTGAGACCTTCCGCCCAGCAGCCCCCAAAGCGGTTTTCGCGATAAGTGAGTTGGCGCTGTAGTCTGCAAATATACCCTCGAAATCTGCCAGAATTTCCGTTTCAGACTTGTTCGAGTTGATTACAATATTTACATCCACAACCACTTTTCTGATAAAAGTAACGGCAGATTGTTCCGTTAGTCCCAGCGCAAACGATGGCAGTGAAGCTCCGATAAGCAACCCACCGGTGCCAACCAAAATTCCACGACGGGACATTGTGTTAGTAATCGAACGCAAAGGGATCCTCCAAATCTTCGATTTTCGGTTCAATTTCGACGTAATATCGCAGATTTTGTAAATATGCGATTCTCTGCGAGGCATAACTGTCTGAAGATTCATATAATAACACGTCAACCAAATCGGAATAGGTGAGCCGATCACCGATAATATCCACGCCTTTCAACAGGAACAGATATTCGCGTGTTGGCGTCGGAATATACACCCCAAGCGGGTCTAAAACGAAGTCTACAACAATTCCTACTGTGCCACGAACGGTACTGCCACCCAACAATGGCAGTTCCAGATATGGGCCTTCAGAAAATCCGTAAACCGCCAGAGTTTCGCCGAAATCGGTCGGCAAAGCTAACAATCCAAAGTCGGATGCGGGGTCGAACAAGCCAGCGAGACCCAGTGTCGAGTTCAGTGTAAACCGCAGGGCGGTCAGAACCGCATTTTCCAGTTCACCTTGCAAAGTGTGGTTAATGACTTGCCCGGGCAGTGCCAGATTATTGGCGCTGTTATCGATGGCATCGCGGATTTCTTCGGGCACCATGGCCCCGTAAACAGTAGAAGTAGGCGCTAGCGCGATGCTATCGACAGCTTTGTTAAGAGCATGGATCTGGCGATTGGTTTCTTCAAATGGGTCAAATATACGATCTGCCGACATGGTGTCAGTGCCACATGCGCCCAATAAAGGCAGTAATAACAGTAATATACCTATTTGACGAATTGCCCTGAACATACATAACCTTTTACCAAAATCAAAACGCAACCACAAATCTGGGCGGCAAAGAATCGCCGTTAACTAATGCGCCTCCGCCCAGTTTGCACCCTGACCCGCATCAACCACAAGTGGAACATCCAGTTTGATGGCTGGCAGGCTGGCCTGCTCCATCACGGTTTTCACAATGGCGATGGTTTCGTCTACAGCATCCTTGGCGACCTCGAAGATCAACTCGTCGTGGACTTGCAGCAGCATCTTGGCGGGTAGATGTTCAATCGCGTCCGGCACCCGGATCATCGCGCGGCGGATAACGTCGGCTGCCGTTCCCTGAATGGGGGCATTAATCGCCGCCCGCTTCGCAAAACCGGCGTGTGGCCCCTTGGCGTTGATATCCGGTGTGTGAATCCGTCGTCCAAACAGCGTTTCAACGTAATTATTAGCCTTCGCAAAGGCCACCGTCGCGTCCATATAGGTGCGGATACCGGGAAAGCGTTCAAAATAGGTGTCGATAAATTTCTGCGCGTCGGCACGTGGAATCCGCAGGTTCCGGGCTAGACCAAACCCGGAAATCCCGTAAATAACTCCGAAATTAATCGCCTTGGCTTGGCGGCGGATCGCTGGATCCATGTCCTCGATCGGAACGTTGAACATTTCGGAGGCAGTCATCGCGTGAATATCTTTGCCGTCGAAAAACGCCTGTTTCAGGCTATCAATCTTGGCAATATGCGCCAAAATACGCAGTTCAATTTGCGAATAGTCGAGACTAACCAGCACGTTCCCCGACTCCGCCACAAATGCCTCGCGAATGCGGCGACCCTCCTCGGTCCGCACCGGAATGTTCTGCAAATTCGGATCGGTCGAGGCCAGCCGCCCCGTCGTCGCGCCCGAGATCACATAAGACGTATGCACCCGCCCTGTCTCGGGGTTGATATGTCCCTGCAAAGCATCGGTGTAGGTGCTTTTCAGCTTGGCCATCTGCCGCCAATCCAGCACGCGAGCGGGCAGGTCGTGCCCCTCGGCTGCCAAATCTTCCAGTATGTCAGCCCCCGTTGCATAAGCACCGGTTTTGCCTTTTTTGCCGCCCTCGATCCCCATCTGGTCAAAAAGGATTTCGCCAAGCTGTTTGGGTGAAGCGACGTTAAATCTGCCACCAGCCAGTTTGTAAATCTCGGCTTCCAGCCCCGCCATTTTTTGCGCAAAGTTGTTGGACATGCGGGAGAGGTGATCGCGATCGACCTTGATGCCGTGCATCTCCATCTTCGCCAGAACGGGTATCAGCGGGCGCTCCATGGTTTCGTAAACAGTGGTCATCCCGTCGGTGGCTAGCCGTGGTTTCAGCAGTTTCCACAGTCGCAACGTCACGTCCGCATCTTCGGCGGCATATGGGGCGGCGTCGTCAATCGGCACTCGATCGAAGGTAATCGCGGATTTTCCTGCGCCCAGAAGCGTCTTGATCGGGATCGGCGCGTGGTTCAAATACCGCTCCGACAGCGCGTCCATCCCGTGCCGGTGCAACCCGCCGTTCAGCACGTAGGATAGTAACATCGTGTCATCAATCGGTGCGATGTCCACTTCATTCCGTCTAAAAATCTTGGTGTCATATTTCATATTCTGCCCGATTTTCAGGATTGAGGGATCCTCCAGCATCGGCTTCAGCATCTTTAACGCCAGTGCCTTGTCCATCTGCCCATCGGCCAAATCCGAGCCGCCGAACAGGTCGTCAACCCCAGCCACATGCGCCAGCGGAATATAACAAGCCGATCCGATCTCGACGGACAGGCAAACTCCGACCAGATCAGCGGTCATTTCATTCAACCCAGTGGTTTCCGTATCCACGGCGATCCAGCCACGCGCATAAGCGGCGTCGATCCACAATTGCAAAGCCGTTGCGTCGCGTACGGTTTCGTATTTCGAATGGTCAATTGGCGCGGTGATGGTGGCGGTATCAACACTTGCCGTTGACTCCTCGCGAGCAGGCTCCGCAATTTCAGGCGCATCCACTCCAAACTTTGCGGCCATCCGTGTTGTCAGTGTTCGGAATTCCATTGAGGCTATGAACGCTAGAATATCCGCAGGCACCGGCTCACGAACCTCGAACTCGTCGATGCTCTCGACCACAGGTGTATCGGTTTTCAACGTCACCAGTTCGCGCGACATGAGAATTTGGTCAGCCTTTTCGATCAAAGTCTGGCGGCGCTTGGGCTGTTTAATTTCTTCAGCATGGGCCAGAAGGTTATCAAGATCGCCGTATTCCTGAATCAGCAGTGCTGCGATTTTCACGCCAATACCGGGTGCGCCGGGGACGTTATCTACGGAGTCGCCAGCCAACGACTGCACGTCGATCACACGATCCGGTCCAACACCGAACTTTTCCTCGACCTCCTCGATCCCGATGCGACGGTTCTTCATCGCGTCCAGCATCTCGATACCGCCGCCGACCAGTTGCATCAGGTCCTTGTCGGACGAAATAATTGTCACCCGACCACCCGCCTCGCGGGCCTGCACGGCATAAGTCGCAATAATATCGTCGGCCTCATAGCCCTCCATCTCGATGCACGGTAGATTAAACGCCCGTGTTGCATCGCGGATCAACGGGAATTGCGGAACCAAGTCTTCGGGGGCAGGCGGGCGATTGGCTTTGTAGTCGTCATAAATCGCGGAACGAAAAGTCTTGCCTTTATGGTCGAAAATCACCGCAACATGTGTGGGCGCATCGGGGCCATGGTTATCCTCGACCATTTTATAGATCATATTGCAAAAGCCCGCGACTGCCCCCACAGGCATGCCGTCAGACTTGCGCGTCAATGGCGGTAAGGCGTGAAAAGCGCGGAAAATAAAGCCCGAGCCGTCAATCAGATGCAGGTGATGTCCCTTGCCAAACGCCATATCAGTCTTTCAGCACGAATTTTTTATCACAATACCCACAAACCGCGAATCCCTCGTCGGCAGGGATTTGCAGCCAGACGCGCGGGTGCTCGCCACCGCCATCGCAAGGTACAGTGGATTTGGTAACTTCTTCAATTTCACGTGCTTCGACCATGGTATTCTCCTAGTTTAAACGGGCTGCAACATCCGGCCCAACCGACGGCCGGACAATATGTGAAAATGCAGATGCGGTACGTCCTGAACTCCATCATTACCTGTATTCGCGATTAAACGATACCCGCTTCCACCCGTCGAAGGCGTCGCCCCGATGGCATGGGTAATCGCGCCAATGACACGGGTAAAATCGAGGACTTCGGCATCCGTCGCATCAGCTGCAAAATGGTCATGGTTCACATAAAACCCTTTGGGAATTACCAGAATATGCTCGGGTGCTTGCGGGATGATATCGCGAAACGCCAGCGTGTAATCCGTCTCCATTACCGTATCATTCGGAATTTCACGCCGCAGTATCTTGGCGAAAATGTTTTGGTCGTCGTATTCATAAGCCATGTTGGCCTCCGTTCAGTCGAAAGACAGGTCTCCGGCGAGTTTTTCTGCACGCGCGGGCGAGATTTTCATGAATTGCGCCATCGCCAGTCCGTTTTTCTCGTTATTGGTATTCTGGCTGATCATATGCAGCGCAGGAAGCCCCATTTCTAGCAAACTATCGTGATCCGCCCCGATGTTGTTATGCAATGCCGACGTAAGCGAGCTGCGCATCTCGGCGCTGATATTCTCGTCCGCCAATCCGGTCCGCTGCGCACGCCCCTCATGATATGCTGTATCAAAGTCGCATTGCACATCCAGCACCCGCATCTGACACCGGTCATCAGCAAAGTCGGGGATGGTTTTCAAGTTTCCGGGGTCCAGACAAATCGTCAAACTGTCAGTTTTCAGCCTCTCAAACAGCAGCTTTAGAAATGCACGGCGATGCCGGTTTCGTTTCACGCGCGAGTCCTCCAGCCGCCCCAAATCCGGCAGGTTCACACCGGGTTCATTGAAAATATACCCTAATGATTGGGTGTTACTCGCAACGGCTACCGCTTCGGCGACCCGCTTACCCACGCGCCATTTTTTGCAAACCACGATTTGCAATGTGTTCCGTCGCTCGATCCGGCCGCCACGCTCGCCATACCGATGCCCCGAACGCCCGCGTCCACTGAGGTACGCAACCAATTGCCGCCCATCCGATCCGATCTGCGTTTCGTTCCAACAATGAAACTCGTTCGCCAGCGCCGCTTTCAGGTCGGCCGCTTGCGGAGAAATTTTGCGGGCAAACAGGTAATTTTGCGTCAGCAGAAAATTCAGGTGGTCGCCGTAAAACACTGTCGGCAGCCCGTAGTCCGAGAACGAAAGGAATGTCAGCGTTCGCGATTCCACCTCGTTTCCCGCCACTAAGTGCATTACCAGCGATTGAAAGAACGTCTCGTCCGGTATCCATGTGGTCTTGAAAAATTGGGGAATGTCATGGCGTTTCTTGATGAATTGCAACAGCTTGGCAATAGTCGACCGCCGCAAGACCCACCATTGAGAGCCGATCATGATCTGCAACCCCTCGGGCAATACGCGTTTCATGCCTAGCGCCTTTTGAACCGCGACAGATGCGTAAAACAGCGGCTTTGATGCGCGCTCGTTGAACCAGTGCCTATAGATCAGGCGCTCTTCTTTGAAGCCGACCTTAATACAGTCACTTTCCAGAAAATCGTGGTGCTCAATGAAATCCTTGCCGCTGTTATCCAGAAACGCATGCATATGCCGCATCGGTTTGATGGGCATGCAGTCGCCACTTAGCATGTAAAAATGTGTGGCTTCGGGGAAGTCTTTGAACCCAGCCTTCAACGCGTTCAGCGTCCCTTGTACCAAGGACCACTCGCCCCAACCACATTTCACCCGCGTGGCAAAGCAGACTTTCGGATTGTCCTTCATACCCTCCTCGATCACAGTGAAATCCGCGGAACTACCCCGCCCGTCGAAATGAATGGACACATAATCGCCACTGTCAGTCAGCATCGTCACCCGCTCAACAATGCGGGCCGGGTCTTTGTGACACAAAAGAAGAAAGCATATTTTTGCCATAAGGCCTTTCCCGTTAAAGCACCGCGAAACAGTAGTTGAGAACCGAGTGATTTAGAAGGCGTGAACCTTCGCGCCGGCAATTTATTTACAAGCCTCCAGCCATCTATTGCGCCCAGAGGTTGCGCGGGCTACAAAACCTTAACGAATTGAGGAGAGTTCCACGGCCTTCCCAGGCACCTGGATGACCGAGAGTGAATCGGTCGTGTATCGAGTAGTCCCCAAGTGCGCGTGTTCGACCATTGGGCAGATCATGTATTACGGTGATCACGGGCACTATTTCGACGGCGACATTCATGATGCGCATTCGGGTATTCACAAGTGGGGGATTGAGGAAAGCAAGCCTTTGATCCAGAAACGCGTTACCGATCAACAGACCTACGCGTTCACCTGTATCCGCAACCCGTACTCGCGGATTCTGTCAGAGTATTTCGATAAAATCGCGGGCATTCAACGTAACGGTAAGCGTTATCGCGGTAATCTGGTGCCGATGTTGGTACGCAAATACGGCGTGGACGTGGAGGGTGATTTCGATCAGATGACCTCGTTCCGGCGTTTCTTGCTGTTCGTCCGTGACACCATCAAATTCCGTAACCCGATGGATCCTGACATTCACTGGTCGGGCACCTCGGGACACATTTCAACATTCATCGCTAACGGTGGACGGTTTCACCGGATTATCTCGACCGAGGATTTCGGTGATGGCATGGGTAAGGTTCTGTCCGAGATAGAACAAAAGCATCCGGTCGAGTTGGCCACTATGCCCCGTTGTAACGAGAGCGAAGGGCACGGTCCAAAACATGCCTTTCCTGTCGAGGATTACTTCGACGACCTCTCGATGCATCTGATGTTCGAGATTTACCAACGCGATTTCCGGCTGTTTAAATACGACCGTGATCCCGGGCGTGGTGGCCCAAAGAAAGAGATTGATCTGGACGAAGTCCACGCGAAATTAAGCGGGCGGTAGGAGGTGGTGATCTTATGGACTATGGTTCCGTATTAAGAGAGCTCACCAAATTGGATCATTGGTTGGGGGGTAACCGGAACCATTCACCCAGCTTGTCGAAAAGCTACCACTTAGTCCGCAAATGCCAATTTACCTTTGTATGGTGTGCTTATTTCTGCTCGGCCTTGCAGTATTTGCCTTTAAGTGGCGAAGCGGCGATCGGCTGCGACTGCAAATGGCAAAAATCAACGGTCCAGCCCGTTAGCAGTTTGACACAGTTTGACTGTAAGGTTTGTGGTGTTGAGGCATTCACCACCAACGGTAAGCGCCCGAAAGATTGTAAGCGTGGGCTCAAAGTTCGGTCAATCTAGAATAGTTCACAATTTATTAACCATTTCGGCGTATATCTGTCTTTGCTGGACAGGACTTAAAACGTTCAAACGGGGATTATCGCGTCGGGCAATGAAGAATTAACCACAGGCAATCCGCTCGACTTGGATCGTCTTGATGGCAAAAGGCGACACCATTGTTCGGTGTCCGGCATACGGCGCGATAACCTCGCTACTTACGGCCAATCTTCCCCGATTTTGTCAGTGACGGTTACTCAGCAGAACCCTCCGAGATTTCGGTAAGAAGGCGCGAGTTTGACTCGAACGCCTCCTGCTTTGTGCGCATGTTCTGTGCGTCAGAAGTCTATTCCTCGTAATCCGTCAGCGGAGGACACGCACAAACCAGATTCCGGTCGCCATACGCGTTGTCCACACGGTTCACAGGCGACCAATACTTGTCGACACGGAACGCGCCCGGAGGGTAACACGCCTGTTCGCGTGAATAGACGCGATCCCACTCGCCAACCAGATCCTCGACCGTATGCGGCGCGTGATGTAGTGGGCTGTCGTCATAAGCGATTTTGCCGTCCTCAATATCCTGCGCCTCGGCGCGGATGGCTAGCATGGCGGTGATAAAGCGATCCAGTTCGACCTTCGGTTCGGATTCCGTTGGCTCCACCATCAGTGTTCCGGGTACCGGCCAGCTCATCGTCGGGGCGTGGAAACCGCAGTCCATTAACCTTTTGGCAATATCATCTACAGTAACATTGGCACTGTCGGCCAATGGGCGCGTATCCAGAATACATTCATGCGCAACGCGGCCAATTTCTGATTTGAACAGGATATTGTAAGACCCCGACAGGCGTTTCGCCATGTAGTTGGCGTTCAGGATGGCAACCTTCGTCGCTTGCGTCATGCCCGTCCCGCCCATCAGCAGAATATATGCCCACGAGATCACTAGAATCGACCCGCTCCCGACAGGTGCCGCCGATACAGCCCCGATCGAATCGTAGCCCTCGGTGTGCCCTGGAAGGAACGGTTCAAGATGCGCGCCGACGCCGATCGGCCCCATGCCCGGACCACCGCCGCCGTGCGGGATGGCAAAAGTCTTGTGCAAATTCAAATGGCTAACGTCGCCACCGATTTTACCGGGTTGCGCCAAGCCAACCATAGCGTTCATGTTCGCGCCGTCGATATAAACCTGACCGCCGTGGGAATGCGTGATGTTGCAAACCTCGCGAACGGTCTTCTCGAACACACCGTGGGTGGACGGGTATGTAATCATACAGGCCGCCAGCATATCGCCAGCCGCCTCGGCTTTGGCGCGGAAATCTTCCAGATCAATGTCGCCGTTATCGGCTGATTTCACTACCACAACTTTCCAACCGGCCATCTGCGCCGACGCAGGATTTGTGCCGTGTGCCGACGTCGGGATAAGGCAGATATTACGATCCCCTTCACCGCGCGACTTGTGGTAATTGCGGATGGTTAACAGGCCGGCATATTCTCCTTGTGCGCCCGAATTCGGTTGCAACGACATGGCATCATAACCGGTGATTTCGCAAAGCTGGTCCATCAACTGGTTGGTCAGCTCGTTATACCCTTTGGCCTGATCCAGCGGTACAAACGGGTGCAGGTTCGCGATGCCAAACCACGTCAGCGGGATCATTTCCGCCGTTGCGTTCAGCTTCATTGTGCAGGAACCCAATGGGATCATCGCGCGATCCAGCGCCAGATCGCGGTCAGCAAGACGGCGCATATAGCGAGTCATCTCGGCCTCGGAACGGTTCATGTCGAAGATCGGGTGCGTAAGAAAGTCATCGGTTCGCAGCATTTCGACCGGCAGGCGATATTCGCGGTTCGCCGCGCTGTCGTCCTTCATGTCTCCGCCGAACGCCCGCCAAACAGCTTCGATGGTTTCTGGGTAGGTTTGCTCGTCCAGACTAATACCAATCCGGTCGTCGCCAATTTTTCGTAGGTTAATTCCGTTATTAACCGCCGCTTTCAGGATGACGCCCTGAAGGGCACCAACATTGATCGTGACCGTGTCGAAGAATACCTCGGGTTCGACCTTGAAACCAAGGCTTTCAAGACCCTTCGCCATCCGCGAGGTCTTCCGATGCACCGACTGCGCAATCGCTTTCAGCCCTGCCGGACCGTAGAAAACAGCGTACATAGAGGCCATAACTGCCAGCAAAGCCTGCGCGGTGCATACGTTCGAATTCGCTTTCTCGCGCCGGATGTGCTGTTCGCGTGTTTGCAACGCCAAGCGGTAAGCTTTGTTGCCGCGCGTATCAATCGAGACGCCGATAATCCGCCCCGGCATCGAGCGTTTCAGCTTGTCGCGTGTCGCCATATAGGCCGCGTGCGGACCACCATATCCCATAGGAACACCAAAGCGCTGGGTGGAGCCAATGGCGATATCGGCCCCCATCTCGCCCGGGCTTTTCAGCAGGCAAAGCGCCAGAATGTCGGCAGCCATGATCGCAATCGCATTTTCTTCATGTAGTGCCGCGATGCACGGAGTGAAATCCCGTACCCGCCCATAAGTTCCGGGATACTGGAAGATGGCACCGAACACGATGGCAGGGTCCATCTCTGTTTCAGGATTGGCGACGATTACTTCAATCCCCAACGGCTCTGCGCGGGTTTTGATCACGTCGATTGTTTGGGGGTGACAGTTTTCATCAACGAAAAACGCGGTTGCTTTTGACTTGGCAGACCGCTTTGCCATGGTCATCGCTTCCGCCGCCGCCGTCGCCTCGTCCAGCAACGAAGCGTTCGAGATTTCAAGGCCGGTCAAGTCCGTGATCATAGTTTGAAAATTCAACAAAGCCTCAAGGCGGCCCTGCGCGATTTCCGGCTGATAAGGCGTATAAGCCGTATACCAAGCCGGATTTTCCAGAATGTTGCGCTGGATAACCGGCGGAGTCATCGTCCCGTAATACCCTTGCCCGATCAGCGACGTCAGAACCTTGTTCTTTTTGATCACCTCACGCATGTGGTGCAGCACGTCACGCTCGGACATCGGTTCTTGCAGTTTCAAGTCGTGCTCTTGCCGAATATCCGCTGGTACGGTCTGGTCGATCAACTCATCAAGCGATTCAACTCCGATAACATCCAGCATCTCCTGTATTTCGGTTGGTGAAGGTCCGATGTGACGGCGGTTAGCGAAATCATAGGGCTGGTACGGGGTCGGGTGGAACGGCATAACTGTATCCTTCGGAATTGAGGTGATCCCGCCACGAGGACAGGAGGACAGGTCGTTAGGCGATGAAGGCTTTGTAGGCAGTTTCGTCCATCAAGCTTTCAAGATCGGCCACATCGTCGAGCTTGATCTTGTAGAACCATGCGTTGCCCTCTGGGTCTTCGTTCACCGAACCGGGGTTGTCTTCCAGCGTAGTGTTAGCTTCGGTGACTTCACCTGCCAAAGGTGCATACAGCTCAGAAGCGGCTTTAACGCTTTCTACAACACCGATTTCGTCGTCTTTGTCGAACGTGTCGCCAGCTTCTTTCAGCTCGACGAATACGACTTCGCCAAGGGCTTCGGCTGCGTGTTTGGTTATACCCAGCGTTGCTGTGTCGCCGTCAACTTCTAGCCATTCATGTTCTTCGGAATAATAAGTCGTCATTTCAATACCTCTGTTTTAGCGTTTGTAATTCTGCTGCACGAAGGGCAGCTTGATGATGGTTGCAGGCATCGCTTTGCCACGGATCAGCAGGTTCACGGCCGTTCCCGGCTCGGCGAACTCCGCAGCAATATACCCCATTGAAACAGGACCGCCATAGGTAGGGCCAAACCCACCCGAAGAAATCGAGCCTATAATATTGCCGTCCTTGTCAGCCACCTCAACTCCGCGTCGCGCAGGGGCACGGCCTTCGGGTTTTATGCCAACCAACTTGCGACTCGGCCCCTCGGCCAATTCACGTTGAATGCGTTCGGCACCAGGAAATCCACCTTCCCCGCGGCGACGTTTCTGCATCGCCCAGTTCAGATTGGCCTCGACAGGCGACGTACTGTTGTCGATATCATTGCCATATAAACAAAGCCCCGCCTCAAGGCGCAGGCTGTCGCGCGCACCAAGGCCTGCCAATTCCAGATCATCGTGTTTCAGGAATTCACGGGTGATATCCACCACGCGATCGGTCGGAATGGAAATCTCGTAACCATCCTCGCCCGTATATCCTAGCCGCGAAATCCGGCATTCAGCGCCAAATAGGTCGGCCACCGCCGATTCCATGAACTTCAAATCCGCCGCAACAGGAGCAGCCGCCGAAACGATCCCTTCGGCCGCCGGGCCTTGAATTGCGATCAACGCACGGTCCAGTTCGACCACTTCAATGCCGTCCAGATTAGAGCGCATATGCTCGATATCCTGATCCCGCATCGAGGCGTTAACTACGACATAAAAGTAATCCCCGGCGTTCGACACAATCAGGTCGTCCATAATACCGCCGTCAGGGTTTGTGAAAAACGTATACCGCGCCTTGCCGACTGGCAGCGTGGTAAAAGCCGAGGGCGCGATCCACTCTAGTTTTTCCGCAACACCTTCGCCGCGCAGTTCAACCTGACCCATATGGGAGACGTCGAATAACGCGGCCTTTTCACGGCATTGCTTGTGTTCGCCAGCGACGCCAAGACCATAATTTACCGGCATCATCCAGCCAGCGAAGTCTACCATCTTGCCGCCCATCTCGACGTGCAAAATATAAAGCGGGGTTTTGCGGGGTTCGGCCATCGTAAAATCCTCGATTTAGTCGTCTGATTCTGTCTTAGCAAACAAGTTTCCGATAGGAAACATGTTTTTGGATGCAACGGTATACTTTGTTGTGAATCCCGTTGCAGTATACATGATTTACAGTCAAAGTATTTCCAACGAAAGAGGAGCCCCCGTTGAACAAAACCACCTTGAAAGTCAAAGAACTGCCTTTGCGAACCTGTCTACGGGCTTTTTCCTGATGCGGCAGCGGGCGATTGATTTGTTCAATACGGCAGTAAAGGCTGCCGACCCCGCGCTTGCGTTGCGCCCGTATTTGGCTGACCTTCCCGCGATTTCAGGACGCTACATCCTTGTAAGCATTGGCAAAGCCGCCTGTGCGATGGTGGAAGAGGCGATAGTAAACCTGCCCAAAGATGCTGCGTTTCAGGCGATTGCCGTGACGAACTCCGAGAATGCCCGCCCCGTTGAGGGCTGCAACGTTATGTCGGCGGGTCACCCTGTGCCCGATGAAAACGGTCTGGCGGCAGGGCAGGCGGTGATCGCACTGCTGCAAACGACCACGTTGGACGATAAGGTTCTGGCATTGATAAGCGGTGGAGGTTCGGCCCTGCTGCCCGCGCCCGTTGCGGGGATCAGCCTCGCCGACAAGGCCGAGGTTAGCCGGGTTTTGCTGGGCGCAGGTGTTGAAATCACAGAGATGAACCTCGTGCGTCAACAGCTTTCACAATTGAAAGGCGGCGGCTTGGCGCAGTTTGCCAGCCCGACGAAATTACACGGATATATATTGTCGGACGTTATCGGAGACGACCTGCGTGCCATCGCCAGTGGGCCGACAGTTGCCCCGATCGTTGATCGTACCGCCGCGCGGGGATTGTTGCAGCGGCTGGGTATTTTTTCGCAAATGCCAGCGTCCGTCCAAGCACATTTGCTGGGGGGCGCCCCCGTTACCCAATCTTACGAAGCAGTTAACACCCTAATCGGTTCGAACAGTCAAAGCTTGCGCGCGATGCAAGGTGCCTCGAATGGGGGGGTTATCGTTAACGATGCATTAACCGGAGACGTGGCGGAAGCTGCTGAATTCATCCTGCGCTCTGCCCGTGAAAATCATAACGAGACGTTAATTTTCGGTGGTGAAACCACGGTGATCCTTCGTGGCGATGGAAAAGGCGGCCGCAATCAGGAACTGGCCTTGCGCGTGGCAATGCTTGCGGAAAATCAGGACCTAGGCGATTGGGTTTTCCTAAGCGGTGGCACTGATGGGCGTGACGGGCCGACCGACGCGGCGGGCGGAATAGTTAATGGGCAGACCGCGCAGCGCATCCGCGACGCGGACGAAACTCCCGAAGCCTTGCTGGCGAACAACGACAGTTACAAAGCCCTGCAAACGGCAGGCGACCTGCTGATGACAGGCGGGACCGGAACAAACGTCGCCGATGTGCAGCTTTTTCTACGCCCTACCAAATCGTAAAGTGTAATTCTTCGGGCTGAAGGCAAATCTCGTCACTGCATGCCTGAATGGTTAACACGCCGCTTGCCGGAGTTACGTCGGGAATATTTCCCGAAAGTACCAGCTCTCCTTCATACAAGGCCAGCAGCTCATCGTTGAAATTTAGCGTTTTAACCAACGGGTCTGGGTAATTTGAAATCGGGATATCGGCGACCGTAAGGTCGGTTGGAATAAAATACTCCTCCAGAGGTTCATGCGCGTTAATGTGCCAACCGTCTGTGACCAGAAGGCGCACGGTGAACGTTCCGGCGTCGCGATTCACTTCGGCTGCGACGCGGACTGCACCGCTGGAAACCGAACGCACTGCGCCCGTTTCCCCCAAATTCAACGCTTGTGAAGCCAGCAGAGAGTAACCCCGAACCTCGGGCGCAGCCAGCGCATTCGCGGACAAGGCGGCGGCCAAAACCGTTGCCTGCTGCGTATAAAGCGGCGTTTCCATGCGGTTGCCAAGACCTACCAGCAAATGCAGCGCTACGGCATTCCCTGATGGCAACTCTGTGTCATCTACAGGGTAAAACGCCCCCAGTCCGTCAACAGTTTCAGTCATTTGGTAAGGGTTGTCACCATGCGCGAACCTAGCAATTTCGGCCGCCATCCGTTCTGCATCTGCCAGCCAATTGGCCCCATTCGTTCCAAAATCATGCAACGCCAACAGTGCCATTCCCAACCCAGCATAATCCGCCAGTTGTGCGTCAATACTGGCGTTTCCATCCAGACTGACACGCAAAAGCCCGTTGTCGGTCCACATTTCCCTCAGGATAAACGAAGTCGCTTGCGCTGCCGCACGATAATAATCCGGTCGCCCGAACACATCCGACGCTTCGGCCAGCGTTTCGATCATCGCGGCATTCCATGACACAACCACCTTGCGATCCTTGAACGGAACCGGCCGCTGCAATCGCGCCGCCCGCATCTTGTCCAACAGCGGGTCAAGACGTTCAAAGTCCACCGCATCGGTCAGGTGGATCGAATTAGATCCCTCGAAATTTCCGTCCTCGGCGATGTTTAAAACATCGTTAACGAATTCGGCATCCGCACCAAGCACATCGCGGACTTGAGTCGGGGTCCATACGTAAAACACGCCCTCCTCCAGCTTTTCGTTCGCGTCGAGAGAATCTGCGTCCTGCGCAGAATAAAACCCACCATTCGGTCCGCGCATTTCGCGTAGCACATAATCAAACGTCCGTTCAGCCGCCCGCCGATAGCGTGGTTCACCCGTAATGTTCCATGCCCGAACCAGCAACCGGCCGATCAGTGCCTGATTATACAACATCTTTTCGAAATGCGGCACATGCCATTCTGGGTCAACCGAATAGCGATGAAAACCACCGCCTACATGGTCGTGAATCCCACCCATTAGCATTCCGTCGAGCGCGCCCAGGACAGCGCCTAACATTTCAACATCTCCGTCGCGTTCTGCCTGATCCAACAAGAACAGGAACGTCGATTCGTGTGGAAACTTGGGTGAAACGCCAAGCCCGCCGTTAAATTCGTCGATATCCGCTAAAATTTGGTTAGCAGCAGCGCGCACCGCTTCGGGTGTCAAATCCTTGGCTGCCGAAGAACTGGCCATGTAATCGCGGATCAAGGCGCTGAACTGTGCCGCATCGGCACTTAACGCCGCGCTGTCCGCCTGCCATGCGTCATTAATCTGGCGGATCACGTCTAAGAAAGTGTCGGGCGGAAAGTAAGTGCCCGCGAAGAACGGATCGGCGTTGCTGGTTAGAAATACAGAATTCGGCCAGCCTCCGCTACCTGATAACGATTGAGTAACCAACATGAACTGTTCGTCAAGATCGGGCCGACTCTCGCGGTCGATCTTAATGGAAACGAAATGTTCGTTGAGAAACGCCCCGATAACCGCGTTCTCGAAGCTTTCTTCTTCCATCAAGTGACACCAGTGGCATGCTGAATATCCGACTGACAAGAAGATCGGTTTACCTTCGGTTTTGGCTTTAACTAACGCCTCGGGTCCCCACGGATACCAGTCCACTTCGTTGTAGAGATGCTGCTGTAAATACGGTGAATTCTGTCCCAACAGGTGATTTGGCTGCTGTGTGGTTGCGGCTGTTCCAGCGAGACACACGGCGATAATTATTAAAACGGATTTCATGCAAAGCCCTCTTTTCGCCCCACCATAATGCTGGACACAGGGTCCCGTCGCCATTTATCTGGAGATCATAGAACAATTTTTCGTTAGGACGACGCATGGAAATTACATCAAAAGGGCTGCAATCAGAGTTCATTTTCCACGGTTTCGGCGGGGTGATAACCGACCACGGTGATTGCATATCCGTATTGTCGCCAAATAACCCAGACTACTACTTCGGGAATTTTCTGCTGTATCCTGCTCCACCAAAGGTTGGCGATTTCAAACACTGGACGGCGCGGTTTGGCGAAATTTTCGGGGCAAACACAGGGGTACGGCACCATACATTTCAGTGGATTCCCGGCCCGGAAACCGGTACAGCGGCGATAGACGAATTCCGACAAGCCGGATTTACAGTTGATGAGACTTCCGTTCTATCGACGAAAACGGTCAGCTTGGACAAGCCAACCCCGCGAGGAGTTGAATTTCGCAAAATTAGAACTGATGTCGAGTGGACCGCTGTAGTTGACTCCCAATCCCGTGAAGGTTTTCCCGGCGTTCCGATGGATGATTTTCGACATTACAAAGAAACGGCGTTTGCCAATTATCGAAACATGTCAGAACAAGGTTTTGGTGACTGGTGGGGGGCGTTCAAGAGCGAAAAACTGGTGGCAAATATGGGTTTGTTTTTCGGGCAGGGCGTTGGGCGTTTTCAATCTGTTGGTACCGACCCAGAACACCGTCGACAGGGGATTTGCCGCGCCATGGTCCACCACGTTTCGTCCGAGGGTCTGGCCGCGCATCCCGATGTTACACTTATTTTGCACGCGGATGCGCATGATGTTGCGCGTGGGATTTATTGTAGCGTCGGATATAGCGAAATCGAGCATCTGCAATCCGTATTTCGCGCACCAATTTTGGTATAGGTCCGGACGGTACACGAGGGCATTTACCCTATGCTCGCTTTACTCCGATCCGCGCCACACCCAGAACTTCCAGTACTTTCGCTTCGATTTCCGGCGCGTTCATTCCCGCAACTTCATACATCTTTGCAGGCGAATTATGGTCGATAAACGTGTCAGGAAACACCATCGAGCGGAATTTAAGCCCCTCGTCGAATACACCTTCATTCGCCAATAATTGTGCCACGTGACTGCCGAAACCGCCGATTGCGCCTTCCTCGATTGTGATCAAAGCCTCGTGGTTGGCGGCCAGATGAAAGATCATATCGCGGTCCAGAGGTTTGGCGAAACGGGCGTCGGCGATTGTGGGGGTGATGCCTTTGGCTTTTAGCGCTTCGGCGGCTTTTTGTACCTCGGTCAACCGCGCGCCGAAGGACAGGATCGCGACGCGTTTGCCCTTTGCAACGATCCGGCCTTTGCCGATTTTCAATGGGATGCCAACCTCGGGCAGCTCCACGCCGACGCCTTCGCCCCGTGGAAAGCGGAAGGCGCTGGGGCGGTCGTTGATGGTGACGGCTGTGGCGATCATATGTACCAGCTCGGCCTCGTCGGCGGCGGCCATTACCACGAAATCTGGCAAATTGGCCAGAAACGCGATGTCAAAACTGCCAGCATGCGTTGGGCCATCAGCCCCTACCAATCCCGCGCGGTCAATCGCGAAGCGCACTGGAAGGCGTTGGACCGCCACGTCGTGCACGACTTGATCGTAACCGCGTTGCAGGAAGGTTGAATAAATCGCCACGAAGGGTTTCATGCCCGCAGCGGCGAGCCCTGCGGCGAACGTCACGCCGTGCTGTTCGGCAATGCCAACGTCAAAACAGCGCGCAGGGAAGCGTTCGGCGAACATGTTCAGCCCTGTGCCATCCGGCATCGCGGCGGTGATTGCAACGATCTTGGTATCTTCAGCGGCCTCTTTGATCAGGCTTTGAGCGAAAACTTTGGTGTAGCTTGGGGCATTGGAAGCGGATTTCTTCTGCTCGCCGGTAATTACGTCAAATTGGCCGCGTGCGTGGCCACGATCGCTGCTGAACTCGGCGTGCTTATAGCCTTTGCCCTTTTTCGTAATCACATGGATAAGCGTTGGCCCGCTGGCGCGATCTTTGACTGTGCGAAGGACGGACAAAAGTTGTTCCATGTTGTGCCCGTCGATAGGCCCGACATACGAGAAACCCAGTTCCTCGAACAAAGTACCGCCCACGGTCATGGATTTCACCATCTCCTTGGCACGTCGAGCGCCCTCTTGCAGGGGTTGGGGCAGTAGCGAAACTGCACCCTTGGCCGCTGCTTTCAGTTCCTGAAAACCGTCTTTGGCATAAAGGCGCGACAGGTAGGACGACAAAGCACCAACCGGCGGGGCGATCGACATCTCATTATCGTTCAGGATTACGATCAGACGTTTTCCAAGATGACCCGCGTTGTTCAACGCCTCGAACGCCAAGCCAGCGGACATTGCTCCATCGCCAATCACCGCAATCGCGTCGCCTAATCCGTGTTTCGGTGCACCACACAGATCGCGGGCGACTGCAAAGCCAAGCGCGGTGGATATAGACGTCGAACTATGGCCTGCGCCGAACGGATCATATTCGCTTTCGGTTCGTTTGGTGAAACCCGACAGCCCGTCGCCCTTACGCAATGTCCGCATGCGGTCGCGGCGACCTGTCAGGATTTTGTGCGGGTACGTTTGGTGGCTGACGTCCCAAATTATACGATCTTTCGGCGCATCGAATACGGCATGTAGGGCCACGGTCAGTTCGACCACGCCAAGGCCCGCACCCAGATGCCCACCTGTCTCGGATACGACGGAAATAGTTTCGGCCCTCACCTCATCGGCCAACGCCCGCAGTTCGAAATCCGTCAAAGACTTCATATCGGCAGGCGTATTCACGCGGTCGAGGGTAGGTGTATCGTGGCGCTCAGTCGTCACAGTAATGTTTCCCTTAGGTTGTGCGTATTATCGTATATCGTGCGGCCTGACGCAAGTTTTTTGCGGCATCCCCGTAGGGGGCCAAGGCGTCGCAAGCCTCAACGACCAGATCGCGGGCGCGGTCTTTGGCGCCTTCTAGCCCAAGTAGCGAAACAAAGGTTGCCTTTCCGGCATCTTCGTCTTTTCTCAGGCGTTTTCCAGCGGCTTTGGCGTCGCCCTCGATGTCCAGAATGTCATCATGTATCTGAAACGCCAGACCAAGCGCCTCGGCGTATGCTTGCAACGGCGCTGTGTCGGCCCCGGCCAGAATGGCACCTGCTTCGGCAGACCAACGGATCAGCGCACCGGTTTTCATTTCTTGTAACGCGGTGATTTCGGGCAAGATCAAAGGTGCGTCCGCCGTTTCCGCCGCAATATCCATCGCTTGCCCGCCAACCATGCCCAATGCGCCCGAGGCGGTCGCCAGAGACGACACCAGCCGCACAATTGCAGATGGGCTGGCCGAGACTTCCGTCAAATACTGGAACGCCTGCGCTTGCAGAGAGTCGCCAACCAGCACTGCGGTGGCTTCGTCCCATTTGATATGAACCGTGGGCAATCCACGCCGCAGATCGTCGTCGTCCATACAGGGCAGGTCGTCGTGAATAAGCGAATAGGCATGCAGACACTCAATCGCGGCAGCCACTGGGTCGGAGATTTCCTGCGTAATTCCATGCAGAGCGGAACTTTCCATCACAAAAAACGCCCGCAGGCGTTTACCGCCGTTCAACACGGCATAGCGCATGCCTTGCGCAATAACATTGTCAGGTGGTGGCAGCGTTGCGTCCAGAAACCCTGCGACACGCGTGGCGGCCTGTTTCAGCGCAGCAGTGAATTCAACGTTGGACATCAGGAAACCTCGACAGGTTCCGTTCCGATGGCATTCCCGTTTCCATCGGTGGTGATCTTGGCGACTTTTTCCTCGGCAGACTTTAACTTCGCCTCGCAATGAGCCTTAAGTTCAGCGCCGCGTTCATAAAGCGAGATGGACTCTTCCAAAGCAACCGAGCCGCTTTCCAGTTGTCCAACAACCTTTTCCAAAGTCCCCATTGCTTCTTCGAAACTCATGTCGCTTACAGGTTTATCAGTCATTTTCCACGCTCCATCAGGACTTTGACATGGGCAGCACAAGACGCTGCCAATCCGGCCAGATCATATCCCCCTTCCAGTGTGGATACCACCCTGCCTTCGCAGTGTTTATCCGCCAAGTCGCATAATTGATGCGTCGCCCATGCGAAATCATCCTCGACCCAGTTCAAATTGGCCAGTGGGTCGTTCATGTGGGCGTCAAATCCTGACGAGATCAGAATCAGTTCCGGTGCAAAAGCATCAATCGCGGGCAGAACCTGATCCATCATCACCTTGCGAAACGCCGCACCGTCTGTTTCAGGGTCCAGCGGGCAGTTCAAAACATTCCCATGTGCTCCCGTTTCGCTTGCGGCCCCCGATCCCGGATAAAGCGGTATTTGGTGGGTAGAGGCGAACAGAATCCGCGCGTCTTTCCACACCAAATCCTGCGTGCCGTTGCCGTGATGAACATCAAAATCCATGATCGCGACGCGAGATAGCCCGTGAACCTCTAACGCATGTTTGGCAGCAATTGTCACATTCCCGAACAGACAAAACCCCATCGGCATTTCACATTCCGCATGATGGCCGGGCGGCCGGATGGCGCAAAAGGTGTTGGATATTTCTCCGCCCATAACCATATCGACGGCTTTCACCACCGCACCGACTCCACGGTAGGCTGCGGTCAACGAGCCTTCCGACATATGCGTGTCAGCATCAAGAGGACCAACACCAGCCGATTTGATCCGGTCGATATGCGTCTGTGGGTGCGCCCGAAGGATATGCGCATCCTCGCCCATCGGCGCCTCAAGGCGCAGCAGGTCGAAATCTTGCAGCGCTGCAGCGATGGCGTGCAGACGGTCAACACGCTCGGGGTGGCCCTTGGGTGTGAGGTGGTTCAGGCAGTCGGGGTGGGTGATAAGGGCTGTTGTCATGGCCCGAAGCTTAGGCAAGACTGACAATAGCGGCAAGTCCGCCTTGCGATTACAGGAACCGATATGCCCGAACTGCCCGAAGTTGAAACCGTCCGTCGAGGGCTGGAACCCGTTTTGACAGGTCAGCGGATCGCCAAGGCCGACATTCGGCGCGAGGGGTTGCGGTGGCAGTTTCCTGAAAACATGACCGCTCGACTGGAGGGGCAGCGTGTGGAGCGCTTGCGACGTCGTGCGAAGTATATTTTGATTGATCTGGACGGGGGCGAGAGCCTGATTATCCATCTTGGGATGTCTGGGCGGATGCTGATCTCGGACGGGGACGATTTGATCAAACACGATCACGTCGTTCTGGACATGGAAAATGGTGTCCGGATCACCTTTAACGACCCGCGCCGATTTGGAATGATGGATTTATGCGCCACTGAGGCGCTGGATGAACACCGCCTGCTAAAAGACATGGGGCCAGAGCCGTTGGGCAACGCTTTTGACGCCAAATACCTGGGCGAACGCCTGAAAAGCCGCAAGATGCCGATCAAATCAGCGCTGCTGGATCAAAAGATTGTCGTCGGCCTTGGCAATATATATGTATGCGAGGCGTTATGGCGGGCGCATATCCCTCCGACACAAAAGGCGGGGGTTATTTCAACCAAAAAGATGTCGCGCTTAGTCTCGACGATTCGCGATGTTTTGACCGAAGCAATCGATTCCGGCGGTTCCAGCCTGAAAGATTATCGACAAGCAGACGGCGAGTTGGGGTATTTCCAGCACAACTTCGCGGTTTACGGTCGCGAAGGCGAGCCTTGTAAAACAGCCGGTTGCGGCCAAAATATCGCTCGGATCGTGCAGTCTGGCCGCTCGACCTTCTATTGCCCCAAGTGCCAAAAGTAGGTTGATCCCCCTGTCGGTCATGTTACACACAGACCCTTCGGACCAACTGACTCAAGGAGCCGCACAATGGCTTATGAATGCATTCTGACCGAGGTCGAGGATCACATTGGTATCGTGACCCTCCACCGACCCAAAGCGCTGAACGCGTTGAACGCACAGCTTTTGACGGAATTGGCCGAGGCGCTGACTTGTATGCAAGCTGATCACAACGTGCGTTGCATTATCATTACCGGCAGCGAAAAAGCGTTTGCGGCGGGTGCAGACATTAACGAAATGTCCGAGAAATCCTTTGTGGATGTGTTCACCAGTGACCTGTTCACACCCGAGACCGAAGCGCTGTTACGTGTCCGTAAACCTATTATCGCTGCCGTATCTGGCTATGCGTTGGGCGGTGGATGTGAACTGGCGATGATGTGCGATTTTATCATATGTTCCGATACCGCGAAATTCGGCCAGCCTGAGATCAATCTCGGTGTGGTTGCGGGGATCGGCGGCACGCAACGCCTGACGCGTTTTGTGGGCAAGTCCAAGTCGATGGAAATGCACCTGACAGGCCGCATGATGGATGCCTCCGAGGCCGAGCGTTCGGGGCTGGTCAGCCGCGTTGTTCCTGCTAAGGATTTGTTAGAGGATGTTAAGGCGACGGCCGCGAAAATCGCCGAAAAATCCATGATTACTATGATGGTGGTCAAGGAATCTGTTAACCGCGCCTATGAAACTACGTTGCGCGAAGGTTTACTGTTTGAACGCCGCGCGTTTCATTCGCTATTCGCCTCCGAAGACCAGACCGAGGGCATGAACGCTTTCATGGAAAAGCGTGAACCGCAGTTCCGCGATAAATAACCCACGAGGGCGTTGACTCGGGCCGGAAGCGGCTGTAGATGGACGCTTCATCATTCGAATCTCGAACGAACCGGAATTATACACATGGCAAATTCGCCCCAAGCTAAAAAACGTGCACGCCAGATTGAGCGCCGCACAGCAGTAAACAAATCTCGCCGCACGCGTATCCGTGGCTTTCTGCGTAAAGTAGAAGAAGCGATTACTGGTGGTGATCAGCCAGTTGCAGCCGACGCTCTGAAAGCAGCACAACCTGAAATCATGCGTGGCGTGACCAAAGGTATCTGGCACAAGAAAACAGCCAGCCGCAAAGTTTCGCGTTTGTCTGCACGTGTTAAGGCAATGTCTGCCTAATAAAGCGACCTTGTTCTAGAGAATTTCAAGCGCGCCCCGACGGGGCGCGTTTTGCTTTTTTACAACGGATAAAATTTTATCCACAGTTTTTGCAGATTCATCGTTTGTCCCTATTGAGCGAATCTCAAGACTTCGTTACGTTCATCTTACGCTTTGCGATTCCTACTGCTCGCTGTCTAAGCGTTGTCAAAATTGTCGATCTCCTGCGCGGATAATGCCTATTTCCGCATCGTTTTACCTTGCCTTTTGACACAGAGCAGTTGGATAAACAAAGTGTTACAGGGGAATCTGCTCGGTTCTTAACGATTTATTAACATGGCTTGGTGCGGATGCGATTCCGCGCCCTAGGGAGAAGTTTTTCTGTGTCTGACGTTCTTGTTCAGGAGATATCCGAGGCTTCCCCTCATGCGGTTTGGGAGGCGTTGAAATCCAACCCAACAGCTGTCCTCGTAGACGTTCGAACCATTGCGGAGTGGGATTACATCGGTCTTCCGGTGCTCGAATCCCTTGGCAAAGAGGTGCTGAAAGTTGAATGGATGGAATTCCCAGAAATGACCCGCAACGAGCATTTTGCTGCCGAGTTGTTGGCGCAGTTTAAAGGCAACGACCCGTCCGCGATCTATTTCATCTGTCGCTCCGGAGTCCGTTCGCTGTATGCGGCGCGCTGTTTGACGGCAGCGCTGGAAGGAACAGGACGTAGCATTGAGTGCATCAATGTTACGGGCGGATTCGAGGGTGATCACGATGACAACAAGCATCGAGGCAAGATTAATGGCTGGAAGGTCTGCGGGCTTCCGTGGTGCCAGCCGTAAAGTTAACAAAATAATAATGTGGTCGGTAAGGCTGCTATGATTGGCGATGGGGATAGTATGGAAAAGGAAGTCTGGGGACGAATTCGTTCAGAAATGCTGGCGTCTTTAGGGAAAGACGCTTTTACGAACTGGATCGACCCGCTCGAAATGCTGGAGGCTGGCGGCCGTATCGCCCACTTCTCGGTGCCGACAAGTTTCATTGGTAACTGGGTTGCGCGCAACTACGGTGAATCGATTCTGGGCCGGCTGAACGCCGAAGGTCTGAAAGTGGACCGCCTTGATTTCAAAACTGTTTCGGCGGCAAGGCCCGCGGCATCTATTACAGCAGGCACAACTGCGGAAACGACACCTTCGGTAGATCTTCCGGGTAGTCCGCTGGATACGCGCTTCACATTCGACAGCTTTGTTGTCGGTAAACCGAACGAGCTGGCGCACGCCGCCGCGCGCCGCGTTGCCGAAGGCGGGCAGCTTACATTCAACCCGTTGTTCCTTTATGGCGGTGTTGGCCTTGGCAAAACCCACCTGATGCACGCAATTGCATGGGAAACACAGGCGATCCGCTCCGAAGCGCGCGTGCTGTATTTGTCAGCCGAGCAATTCATGTACCGCTTCGTGCAGGCCCTGCGTTTTAAGGATATGCATTCTTTCAAAGAGCAGTTCCGCTCTGTTGACGTCTTGATGATCGACGACGTGCAGTTCATTGCTGGCAAAAATTCGACTCAGGACGAATTTTTTCATACTTTCAATGCGTTGGTGGATCAGGGCAAGCAGATCGTTATCTCTGCTGACCGTGCCCCGGGCGAGATCGAGGGCCTGGAAGAACGAATCCGCTCGCGTCTGCAATGGGGTTTGGTTGTTGACCTGCATCCGACAGATTACGAACTGCGGTTGGGGATCCTGCAATCCAAAGCCGAGACCCAGTTGAAAACCATGCCCGACGTTCAGATGGACGCTGGCGTTCTGGAATTCCTTGCACACCGGATTTCATCCAATGTGCGGGTGCTTGAGGGTGCTTTGACCCGCCTGTTCGCTTTTGCCTCTCTTGTCGGGCGCGAAATCACGATGGATATGACGCAGGAATGTCTGGCCGATATTCTTCGCGCCTCGGAACGCAAGGTGACGGTCGAGGAAATCATGCGGCAGGTTGCTGACCACTATAATCTGCGCATGTCGGACCTTCTTAGTCCGCGCCGCGCTCGATCTGTTGCAAGGCCGCGCCAAGTGGCGATGTTCCTGTCCAAAATGCTGACATCCAAGTCCTTGCCGGACATCGGGCGACGCTTTGGCGGACGCGATCACACCACGGTTATTCATGCGGTGAAAAAGGTCGAGGAACTGAAAATGACTGATAGCCAGATCGCCGAAGACGTGGAGCTGCTTCGCCGCATGTTAGAGGCATAAACCCTTGCACTTCCTGCCCTATCCGCTAGGGTCGTTGTCCAAGGAATTATACGCACGAGGGTATCATGAAAGTCAGTATCGAACGCAGCACTCTTATGAAGGCAATGAGCCGCGCCCAGTCAGTGGTCGAGCGTCGTAACACGATCCCCATTCTGGCAAACGTGCTGATTGAGGCAGAGGGCGACCGAGTTTCCCTGCGTGCCACCGATCTGGACATCGAGGTGATCGATAAGGCCACGGCCGTCGTTGAGCGCGCCGGAGCAACCACGGTTGGGGCGCATACATTGCATGAAATCGTGCGAAAACTGCCGGACGGGTCCATGGTTGAGCTGTCGGACGATGGTCAGTCAGGTCGGCTGGAAATCCGCGCTGGACGCTCGCATTTCAGTCTGGCTACCCTGCCACGCGAGGATTTTCCGGTGATGGCGTCGGCGGAATATGACTGCAACTTTGGAATAAAGGCTTCGGTTTTAAGCAGGTTGTTCGATAAGGCGAAATTTGCGATCTCGACTGAGGAAACGCGCTATTATCTGAATGGCATATACTTGCATGCGGCGGATGCAGCGAACGGTAAAGTTCTGCGGTGTGTGGCGACTGATGGTCACCGGCTAGCGCAAATCGATGCAGATCTACCGGAAGGCGCGGCGGACATTCCGGGTGTGATTGTGCCTCGTAAAACGGTGAACGAAGTTGGTAAATTGCTAGGCGATGGTGATGCGGTGATTGCGGTTTCTGTGTCCGAAACCAAAATCCGTTTTGCAACGCCGGAGGTTACTTTGACGTCTAAAGTGATTGACGGCACGTTCCCTGATTACACACGCGTTATCCCACAGGGTAACACCAAACGTCTTGAAGTCGACGCTGCAGAGTTCGCGCGCGCCGTTGATCGTGTGGCGACCGTTTCGTCAGAGCGTTCCCGCGCGGTTAAACTGTCACTGGACGAAGATCGTCTGGTGCTTTCGGTAAATTCACCAGATTCCGGCGCTGCGGACGAAGAACTGGCCGTCGCCTACGCGGACGAGCCTTTGGAAATCGGCTTTAACGCCAAATACCTGCTGGAAATCGCCAATCAAGTGGATCGCGAGAATGCCGTGTTCATGTTCAATTCCTCCGGCGATCCGACATTGATGCGCGAAGGCAATGACGACAGCGCGGTCTATGTTGTGATGCCGATGCGCGTATGACGCTTGCAATTCGCGAGCTGAAACTCTCGCATTTCCGATCACATAAGGCCGCGCGTCTGGAAACAGACGGGCGGCCTATTGCTATTTACGGGCCGAATGGCGCGGGCAAGACCAACATCCTTGAGGCGATCTCGATGTTGTCACCTGGGCGAGGTTTGCGACGGGCGCCGGTCGATGAAATGTCCCGCACACCAGAACGTCTTGGTTGGAAAATCACGGCAACGCTGGAAAGCCTGTCTGAAGTGCACGAACTGGTGACTTGGATCGAGGGTGACGGTCCGAGACAGGTGGAGATCGACGGTAAATTGGCTCCTCAACTGGCGCTTGGCCGGCTGGCAAGGATAGTTTGGCTGGTGCCGGTGATGGATCGCCTATGGCTTGAGGGCGCAAGCGAGCGGCGGCGATTTTTGGACCGCATGGTGATGAGCTTCATCCCAAGCCACGCTGAGGCAACGTTGAAATACGAAAAAGCCATGCGGGAACGTAACCGTTTGTTGAAAGGCAACGTTCGCGATGCGTCTTGGTATGGCGCTCTTGAAGAGCAGATGGCCGAGGCGGGCGGCGCGATTTCCGCCAACCGCGTCAAGGTGATTGCGCGTTTGCAGGCGGCTCAGGAAGGGGCCGAAACAGCGTTTCCGGTGGCCGATTTATCTCTTATCTCGGCTGATGAGCTATCGCCGGAGCAGACCGCCGAAACCTTGCGCGACGCTTTTGAGGTGGGCCGTTTCCGTGATATGGCCGCGGGGCGAACGTTGACGGGGCCACACCGCGCGGACCTGCACGCGGTCTATGCCGCCAAGGGGGTTGAGGCAAAGCTGTGCTCCACAGGGGAGCAGAAGGCCTTGCTGGTCTCGCTGATACTGGCCAATGCGCGGGCCTTGGCACAGGATTTCGGCGCACCGCCGATTTTATTGTTGGACGAGGTCGCTGCGCATCTGGATGCGGATCGACGTGCTGCACTGTATGATGAAATCTGCGCGCTGGGCGCGCAAGCATGGATGACAGGTACAGGCCCTGAATTATTCGAGGCCTTGGGGGGCCGCGCGAATTTTATCGAGGTGTCGGAGGAGAACGGCATTTCAAATCTGGGTGAACCAACATGACACCGCAAAGGGTTACAATGATCACGCTGGGCGTGAAAGATTTGACCGCATCCCGTGCTTTTTACAAAGCATTGGGGTGGGTGGAGTCGACCCGCTCACAGGAAGGCATAGCGTTTTTCCAGATTAACGGTATGGCGTTGGGTTTGTTCGGTGTTAAAGCGTTGGCCGATGACCAAGGTCGACCGGATGCAACGCTGGGGATGGGGGCAATGACTCTGGCACAAAACTTCGAGAGTAAAGCCGAGGTGGACGTAGCGTTCGCCAAAGCAATGGAATCCGGCGCAACGGCCCTCAAGGCTCCAGAAAAGGTGTTCTGGGGCGGATACTCGGGTTATTACGCAGACTTGGACGGGCATGTTTGGGAGGTATCAAATAATCCTTATTGGCCGCTGCACGAAGATGGCTCACTAACTTTACCGGACTAATTATGACCTTCTCTCTTTCTGAAATCCTCCTCTACATAGGCGCACTTGCGATCCTTTTCCTCACGCCAGGACCTGTCTGGGTGGCGCTGGTGGCACGCGGTGTGTCTGGCGGGTTTCACGCTGCATGGCCACTGGCACTGGGCGTTGTCGTCGGAGATATGATCTGGCCGCTGTTTGCGATCTTCGGTGTCAGCCTGTTGATAGAGGTTTATGCCGATTTCCTTAGTCTGCTGCGCTATGGCGGGGCGGTGATACTGGTCTGGATGGGCGTTCGCACGATCCGTAACGCTGACAAACCGATCGTCGCGGATGGACGGCTTAGTAAATCGGGCATGTGGGCGGGGTTCGTCGCAGGGTTGATGGTAATCATAGGCAATCCGAAGGCCATCCTGTTTTACATGGGCGTATTGCCAAACTTCTTCGATATAAACAACGTCACAGGGCTGGATATTGCCGTAATCTGCGCGATTTCGGGCTTTGTGCCGTTTACGGGTAACATCCTGTTCGCACTGTCGATTGATCGCATCCGTCGATTCCTGTCTTCGGCGGAATCCGTTCGACGAACCAACCTGATTTCCGGCTCGGCATTGGTTGTGGTCGGTGCGGTAATCGCTGTGATATGATCGCGCCATGAAGATATACATTGCACAAACGATTGACGGATATATTGCAGGGCCGGCCGGCTCGCTCGATCATCTGGACGCGTTTCAGGACAGCGATTTTGGCTATGACGAGTTTATCGCCAGTGTTGACGGAATGCTCATGGGGCGCAACACGCTAGAGGCGTTTTACGAACAACACGGTTGGCCCTATCCTGAACATCTACCAGCGATCATCATGACGCACCGCCTGTTGCCGCGCGGGATGCCGGAACATGTGCGCACGTCGGAAAGCATAGAGGTTGCGGCGAAGATGTTGCCAAATGCCTATGTTGATGGGGGTCATGTGATCGCACAGTGCCTTGCTAGAAACCTGATCCGAGAGGCCCGGATTTTTACACTGCCGATCCTGCTTGGCGCCGGTATTCCGCTGTTCCTTGAAGGGGCGGCGACGACACAAAGCTGGACGCTGGTGGGGTCAAAATCCTATCCATGCGGGACCGTTGAAAATCACTATAATATTCCTGCAAGAGCGTGACATTCCCGAGGGTTTCAGCTAGTATTCCGCCCACTAATTAGGGGAATACACCAATGGCCGATAACGATAGCGCTCCTGAAGAATATGGCGCCGATTCCATCAAAGTTCTCAGAGGCTTAGAGGCCGTGAGGAAGCGTCCCGGTATGTATATCGGCGATACGGATGACGGGTCCGGTCTGCACCATATGGTGTATGAAGTCGTGGACAACGGCATCGACGAGGCCTTGGCGGGCCATGCGGACACGGTGACGGTGACAATCCACGCCGATGACAGCGTTTCGGTCAGCGATAACGGGCGTGGTATTCCGGTGGGTATCCACGAGGAAGAGGGCGTTTCAGCTGCCGAGGTTATTATGACCCAACTACACGCTGGCGGCAAATTTGACAGCAATTCCTATAAGGTTTCGGGTGGTTTGCACGGGGTTGGTGTTTCGGTAGTGAATGCCCTTTCGGATTATCTTGAACTGCGGATTTGGCGCGACGGTCACGAGCATATTGCACGGTTTGAACACGGCGACACGGTCAAGCATCTAAAAACGCTTGGTGCGACTGATCGAACAGGGACCGAGGTGCGGTTTTTGGCGTCGCTTGATACGTTCTCGGATCGCAACTTCAAGTTCGAAACGTTAGAGCATCGCTTGCGCGAGCTGGCCTTCCTGAACTCCGGTGTGCGGATCACACTGCGGGACGAACGCCCGACAGAACCGCTTGAAGCCGAGATGATTTACGATGGTGGCGTGCGGGAATTTGTACGCTTCCTTGACCGCTCTAAAACGCCGCTAATTACGGACCCGATCTATATCCTCGGCGAGAGTAACGACATCGTGGTTGAAGTGGCGATGTGGTGGAACGACAGTTACCACGAAAACGTCCGCCCGTTTACCAACAACATCCCGCAACGTGACGGCGGGGCGCATCTGGCGGGCTTCCGCGGGGCGCTGACGCGGACGATTAACAACTATGCGGCCTCTTCGGGGATCGCGAAAAAGGAAAAGATTAACTTTTCCGGCGATGACGCGCGCGAAGGCTTAACGGCTGTGCTATCAATTAAAGTGCCTGATCCGAAGTTTTCCTCGCAGACCAAAGACAAATTGGTTTCCTCCGAGGTTCGCCCTGCGGTCGAAAGCCTGATAAACGAGAAACTGTCGGAGTGGTTCGAGGAACATCCAGCCGAGGCGCGCATGATCGTCGGCAAAATCGTCGAGGCCGCAGTGGCCCGCGAGGCCGCCCGCAAGGCACGCGAGTTGACGCGGCGCAAGTCGGCGATGGATATCGCCAGCTTGCCGGGGAAATTGGCGGATTGTCAGGAAAAAGATCCGTCCAAGTCTGAAATCTTCCTTGTGGAAGGGGACTCGGCCGGTGGGTCGGCCAAGCAGGGGCGTTCGCGGTATAATCAGGCGGTGCTGCCGTTGAAGGGAAAGATTTTGAACGTGGAGCGAGCGCGGTTTGACCGGATGCTCGGCTCTCAGGAGATCGGGACGCTAATTACTGCGCTGGGCACGGGGATTGGGCGTGAAGAGTTCAACATCGAAAAGCTGCGCTACCACAAAGTCGTGATTATGACCGATGCGGATGTTGACGGGGCGCATATTCGGACGCTGCTGCTGACGTTCTTCTTCCGTCAAATGCCGGAGCTGATCGAGGGCGGGTATTTGTATATCGCCCAGCCACCGCTTTACAAAGTGGCGCGTGGCAAGTCCGAGGTTTACCTGAAGGACCAGCTGGCGCTGGAAGATTACTTGATCGATCAAGGTCTGAGCGATGCCATTTTACGCCTTGGTGACGGCGCACAGATCGCAGGCGCGGATTTGAAGCGTGTGGTCGAGGAGGCACGGAATTGCCGCACGATTTTGAACGCTTTCCCGACGAATTATTCCCGCGATATTCTTGAACAAGTGGCTATTTCTGGCGCGTTAATTCTGGGTGTTCTGGACAGTGACCCGCAAGGGACGGCGAGCAGTGTAGCCGCGCGTCTGGACCTTATCGCGACCGAATATGAAAAGGGTTGGAGCGGCAGTGTAACCGAGAACGGCGGCCTCCGCCTGTCGCGCGTGCTGCGCGGTGTGGAAGAAGTGCAAGTGCTGGGTGGCAATGCGCTGCGTAGTGCCGAGGCCCGCAAACTGGCTAGCTTGACTGCCAGTTTACAAGAGGTTTACGCCGCCCCTGCTGCGTTGGTTCGCAAGGATCGGGAAAACGTCATCAACGCGCCGACCGACCTGTTGGACGTGGTGTTCAAAGAAGGTGAAAAGGGCCTGTCGTTGCAACGCTACAAAGGCCTTGGCGAGATGAACCCCGGTCAGCTATGGGAAACCACGCTGGACCCCGAAGCACGCACATTGTTGCAGGTGAAGATCGAACATGTGGACGAAGCCGACGAGATTTTCACCAAGCTGATGGGGGATGTGGTGGAGCCGCGCCGTGAGTTCATTCAAGCGAATGCGCTGAGTGTGGAGAATCTGGATTTTTGATGGAGTCGGCCGCTGAGGCCACGTACCAAGCGGCTTTTACAGTCCCAAATCCATCAACGCCATAATATTCTCGACCGCTGTTCCCGCAACAATACGGCCCAGTTCTTCTCTTCCGCGTAGCACCAACAACGTCGATCTCCGGGGGATTTTGCGGCTGGTGGTGACCACATTGCGGCTATAGATGTCCCAGTCAACTCGTACGAAAACCATAGCCTCGTTGTAGGCAGGGTTTTCGGTGCGCAGGTCGTTCACCACTTTTTCCTGCACTTTACAGGTTGAGCACCAAACGGCCGAGTAATCTAGCATCACGGTTTTACCTTCGTTCAGCAGCGCTTGGATTACACCTGGCTCATAGTCGATCCAATCTTCGGCGGCTTGGGCGGCCATTGGCAGAGTGATCAAGGCGGTTGTGGTTAGCAGAAAGTGACGACGATCCATGGGGGATCTCCTTTATATTGAAACGGACAAGAACAGCAACCAGTCGGGCATAAGTTCAAGTAGCCAAGATTCTATCACCTGATTGAAACGGGTCAGGATTATTAGGCCAACGGCGATGAAGATAACGCCCATCAACGGTTTGGATTTCTCCGCGAGGGCACGCATGGCTGCTTGTCGAGTCATAATGGCCTCGCGGGTGCCGTAACCTAGTAGCAGGATGACTGTCGAGATGCTTATAGCGAAGCTGAGCATGATTCCGGTTGCCAGCATCAGGCTTTTACCACTGTAGGCCAGCGATATGGCACCGCCCAGGGTTGGCCTGACGCAGGGAGACCAGACCCGCCCCCAATAAGGTGCCCCCGAGAAACTGACCACGTAGGCTGGTTTGATCCAACCGCTCCACTCGCGTATCCGCCACAGAGGATACGCCGGTGGTTGCAAGTGCAAATTTTGAATTCAGTTGTGGAATTAGCAGGATAGCGCCAAAGCCTAGCATCATAATCGCGCCGATCTGGCTGACCCGCTCAACGTCGAGGCCAATGCTGGCACCCAAAGTGGCAACGCCGACGCCGAGGATGACGAAGGTCAGCGACATTCCCGCCGCAAGGGCCAATGGGCCGTGCTTGTGGTTTTGTAGTGCGGAGGCCAGCACGATTGGCAGCACCGGCAAAACGCAGGGGTTGATAAGCGTCAACAGGCCAGCGCCATATCCGAGAAGAAATTCGATCTATTCTTTTTAGAGTGCGCTCGGAACACAGTCACATGAACTTTCCGTTAGAAGAATTATTCGGCGACCGACGGGGTACATATCGGGTGCCGAAATTCGCGTACTCTCTGTCTAGATTTGGCGACAGTAAGCTCGCTGACGGTGGTTCGGATAAATACGGGCAGATCGAAACTTCCCGATTGGTAATATTAATGGACCAAAACGCCCGAATTGACAATTCTCTAAATCAGCAAAAACAAAAATTAAT
>JBBWVU010000061.1:0-16257 GCA_050256375.1 Paracoccaceae bacterium | reverse complement strand
TTTACGACAAAGCTTGGTGAACCGAATACACCAAGAGATTTTGCCTCTAAGGTTGCCGTATCTAAGGATGAAGCAACGGCCGGAGGCATTGCCAAATCTAAAATACGATCAGGGTCCTGTCCAATTTCAATCAAGCTGCGTGACATGTTTGGTTCTTCTCCCGCTGCATCGCCAGATTCAAACCAACGGCGGGGTTCTGTCGCAAAGTTTTCTGATAGTTAAATGAGTTTAGTATCTTGGCAGTTTTATGCAGCCAAGCTTGCAAACTGTTCAAACGGAGATGTGTGGTTTGATTGGAATTGTTGCTTTCGGATCATATGTGCCACCTCTATACCTTTGAGCGTTGCTGCCGCTGAATGGAAAGCCTTGAACCCCATCATTGGGCGGGTGACTTTCTTGATGAAACGGTGGTCCTGTTCAACGATGTTGTTCAGATATTTCACCCGCAGGATTTCAATCGGTCGGTGTGTTAACGAGAATTTCAGGCCAATGTTTATTCTCTGTAAGCCAGCCAAATTGGCACCGCTCTTGTCGATCACAACTCTTGAAGGCACGCCGTTTGCCGCGATGGCGCGCCTGAAGAACAACCTGGCTGCGGCTTTATTCCGCCGCCGGAATAGCAGGAACTCAAGGGTTTTCCCGTATTTATCAACCGCACGATAAAGGTACATCCACTTTCCTTTAACCTTAATGTAGGTTTCATCCATCCGCCAAGATCTCGCTGTTGGCCGCTTTCTAGTCTGAGCTGCCTTGGCGATGGCAGGTGAATATTTTACCACCCATCGGTTTAGCGTTACATGATCAACTTTGACACCACGCTCCGCCATGATTTCTTCCAGATCGCGATAAGAAACAGCGTAGCGCACATAGAAAAATACCGCATAAAGGATCACATCCTGCGGATAATGGCTGCCTTTGAAATCGATTGTCATGAAGAGTATCCCGCCGGTGGTTTTTCTGAGACCCTTATGCCACAATGCGGCGAAATGGGAAGGTCGCCAAAAACTTTGCAACAGAACCTTTCCTTATCCATTTTTCATTTACTACTATTGGGCAAGTAGGAGCAGATTCAGGCGCAGCATCTAGGCAACATGATAATTCGGGCAATCGCATTCTTGCCAAGCCGCTAGATAAACTATTTTTTGGAGGGCAACACATAATGGTTTCTACCAAGTCCCAAGAGACACAAAGTATTCAGGCGATGGACAAACATTTTGTACACCCCTGGGAAGATGTCACAGCCCTGGGAAATGAGGCCAGAACGGTCATTTCCAAAGGCGATGGAATCTACATTACCGATAGTGATGGAAATCGGATGATCGACGGCCCCGGAGGTATGTGGTGCGTGAATGTGGGGCATGGTCGAGAAGAGATAATCGAGGCTGTCGCGGCCCAGATGCGCGATTTGAGCTATTTTTCGCCATGGTCGGTAACTTCTCCACCTGCGGTAATTCTTGCCGAGCGTTTGGCGGGACTTGCACCTGGTGATCTGAATACTGTTTTCTTTACGACCGGTGGCTCTACAGCGGTTGATTCCGCTCTTCGTTTTGCGTTCTTTTACAACGACTGTCTTGGTCGCCCGGAAAAGAAACAAATCATAAGCCGGATAGGGGCCTACCATGGGAGTACTTATTTGGCTGCGTCTTGTTCAGGCAAATTGCCCGAAAAAGAGAACATGGATATGGTCCATGAGCGGGTGCACTTTTTGTCAAACCCTAATCCGGCAAACCGCCCGCTAAACACGTCGGCCGAAGATTATTGCGCCCAAAAAGTTGCGGAATTGGAAAGCAAAGTACTTGAAATTGGTGCTGAAAATACGGCCGCATTCATTGCGGAACCCGTGATGGCATCGGGTGGGGTTATTGTTCCGCCGGATGGATATTTCAAAAAATGTCACGAGATTTGCCGCAAACATGATGTTCTGTTCATCTCTGACGAGGTCGTGACTGGATTTGGGCGGCTAGGGCATTTTTTCGCCAGTAAAGATGTGTTTGGAGTTGAGCCAGATATGCTAACCACCGCCAAAGGCTTGACCTCGGGCTACATCCCCATGGGTGCTTTGTTCATCTCTGACCGGATGTTTGCGAACATAAAGGCCTCGGGTAATTCCGCAAAATACTTTTTCAATGGCTTTACTTATTCTGGGCATCCCGTTGCGGCGGCTGCTGCTATGGCAAATATTGATATATTTGAGCGGGATGGTTTACTTGCTCATGTCCAAAACGTGGCCCCCCATTTTGAAAAACGCTTGCGCTCGCTTGAGCGGTTTTCGGTCGTCAATGATGTGCGATCAATCGGGCTAATGGCCGGGGTTGAATGCAATCTAGATCCGGAGTACCCAGACGAAGATCAGAACATGGATTTTTTGTTACAGGTTGATCAGATCTGCCAGGATAACGGTCTGATGCTCAGACCAGTATATAGTTCGGCGGTTTTGTCTCCGCCTTTGACGATTACAAAAGCTCAGATTGACGATATGGTCGCTATTCTGGAATTTGGTTTAGAAACAGCAACATCAAACATCACAGGTTAGAGCATTTTCTACCAAAATTGGTTCAACATTTGATCTTCGCCATTTCGGGATCGAAAAGCGGCCTGAGGGACGCGGTTGCTTTTATGCGTTCTCCAGCAACATCGATTTCCCATGTTCCTGAAGTGACGTTTTCAGCCGTCAAAGGAGCATCGTTTTCAGCAAAACCAATACCCACAGCACCGCCCAGCGTGTGTCCGTAAGCGGCGATTTGAAGATGGCCAACCTCTTTTCCATTTAGATAGACCAGCTCATTGCCGTAAAGCAGCGGTTCAGGATCGTTCAATAAGAATTGCATCATCCGGGTTTTGGATATCCCTTTCGCCTTGATTTTTGCCAAAGCATCGCGGCCGATGAAGCCGCCAGGTTTGTCCAGTTTGACAGCAAAACCGAGCCCGGCCTCGATCGGGTTATCCGTATTATCAACATCAATCCCAAAATCGCGATAAGCCTTTTCAAGTCGCAATGAGCTGAGGGTTTGCATGCCGGCGTTACGAACGCCCAGATCTTTGCCCGCTTCCATCAACAGGTCATACACCTGAACGGCATGCAGGGCAGGTACGTGCAATTCCCAGCCAAGCTCGCCTATGTAAGTCACGCGTAACGCAAGAACATTGAAATACCCGACGTCGATTTCCTGGCAGCTCATATAGGCAAAAGCCTGGTTTGACAGATCGGCAAAACTGACTTTTTGCATCAGTTCACGCGATTTGGGGCCATGAACATTGATTTGGGTTATGCCCGGCGTAATATCAGTGATCGTAACAAACTCATCTATAGCAATGTTACGGCGCATATGCATTTCGGTGTGGCCGTGGCTGTTTTCCCCGACGACGACAAGGTACTTGTCTTTTTCCAGCCGGGTCACGGTCAGATCAGCCTCAAACCCACCTTTTTCATTCACCCAGGCTGTATAGACAACGCGACCGATTTGGACGTCGACCTCGTTGCAACTTAGTCGGTTCATTAGCATGCAGGCATCGCGGCCCTGCACCAAAAACTTTGACATTGACGACATGTCCATGACCACAACATCATTGCGCGCGGCGTAGTGTTCTTCAGCATGCCAATCAAACCAGTTTTGTCGGAACCAGCTGTATTTTTCGATATGCGCCTCATCGGGGGAGGGTGCGAACCAATCTGGAAGCTCCCAGCTGTGACTTTCAGAGAAGTATGCGCCAGCGGTTTTCAAACGATCATAAAGAGCTGATTGCTTGACGTTGCGCGCTGTTTCAAAACCTTCATTGTGATAATGTTGCCCAAACAATTTGCCCAAAAGTTCGGTGCCGCGGTCCCGACGAAATGCATAGGTGGCTTCGTTTTTAGTGAAGCGATTGACGTTGATGCCGGTTACGTCGATGGGTGGAATGCCATCCACGATCCAATGTGCCAGCACTTTCCCCGTGCCAGCACCGTTTAGAATTCCAAGACTGTTCATGCCGCAAGCGACGAAACACTTTCGCAACTCTGGCGTTTCACCTACTAGCGGCGCAAGGTCCGGCGTGAAGCTTTCCGGCCCGCAAAACAATTTACGCACGCCCACATTCAACGCATCGGGGACGCGACTGTACGCAAGTTCTAGATGCGGTCCTACGCGGTCCCAATCCGGTTCGATTTCGCCAAAGGCAAAATTATCGGGAATACGATCAAGCTTCCATGGTGCGGCCCCCGGCTCGAACAGTCCCAGCATCAGACCGCCAACCTCTTCACGGTAATATGTATAGGTAGAAGGGTCTTCCAACACGGGTAAATCCCGGGGGAGCCCTTCGATTTTTTCGGTGATCAGGTAATAATGTTCGGCGGCTTGCAGCGGCAAGTTGATCCCGGCTTGGGCACCTAGTTGTCGTGACCACATTCCGCCGCAAATCACCACGTTTTCGGCGGTGATTGTCTGGCCGTCAGTTGTGCGAACACCGGTGGCAGTTCCGTTTTTTTCCAAGATCTCGGCGACCGTCACACCTTCAAATATTTTGGCGCCACCCATGCGGGCACCTTTTGCAAGGGACATTGTCACATCAACCGGATTCACTCTTCCATCCTCAGGAATATAAAATCCAGCAAGAACATCTGATAGATCACCAATCGGAAATAGATCCGCAGTTTCTTTTGGTGAAATCTCATGGATGTTGATCCCGTGGCGGCGCATAAAGGGCGCAATCCGGCGCATTTCATGAACGCGTTCCTCGTTGCTCGCGATCTGCAAATAGCCCACGTCGCGAAATCCTGTCGGCAAGCCTGTTTCACTTTCCAAAGTCGCATAGAGATCGCGCCCGTGGGTATAGATTTCACATTCCGCCTCTGTCTTCAAAAGCCCGGCAACAATCAATCCGGCCGCATGCCAGGTCGTTCCTGATGTCAATTGGTCCCGTTCCAACACCACTACATCCGACATACCGAGTTTCGTCAGGTGATAGGCTGTATTGCATCCGATGGAGCCGCCGCCGATGATGACGGTTTGAGCGTGTTTAGGCAGGCTTATCATTGATCGGTTCCTTACGAGTTAATTTTTGGCAGGCGAGCGCAATCCTGTTCGCGAACTCCGGGTCAAATGTTTACGCATTTTGCCACTAACCGGCATCCAGAATTGCATAATGTTTTTTGACAAAACTTGGGATGTCCCAACTGCATACCGTGCCCTTTGGTACAAAAAAACAATCACCGGCCCTAAAGGTTTGCCTGTAGCCATCGCTCTCTGCGATCGCGACTTCACCTTCAAGCATTCGAACGAACTCGTGGCTTGGAAAAGGCTTCATTTTGCTGACCATTGGTCCACTTTCCCATGTGCCGACAAAGAAATTTCCTGCGTCATTGGTGAAAGCGATGTGATCTTTTTGAACGGGTGCTTCCCCTTCAAGTTCAAATGGTTGGGTTGTTTCCAACACCGTCATTTCAGCATTAGGATCAAGCACCCGAATACCTTCGTCAGCTGTCTCGATTGTTGGTGTTTCAGCTTGTGGGTCAAGATAAGTGATATAGAATTTCTTAAGATAACCCTCTTGCTTCCAACTAACCGGTACGGCATTGCGAAATGAAACGCAGGCGTTCTTTGGGCACTCAACAGCGGCGCCATGTCGGTCCAACATTTTGAATTCCCCTTCAAGAACAAAGATAAATTCGTCGCCAGGGTAGGGGCCAAAGGCCTCTTGCATTGTGGACGTGTCCCAGACGCCAACGCTCATTCCGATGACGGGGTCTTCAAAATAAACATGTAAATGTTGGGTCGGCAGAGGCGATTGGAAACCAGCTGGATCACACTTCATCTCAGGCATTCCAGTCTTTGTCGGGCCGTTTTCTTCTAGCCGAATGACTCGTTTTCTAAGGGTCACAGTTCAGATCCTTTTCCTGTTGGCTACAAGTTCGCAGCCAGTTCCTGTTGATGGGCAAGTCATCTCAGTTGTTTGTCGCCAGAATACTGTCTTGACTTGATACGGAAATCAACCCAATGATTGAACAAACATTCAATGGAATGCCCATATGGCGAATTTCGCTCTAGTTGTCTTGGGGTGGCAGTGGTCGGGTAAAGCGGGCTTTTGGGTGCGTTAGAGGCAACCTGTTTGGCTGGTTTTGTACGACATTACATTCGTTGATATGAGCGGGCTAAAGTTATGACACCAGGGCGCAGACAGCCCCAATGATGAGGAAGAAAATGAACGAACTTGCCGCATTAAAAGAGACTTCAACGGCAAAGCCGGCCAGAACTGCGTCCAAGGAAGTACGAAGACAACAGTTGATCGACGCGGCGATCAAAAGCATAGCAAAGTTTGGCCTTTCCGGAACGACAATGACAACGGTTACCCAAATTGCCTGTCTGTCACGTGGGTTAGCGAACTTTCATTTTAAGACCAAACAGAACCTGTTTGATGAAACGCTTCGGTTTTTGTCGGAGGAACATCACGAACATTGGATGAAGCAATATGAGAAGGTCCACCTAACTCCTCAGGCCAAACTACTGTCGATCGTGGCGGCACATTTCCATCCAAACATCTGCAATCGAAAGAAAATCGCGGTCTGGTACGGCTTTTTTGGTGAAGCTGGTGCCCGCGCCTCTTACCGGAAACTGGTCAATGGCATTGATACAGAGCGCCGGAATTTGTCACTCAGTCTCTGCCAAGAAATCATCGATCAGGGCGGATATAAAAACGTCGACGCGAAGGATCTGACTTTTACCCTCGAAGGAATGTATGATGGGTTTTGGCTTGGTATTCTAATGTATCCCGGCGAATTAACGCGGTTGGATGCAATGAAACGCATTGAGCTATATCTCTGGCAAATCTTCCCGGATCATTTTGATCAACCTTCGCCAGTGCCCCCGAAGGAAAGATGATGCCAAGAGATCCGCGGTACGACATCCTTTTTCAACCTGTTAAAATTGGACCGGTAACCGCCAAGAACCGGTTTTATCAAGTTCCCCATTGCAATGGCATGGGGCATCAATACCCCTCAAGTTGGGTTGAAATGCGGCGTATCAAGGCCGAAGGCGGGTGGGGTGTTATCAACACTGAAGAAGTTGAAATCAGCCATTTGTCTGAGCTCAGCCCCGTTCCTGAAGGTCGCTTGTGGGATGACAGGGATATCCCTCTCTTGGCCAAAATGGCAGATGTCGTTCACGAATACGGCGCACTTGCAGGGATCGAACCCGCTTTTTTGGGGGGTGGCGCGTCTAATAATTATAGCCGAGAAATCCCGATGGGTCCGTCGGCAAGGCCTATCGACTTGTGGGAGCCGGTGCAGACCCGTGCCATGGATAAGGCGGACATCAAAGAATTTCGAAAACTGCACGTGGATGCGGCCATTCGCAGCAAAAAGGCCGGTTTTGATATCGTCTATCTGTATTGCGCTCATGATATGACGACGTTCACGCATTTTTTGTCGCGCCGAAATGACCGATCCGACGAATATGGCGGCTCACTTGAAAATCGCGCCCGGCTAATTCGCGAAGTTCTACAAGACACAAAAGAAGCGATTGGTGACACCTGTGCGGTGGCGATCCGCTTTGGCGTTGAAAAATTGAAAGGTCCGACCGGTTTGACATTTGACAGCGATAGCCGCGATATTATCGAGTATTTGGCCGACATTCCGGATCTTTGGGACGTAAATGTCGGTGACTGGCCCAACGACAGTGCGACTTCGCGGTTCGAACCCGAGGGGTTTCAGAATAGTTATGTATCCTTTGTGAAAAAAGTGACCAACGTGCCGGTTGTCGGTGTGGGCAGGTACACCTCACCAGATACAATGGTGTCACTGATTAAAAAGGGGCAGTTGGATTTAATTGGTGCGGCGCGTCCGTCTATCGCTGATCCATTTCTGCCCAATAAAATTGACGAAGGCAGAGTTGAGGATATCCGGGAATGTATCGGCTGCAATATATGTGTGACCGGTGATTTTCTTGCAACGCCGATGCGATGCACCCAGAACCCCACGATGGGTGAAGAATGGCGGCGTGGTTGGCATCCAGAACGCATTGCGGTTCGGAAAAATGACGACACTGTCTTAATTGTGGGTGCCGGCCCGTCCGGATTGGAAGCGGCCCGAGCCTTAGGACAACGCGGTCACACCGTGACAGTTGCGGAATCCAGAAAGGAAATTGGCGGTCGTGTTGCAGACGAAAGCCGCCTTCCAGGGCTTTCTCATTGGCGTCGAGTTGCAGATTACCGAAGCCATCAAATTGGTCAGATGTTGAATGTCGAGGTGTTTCTTGACAGCTATCTGAGCCCCAAGGACATTCTGGAGTTTGGTTCAGATCACGTTGTTCTTGCAACGGGTTCCAAGTGGGCGCGCAACGGTATTGGACGCAACAACCACACCTCAATTTCGACGATTGATGGCGCGAGAGTTTTGACCCCGGATGACGTTTTTGAAGATCGGAAAATCGATGGTCCAATCATCGTTTTCGATGACGATCACTATTATATGGGTGGGGTCATAGCGGAGAAGCTTCGGCTTGATGGCGCTGAAGTGACCTATGTTACGCCGGCCGCGGACGTATCCCACTGGACCCACAATACAATGGAGCAGACGCAAATACAGACCCGATTGCTAGAACTCGGCGTCAAAATTATACCTCTCCATAATCTTGCATTAATTGCGAAAGACCATGTTGAATTGTCTTGTGTGTATACCGATGCAAGGATGGTTAAACCTTGTCATTCTGTAATGTTGGTTACCATGCGCGACAGTATCGACACGCTTTACTCGGATATTGCAGCGCTAAATTCGCCCGACCTGAAATCATTTACACGGATTGGCGATTGTCTCGCACCGGGCACAATTGCTGCTGCTATCTATTCCGGCCATCGTTTCGCCCGCGAGTTTGGCGAGCCGCCCATAATAGGTGTTCCGTTCCTTAGGGAACTTCCTGAATTTGCAAACAGTTTAACCTGACCACGGAGAAGACAATGACCCGCGACCCTCGGCATGATATTTTGTTTGAACCTGTCAAAATCGGACCTGTTACAGCGCCAAACAGATTTTATCAGGTCCCCCACTGCACAGGTATGGGTTCTATGCGCCCGCACATGTTGGCCGAAATGCGGGGCGTGAAAGCCGAAGGTGGCTGGGGGGTGGTTTGCACGGAATATAACTCTATTCACCCCAGCTCGGATGATTCACCTTATATGTCTGCCACCCTTTGGAATGACAGAGATATCCGGGCACATCGACTGACGACCGATAAGATTCATGGGCATGGTTCACTGGCAGGCGCCGAGCTATGGTATGGCGGATTTCGAACGCCAAACCTGATGACCCGCGAAATTGCGATGGATCTTGCCAGTTTTCCAAACACTGTCGGACATCCATATCAGACGCGAGCGATGGATAAAACCGACATCAAAACACTGCGACATTGGCATCGGCGTGCAGCTCTCAGAGCAAAAGAAGCCGAATTTGACATCGTTTATGTGTATGCCACACACGGTTACCTACTGTCTAATTTTCTGAACCCGCGCACAAACACCCGAAGTGATGAATATGGCGGCTCATTGGAAAACCGTGTTCGCCTTGTGAGGGAATTAATTGAAGAAACTAAGGAAGCAGTAGGTGATCGTTGTGCGGTTGCAGTTCGCTTTTCTGCGGATGAAGAAGTTGGTGAGGATGGCGTCCCGATATTCGGTGATCGGCGTGAAATGTTTGAAATGCTGTCTGAGCTTCCTGACCTGTGGGATATTAATGTCGCCGACTATTCGCTGGAAATGGGTGTGTCCCGTTTCGTCAAGGAAGCCCCTCTCGAGCCCTATATGGATTTCATCAAGTCTGTGACGTCAAAACCCGTTGTTACAGTGGGTCGCTTTACCTCCCCCGATACGATGGCCAGCCAGATAAAACGAGGGATCGTCGATTTTGTGGGCGCAGCACGGCCCTCCATTGCCGATCCTTTCCTTCCTAAAAAGATTGACGAAGGGAAAATCGATTCCATCCGCGAATGCATTGGTTGCAACATTTGCTATTCCGGTGACTCCCTTGGTGTACCAATAAGATGCACGCAAAACCCGACAATGGGCGAAGAATGGCGTAAAGGCTGGCATCCGGAAAAGATCGAAGCCAGCCAATCCGATGGTCGTGTCCTTGTCGTTGGAGCAGGCCCCGCCGGGCTTGAGGCGGCACGCGCTTTGGGTGCACGCGGTTATCAAGTTACGCTGGCCGAAGCGTCACGTGAACTTGGCGGTCGCGTTACGCGTGAAAGCGCGCTTCCCGGAATGAGCGAATATGCGCGCGTCCGCAACTATCGCGAACAGGAGCTTTTGGGCATGGCCAATGTTGAGGTCTACCGAGAAAGTAAGCTCAATGCGGGCGATGTGCTGGCTTTTGAGGCCGATCATGTGGCCATTGCAACCGGTGCAACCTGGATGCCAGAACGCTTCAACGGCGAAGTATTCCTTTCAGTTGCAGCACCGGGTACATCGCCAGAAATCTTAACGCCGGATGATGTGATGGCCGGTAAGTTACCGCAAGGACCAGTCTTGGTTTATGACGAGGATTCCTATTATTTGGCCGGCGTAATCGCTGAGCGTCTGAAATCATCAGGACTGGAAGTCACCCTTGCAACGCCATCAGACAGTATTTCAGAATGGGCTGGCAATACTTCTGAGCGATGGCGCATTCGCAAACATCTCAATAAGCTCGGAATTGACACCATCGTATCTCAATCGTTGCTGCAATTTGACGGCGAACAAGCGACCTTGGTCAGTGAATATAACGACCAGAAATATGATTTGCCGGTCAAATCAGTTGTAATGGTCACCCAGCGGAAAACAAATGATGGCCTGTATCAAGAACTTCTTTTGAAAGCAGGCGGCGATCTTGAAAAATTACCATTTACCCTGAAGCGGGTTGGCGATTGTGAAGCTCCAGCGATAATTGCAGCAGCCGTTTATGCCGGGCACAAATACGCGCGCGAGCTTGATTCACCAGTGGATCCTGACGAACCGATGAAGCATGACAGGGTTGAAATTGTGATAGATTAACTTGCAGGCAGGGCGGTGTTCACGCAATCGGCGAGTGTCCAGCGGCATGTACCGAAGAAGTAGCCGACTCTTCTCACTCGGCCTTAAAAGACCACACAATAATTCGCCGATTGCGCTCAAGTTGAAATCAAGGAGTGGATCGCTTGACTTAAACGATTTAGCCAGAGTAGGATTTGACTGAACGATCATATAGTCGACCTTCGACTTCGAGGTATTACGATCTACTAGTGTTAACAAATCCATGCTAAGATTGTGCGACGGTATCGATAGTTTCAAGTTGTTCACATTGAACTTCGAAATAGGGAGAGGAATTAAACTATGAGAATAACAACTAGAATTACGGGGCTCGCCTTTGCAGCAGCCTGCGGAGCGCTACTTGCCAGTTCGGCAGTGGCACAAGTTCGCGTGCTAAAAGTAACCAATTGGGCGGAATACATTGCCGAGGATACTATCGCGAATTTTGAAGCGGAATACGGTATCAAGGTGATCTACGACACTTATGATTCCGCGGAAGCAATCGACGCTAAATTATTGGCTGGCAGTAGTGGCTATGATGTTGTCCTTCACTCATCGGGGGATGCAGCACGGCTGATCAAGGCAGGCATCGTTGCGCCACTTGATATGTCAAAACTGGATAATGTGAGCCATTTGGATCCTGCGATCATGTCTCAACTTGCCAGCGATTGGGATCCGGGAAATAAGTACATCCTTCCCTTCATGTGGGGTACGCACGGCGTGACTTACAATAAGGCACTTGTTTTGGAAACTTATCCGGGCGCGCCAATTGGCTCGATGGATTTGATATTTGACCCAGAGCATATTGCGAAAGTTGACAAATGTGGCGTGTCCTTCCTGGATTCTCCAGGTGACATCATTCCGATGGCCTTGGCCTATCTAGATCTTGATCCAAATTCCACCAATCCGGATGATTATGAAGCCGTTGGTGAAATGTTGGCCAAAATCCGCCCACATATCAAAACTTTTGACAACTATGCCTACCAACGTATGCCGCAGAAAGAATTCTGTATCTCAACGACTTGGGGTCCAGATGGCTTGCTGGCTATGTCCGGTGCAATAGAAGCCAACACTGGTGTCGTGCTTGATTTCTTCGTTCCAGAGGGGCAAGGCAAAGCACAGTTGTGGATCGATAGCTGGATGATCCCAGCGGATGCGGGCAACGTTGATGACGCGCATTTGTTCCTAAACTATATGAGCCGCCCTGAAGTTGGCGCAGCAGACAGTAACTATACATGGTATGCGACGGCAAATCTGACTGGCAAAGCAATGGTTGACGAAGACGTCACATCTAGCCCAGCAGCTTTTCCAACGTCGGCTCAAGTTGCACTGATGTACACAACTGTTTCTCTGCCGCCAAAGATCAAGCGCTTGCAGACACGGACGTGGACTGACTTTAAAGCGGGTAACTAACCCAATAAATTGACAACGGCGGCATTAACAAAATGTCGCCGTTTTCGTTCCTCGATACTCTAAAAATTGAAGAGGTCTGACTTGGCAGTTGAACAAACCGTCAGCGGTACGCCGCGGCTCGATAGCGAAAATAATAAGCCGTTTATTCAGATTAGCGGAGTCACAAAGAAATTTGGCGAATTCACAGCTGTTGAGAATATCGACTTAGATATCTACCAAGGCGAATTATTCTGCCTGCTTGGCGGTTCTGGCTGCGGTAAGTCAACACTTTTGAGAATGCTCGCCGGATTTGAAACACCAAATTCTGGCACGATCAGTATCGATGGCATCGATATGTCGGATGTTCCTGCCTACGAGCGCCCTACAAACATGATGTTTCAAAATTACGCTCTGTTTCCGCATATGAATGTTGAGAAAAACATTGCATTTGGCCTTCAACAAGACCGTATGCCAAAAAGCGAAATTTCTGATCGCGTGCATGAAATCCTTAAACTGGTTGAATTGCAGGATTATAAAAAACGCAAACCTCAACAACTGTCAGGCGGTCAACGTCAACGGGTTGCTCTTGCGCGGGCTCTGGTCAAAGAGCCCAAGCTGTTGCTGCTGGATGAGCCATTGGCGGCGCTTGATAAAAAGCTACGTAAACAAACCCAGTTTGAGTTGGCCAATATCCAAGAACAAGTTGGTGTCACCTTCATTGTTGTCACCCACGATCAAGAAGAAGCGATGACCTTGTCGACGCGCATGGCCGTAATGGATGCGGGCAAGTTTATGCAAATTGGGACGCCCACTGAAATTTATGAATTTCCCGAGACCCGTTTTGTGGCCGACTTTATTGGGTCAGCCAATATTGTCGAAGGTCGTGTGTCCGAGGACAGCGCAGACCACGTTAAAGTGACCAGCGAACTAGGCGAGATCTATATTGATCACGGCCAATCGGTGGCTGTGGACAGCAAGATTTGGATCGCGCTGCGTCCAGAGAAAATTTCGATCAGCAAGACCGCACCCAAAAAGGCTGGGCCAAACCAGGTCAGTGGCAAGGTGGATGAAATTGGCTATCTTGGGAACACATCCGTTTACCAAGTGCAATTGGAAAATGGCCATATCATCGACGTGACGGCGCCTAACCAAACCCGACCGATGAATCGCACACAAAACATAACCTGGGAAGACACGGTGTATCTGTCGTGGGAACCAGCCAGCGCTATGTTGCTTCATTCGTGACTGATCTTTCTCACAACAATTCCACGGGATCGCAGCGGCCCGAATATAGCGTTTTAAAACGCATCAATCGGTCCATTCAAACCAACTGGCGCTCAATTGTTGTTGCGATCCCGTTTATTTGGCTGTTGATGTTTTTCCTCTTTCCGTTCCTTATCGTTGCCAAGATAAGCCTTGCCGAGCTGGTCATCGCCAGCCCGCCGTTTACCAAAATGATCGAGTGGACAGACGGCGGTATCATGACGATTCGCATTGTCTTTGATAATTTCGCTTATATTTTCTCCGACAGTCTATACTCCAACACGTATATCAATTCACTTAGGATCGCGTCCATATCCACGATCATCTGCCTGCTGTTTGGTTACCCTATTGCATATGGTATTGTACGTTCTGGACCCGTCGCCAAACCGTTGTTGTTGTTTGCAATTATTTTGCCTTTTTGGACATCTTTTTTGCTGCGGGTTTATGCTTGGATGGGATTGCTTGCGGACCAGGGCACCATTAATAGCCTTTTGATCTATATCGGCCTTATCGATGAACCCATCCGCATGTTGTATACGGAGTTCGCCGTTTTTGTCGGCATTGTCTATACTTACATGCCGTTCATGATCCTGCCACTCTACGCCAATATGGAAAAGCTGGACGGTGGGTTGAACGAAGCAGCTGCTGATTTGGGTTCTAGACCGATGAACACATTCTTTCGGGTGACGTTGCCGTTGACCATTCCCGGCATTGTTGCAGGCTCCTTGCTGGTCTTTATTCCGGCCACCGGTGAATATGTCATCCCCGATCTTCTGGGCGGCGGTAATGTTCAAATGATCGGGCGTGTCCTTTTTAACGAGTTTGCCCGCAATACAGATTGGCCGGTTGCTTCTGCTGTGGCCATCGTTTTGCTGTTTCTTTTGGTGCTGCCAATACTGGTGTTTCAGCGCTATCAGGGCAAGAATTCGGAGGCCCAATAATCATGTACGGCAAACGCTCACGCTTTCTGACCATCATGCTAACGATAGGGTTACTGTTCTTTTATATCCCAATGCTCCTATTGGTGATTTACTCGTTCAACTATTCCAAACTGGTGCCTGTTTGGGGCGGCTGGTCTGTCCGTTGGTACGAGGTGTTATTCCAATCCGAGGACGTCTGGGACGCTGTGCGCCTAAGCCTCAAGATCGCGTTTATTAACGCGACTTGCGCCACCATACTTGGCACTTTAGCCGCTTTGTCGATGGTACGCTTTGGTCAATTCAGAGGCCGCACTTTGTTTGGCGGCATGTTGATTGCTCCTTTGGTTATGCCCGAAGTCATCACCGGTCTTTCGTTGCTGGTATTTTTTATATCCCTAAGGCAGCTGACCGGTTGGCCGGTGGAGCGAGGGTTTGTCACTATAACAATTGCGCATATTACGTTTTCTATGGCCTATGTGGCCGTGACCGTTCAGGCGCGTCTAACCGGAATGGGGCAGTCTTTAGAGGAAGCAGCCTCTGACCTAGGTGCGAAGCCTTTTAAGGTTTTGACAGCAATCACTGTCCCCCGACTTATGCCCTCGTTGATCTCTGGTTGGCTTTTGGCCTTTACGCTTTCGCTTGATGATTTGGTCATCGCAAGTTTCGTAACTGGACCTGGGGCAAATACCCTGCCAATCCTGATTTTCTCGCGCATTCGACTGGGCTTGCGGCCAGATATCAACGCGCTCGCAACTATTATAATTCTGTTTGTCGCCGTATGCGTTGCGATTGCGGCCTTGTTGTTGTTTCGACAACAAAAACGTGACGCGCTGGATCAACAGATGGCCGATCGCGAAGGATCTTAGGGCAAATGCGAAAACCAGCCCCGCAGAAAAAACGCACAGCACCACGGGATGTTCGCAGAAAACAGCTGATTTTGGCGGCAATGGATTCCATTTCAAAACGAGGATTTTCCGACACAACGCTGCGCCACGTTACTGAAAAGGCCCAACTTTCACATGGCGTCGTCAATTACCATTTTGAAAGCAAAGAAGCGCTTTATGACGCCACATTAGGTTATCTTGCGAAAGAGCATTACGATCTTTGGACCAATTATTTGCAAAATGCAGGCCCTGAACCAGCCCACCAACTGGCAGCCATAATCGAAGCTGATTTTGACAGGAAAATCTGTACCCATAAGAAACTGGCCGTTTGGTTCGCTTTTTGGGGTCAGGCAAAATACCGCCCTAACTATGTGAAAATTCACAATAAATACGATAAGCAACGACTTGTCGAAATCTCTAGGGCTTGTGCAGAAATCATCGAAGAGGGGGGCTATGACGACTTGGATGTTGCAAGAATAGCCCGCACGATTGAATCGCTGACTGATGGTTTCTGGCTGTGCCTGATGCTTTACCCGTCAACCACAAGCCGCGACCAATGTAAAAGCGATTGCCTTCTTACGCTCGCCGAATTCTTTCCCACGCATTTTCCAATAATTGACGCAACTGTCGCCGGCTAATGCAGTTGTGCAGGTTCTGTCGCAAAGTTTCCCAAATATTGTGAGTTCCGATATTGGTCGTGATTTAGGCTGCCAGGTATTCAAATTGCTTGAACGGGGATATGTGGTTTGACTGGAACTGTTTCTTTCGGATCATATGGGCGACTTCTATTC
>JBBWVU010000060.1:0-9996 GCA_050256375.1 Paracoccaceae bacterium | reverse complement strand
CCGCAAGCGAGAAATGATTGGCCACAGCCTCGTGGAAATTCAACCGCTCGGTCCAGCGAAAAGCGGCGGCCATGTCGACGCGTTCTTGCCAGTGTGTAATGTTCGTTAGGATATTCATATGCGTACCTCTTTTGGCGGGGTTATTGTATTGGCAGGCCTACAACCCGACCTTGTTGGATTATGTTCTCATCATACACTTTGCGGGCTCTGTCAAACAAAACGTAGTTGAAGAGGGCAGGTGGTTCACTTAGCGTCACCGAATGACCAAACCAAGCCCTTTCCGCTATTTCAAAACTTCGCCCGATATTATTCGACTCGCTGTGATGTTATACGTTCGCTTCCCACTTTCGCTTCGCAATGTCGAAGATCTACTGCACGAACGTGGCATTGACGTCAGCCATGAAATCATACGGTTTTGGTGGAACAGTTCGGCCCGATGTTCGCAGCTGAGATCCGACGGTACCGGATCAACCGGATGCGTTCTTACTCAAATTGGCAGTGGCATTTGGACGAGGTGTTCGTGAAGATTAATGGCGAAACACACTATCTTTGGCGGGCCGCGGATATTGAAGGCAAAGTTCTGGAAACCTATGTTGCAAAGCGACGAGATCGCAAGGCAGCATTGAAATTCCTCAGGAAAACAATGAAGCGCTATGGTTCTCCTAAGTTGATTATGACGGATAGATTGCGCTCAAATGGTGCTGCTATGAAGGTTATTGGCAATGCTGATATACAAGAGATTGGCCGCTGGAAGAATGACTGGGCAGAGAATTCGCACCTGCCGTTTCGACGACGAGAGCGTGCCATGTTACGCTTCCGGAGTATGCGGAGTTTGCAAAAGTTTGTCGCCGTGCACTCGTGCGCCCACAACCATTTCAATCAGGAACGCCACCTCTATTTCCGACACAATTTTACGATCAATCGCACCGTTGCTCTCTCCGAGTGGCGGCAGCCAGTCCGGCTTACCTCGGAATGGCTCCAGCGCGATGCATTGCCGCTCGATTGGGAAGATCAGCGGCAATTGATCGCCAGCCTCTAAGTTGAAATTCACCCAATCATTCAAACTGTTAGCGCCTGAATCGCAAACAGAGATTTTGGACTATTTGTGGCCTGTACGGTGCGAAATTGCGCGTCTCTGTGTGGCTTCTATGTTGTAACCCGCGGAAATAACGTAAGAACTTCAGGCCAAACACATGTACTCAAAATGAGACGGACTGGCTGGCTGGGGAACCAGGATTCGAACCTGGACTAACAGAGTCAGAGTCTGCGGGTCTACCGTTAACCTATTCCCCAGTAGAAGGCCGTCATTTACGCAAGTGCTTTGCCGGGGTCAAGGGGGAGGCTGGTCTGAAAGCCGTGAAATCATGGCCAATTGTAAATCTATTGCCAATGATGCGACGACCTGCAATAAAGTACTCATGAAAAACGAACTTTGCATTATCAAGATTTGCATTATCTGCTGACATATCGTCTGCGGCGCGTCTTTCTGTTTTCAATTCGATCTCGAAATGCTAGGCCCGCCGCAGGGAATATTGCGACTGGGAACGAGCTATGACCGAAATTAAACTTTATAACACCAAGACCCGCTCCAAAGAGGTTTTTACGCCGATCCATCTGGATGACGTGCGCATGTATGTCTGTGGACCGACGGTTTACGACCGCGCACATATCGGGAATGCGCGGCCCGTGGTGGTGTTTGATACGCTTTTCCGGTTGCTGCGGCATGTTTATGGCCACTATGCGGTTAGGTATGTGCGGAACTTCACGGATGTTGATGACAAGATCAACGCTAAGGCTGCCGAGACCGGGCGGCCCATTCGGGACATCACCGACGAGACGATCAAGTGGTATCGCGAGGATATGGATGCGCTTGGTGCGCTGCGGCCGACGGATGAGCCGCGTGCGACGGAATATATCCCTGAAATGGTCGAGATGATCGAAAAGCTGATCGCGTCGGGCAATGCGTATAAATCCGCAGGTCACGTCCTGTTCGACGTGAATTCCTACGATGCTTATGGCGCATTGTCGGGCCGCAAACTCGACGACATGCGTGCAGGTGCGCGGGTCGAAGTGGCAGATTACAAGCGTGATCCGATGGATTTTGTGTTGTGGAAGCCTTCAAGCGACAATTTTCCCGGCTGGGATAGTCCGTGGGGTCGAGGGCGACCGGGTTGGCATATCGAGTGTTCTGCTATGTCGCTGGACCTGCTCGGGGCCGAGTTTGACATTCACGGTGGCGGTTTGGATTTGCAGTTCCCGCACCACGAAAACGAGATAGCGCAGAGCTGCTGTGCAAACCCTGATGCTGGGTTTGCGAATGTGTGGATGCACAACGAGATGATACAGGTTGAGGGCAAGAAGATGTCCAAGAGTATGGGGAATTTTTTTACGGTTAAGGATTTGTTGGAGCAAGGTGTGCCGGGTGAGGTGATCCGTTTTGTTTTATTGTCGACGCATTATCGCTCGCCGATGGACTGGACGGATAAACGAGTGACAGAGGCACAGAATACATTGACAAAATGGTATAGAATGGCCGGACTCGCCCTTGATAACGTAGAACCGCACCCAGAAGTGGTTCAAGGACTCCAAGATGACCTGAATACATCGCGTGCTATTGCAGAGTGTCACCAACTTGCGAACGCAGGCGATTTGCCGACATTACGCGCCAGCATGACTCTACTTGGGCTGATGAATAATGGAATTCCTGACTGGGCGAGAGTTGTCGGGTTCAGTGACGCTGAAACCGGATCAATCCGCTATCTTTTGCAACGTCGAGACAATGCTCGACGTAATAAAAAATTTGAGCGGGCTGACGAAATTCGCGATGGCCTCACGCGAGCAGGCGTCATAGTCCGAGATACGCAAGGAGAGCCGGAATTCGAAAAGGCCGATAATTTTGATGTCAACTTACTGGACAATTTATTATGACCAAACAACGCCTCTACCTCTACGACACCACGCTTCGTGACGGCCAGCAAACCCACGGCGTGGATTTCTCGGCAGAGGACAAAATTCGTATCGCACAGGCGCTCGACGGTCTTGGAATCGATTATGTCGAGGGCGGCTGGCCCGGTGCCAATCCCACGGATAGCGAATTTTTCGCAGTGGCACCGAAACTGGATACTGCCACATTTGCAGCTTTCGGGATGACCAAACGGGTTGGGCGCTCGGCGGCTAATGATGATGTTCTGGCGGCGGTCGTCAATGCCAACACTCCTGCGGTTTGTCTGGTTGGCAAAAGTCATGATTTCCATGTCAGGACGGCGCTGGGAATTACGCTTGAAGAAAATGTCGAGAACATCAAAGGCTCGTTCGAGCATCTGGCTGCACTTGGCCGTGAATCTCTGTACGATGCCGAGCATTTCTTCGACGGCTTTAAGTCCAATCCGGATTATGCGCTGGAATGTTGCAAAGCCGCGTACGCCGCGGGTGCACGCTGGGTCGTGCTGTGTGACACAAACGGTGGGGCGATGCCCGAAGATATAACGTTGGCCGTCAAGGCGGTGATAGCGTCGGGCATTCCGGGTGACCACGTCGCCATTCACACGCATAATGATACTGAACACGCCGTGGCAAACAGCCTAGCGGCGGTGGAGGCGGGCGCGCGCCAAATTCAAGGAACGTTGAACGGACTGGGCGAGCGGTGTGGAAACGCGAACCTTGTTACATTGATCCCGACGTTGCTGCTGAAAGAACCTTACGCAAGCAAATATGAAATAAACGTTAAGCACGACGCGCTATCTGGGCTAACGCGTCTATCAAGGATGCTCGACGATATTTTGAACCGTGTGCCCAATGCCAGCGCGGCGTATGTGGGGGCTTCGGCGTTTGTGCATAAGGCGGGGTTGCATGCTAGTGCGATCCTCAAGGACCCGACGACATATGAACACATTCCGCCGGAAACTGTGGGGAACGAGCGCCTTGTGCCCATGTCAAATCAGGCGGGGCAGTCGAACCTTCGCAAGCGTTTGACCGAGGCGGGGCTGGAGGTTGCAAAAGGTGATCCGGCGCTCTCGCGGATCCTCGACGAAGTGAAGGCACGCGAGGATCGCGGTTTTGCCTATGACAGCGCGCAAGCAAGTTTTGAGCTTTTGGCGCGGGGCATCCTGGGTCAATTACCTAAGTTTTTCGAGATCGAACGGTACCGCGTGACGGTCGAGCGGCGCCAGAACGCCCTGCACCAGATGATAACGGTTTCGGAGGCCGTCGTTGTAGCCAAGATTGCTGGCGAACGCGTAATTAGCGCCTCGGAAAGCCATTCGGACGAGGATGATCGGGATCAGGGTCCGATAAACGCGTTGTCGCGGGCATTGGGCAAAGATCTGGGCCCGTATCAGGCGTTGATTGACGACATGAAACTGGTGGACTTCAAGGTGCGTATCACCAACGGCGGCACCGAGGCCGTGACCCGTGTGCTGATAGACAGCGAAGACGGGCAGGGGCGGAGGTGGTCTACCGTCGGTGTTTCGGCGAATATTGTGGACGCGTCCTTTCAGGCCTTGGTCGATGCAATTAACTGGAAGCTGATCCGTGAAGGTGCGACACCAGCATGAGCATTGAAGCCTGCGCTGAAATCGTCAGGGCAGGGGACCCGGATCGATATTTATCAGCAATGACTGCGCCAGACGTTGCGCGCGACCGCTTGTTGGTGCTGTACGCGTTCAATCTGGAAATCGCCCGTGTACCGTGGATTACTAATGAGGAAATGATTGCCGAGATGCGGCTTCAGTGGTGGCTGGATACCATCGAGAGGATTTACGAAGGCAAGGGCAGCGAGCATGAGGTTGCAAGTCAGCTTGCGAAAGTGATCGAAGTTGGCAATCTGCCACAGACTTTGTTTGAAGAAATGGTTAACGCTCGGCGTTTTGATATTTACCGCGAGGGGCATTCTGGGCTGAGCGAGTTTAACGCTTATATCAACGCGACCTCGGGCAACCTGATGCGCTTGGCGGCGATGTCGCTGGACGCGGACGATGTGGCTTGTGTCACGGATTTCGGTTTCGCGGCGGGTGTGGCCAACTTGTGGCGCGCGTTGCCGCAATTGTATGCCAAGGGTCGGCATCCGGTGCCCGTGGGTGGAGCGCTGGATCGTAACGCCGTTGCGGGTGGCGAAGTGCCGGACAATCTGGCGGAAGCGTTGTTGGAAATTACTGTAAATGCGCGGCAAAAGCTGGCGTCGTCGCGGCGATCCCGCGGCCAGATTCCAAAGGCGGCTGCACCCGCAGTTCTGGCCGGTTGGCAAGCGGGTGTGCCGTTGGCAATGGTTCAAGGACAGCCATACGAAACTCTGCGCCAGCCGCTTGAATCATCAGAATTCAAACGCAGGTTCAGCCTGTTGTGGCGAAACTCTACAGGGTGGTGGTAGGCTTCAGGCGCGATTTACCTTGGAGCACGAACCAGATTAATGCACTGCCAGCAAGCATCAGCAGCGGAATCATCGCAAGGTTAACGGCCATCCAGCCATCTTGCGTTGTACCACCGGAACAGTTCATCAACCCGCCGGAGCTGAGCGAAGCAATCGTGACCATCCCGAATACCGCGAAATCGTTCATGCCCTGCATGCGCCCACGCTCTTGTTCGGTGTGTCCACCTGCCAGCATAGTTGTTGCGCCGATAAACCCGAAGTTCCAACCGATTCCGAGCAGAATAAGTGCGACGAAGAAGTTGCCTAGCTCGACGCCTGCGAGGGCCACGCTGCCTGCGGCTGCCAATATCACTAGACCGATCGCGATGATCCGCTCTGCTCCGAAGCGCGCTATCAGATGTCCGGTGAAGAACGAGGGAATATACATGGCCAGAACATGCCCCGAAACCACATCCGCAGCGTTTGCAGTTTTAAACCCGCAGCCGACGACAGCCAGCGGCGTCGAGGTCATCACAAGGTTCATTAACGCGTAGGCAACCATCGCACTGATCATTGCGACAAGGATTTGCGGCTCGCGAAGTAATTCCCGGCGGGAACGGCCTTTGGGGGCATTCGCAGTCGGTTTTTTGAGCTTTGGAATGTTCAGGAACAAGAACAAAAATGACCCGACAAGGTTTAGGGCGACGATTGCGATATAGGACCCCATAAAGGGAATAGGATCCAAAGCACCTTCTGTTACTTTGATCAGTTGAGGCCCTATGATGGCTGAGATCAACCCACCAGCCATAACCCATGAGATGGCCTTCGGGCGATAGTCTTCAGTGGCCATGTCCGTCGCAGCAAATCTGTAAAAACCCTGTGCAGACATATAGATCCCGGTGAAAAGTGATCCAAGTAGGAATAGCGGAAATGAATTGAACCATAGTGCCGTTGCGGCAATGCTCGCGCCAATTATTCCACCGAGAACGCCGATGAAAAATCCGGTACGGCGACCGTATTTCTGCATTATCGCCGACATAACCGGCGCGGTCAGCATAGACCCGAATACGATCAGTGCGATCGGAAGCGTTGCCCAGCAAGGGTTGGATGACAGGTATTGCCCAGCTAGCCCCCCCAACACAAAGCTGATTGGCATTTGGGCGCCCAGAATGGCTTGGGCGGCGACTAGAACTTTGACGTTGCGGCGGGCAATGGAATTGGAATCAGCATAGGTCATACTTGCTGTTTTATTCTTACTTATTTGCAATATCCAGTACATATAATTCGCGGGCAAACCGCCACTAATTTCCTTTTGCTAGCGGCGTCGATTTTCCCTAAACTGTACTCTCAAACAGGAGGCGTAAATGGTTGGCCGTATTATCGAAACCAAAGCGGATGTCGCCGAAGGGGCCGCGTGGCTGTGCGCGCTCGACCCCAGATTCTCGGATGCTTTAGAGCTGTGTGGACCATTACCGCTTCGTCGTCGTGAAGACGGGTTTCGCGCGCTACTGAGTGCGATTACCAGCCAGCAGTTATCTGTTGCATCGGCCAATGCGATCTGGACTAGGATGAAGGTAGCGGGGATGATTGACCCCGCCCCGTTACTGAACGCGAGCGACGAGGAACTTCGGGCCTGCGGGTTCTCGCGTCAGAAAATAGGTTACGCCAGAGATTTAGCAGCAGCCGATCTGGATTACGGCGCGATGCGAAGCCAAACGTCGCAAGAGGTGATGGAGCGGCTGATCGCTGTTCGTGGAATTGGCACGTGGACAGCAGAGATTTACGTAATGTTCAGCCTTGGTCATGCAGATGTGTTTGCGCCGGGTGACCTTGCGTTGCAAGAGGCCGCAAAGATGTTGTTCGGTCTGAATGCGCGCCCGAAGGAAAAAGCCCTGCGCGAAATGTCCGAAAACTGGTCCCCATGGAGATCGGTTGCAGCCCGCCTTCTCTGGGCGTATTACCGTGTTGCAAAAGAACGAGAAGGAATACGATGACGACATTAACTGGTCCGCGCAAAGACGCGACTTCGGGTAAAGCTGACAGTTTGGTGATTTTTCTGCACGGCTATGGCTCGGACGGAAATGATCTGATCGGGATCGGGGATTCTCTGGCCGAGCATTTGCCGAACACCACGTTCCTCGCGCCAAACGCGCCGCAACGCTGTGCTAATAATCCGATGGGGTGCCAGTGGTCGCCCATCCCGTGGCTGGATGGAACCTCCGAAGAACTCGCCCGCCAAGGGCAAGTCGAGGCGGTCGCAATGTTGAATACATGGCTTGACGAGGTTGCTGTGACAGAGGGCATCGGCCCCGAACGCACCATCATTTTCGGATTTTCCCAAGGCACGATGATGGCTTTGCATGTCGGCCCGCGTCGTGAAATGGCGTTTGCTGGGATCGTTGGGTTTTCAGGCCGTCTGCTTGAGCCGGGATTGTTGGAGGCAGAAATGCAATCCAAACCTCCAATCCTGCTTGTACATGGAGATTCCGACGACATGGTGTCACCGGCCGTGTTGCCCGAGGCTGCAGATGCCTTGGTCAAAGCGGGTTTTGAGGTTTACACGCATATCTCCAAAAATACCGGCCACGGAATTGCGCCCGATGGCCTGAATATGGCGTTACAGTTCATCAAAATGAAGCTGGATAATTAGGCGGTTCGAAACGCTTTGACCCAGACGTAGACCAATCCGAACGAGATTATGGCATTCCAGCCGGCCATGGAAATCCCAAACATGGCCCATGGAATGACGTCGCACATCACGATGTTAACGGGGGCTGACATGTCCAGTAAATTATCGCTGAGCGTTAAACCGGTTCCTGTGCAATCGGTTGGTCCCTGCCACCATTTTTGCTCTACACCTGCGTGGTAGACGCCGATGCTTGCACCGACGGCGACGACCAGCCCGCCAAGCAACGCGACAAAGCGGTTTGGCACGAAATAAATCACCACGCCCAACCCAATCGCAATTACGTGCGGCCATCGTTGCCAGATGCACATTTTGCACGGAGCCATGCCAAGATCGTATTGAAAAATCAAAGCACCAATCATTAGGCCCGCGGAACCCGCGGCCGCCAGGAGTGCTGTTTTTTGGAACTTAGTCATCGTATTAGTCATCATATCATCCATAATATTACAAAGCCGCCCAGCAATGCCAGAAGACCGAGTGTAAACACCATCCCTAATCGCTTTTCGATAAAGTGTCGGATATCCGGCCCGAACTTCCACAACAATGCGGCCACGATAAAGAACCGAATTGCGCGGCCAATCAACGTGTATCCCATGAATAACGCAAAGTTCAATTCGGTTGCGCCGGACAGGATCGTCGTAACTTTGAACGGGAAGGGTGTAATGCCTGACAGCAGCAAGATAGCTGCGCCGAATTCGTTGTAATAATATTTGAAAGCCGCGAAAGCGTCAGTTTTACCGTAAAAATCCAGCACGGGCCGACCGACTTCTTCGAAAAGGTATATTCCGGCGCCATACCCGAGCGCACCTCCTAGAACAGAACTTACCGTTGTGACTGCTGCTATCAAGAATACGCGTCGTGGTGTCGCCAAGATCATCGGGATCATCAATGCATCTGGCGGGATCGGGAAAATCGACGCCTCGAAAAAACTGATGGTTGCCAGCAAAAGCAGCGCATATCGTGAAGCTGCCAATGACATAGTCCAATTATAAAGTTTTTTAAGCATAACATTTCCGTTTTGTTAAGTATCCCATGCACCACGCTAGGTGGTAGAGGTCAAGGCATCGCGCAGGATTTTCGCGCTTCAGCGACGGTTTCCACTTTACCAGCCAGAAACCTTTTGATAGCAGGTCCTCAAGCAAGCGATTGCTGGCATGATCCGGATTAAACTACCGACCGTATCACAAAGTGCCCGAGTGGCGGAATTGGTAGACGCAGGGGATTCAAAATCCCCCATTTCCCTTTCCTGTGCCGTATTGAATGAAAACAGTAGCTTAACGGGTATTGGTTTTTCTTCACTTTTATTATCTCCTGTACCGTACAGATTTTATAGAGGCGTGACATGGGGGTTTTATAGTCAATATGTAATAAAAACAAAGCTGTAGGGTGTTTTAATTAATAGGGACCACTATGGCATAGCAACAATTCAACTGTGACAATTCAACTGAAAGTTAGATGAAAGATAAACTCTATTTAGATGAAAGATAAACTCTATATTGAACAGTTAAATTTAGAGAATGAGATGAGAAATAACTCTATCTCTAAGTTTCTTAAAGAACACCTTGAGGGAGACTTTAGTGAGAGCCAAGTAGGTTCAATGCTACTAAAGAATTATATAATCCCTTTTTCACAAAGCATTACAGCCTTCATTGCTGAAACCAAAACAGGTAAGCCAGGACCGCATAATAAAGCAGGTTGAATAGCCCCTAGATTTATAGACACCTTCTTTCCTAATAATGAGGCAAGGAGGCCATCATGGGCAATGCAAGATTCAGTGACGATTTCAAGCGGGATGCGGTGCATAAGAACGAACAAACTATTCGAAAGTGGACCTGTCGCGGTTTAGTTCCGCTCCGGGTTCTCACTTAAGCTGCCATTCGCTCAAAAGCCAAGGGGCTTTTCCAACCTAACGCCGAGTGTTTACGACGCGGATTATAAAAGCCGTTGATGTATTCGAAGATTGCCA
>JBBWVU010000059.1:0-36734 GCA_050256375.1 Paracoccaceae bacterium | reverse complement strand
GGCTTATTCTGTTGAAAAACTCTGCTTGCTTTGTTGTTTAATGGCTGATTCAATTTCCCTGATCATTAAGGAGATTGAATGCCATGATGGGTCCAAAACAAGAAGCACAAGGCGCATTGTTTTATGAATTTTCGATGGAGGATCATGTCCCAAGCGATCATGTTTTGCGGGCAATAGACGGCGTGATTGTTTTGTCTGGGGTTCGCAAGCATCTAACTGAGTTTTATAGCTCAACGGGCAGACCATCGATTGATCCCGAGTTAATGCTACGTATGTTGCTCGTCGGATATATCATGGGCATTCGCTCTGAACGGCGTTTGTGTGATGAGGTTCATCTCAACCTAGCGTACCGCTGGTTTTGCAAACTGGATCTGACTGACCCTATTCCCGATCATTCAACCTTCTCCAAAAACAGGCATGGCCGCTTTCGTGACAGTGATATGTTGCGGTATGTATTTGAAACAGTGGTCGCACAATGCATCGAGGCAGGATTGGCAAGCGGCCAACGTTATGCTGCCGACGCGAGCATCATTGCTGCGGATGCCAATCGTCAGAACTCTACGCCGAAGGTAGATTGGAACCCAGAAGCGATTGATCCTGATGACGCGCCACGTGCTGTTCGAGAATATCTGGAAACACTTGATGACGCGGCTTTTGGCGCAGCCAGCCTTGTGACACCTAAGTTTATCTCGCACTCAGACCCTGCGGCTCAGTGGACTGGCGCACGTGGCGGGCCCGCATATTTTGCTTATTCTACGAACTATCTGATCGATACGGACAATGCCGTAATCCTTGACGTGGAGGCCTCGCGATCCATTCGACAGGCCGAGGTCGGGGCGGTCAAAACGATGATTGATCGGGTGCAAAAGGTATATGATCTTAAACCTGAACGCTTGATAGCAGATACCGCCTATGGTTCAGGACAGATGTTAGATTGGCTGGTCGAGAAACGCAGGATTGCGCCACATATCCCCGTGATAGATAAATCCGGACGTAAGGATGGAATATTTGAACGCGCTGACTTCACCTTTGATGCCGGGAATGACTTGTACATCTGCCCGAACGGTAAAGAACTCAAACAATATCGCCGTGCATTCAAAACGCCCAGATCAGGTGCAAATAAAGATGAAACGATGCGCTACCGCGCTCGTAAGCCAGACTGCGATGTCTGTGCACTCAAGGAACGGTGTTCCCCGAAAGAGCCTCAACGAAAAGTGACAAGATCAATCTATGAATGTTCCCGTGATATCGCACGCGGTTTGTCTCAAACACAGCAGTATGCAATCTCTCGCAAGCTGCGCAAAAAGGTCGAGATGTCATTTGCCCATCTCAAACGCATCCATGGCCTCGGCAGGCTAAGATTACGTGGCCCCTGTGGAGCACACGACGAATTTATCCTCGCCGCAACCGCCCAAAACCTCAAAAAGCTAGCAAAACTGGCTCCAAACCATAACCTTATCAGTAAAACCGTGTGAAAGCGGGGCGCAAACAAATGCGCCGGCCAACCAGCACACTCAAATCTCCGAGTTTTTCAACAGAATAAGCCCAATGTGGTTGTTCGAGGTATTCCAAATGATATTGAAATGATTTCCTTCAATTACGAAAGTTTGTAAAGGAATAGCTGGGCCATTGAACACCTATTCCTGTATGAGATAGAGAGCGATATCAAGTCACCTATTGGAGTTAACAAAACAATGACAATGCTGGGAACTTTCCTAAAGCCAATGCATCGTGAGGGAATAAAATTTGTGTCCTTCTTCGCAATCGTCACTGCGTTACTGTTTTTACTTTCAAATATCTTCGGATGGATCGGCGTTGGGTTGACCGTCTGGTGCTACTACTTTTTTCGCGATCCTAAACGGACCACTCCAACAAAAGAGGGGTTAATCGTCAGCCCTGCAGACGGTGTTGTTTCACTTATCGAAAAAGCTGTTCCTCCCGCTGAACTAGGGATGCCTGAGTATGCATTAACCCGTGTCAGTGTCTTTATGAATGTTTTTAACTGCCATGTGAACCGCGCGCCAATTGCAGGGAATGTCAAAGCCATTGCATATCGCCCCGGCAAGTTCTTCAATGCTTCGCTAGATAAGGCAAGCGTGGACAACGAACGTAATAGTCTATGCATTGAAATGTCCGACGGACGCCAAATTGCTGTCGTTCAAATTGCGGGGCTAGTTGCTCGGCGCATTGTATGTTTTGTTGAAAAGGACCGAGGCCTACAGACCGGAGAACGGTTTGGCCTTATCCGCTTTGGCTCGCGTCTGGATGTTTACTTGCCTGACGGGGTGGAACCACTGGTTGCTATCGGGCAAACCATGGTGGCGGGCGAAACCGTTTTGGCCGACCTGCAATCTGGAGAGCCCGTTCGAGAAGGACGCACAGGTTGACCATGAATAAGAAAATCAAAACGCCCAAAGTAGAATTTCCTATCATCCAGCTTCTTCCGAATCTGATGACGATTGCTGCAATTTGTGCCGGACTTACAGCCATCCGGTTCGGATTTCAGGGTGTTTTTTCACTTGCAGTGCTGCTTATTCTAATTGCGGGCGTGCTGGACGGACTCGACGGGCGTGTGGCTCGGTTACTGAAAAGTGAAAGTGAATTCGGGGCAGAGCTTGACTCTCTGGCCGATTTTTTAAATTTCGGTGTTGCTCCGGCTTTTCTGATGTATCTGTGGGCCTTACAGGATATGCGGAGCGCTGGCTGGATTTCGGTACTTATTTTCGCTGCTTGCAGCGTCATTCGGCTGGCTAGATTTAATGTGGGAAACAAATCTGACAGCATTGTAGAAGATATGCGGTTTTTTGTAGGCGTGCCTTCGCCTGCAGGCTCCTTGCTGGTTTTGCTACCCATGTTCATCTCATTTCAATGGCCGGGAGCTCCGCTCATCCCTGACAGCCTAATAATTGTCTATATTATCTTCGTGGGTCTTCTTTTAATTAGCCGTATTCCAACATGGTCGCTTAAAGCTATGACTATATACGGCGATAATGTTAAATTTTTGTTTGTCGGCTTTGTAATTGTTATTTCAGCACTCCTAACCTACCCTTGGATAACGTTGATCGTTGTGGATTTGGTGTATCTGGTTGGAATCATCTGGGCTTGGCGGGCCTCTAAAAAGCCAGATAAACACACGTAATCTCAACAATGACAACTGACATGGCACCTATCTGCCGTTTGCACACCATATAACGAACGTCAGAAATCCCCCATTCTAGTCGCTGTTTGAATGGCAGCTTTGTCCGCTCAGCCGACCTTAGCGCCTCAAAATGCTGCAGTAATGCATCAATGTCCGCAATGACGGGCTGCATTGCAACATTTGAGATTGTCACCAAGGGCAGCATTAGGCCGAAAGGAGCTGCTTTCGCAATGCTCAAGTCTGGTTGCACTTAGCGGCAGCAGTTAGTTCAATTGACTACAATATGGATGAATGCGCGAGAAAAGCAGACATTCATCCAAAAAATCGAAAAATCATACTTTAATTACAACAACTTCCTTCGTACTAGCTTCTCTTAATCCTACCCCCGCAACCACAGATAACCTACAGTTCAATATGTTACGTACCACCTTCGGGCGACACTTTAGCGTGTCAAAATGGCTGTGTCCGTGTGGTGTCCGTTAATGGAAACGGCCAAATTCGTTCTTAGTGTGTCAAATTTTCTACTTCAACTCGATTATCATCTTACTTGGTTGAGTCGGCTTTCGGCGGCGGTTCTGCCGTTCTTTGCCCAACCGGGACCTTGACGTGTCGTAGCTTCGTCACAATCTCTTCGAGTTTGTGTCTCTTGTTTCACATGTTGGTTCCTCTGCTTCCTAACTATAAGGGTGAGCCAATTCAAAGGGGCAGCGATATCTGACAGCACCAACGGAATAATTCCGTGAAAGGCAATATTAGTTAGGGAAGATATAGTTGAATATATAACAATACACTCCGATTATTGACGCGGTTTCAACCAAACATTAGGCTTAGGTCAAATAGCCGACGAGGGATATTGGGATGAAGTGGCTAGACGAGTTGGTTGTAAAGCATGAGCAGGATTCACCTGCTATCATTGACCACGATGGCCGGACTTTCAGCTATGGCGATCTTGCGAAGATGGTCGAGACAATGGCCAGCACACTAACCGCGCATGGTGTGCGGCCCGGTGATCGATTGATGCTGGTTTCGGAGAACTGCGCGACCTACGCGGTTACCGTTTTGGCAGCGTTTAAGTTGAAGGTCTGGGTATCGCCCATCAACGCGCGCCAGTCGGTCGAGGAACTTGAGGTAATCAAACAGCATTCCGGTGCGCGTTGCATGGTCTTCACACCCGAAGCCTCAGCGGCATCTGCGGATCACGCGAAACGGTTGGGGGCTTCCGTGTTCGGTTCTTTGCCCTGTGGTGAAATTCTTGCAACGCAAACCTATGATGCGACGCCTGAAGCCATCGAGGATGACCCAAAATCACAAGTGGCCGCGTTGATGTATACAACGGGCACCACCAGCGCCCCGAAAGGCGTGATGTTAACCCATAGCAACTTGATCTGGAACGCCCTCCAGTCGGCGAAACTTCGGCAGATGGCATCGGGAGATATTGTTCTGGGCGTTCTTCCGGGGACGCATATTTTCGGCTTTGCCTCGGCGCTACTTGCCTCGTTTTACGCAGGGGTGACAATCCGGTTTATGCCTCAGTACTCGCCCGAAGCGGTGCTTCAGTCTTTTGCCGAGGGGGTGTCGGTTATGCCAGCCGTACCACAAATGTATCAGGGCATCGTTCAGTATCTGGAGGCACGGGGCAAAAAACCGAATGCGCCCAAGCTACGCTATATCTCGTCAGGAGGCGCGCCGCTTGATCCTGAATGGAAAGCCAAAATCGAAGATTTTTTCGGCCTGCCACTGAACAACGGCTACGGGTTGACCGAAACCTCGCCGGGGGTGGCAGCGACGCGGCCTGACAATCCGCGTAACGACATTTCTGTGGGCGAGGTGATGGAAGGCGTCGAAATTATCATCTACCAGCCTGACACGGATGGGATAGGTGAGCTGTTAATACGTGGCCCCAACATCATGAAGGGGTATTACCGGAACGAGAAAACCACGCGCGAAGTCTTTCGCCCCGACGGCTATTTTTGTAGCGGAGATTTTGCCCGCATCGGTTCAGACGGCGAGCTTTACATAGCTGGGCGCAAAAAAGAGTTGATCATCCGCTCGGGTTTTAACGTCTATCCCCCCGAAGTGGAGGCGATGCTAACCAGACATCCGAACATCCTTCAGGCCGCCGTCGTTGGCAGGAATATCTCAGGAAACGAAGAGATTTTGGCTTTTCTTTTGACAAACGGTGGCTTGTCAGAAGTGGAGGTGAAAGCATGGTTGCATGATCGCCTCGTTGGATACAAAATACCACAACATGTTCTTATCATTGACAGCTTTCCAACAGCACCCACCGGCAAGATACTGAAACACAAGCTGACCGAAGTTTACGCGGATCTGCTGGAAACGCGCGATGCGAAAGTCATCGCGTGACATCTCAACAGGGGTTTCCTGAATTATGACGAACACAACCCAGATCACCGAAGTCATCCATATCGAACACATGGGTGAAATTGCCTTGATCTGTATCGACAACCCGCCGGTTAACGCCGTTAATCACGCCGCACGTGTCGGGCTTCAAAACGCGGTTGAGCAATTAAACGCGGATACTGCGGTTAAGGTGATCGCGATTTATGGCGCGGGCCGGACCTTTATTGCCGGCGCCGACATTCGCGAATTTGGCAAACCCTCGGCCGCGCCGATATTGCCTGCCGTCTGTACGACGCTTGAAAATAGCGACAAACCAGTGATCTCGGTTCTACATGGCACAACGCTTGGTGGCGGCTTGGAACTTGCACTGTCAACACACGCGCGCATTGCGATTGAGGGTCTGAAGGTGGGGTTACCCGAGGTTCTACTTGGCATTCTTCCGGGCGCTGGCGGCACACAAAGATTGCCACGACTGATCGGAATTCCTGCCGCGTTGGAGATGATCACAACGGGCCGCCATATTCCGGCCACCGAAGCGTTAGCACTGGGTTTGGTGGACAGGATCACGACTGGCGATCCACGTGAGGCGGCGATTACGGCAACCAATGATGTTCTGACGGGTACTTTGAAAACACGACGCACCGGCCTGCTGGCAACCAAACCGGACGATACTGCATTGACGCAGATGTCTGATAAACTGCGCGCAAAAGGCCACCTGTTTTCCCCCCTCAAATGCGTCGGGGCGATTGCGGCAAGCACGGGGGACCTTACCGAGGGTCTTATGTTAGAGCGGCAACTGTTCACCGAATGCCTCCATTCCCCGCAAAGCGCCGGATTGATCCATGCGTTTTTTTCCGAACGCGCCGTTGCTAAAATTCCCGAGGCAAAGGCGACACCCCGCGAAATAGCGACCATCGGTGTGATTGGCGGCGGGACAATGGGCTCGGGGATTGCGACCTCTGCGCTGCTGGCTGGACTGTCAGTCGTCCTGGCCGAAGTCGCGGACGAGGCCCTTCAGCGCGGCATTGCCACCATCATCAAAAACCTCGACGGAGCTGTGAAACGCGGCAAGCTGCGCGCCGAGAAGTATGACGCGACACTTGCCGCCCTTTCAGCCTCGACGGATATGGGGGGGCTGGCGGATGCGGATATTGTAATCGAAGCTGCTTATGAAGATATGGCCGTGAAAAAAGAGATTTTTGCCAAGCTTGATACCATTTGCAAACAGGGCGCGGTTCTGGCCACGAACACCTCGTATCTGGACATCAACGAAATTGCGTCGGCCACCAATCGGCCCGAAGATGTGATCGGACTGCACTTCTTCTCTCCGGCGCATGTGATGCGCCTGCTTGAGGTCGTCGTGGCCGATAAAACGGCACCGGAAGTTATCGCAACAGGTTTTGCCCTCGCTAAACGCCTGCGTAAAATCGCGGTGCGTGCGGGTGTTTGCGACGGGTTCATCGGCAACCGCATTCTGGCGCATTACAAAATGGTTGCCGATTATATCGTGATGGACGGTGCCAGCCCGCAAGACGTAGACGAGGCGCTCGAAGGGTTCGGCTTTGCGATGGGGCCGTTCAAAGTCGGTGATCTGGCAGGGCTGGACATTGGCTGGGCGACCCGCAAACGCAAAGCGCCGACCCGTTCGCCGGATGAACGCTACATCCCGATTTCAGACCGGATTTGCGAAAATGGCTGGTTTGGGCGCAAAACCGGACAGGGGTATTATGTCTATGATGGCAAATTCTCGACACCTAATCCTGAAGTTGCCAAGATCATTGATACCGAGCGTTTGAAAGCTGACATCACGGTGCAGACGTTCGCGCAAGATGAAATCGTCGACCGTTACATGACCGCAATGATATCCGAAGCCGCCCGCGTTCTGGAAGACGGAATAGCCCTGCGCCCGATCGACGTGGATGCGGTGTTCCTGTTCGGCTATGGATTTCCGCGCCATCGCGGCGGGCCACTACATTACGCAGATACGATCGGAGCCACGGAACTGGTTCGCAGGATCAAGGCCTATGCGAACGATGATCCGCACTACTGGAACCCCCCCACGCTTTTGGAAAAAATGGTCGCCGATGGCAGCACTTTCGCCGATATGAATAAGGAGGCCTAGGATGGATCTGCACTATTCCAAGCAGGAGATTGCCTTTCGCGACGAAGTTTGCGCGTTCCTGAAGCAAAACTTGCCGGCGGATTTGGCCGATAAGGTCCGTGCGGGAAGCGGCCTCTCCAAGGCTGATTTGGACCAATGGCATGCAATCCTGAACGTACAGGGGTGGCTGGCCACGACATGGACGGAAGAATACGGTGGCCCCGGTTGGTCGCCTGTGCAACGCCATATTTTCGAGGAAGAATGCTGTCGTGCCCACACTCCGCGCATTGTGCCGTTCGGGTTGGCGATGCTCGGCCCCGTTCTTCAATAGTTCGGAAACGAGCAGCAGAAGGCAGAAATCCTGCCTCGTATTATGTCCGGCGAAGACTGGTGGTGTCAGGGATATTCCGAACCGGGCGCTGGCTCGGATCTGGCTTCGCTGAAAACCCGTGCGGTGCGCGATGGCGACGTGTATGTCATCAATGGCCAAAAAACGTGTACGACCTTGGGCCAGTATGCCAACAAAATTTTCTGCCTTGTTCGCACCTCGACCGAAGGCAAGCGGCAGCAGGGCATCAGCTTTATTCTGGTGGACCTCGACACCCCCGGCATCGAAATGCGCCCGATCAAGTTGATCGAGGGGGGCTTCGAGGTGAACGAGGTGTTCTTCACCGATGTGCGGGTCCCCGCCGAAAATCTGGTTAGCGAGGAGAACATAGGCTGGACTATTGCGAAATTCCTGCTGACCCACGAACGTACAAACATCGCGGGCGTCGGCTTCTCGATGGAGGCGCTTGAGCAGGTGAAAATGCTGGCCAGAACGGTGAAGCGTAACGGGAAGCCTCTGATCGAAAACCCGCTTTTTGCCGCGCGTATCGCGCAGGTGGAAATTGATCTTGAGGCTATGAAAATCACCAATATGCGGATGCTGATGACAGCCCAGAAACAGGGCGCGCAGGGGCCGGAAACCTCGTTTCTGAAGATCAAAGGCACTGTGATCCGGCAAGAACTTAACGATCTGGCACGGCGCGCGCTCGGACCAGCCGCAGCACCGTTTCCTGCCGAGGAGCTGGCGGGGAACCTCGCGCTGGCCCCTGCGGATCACGCGACCAATGCCGCGCAATATTTCAATAACCGCAAGGTCTCGATTTTCGGTGGCTCTAACGAGATCCAGCGCAATATCCTGACCAAAGCCTTGCTGGAGCTCTGATCCATGGATTTTGACCTGACCGAAGACCGCCGCATGTTGTTCGATACGTTGAACCGCTATCTGGCCGATCAATACCCTATCGAGCATCGTAACGAAGTCGCATACGCCGCGCCCTTCCACGACCCCGCCAAATGGTCCGAAATGACCGAGCTAGGCATTCTGTTCCCCTTCGCTGCTGAAGATGCAGGCGGATTTGGCGGCGAAGGATTTGATGTGACCGCCGTATTCGAGGCCCTTGGCCGTGCCCTGTGCCCAGAACCCATCCTGCCCGCAGTAATGGCAAGCTGGCTGTTGCGGGCCGCAAAAGCAGACCAGTCGGAATTGTTAGCAGGTTCAAGCCACTACGGCGTTGCAATCGGCGAACTGGATGCGCCTTACGCGCTGGAAGACATCACGACAACCTCGACTGCCAGCGGGGGCGTTTATGAAATTAGCGGCCGAAAATCCAGCATATACGGCGGTAACATCGCCGAGGTTTTCCTTGTGGCAGCGCGCTATACGGATGACATTGGGCTTTTTGAGATAAAGGCAAAAGATGCCAAAGTAACGGGGTACGGCTTGATTGACGGCGGTGGCGCGGCCGAGTTATTTCTGGATAACACGCCGGCGCAGTTGGCGATAGCAGATGCAGGCAAGGCCTTGCAGGACGCGCTCGACATCGGAGCGCTCGCGCTTTGCGCCGAGGCGGTTGGGTTGATGGATGTGACCAAAGATACGTTGCTCGATTACCTTAGAACCCGCAAGCAGTTCGGGCAAACCATCGGCAGTTTTCAGGCGCTTCAACACCGTGCAGTTGATATGATGACAGAAATCGAACAGGCCCGTTCCATCACCATATTTGCGGCCAGTCGCATAGGCGAATCCGATCAGTCGCGCAGCGTTTCAATGGCGAAAAACCTGATTGGGCGCACCGCCAAATTGGTGGCCGAGGAAACCATCCAGATGCACGGCGGGATCGCGATGACGTGGAAATATTCTGCATCGCATTACGCCAAGCGGCTGATCATGCTGGATCACCAACTGGGCGACACGGATTATCATCTTGAGCGGGTAATGGCGGGAATTACCGCCGCTTGATCAGTCGCCAGAGCGGTACCGGAATACCCCTGTTGCCGTTGCGATCTTCTCGCCGGTTTCGCCGGTAACGGTGCCTTCGGTGAAAAAGGTTTTACGCCCGCCGCCCGTGCGTCGTCCCTCACCAATCAATATCGTACCCTTGGGGCGCGAGAGGTAATTGACGTTCAAAGACAACGTCATAGCCATGCGTTTATGCTCGGCCGATCCGGTGTAACATCCTGAAAACCCCATAACCGTGTCCAGCAGCATTGCGTAAACCCCGCCGTGCGGAATGCCGTAACGGTTCATCAGGAAAGGTTCGAGCGGCAGTTCAAAATGCGAGAAGTCCTCTTGCCAGCCCTCCATGGAAAACCCCAGATGGGACATTAGCGGATAGGACCCCTCGGCTAGCGCGGGGTCGAATTTTGTTTGTGTCATTATCAGCCTTTTGATGGATATCTACTGTTGGTAATTGCTTATCACGCGGTTACGGGCATCTTTATATTCTCGCTCCAGTCGGTCGATCAATGTGGCGACGGGCACGACCTGTTTGACAGCACCAATCCCCTGACCAGCCCCCCAAATTTCCTTCCACGCCTTTGGTTTGGAGGACCCTTCGGCGAAACTCATCGCATCGGGACCCGCGGTTTGTAGGCTGTCAGGGTCCATTCCGGCCAATGCAACGGAAGGTTTGAGGTAATTGCCCGAAATACCCGTGAATAACGAGGAGGTCACGATGTCTTCGGCACCGCCCTCTAGGATCATTTGCTTGTAGGCGTCCTCGGCGTTTGCTTCGGTTGTGGCAATGAAGGGTGATCCGATATAGCCCAGATCAGCCCCCAGCACCCGTGCCGCCAGCAGCGCTTCGCCAGTCGCGACGGCACCGGACAGCAGTAGTGGCCCATCAAACCATTCACGGATTTCCCTGATCAGCGCGAAGGGAGATTGCGGTCCGGCATGTCCGCCAGCGCCTGCGCAAACGGCGATCAATCCGTCGGCACCACGCGCAATGGCTTTGTGGGCGAAGGTGTTGTTGATGACGTCATGCAAGGCAATGCCGCCGCAGGAATGGGCCGCCTCGTTCACTTCTGGGCGCGACCCCAGCGAGGTGATCCATATCGGCACTTTCCATTGCGCACAGATTTCCATGTCACGCTCAAGGCGCGTATTGGTGCGGTGCACGATCTGGTTTACCGCAAACGGGGCAGCAGGCGCATCGGGGTTGGCTTGATTGTAACGATCCAGCTCCTCGGTGATTTCCTTCAGCCATGCCTCCAGCAATGCAGGTTCGCCATCAGCCTCGCGTGCGTTGAGTGCGGGAAAGCTGCCCACAATCCCCGCCTTGCATTGGGCGATCACAAGTTTCGGGGTCGAGATGATAAACAGCGGCGCGGCAATCGCCGGAATTCGCAGGTTTTGCAGAGCCGTGGGAAGCCTATGCGTCATCAAAGAACCTCGAATAAGCCAGCCGCGCCCATGCCGCCGCCGACGCACATGGTGCAAACCACATATTTCGCGCCACGTCGTTTGCCTTCGATCAGGGCGTGTCCAATCATGCGCGCGCCCGACATGCCGTATGGGTGCCCGATCGAAATCGCGCCGCCGTTGACGTTTAGAAGTTCATCCGGAATGTCCAACTTGTCGCGGCAATACAGCACCTGAACGGCGAAAGCCTCGTTCAATTCCCACAGACCGATGTCATCCATCTTAAGGCCATTCTTTTCCAGAAGCTTGGGCACGGCGAATACGGGGCCGATACCCATCTCGTCAGGCTCACAACCCGCGACGGCGAGGCCGACATAACGACCAAGCGGCTGCAATCCACGTTGTTCAGCGACCTTGGCTTCCATGATAACCGAGGCCGACGCCCCATCCGAAAGCTGGCTGGCGTTACCTGCGGTTAGGAAACTGCCCTCGGCGATAATCTGGCCGTTTTTGTGCACCGTTTTCAAAGACTGCAACCCCTCCAGCGTGGTCGAGGGGCGGTTGCCCTCGTCGCTCGAAAGAGTGGCGTCTTTGTCGGAAATCTCGCCGGTCTCGCGGTTCTGTACCTTCATGGTGGTGCGCATCGGCACGATCTCGTCGTCCAGTTTTCCGGCTTCTTGCGCGGCAGCGGTTCGCATTTGTGATTGCAGCGCATATTCATCCTGTGCTTCGCGACTGATACCATAACGGCCCGCGACGGTCTCGGCCGTTTCCAGCATGGACATATAAAGTGCCGGTTTATGTTCCTTGATCCACGGATCTGTTGCGCGGTACGCGTTCCGATGCTCGTTTTGCACCAGCGAGACGCTTTCCAGCCCGCCCCCGATAACAATATCCATCCCGTCAGTAATGACCTGCTTCGCGGCCGTAGCGATTGCCACCATGCCGCTAGCACATTGGCGATCCATCGAGACCCCCGGAACGCTAGCCGGAAGCCCTGCGCGAATGGCCGCTTGGCGTGCAATATTTCCGCCTGTCGAACCTTGCTGAAGGGCCGCGCCAAGGACGACATCCTCGACCTCGTGGCCTTCAAGTCCGGCACGGGAAAGGGCGTTGGAAATAGCGTGCGCGCCCAGTGTCTGGGCCTGTGTGTCGTTAAATACACCACGATAGGCTTTGCCGATTGGCGTTCGGGCTGTGGAGACTATGACTGCATCGCGCATGATTTTTCCTTCGTTTTCTATGGGATCCGCTTACCTATAGTCGCAGGCATTGAACTTGAATAACCTTGCGGGAAGACAAAACCAAGCCCTTGAATGGCCCCGAGCGCCTTAGGCACCTACTTGTTTCATTTTCTGTTTATAGCGTGTTTAGGATTTTTCCAGCACCAGATCCGCCGCAGATTTTCCGGCAACGCGCCCCAGCGAAACCGCCGTAAGGAGGCCGTTACCGGACAGATACCCCCAATCTTCAGGTCCAGAAACACCGCAGGCGGCGCCACCACTAGCAAAAAGATTGGGAAGAATGCCCCCTTCGGAATTCAGCGCATGAGCTTCTACATCAACCACAAGCCCACCTTGAGTGTGAAACAGAGAACCCGTTACTTTTATAGCGTAAAACGGGGCTTGTAGAGTGGGTTTGGCCGTGAAACTCCTACCGAACGTATCATTACCGCCGCCCGTCGCCAGACGTTTGACCTCCTTGAAAGTTTCACGAAGGTTTACCTCGGATGCGCCAGTAATATCGGCCAGCTCCGCGATGGTTGCCGCTTTTTGCACCGCGCCCAAAGCCTCGGACTGACGAAAATCCTGACGACGGACAGTAACGAGTAATGCCTACATCAGTAAAAAGTAATTCTGATCGTCCACGGAATATATTTCCCCCGTCCCCGTGGTAAAAAAGCCACCCGTGTGTTGCTGCCACCAAATAGCAAAGCGCGGTTGGCGACTTGTTCGGCTCTTTTCGAGAGAGTTTCAAGAAACTTCCATCGGTGGCATCAATGCGTCAAGCGATGGTTTAGTGTTACGCCGACTTGAGCAAAGCTTGGCCGGATACCTCACATTAATATTGCCTTGCGGCGTTCAATGTGAGGCGGAGAGCTTTTACTTGATAAGTTTCAGTAGTTCGTGGGCTGTCGCTTCCGAGGAACCCGGGTTTTGTCCCGTCACAATATTTCCGGCCACAACTACAAATGACCCCCAATCAGCGCCCTTTTCATAAGTAGCGCCGTTTGTCTTCAGCATGTCCTCAACGAGGAATGGCACAATGCCGGTTAAACCGACGGCATCTTCCTCAGAATTACTGAACCCGGTTACGCGTATTCCGGATACGAGTGGTTTGCCGTCCATACCTGTCGTATGCCGGAAAACAGCTGGCGCGTGACAAACTGCACCGATGGGGCGATCGCTAGCTATGAAAGTTTCGATCAGGCGCTTGCTGTCCATATCTTCGGCCAGATCCCAGAGTGGGCCGTGCCCGCCCGGATAGAAGATCGCATCAATACCTTCGACATTAACCTCGGACAGTTTCAAGGTTGCAGCTAGCTCCCGTTGTGCTACCTCATCCTTTTTAAAGCGGGTTGTTGCTTCAGTCTGTGCACCCTCATCATCGCTTTTAGGGTCAATCGGTGGCTGACCACCTTTGGGAGAGGCCAACGTAATCTTGGCACCAGCATCACGCAAAACATAGTAAGGCGCTGCGAATTCTTCCAACCAGAAACCTGTTTTATCTCCTGTATCACCAAGTGCATCATGCGATGTTAGTATTATCAAAACGTTCATTTTATTTACTTCCTAGCTTTCAGTTATTTAGATTTACCAACGCGGATCACGCGTTTGCCGAAGTTTTCGCCATTTGAAGTTTTCGCCATTTACTGAACAGCGAAGCTTGAAGGCGTTCAATCGAGTTTAATGCCGAGACAGTCTAGCAGCAGTTTCGAGAGTCATCACTATTTTCCAATTCGGCGATTGAGTTCAATACAGACAGTGTCCATCGACGGCCTCAATGCATCAAGTGACGGTCTCGCGTAACGTTGTCCCGTTATCGAAGTTGGTGTGTGATTGAGAAGACGACCAACGATTTCTTCCATCACACTAGCCTCCATCGCCACGGTTGCAAATGTTCGGCGGTACGCGTGTGGCAACCACTGGAGGCGACCAGGAGAAGTGATGTGCCCGCTTGGCGATTTGGGAGACGGAAAAACCCACTCTCGACCCAGATCTCTGAGAAATTTTAGTATCTCGTGATGAACTGCTGTGATTGGCAAATCAAAGCTTCGGCCATTCTTGGTCATTGGCAGATGGATGTGATCCGCATGCACGTTCTTCCATTCAAGCGTTAAAGCTACCGTCTTGCGAAAGCCTGTGAACAGTATGAAATAGAAAACGGCAGTATGTATGGGATTGTCCAATGCGTCGATGGTTTTCCTCCACTCAACAAGATCACCTATAATCCGCCCATCTGGTTTTTCCTCATACCACTCGATTGCCATCGTTGGGCTTTCTGGCAGATCATGTATGCGCCGCGCGTGGTTCCAGACCGCCCTAAAACCGCGTAGCGTGTGATTGGCCGTAGATGAAACATTTGCCATCTCCCGATGCCTCTGAACGACCATCGCTTTGGTGATCTCATTCAAAGGCAGTCGCATCCAGTCTTTGAGGTGCAATTCAAACTGTCTTACCGTTCCTTTCTTGTGCTCCTCAAATCGAAGCTTGGGTCTCGCCACATATGAATTTACTGCCTGCTCCAAAGTCGGCGCGCCAGTCTGGACAACTTTCCCCGCCCCACGTGACATCTCCAGCGCAAATCCCATCGCAGTTTGACGAGCTGCATCCGCAGAAATTACAGGATACCGACCAATAAGAGTGCGCTTAGTTTGGCCACCTACATCCTTTTGGAAATACCAAGTTTTGGACTTCTTTTCGACGAAAAGAACAAGCCCCTTCACTTCAGTATCCCAGTGCTTTTTCGTCCCCTTTTGAGAAAGGGGCGTCTATCGCGCGAATGTCTCTGTAAGCTTCAACATACTTTTTTGTAGGTATTTTGTAGGTGAAGGCATGCAACCACATGCTACTGGACGTAGCAGCATGAGATAATTTATTAAACTAAATGAAAGAGATAGCAACCCCACGCTACCACGTGAAATTCAACACATCTGTTTGGAAGGCTGAGGTCTTACCATTACACAACGCCCGCTTCGAGGCCCTTATTTGGCCGAGTCGGGCGGAAGTTCAAGGATTCTGTAACACCTTGAAATGATTTGTTGGTCCGATAGCGCTTTTGCCCGCCGCCCGAGGCTGTTAAAAGGCCTCAACAAAATCGGAGACACGCATGAGCATCGCCACAATTATCCTCGCCGCGGGGCAAGGCAGCCGCATGAAATCGGACCTTCCGAAGGTCTTGCACAAAATCGCAGGCGTTCCGATGCTGTGGCACGCCATGCAACGGGCCAGCCAGATCGAGGCCGACCGCACCATCGTTGTCGTCGGGCATGGCGGCGACGAAACAGCCGCATCCGCCAAGGCATATGATCCCGAAGTGCAAATCGCCCGGCAAACCGATCAAAACGGTACTGGCCACGCAGTGCAACAGGCGACCAAAACACTGGACGGTTTCGATGGGAACGCCATAATTCTTTACGGTGACACACCATTTATTCAACCCGATACTTTGAAAAAAATGTTGGCTGCACGGGCGGACAATGATGTGGTGGTATTGGGTTTTGAAACCGCGGAACCCGCTGGATACGGCCGTCTGGAAATGGACGGAGACCAGCTTGATTCCATCATCGAGGCCAAAGATTGCGACACCGAACAGTTGGAAATCTCGTTTTGCAATTCTGGCGTAATTTGTGCCGCCGCCCCGTTGTTGTTTTCGTTGCTGTCCGAAGTGGGGAATTCCAACGCCAACGGTGAATATTACCTAACCGACATAGTTGCCATCGCACGTGCCCGCGACCTGTCTTGCACCGCGATCTCCTGCCCCGAGGCCGAGACTATGGGCGTAAACTCGCGGGCTGATTTAGCAGCCGCCGAAGCGATATTTCAGGCAACAGCGCGTGTCGCCGCGCTGGAAAACGGCGTTACCCTGATCGCGCCTGACACTGTGCATTTCGCCTTTGACACGCATATCGGTCGCGACGCGATTATCGAGCCGAACGTATTTTTCGGCCCTGAGGTCACCATTGAAAGCGGCGCCACGATCCACGCTTTCTCGCATCTTGAAGGATGCCACGTCGCCCGGGATTGCCAAGTTGGCCCCTACGCCCGCCTGCGTCCGGGGGCCGAGCTGGATCTGGGGGCCAAAGTTGGTAATTTCGTCGAAATCAAAGCCGCACAAATCGAGGCTGGTGCCAAGATCAACCATCTTACGTATGTAGGTGACGCGCGGATTGGCGAAGGTTCGAACATCGGGGCTGGTACGATATTTTGTAATTATGATGGCGTTAACAAACATCATATCGAGATCGGGAAGCGGGTATTCATCGGTTCAAATTCTGCGTTGGTTGCGCCGGTCAACATCGCGGACGAGGCGTTCGTCGCGACGGGCTCGGTAGTGACGGCGGATGTTTCCGAGGGCGCGCTGGCAATTGCCCGGGCGCCTCTGGCCATCAAACCGGGTCTTGGCAAGAGGATGATGGATCGTTTACGTGCAGCGAAAGCAGCCAAGAAATGACGCCACTAGAGCAACTCGGGGCCATCGGAAACCCGCAGAAAGCTGTGGAAATGACCAGATATCATAAGGTTGAGCGGCCTTATCTGGGTGTATCCAACCCCGACATTTACGATTTGTGCAAACGATGGCGAGCGGGCAGCGATCTTGACGGTCGCCTGAAAATCGCCGCAGATTTGTGGGACAGCAATGTGCACGAGGCGCGGATTGCGGCGACGAAACTGCTGACACAAGCACGGATCCGCCCCGACGATGCGGTTTGGGTCGAGATCACCCGCTGGGTCGAAGGTTTTGACGCTTGGGCAATAGCCGACCACGCTTGTTCGGCCGGTTCGCGGCGGCTGTCAAGTGACCCCTCACGCTTGGATATCGTAGAAAACTGGACGACCGACGAAAACATGTGGGTGCGCCGTGCGGCGATGGTGATGACCCTGCCTTGGACCAAGCAAAACCACCCAAGCGAGGCAGATCGCGCCATTCGCGAACGTGTTCTGGGTTGGGCGGCGATCTACGCGCAGGACCACGACTGGTTCATCCAAAAGTCGGTTTCATGGTGGCTGCGTAGCCTTTCCGGTCATGATCCCGATCGCGTTCGCACCTTTATCAGTGACCACGGCGACAAGATGAAACCGTTCGCGCTGAAGGATGCTACACGAAAGTTGCGTTAATCTTGCGGTAACCATCGTTAACGTCGGTTTAACCCCGATTCTTCAGCTCGCGTCGCAGGATTTTTCCCGTTGCGGTCATCGGCAATTCGTCAATAAATTCGATTTCACGCGGAGCGACATGAGGCGAGATGCGAGCACGGACACGGGCCACCAACTCGGCCTTCAGATCTTCGCTGCCTTCGCCGTTCAGAACAATATAGGCCTTTACGATCTCGGTGCGCACGGCGTCGGGTTTTCCGATCACGCCCGCCATCAGCACCGAAGGGTGACCGACCAGACAATCCTCGATCTCGCTAGGACCGATGCGGTATCCAGCCGAGGTAATTACGTCGTCAGTGCGTGATGAAAAATGGTAATACCCGTCATCATCCATCCGCCCGATATCACCCGTCAACATCCAGTCACCGACGAACTTCTCGGCTGTTTTCTCAGGGTTATTCCAATATCCAAGAAACATAGACATATCGGGCCGAAGCACTGCAATCTCGCCAACTTCGCCAGCGGGCAGGACGTTGCCATCCTCGTCTACAATCGCGACTTCGTGGCCTGGTACAGGTTTCCCGATGGAGCCAGGGCGCGGCTCGAACGCTTCAGCACTGTTGCCGACGACAAGGTTACATTCGGTCTGGCCGTAGAATTCGTTCATGGCGACGCCAAAAACCTGCTGCCCCCAATCTTGTAATTCGGTGCCCAGCGACTCGCCGCCGGAACCAACGCTGCGCATGTTTAGTGGCTCGACGTTTTTGACCTGTCGCATCATTTTCAAAGCGGTGGGGGGCAGGAATGTGTTCTTCACGTTCAGTTCGCGCATCAACCAGAACGCTCTTTCGGGGTCGAATTTCGACATACGGTGCGCGACAAGTGGCACGCCAAAATTCAGCGCTGGCATCATGACATTGGTCAGGCCGCCCAACCACGCCCAATCCGCAGGTGTCCACATACAATCGCCTTTTTGGGGCAGAAAATTGTGATGCGTTTCCACACCGGGAAGATGGCCCAGCAACACTTTGTGACCGTGCAACGCCCCCTTCGGCGGGCCAGTGGTGCCCGATGTGTAGCTGATAAATGCGGGGTCGGTCAGAGTTGTATCTGCGACTTCGATATGATCGCTGGCGCGGTCAAGTTCAGCCCAAAAATCCAGCACGTCCGCCTCAACCCCGTCGATGCAGTAAATGTGCTGCAAATCAGGCAACTGGTCACGAATGTTCAGTATTTTGGACAAGTTGGCGTGATCGGTAACGACAACCTTGGCACCTGCATTCGACAAACGATATTGCAACCCGTCCTCGCCAAACAGCGTGAAAAGAGGGACCGCGATTGCGCCCAATTTATATGCGGCAAGGTGCGCCAGAATAGTTTCAGGTGTTTGTGGCAGCAGAACCGCACTGCGATCACCGCGCACCACCCCCCTTGCCTGCATGCTGTTCGCCAATTGTGAGGACAGGCGCGAGAGGTTTTGATAGGTGAAATCCTGCAAACCACCGTCCGCATCCATGTAGGTCAAGGCGTGGCGGTTCGGTTCAGCGCGGGCCCAACGTTCGCAAATCTGTTCGGCAATGTTGTAGCGCGCAGGATTCGGCCAACGGAATTGTGCCCGCATTTCATCCCAAGAGCCGCTTCGTTGCACCAAAGTCTCGACCTGCATCGCCATATCCTTCACTTGTTTGAGGCACATTAACAAATGCTTAAGAAAGTCCAAGCGAATACCCTTGTAACATCGGGTATTCGGGCTTATTTTCCACTTGAAACAACAGGAACACCCATGAATACCATGCCAAAACTCGTCGATCCGTTCGCACGCGAAATTAGCTATCTTCGCGTGTCGGTTACCGACCGCTGCGATCTGCGATGCTTTTACTGCATGTCCGAAAACATGACGTTTCTTCCCAAGAAAGACCTGCTTAGCCTAGAGGAACTGGACCACTTGTGTTCAACCTTTATCGGCTTGGGCGTCAGCAAGCTGCGCGTAACAGGCGGTGAGCCGTTGGTGCGCCGCGGTATCATGAGCTTCTTCGATGAAATGTCCCGACATCTGGCAACAGGCGCATTGAGGGAGTTGACCCTGACCACCAACGCCACTCAGTTGCATAGGTTCGCACAACCGTTGAAGGATGCGGGAGTCAAACGGATCAACGTCTCGCTGGATACTCTGGACGAGGCGAAGTTCGCGGATATCACCCGTTGGGGCCGCTTTAAGCAGGTGATGGACGGGATTGACGCGGCGGATAATGCCGGCCTTGCGATCAAAATCAATGCAGTGGCGTTGAAAGGTACGAATGACGACGAAGTCCACAAGTTGGTGCAGTGGTGCGGCGAACGTGGGTTTGATCTGACATTTATCGAAGTGATGCCCATGGGCGACATGGGCGATGCGGATCGTCGCGATCAGTATTGGTCACTGAAGGATGTGCGGGCCGAACTGGCGTCGCAATGGGCATTGACCGACATTTCGCTGAACACGGGCGGTCCCGCGAATTACGTTCGAGTTGGCGAGACTGGCGGACGTGTAGGATTCATCACCCCCCTCACCCATAATTTCTGCGAAAGTTGCAACCGTGTGCGACTAGACTGCAAGGGCCAATTGCACATGTGTCTGGGGCAAGAAGACGACGCAGATTTGCGCAAAGTTCTGCGGGATAATCCTGACGACGACGGCCCGTTACATGCGGCAATCAACAGGGCAATTGCCCGTAAACCCAAGGGCCATGATTTCGATTATTCCCGCCAGAAAGTGCAAGGCGAGATGGCTCGACATATGAGCCACACAGGCGGTTAAACCGTCAGCGTTTTCATCCACCCAAGTCCGGATTCTGTTGTGCCGCGCGGTCGATATTCCGCGCCGATATATCCTGTGTAACCGATGGTCTGGATATGTTCGAAGATGTGGCGATAGTCGAGCACGCCCTCGTCCGGTTCATGGCGGTCCGGAACCGAGGCAACCTGGATATGGCCGATAATTGGCAGCATTTTTTCCAGCAACGGCGCAACCTCACCCTCTGAAATTTGCATGTGGTAACAGTCGAACATCAATTGCAGGTTCGGGTCGCTTATTTCAGAAATAATGGTCGCCGCCTGACTGGCCGAGTGCAGAAAATATCCGGGGATGTCGCGACGATTTATCGGCTCGATCAGCAGTGTAAGGTTGTGGTTTTCAGTCTGCTCCAAGGCATAAAGCAGGTTATCTAAAAAGGTTTCATGTGCGAATACGTCGGACGTTACCCCCGTCAGCACATGAATTTTTCGCGCCCCGATCTCGGCTGCATATATAATTGCAGCATCGATTGCGGCGCGGGCCTCGAGAATATTATCAGACAAGGCGGCATTTCCGAATGTAGTACCGTGCTCGGTGTTCAAATTAAGGGCGGGTATGCCCGTATCCTTTAACACGGCCTTAATTGTTGCCGCATCGGTCGTATATGGGCACTGGAATTCGACGGCCTCAAACCCCGCCTTCGCTGCAGCACGTATGGCGTCGGGTAGGGCAAGTTCAGTCCACAGCATGCCCAGATTTGCCGAGAAGCGCAGCGGCATCAAGCGTTTGCTACGGTCTGTTTCTGGATTCCCAACCCTTCTACCTGAAGCTCCATCTCGTCTCCTGCTTTCAAGAATCGTTGAGGTTTCAGCCCCGCGCCAACACCTGACGGGGTTCCTGTTGCGATGATGTCGCCGGGGCGCAGTTCCATAAATCTGGACATGTAGGATACGATCTCGGCGACGCCGAAAACCATGTCGCTAGTTGACGAATCTTGAAGCAGCTCACCGTTCAATCGCAACGAGAGATTCAGGTTTTGCGGGTCAGGGATTTCGTCAGCCGTCACCAGATAGGGACCAACCGGGCCGAACGTCGGGGCCGATTTGCCCTTCACCCATTGACCGCCACGTTCGGTCTGGAATTCCCGTTCCGAAACATCATTGACGGTGCAATAGCCGGATACATACGAAAGCGCGTCGGCCTCTGATACGTAAGACGCGGCTTTACCGATAACGACGCCTAGTTCGACCTCCCAGTCAGTTTTGATGGAATCGCGCGGAATCAGAACTGTGTCAAACGGACCAGACATGGCGCTTGTAGCCTTGGAGAACAGGATCGGCTCCGTAGGAATTGCCATTTTGGATTCCGCAGCATGTTTGGCGTAGTTCAACCCAACACAATGGAAATTCGGAACGTCTGCCAAACACGACCCGATGCGGGGCGACCCCTCGACCAGTGGCAAAGCCGTGATGTCCAATTCTTTGAGGCGTTCTAACGTGGCCAGCGACACGCCTTCAGCAAAGAAATCGGCAGTAGCGGCAGAGAGATCACGAATATTGCCCTCAGCGTCCAGACATCCGGGTTTTTCCTGACCTTTTGGTCCGTAACGAAGCAGTTTCATTGCAGAATCTCCTGATTGCGATTGGCTGCACACTTGCCCAATGATGGACGGCGTGCAACAGGTAAACGCAACTTAACAGACTAAGGGTTCGGCATGAAAGTTATGATCACCGGTGGCGGCGGATTTCTAGGGCAAAAGCTTGCCAAATCGTTAACGGATAATCCGGTGATCGCGGGCAAGGAAGTCACAGAATTGACTTTGGCGGACTTGAACGCTCCTGCCCCCATGCAAGCGCCGTTTCCGGTGGAGTGTGTGGCCGCAGACGTCGGCAATGTAACTGCCGTTAACAAATTATTCAGCAAAGCGCCCGATGTGATCTATCATCTGGCCGCGGTGGTTTCGGGTGCTGCCGAGGCGGATTTCGACCTTGGGATGCGGGTTAATCTGGGCGGGACCATGCATATTCTCGACGCGGCAAGGCGGGCTGGTAACGGTCCGTTAATCATATTCGCCTCTTCGGTTGCGGCGCACGGTGGCGAAGCTCCGGCAGTGGTCGTTGACGGGGTCGAACTGAACCCGCAGTCGTCGTATGGCACCCAAAAAGTTATCGGTGAAAAGCTGGTGCAGGATTATTCCCGCAAGGGTTTTGTGGACGGTCGTGCGGTGCGACTACCAACCGTGACAATCAGGCCGGGGGTGGAGAATGCTGCGGCTTCGTCGTTCATGTCGTCGATATTCCGCGATACGCTGCAGGGCGATAGCGCGAATTGCCCTGTGGGTGGTAAATTTAAAGTTTGGCACTCTGCACCGCGCACGATCGTCGCCAACTTGCTGCATGCCGCCGATGTTCCGGCGCAAGCGTTCGGGTTTAACCGCAGTATTAACCTGCCCGGCCGGACTGATACGATTGCCGAAATGATCGCCGCCATGACTGCCATTGCAGGACCCGAAGCCGAAGCGCGAATTACGTGGAACCCCGATCCCACCGTTGAGGCCGTGGTTGGTGGATGGCGGGCTGAATTCGTGCCTAAAAAGGCACTGGAGATGGGGTTTAAGGCCGACGTATCGTTCGCAGATACCGTGCGATGGTTCCTTGAGGATGACATTGTTAACAAATAGTTAAGGCGTAATATCCTTACCCTCACCCAACCGTTTCGACGGGTTTTGGATTTCCAGCCAGCGCAGATAGGCCGAATGGTCGTTACCCGCCAAATCAGGATTCGAAGCAAGGTCTGCAAAGGCCGCACGCGCCCGTTGGGTTAACCGAAGGTTAAGGCCGCAGCTTTCCGCCGCCTCAAGCGCGTTATCCATGTCTTTAAGGTGAATCGCTGCAGTCCCACCGGGTACCCAGTTGCGGTCCAGCATCCGTTGCCCGTGAAGGTCGAGGATTTTCGAGGTTGCAAAGCCACCCATCAACGCCTCGCGTACGGCGGCGGGGTCGCAGCCTCCTTCTTGGGCCAGAAGTAATGCCTCGGCCACGGCACCGATGGTGATGCCGACGATTACTTGGTTAGCGAGCTTAGCCACCTGCCCCGCACCGTGGATGCCCACATGCGTGGAACGACCCATCGCTGCGAAAATTTGCTGGGCGTTATTGAATTCTGTCAGATCGCCGCCCACCATGATCGCCAAAGTCGCTTCAGTTGCGCCTTTTTCACCGCCGGAAACGGGTGCATCAAGATAGCGCATGCCCTTACCCGACATGGCAACCGCATGATCCCGCGCGATATGCGGCTGGATAGAGGACATATCGATGAACAACGTCCCCTCCGCAGCATCAGACAATGCGCCGAACAGCACTTCGGTCACTACATCGCCGTTTTCGAGCATCGTAATAACGGAGTCCGCCCCAGTGATCGCGTCGCTGGCCGTAGGACAAACGGTGGCGACATCGGCCAAGGCCTCGGCTTTTTCGATTGTCCGGTTCCAGACACGCATGGTGAAACCGGCAGCGGCCAAGTTCCGAACCATCGGCGCACCCATGATTCCGGTGCCAAGCATGGCGATGGTTTTGATTTTCATGGCGGCCTCGAATGGAAGTTATAGTTAAGCAAGCAGGGTACCAGTTTAATGTGTCCAACTCTTAGGTCATAGGCCGATTGGAGTCTAATGCGGAATGCTTCCAGTGGCTACCGCTGACCGGTGCATGCTCGCGTCAACATAAATACTGGCATACGCGGACGTATCGCGGTAACTCTCGATCTCCGAAAATAAAGGCCCGATATGCTGACAGTTATCTCTCCCGCTAAAAAACTGGATTTCGAGCGCTCGCGACTGGCGATCCCCGCTACCTTGCCAGAGCTTCAGTCCGACGCTTACAGCCTAAGCCGGACCGCACGACGTCTGAGTGTCACGGATTTACGCAAACTTATGCATATCAGCGAACCGCTGGCGAAACTGAACCAAGCCCGTTTCAAAGCATTCGAAGAACAGCCGGCGGATTACTTGATAAAACCGGCGGCATTGGCATTTGCTGGCGATACATACATGGGGCTTGAGGCTAAAAGCTTTGATACGGACGCGATGACCTTTGCCCAGAACCATCTGCGGATATTGTCCGGCCTGTACGGCCTGTTGCGTCCAATGGATCAAATCCAGCCTTACCGTCTTGAAATGGGCAGTCGGCTAGCGACGCGGCGGGGAAAGTCGCTGTATCAATATTGGGGCGATCGTCTGTCGGTTAAACTGAACGAACTGGGCGAGACGACGGGTTCGGTTAACCTGTTGAACTGTGCTTCTGTCGAGTATTTTACCGCAGTTGATCCAAACGCTCTTAAACTGCGCATTATCACACCGGTATTTATGGAAGTGCGCGAAGGCACATGCAAAATTGTCAGCTTCTTTGCCAAACGGGCGCGCGGTGCGATGGCGCGGTTCGCGATTCAAAATCGTGTTACAGATGTCGAGGACATCAAAGGTTTCGACCTTGACGGATATGGTTTCCGCAAAGACTTATCTGAAGGCGATCGTCTGGTATTTACGCGTGATTATCCCGATACGGCGAAGGCTGGATAGCGCTTGCGCCTGATCTTGAACCACAGTGCGCTGACGATCATAAGGTTTACGATTCCGGCAAGGGCTGCATTGGCATAAGTCCAGTTGTAATCCCCCGTAAGATCGAAAAAGGACCCGCCCTGCCAACCGCCGAGCCCGTGACCTAGATATGCGAATGCTAATATGATCCCCATGGAAGACGCTCGTCTAGCCGGGGCTATATGGACGCGAACGGTTACGAATATCGTCGTCATTACGCCGGCATAACCGAACCCATAGACGATGGCATAAAGGTAGAAGTTGTCGATATTCTCGATAAAGGTGAAGCCGAAAACCAGCAGCGTCTGCCAACCGGACGCCAGCAGATACGCAGGAATAGCACCGATCATGTCGGCGAGTTTTCCGAATGCGATACGGCCCAGAATTGCGACCATCAGCAACGTAAATAGAACGCCGCCCGCGTCGGGTGCTGCAAAACCCTGCCCCTGAATAAGGGGCACAAGGTGCATCAGCGGCACAGCCATACAGATACAGCAGAAAACTACCGCTATCGCAATCCACGCCGTAATCAGGTTGTTGGGCAAACCAGAAGGTGTTTCGTCGGACAACACAGCTTGCGTATCTGGCAGCGGTGCATCGCGCAGAAACAAGGTCAGCGGCAGCAGCACCGCCAAGGTGATAATCCCTTGAGCCGCCATCGCGTCGCGCCAGCCCAGCGCGTCTATCAGAAGGGTGCCGGTGAACGGGACTCCGCCCTGCCCCAAAGCCTGCCCTGCAGCGGCGATACCGATTGCCAATCCGGCGCCACGAACGAACCAGTTGCCCACCAGCGTCATAAGCGGCGCAGATAAAGCCCCGCCCCCGAAGGCGCCAGCGATGAATAAAAGCGCATATAGCTGCCAAAGTTCAGTCGCACGAGAGGCTATTAGGACGGAAATTCCGGTGCAGGATACTCCGATTAAGACAATCCGACGGATACCGTATCTGTCAGCAGCAAACCCCATCACCAACGAGCCGAGTGCAAGACCAATTAGTCCAGACGTATTTATCAGCGAAATGTCGGCGCGGCTCCACCCTTCGGCCACTTCAAGCGGGACAACATAGGCCGACAGCCCGTTTACAAGCTGTCCCATGGTCACCGCAAGGATCACCGCTGATACCGCCAGTATCAACCATCGATATGGCTGATCATCCGTAGGAAGCGAAGCGTGTTTCATGATTTTCCCCAGATGCGTGGCGTGTGTGCCTGCATGGAGTATAGAAAGTATTCGCCCGTGTGTCGCGATGATGTAAACTCGGGGTTTACTTGGGCATGGTTCTCGACGGTATACTTGGCGGATGACTGATTTAGCTCCATCGACTAAAACGTTGCACGCCAACTTTCCGCTTCGCTCGGCGCGGGCCCACGAGGTTTGCGGATCAGGTGCATCTGTTTTAGCGAGCATTAGTTGCGGCGTGTCGGGCGGTCAGGCACTCTGGATTTCACCAACACATCAGCAAGAACATCTACATCCAGAGGGGGTCACGCAGTTTTGTGAACCCTACAAGTTTGTTTACGCATCCGGCAAGACACAGACCGACGTGCTGTGGATGGCCGAGGAGGCACTGCGCTCCGATGCAGTAAAGGTTGTTGTAGCCCAGCTTTCCAAGCCGATTGATCTAACCGCTGGGCGCCGCTTGCAGCTTGCGGCAGAGGGTGGAAAGACCCTCGGGGTATTCCTTATTCCAGAAGGCATGGGCAGCAATGCCGCCGAAACACGCTGGCGCTGTTCACCGCATTTTGATGCCAAAGACTCGACTCTGCATCGCTGGCAGCTTATCAAGAACAAATCAGGAACATTAGGGGGTTGGATCGTTCGTTGGGATGAACAAGCGCGTCGTGTCATTGTGGTTTCCAAGGTTATCGAGTGAGCGATTTCTACGCGCCCGCCCCATAGACGCACCCTTCGCCCTGACCCATATTCACGCCAACACGCAGCGGATCTATTGCCTGAACGCCGAGGCCGAGAGACAAGGCCTGCGCAAAGGCATGGGGTTCAGTGATGCGCGGATGCTATGCCCTGATTTGCAGACATCTTTGGCCAATCCGCAGGCAGACGGCCAGTTTCTTCAAACGCTGGCACGCTGGGCTGGAAAGTATTGCCCTTGGGTTGGACTGGATGATGATGGCCTGATGCTGGATGTGACGGGTTCCACGCATTTGTTCGGCGGTGAGGGTGGGATGCTGGACGATCTGCACGCTCGCCTTGATCGGGCCAGCCTTAGCCATAAAACCGGATTGGCCAGCACACGCGGGGCGGCGTGGGCTTTGGCGCGGTTTGGCGGGGGTCGCATTCCTGACGGCCCTATATTGCCCCATATAGGTCATTTGGAAGTCGCGGCTTTGCGCATCGGGGATGATATGTGCAACGCTGTACAGCGCCTTGGGGTTCGCACAATCGCCGAACTTGCCGTGTTGCCCCGCACAACATTGGCGCATCGTTTCGGTGCAGACTTGTTGCTACGGCTGGATCAGGCATTGGGGGAGCAGCCCGAGCCGGTCTCGCCGCGAAAACCACCGCCAAGTTTTGCTGTACGCATGACATTACCCGAACCCATTGGCCTGAGCCGCGATGTAACCGCGGGGCTGGAACGTTTACTGGTACGGGTTTGTGAAACGCTGAGCGACCAGCAAAAGGGTGCAAGGCGCCTTTGTTTTACGGCGCGGCGCGTAGATCAGGCCAACGTGCATATCGAAGTACGTCTCGCCCGCCCCATGCGGGATGCGGCACGGATTGCACGGCTGTTCGAACGCGGGATCGAGGCGCTGGATGCGGGGTATGGCATTGACCAAATCCGACTGGAAGCGACCGAGGTCGAGCACCTGCCGTTTCGCCAAACCACCCACCACGGCGCTGTTGAGGGGGACAGCATGGCAGACCTGATCACCCGCCTTGGCACGCGGGTTGGTCTGGAAAATATCACACGGCACCTGCCTTCCGACAGTAATATCCCCGAAAAGAGCTTCACGGTTGCGTATGCGGCCTATTCCGAACCGGCCACGGGTGGTTGGTATGCCTCACCCCCTCGGCCTTTGGTGATATTTCCCCCTGAACCCATCGCAGGTTACAGCCCGCACCCCCCCACACGTTTCCAATGGCGCCGCATGTCGTTTCGCACAGAGCAAACCGTCGGCCCCGAACGTATCGCGCCGGAATGGTGGCTGGACAACCCCGACTGGCGCAGCGGTTTGCGGGATTACTGGCGCATTTATACCCGCGAGGGGCGGCGATTATGGCTGTTCTTCACCCCGCAAAACCCCGCGTGGTTTGTGCACGGTGAATTCGCATGAAATACGCCGAGCTTTGCACGACCAGCAACTTCACCTTCCTAAAGGGCGCCTCCCACCCCGAAGAACTGGTAACCCGCGCCGCTGCCTTTGGCTTAGAAGCCATCGCGATCACCGACCGCAATACTCTGGCGGGGGTTGTGCGGGCCTACGCGGCATTGAAAGAACTGAAATGTGAGGCGGACGAGGCGATCAAGATACGCTTGCAAACGCGAATAGACCCGTCCAGCCGCCAAGATCGCGGGGTCGGCGCTCCGATTGCGCGCCCCGTATATACAAACCTGCCGCGCCTGATTGTCGGTGCGCGATTGGTGCTGCAAAACAGTATTGTCGAGTGGCTGGCCCTGCCCACAGACCGCGCTGCCTACAGCCGCCTAAGCCGATTGTTAACCATTGGTAAACGCCGCGCCGAAAAGGGCGAATGCCATTTGTTGCAGGCTGACCTGCTGGAATGGGGCAAGGGGCTGATCCTGATCGCGCTGCCGCAGAATGATCCGCTAAAGTGCGGCGAGGATGCAACGTTGCGGCAAATTCAAACGATTGCCCGCCGCTTTTCCGGCAACACCTTTCTGGGGGCGGCACCACGATATGACGGACGCGATAAATCCCGTATTGATGCGATAGCAACGCTGGCACACCGTGCTGCCGTGCCGATGGTTGCTGTTGGCGATGTGCTGATGCACCACGGCAGTCGTCGCCAATTGGCGGATATTCTGACCTGTATGCGGCGCGGGATCACGATTGACCAGATCGGCAGCCACGCTTTGCCGAACGCCGAACGTCGCCTTAAATCCGCCCCCGATATGATGCGAATGTTTCGCGCACATCCCGCTGCTATCCGGCGCTCGGTCGAAATCGCAGGGCGATGTACGTTTTGCCTGTCCGAACTCTCGTATGAATACCCCGACGAGGTCAGTGGTGACCTCCCCCCGCAAGCCCGCCTCGTTAGCCTGACCGAAGCAGGGTTGCAGTATCGCTTTCCAAACGGTGTGGACGATAAAACCCGTGCAAAGGTCGACAAGGAGTTAACCCTGATCGATAAGCTGGGTTTTGCGGCCTATTTCCTGACCGTCTATGACATCGTCGCCTTTGCTCGATCTCAAGGTATCTTGTGTCAGGGGCGCGGGTCGGCAGCTAATTCGGTGATTTGCTATGTGCTTGGCATTACCGAGGTGGGACCGGAGACTATCTCGATGGTGTTCGAGCGGTTTATTTCCGAAGCCCGAGGAGAGCCGCCGGACATAGACGTGGATTTTGAGCACGAGCGTCGCGAAGAGGTGATCCAGCATATCTACGAGAAATACGGCCGCCACCGCGCCGGAATTTGCGCCACCGTCATCCATTTCCGCAGCCGCGCAGCCATTCGCGAGGTTGGCAAGGCTATGGGTCTAAGCCAAGACATCGTCGCCGCCCTTTCGGGGCAAATATGGGGTTGGTCGAATAAGCCAATCGCACCGGAACAAATTCGCGAGCTTGGCCTGAACCCCGACGATAAACGTTTGATTCAAACCATCCGTCTTATTCACCAGATTGTCGGCTTCCCGCGCCATCTTTCGCAACATGTTGGCGGGTTTGTTATCACCAAAGGGCGCCTCGATGAGCTTTGCCCTATCGAAAACGCCGCCATGGCGGACCGCACGGTTATCGAGTGGGACAAGGACGACATCGACACGCTCGGTATCCTTAAGGTCGATGTTCTTAGCCTCGGGATGCTGACCTGCATCCGTAAATGCTTTGATCTGATCGCTCAGCACAACGGCCCGCAATACACGCTGGAAAACATGCCGAAGGAGGAACCAAAAACCTATGAAATGCTCTGCCAAGCGGATGCAATCGGCGTATTTCAAGTCGAAAGCCGCGCGCAGTTGAACTTCCTTCCCCGCATGAAGCCGCGCGAGTTTTACGACCTTGTGATCGAAGTTGCCATCATCCGTCCCGGTCCCATCCAAGGCGACATGGTCCACCCCTATATCCGCCGTCGCCAAGGCCGCGAAAAGGTCGAATTTCCCTCTGAAGAGCTGCGCGAAGTGTTGGGCAAAACCCACGGCGTACCACTGTTTCAGGAACAAGCCATGCAAATCGCGATTGTTGCAGCAGATTTTTCAGCCGAGGACGCAGACCGCCTTCGCCGCTCGCTCGCCACGTTCCGGCGTATGGGGACAATCAGTACGTTCAGGGACAAGTTTATCGGAGGTATGCTGGCGAAGGGTTACGAGCCCGAGTTTGCCGAAAGGTGTTTCAGCCAGATCGAAGGCTTCGGCGAATACGGTTTCCCCGAAAGCCACGCCGCCAGTTTCGCGCTGCTGGTTTATGCCTCGGCTTGGTTGAAATGCCACCATCCGGCAGTGTTTGCCTGTGGGCTGCTCAACTCCCAACCAATGGGGTTTTACGCCCCCGCCCAGATCGTACGCGACGCCCGCGAACACGGGATCGAGGTGCGTCCCATATGTGTAAATGCCAGCGCGTGGGACAACACATTGGAACGCCGTTCTGACGGTAGCCTCGCGCTGCGACTTGGGTTTCGCCAGATTAAGGGTTTCCGAGAGGAAGACGCCGGGTGGATATCCGCCGCCCGTGGCAACGGCTACCCCGATCCAAACAGCGTATGGCTGCGAGCCAACATCGCGCCCAAACCGCTGGAACGATTGGCCGAGGCGGACGCCTTTGCCAGCATGGGCCTGACCCGTCGCGCCGCGCTCTGGCAGGTGAAGGCGATCAAAACACAGGCTCCGTTGCCCTTGTTCAACGATCCAATCGAGGGCGAGGGGATTGTGGAACCTGACGTCACACTTCCCTCGATGAATCTGGGCGAGGAAGTGGTTGAGGATTACGTCTCTATGCGGCTAAGTCTGCGCGCCCACCCTATGGAGTTGCTCCGCCCTTCGATACCCGGCCTGACACCGAACGGCGAGTTGTTAACCGCCCCGCTTGGCCGAATTGTGGTCAGCGGTCTTGTTATCACCCGTCAACGCCCCAGCACGGCGTCAGGGGTAATTTTCATAACACTTGAAGATGAAACCGGCGTCTGCAACGTAATTGTCTGGCGCAAAATCTACAAAGCCTTCCGCCGCGCGGTGATTGCCGGCCGCCTGCTGCGGGTTACAGGGTATTTGCAACACGAAGGGATCGTGACCCATTTGATCGCCCAGAAAATCGAAGATCTGTCTTCCCGCCTATCTTTGCTCGGGCATCCGGATTACGAAATCGTCGGGGAGACCACACCGGAAACCGATACAGCCCCACGCCAGCCCCGCATTATCCGCGCTCGACACCCAAGAGAGCAGGCGAAGGTTCTGTTTTCAAGCCGGGATTTTCATTAAGTTGCAGAACAGGCGTTGTCACAGCAGTCGAAGGGCGACCCAGGATTGGCTGAGCCTTCTTGGCTGGCCAGCTTTCCTCGAGAATGGATCAAGGTCGACGCGCGCTTACAATCCAAGCTGATGCACCAAGTTTAATGCTGTTACCGGTGTGATAAGGAGCAAGGCCAGCTTCAAGTGCAGTTACAATTGCAGCAGTGTTATTTTCGCCAGCTCCGCGTATTACAGCGCCAACGGTCCCCCCTGCAAATGCAATAACAAAACGTGTGCACTCCTCTAGGCTGCCCTCCCCCATGCTGGCACCTATTTCAAAAGGTTCAAAGAGCACGCCCACGAATCCGGCTGCGTCAAGCATTCGTCCGACCTTTTCCTTGGATTCAAACGAGAGCGGGCTGGCCAATGCATCGGGATTTGGCGACGCCAATTCTGGCATGAAATGCCGTACAGCATTAAAGGGCACCATCAAGAACGGGTTACGTTCGGGTCCGCGCCAGCAAACAAATGCGATACGTCCACCCGGTTTTAGAGCCTGATGGAAATTGGCAAAAGCTGCGTTAGGATTGGCGAAGAACATAACCCCGAATTGCGAGAACATCACATCATACGTCTCTGTATCCAGCGCACAGGTTTCCGCGTCGGCGTTCAGAAAGTTGACCGGAACCGTTGCCGCTTCAGTCTTTTTTCGCGCCACCTCTAACATTACTGATGACACGTCCAGCGCAGTTATCGCTCCATCTGGCGCTACCAACTTCGCCAATTTCAAGGTTGTGTTCCACATCCGCATCCGAGTATATGCTCGCCTGCAGTTGGCCCCGCACGCGCAACGGCATGATCCCCGAAGGGTTGGTACATGAAGTTGGTCAAACGGTTTTCGTTAATCCAGTTTTGACCTGCTTGACCATTCCAGTAGTCTATTTCTTCGCTGTTAGGACCTTCTGCGATGATGCCCTTTTCCATAATCAGCACCCCCTTTTTCCATCCGTCATACGATATTCATGTACTTATGTCATGTTTTGGATCTGACATTGCATTCGAGACGCGCACGCAGACAACATTTTTGCGTGACTTAACCTTCTTGGTTGGAGATCCGTAATGGAACGTGATTACCCTATATAGAATCCATATTGCACTGGTAAATGCGCCTTCACATCCACGCCCAATTCAAGCGCGGCATGCATCGCCCAATACGGATCCCGCATCATTCCTCGACCAAGCAAAACGATATCCGCCATGCCTGATGCGATGATTTCTTCGGCCTGTTTAGCCTCGGTAATTACTCCAACAGCCATTGTTGCGATCCCTGCTTCAGCGCGCAATTGCCCCGCCAACCCAACTTGATCCGCAGTGCGCGATCCAATCGAAGCGCGTGCAGATGGGTTCGCGCCACCGCCCGAACAATCGACAATATCTACGCCGCGTTCTTTCAGCCACTTAGCCATCTGGATGTTATCCTCAATGGTCAAGCCGCCCTCAATCCAGTCCGCCACAGACAGACGCACCGCCAAGGGCAGGTTTTCTGGCCAAACAGCCCGCACCGCCTCGATAGTTTCCAACATCATGCGCGCACGCCCACGCAAATCGCCGCCATACTCGTCATCCCGCGTATTAACCAGGGGTGTGAAAAAGCTGTGCAACAAATATCCGTGCGCCCCGTGGACTTCCAACAGCTTATAGCCTGCCGCCAAAGCGCGTTTGGCAGCCGCTACAAACAACCCTTGCATCTCGACGATATCTGCCACTGACATTTGGTCAGGTGCTTTCCAAAGCCGCGTACTATCGCTATCAAAGGCGACATCTTTAGGTCCGATAACTGGCCAGCCACCTTCGTCATTTTTCAGATGCGTCCCGCCATCCCAAGGCGCAGCAGCCGAGCCTTTACGCCCTGAATGGCCAATTTGTATACCTGGTATGGCACCTTGATCGCTGATAAACCGGTTGATTGACGCGGCCGCTTCGGCCTGCTCGTCGTTCCACAATCCGACACATCCAGGCGTAATTCGGCCGCCTGCGCAAACCGCTGTCGCCTCGGTCATTATAAATCCAGCACCACCCGCCGCACGAGAGCCGAGATGTACTCGATGCCAGTCATTCATCACCCCGTCGGTTGCCGAATATTGGCACATAGGCGACATCCCAATACGATTTCGAAAAGTTACGTCTTTGCTCTTGAACGGCGTGAATAGTTGTGACATCTCGGATTCTCTACAGTTAGTTTGCGAGCGGCAACCTAAGCTCTACGGCAACACCTGTTCAAGCAGCTTTTCAACAAATGACGATATTTCATGCCAGCTAGAAAACGCCAAAATCCGGAACCGGGTTTACGCCAAACTCCTTCAGGTCATTCAAGCTCTTCTTGGTAGCCAAAGAGTGCTGGTTGCCCGCCCGTATGTAGCATGACGACTTTTTGGCCACGCTGTATCCGCCCCTCATTCAGCAGCCCTAGAAGTCCAGCGAAGGTCTTGGCGGAATACACAGGGTCAAGAAACACGCCTTCGGTGCGCGCCATCAAGGTAAGCGCCTCGCGGGTTGTGTCACCAAGTATACCGTAACCCGGCGCTAGCGCCCCGTCCCATATCAGGATGTCGTTCATGGTCAGCGCAGGGTCAAAGTCCATCATTTCCGCAAGCTTTATCAGCACCGTCTTCAGCCGCGCGTTCTGCTGATCGCGATCGCGTCTTACACAGATTCCATAGACATGTGCGGTTTGGCCAGCCAGCCGCAGTCCGGTCAGTAAACCAGCATGGGTCGCCCCACTGCCCGATGGCACCACTGCAACGTCGAAATCACTGATCTGCCGGTTCAGTTCCTCTGCTCCGGCGACATATCCCAACGCACCAAGTGGGGGATGACCAATGCCTAAATGAATAACATAAGGCGTGCGACCTTCGGCTCGCAACTCGTCTGCACGTCGGTGTAACGCATCGTCTGCGCCGGCCTCATCCTCGCCCAGCGCATAGCTCATATGCTCAGCACCTAGGACTTTGGCAAGAAGCACATTGCCGGAACTGTGATATATCTCGCCCATGTCCGGCACACGTTCCTCCAGTTGCAAGACGGATTGTAAGCCAAGTCGTGCCGCAGCTGCAGCAGCAGAGCGAACAAAGTTCGACTGCACCGCGCCGGTGATCAAAACCGTATCGGCACCCTGCGCCAACGCTTCGCCAAAATAGAATTCCAGCTGCCGGGTCTTATTACCTCCCATCCCAAGTCCGGTCAGGTCGTCGCGTTTGAGCCACAGATCGATGCCCAACAGGTCGGACATCCGATCCAGCCGTTCCACCGGCGTTTCCGCGTTCATCAGGCGCGTGCGGGGGAAGCGTTCAAGTCGGTCTTTGATCGATATGGCGTTCTTCATCTTTCTTATCCCATCAAATATGCGCGGCGAAATAGCACTACGCAGGCTACAATCGAGATCACGCGAATAGTATTGGTGATTGTGTTCTGTGGCAGTTTCGGACCAATCAGACGCCCTAAAACACTGCCCGCAATTGCCGCCAGCGCGAATTGCGGCAAATTGGCCGCGCTGGCGAAAGCCTGCCAGTCAGTTAACCCATGCATGGTAAAGGCCAAGCCATAAGCTATGAGCGCCACTGGTTGAACCAGTCTGCGCGCCTCCTGCGCAGGTCGCCCAATCGCCAACAACCCAAACATCATAAGTGGCCCCGGGGTCGCTGCCCAAACGGTCGCTAGCCCAGACAAACCGCTTACGGCCTTGTACCCAGACAGGCTAATGTTGGATTTCATCGGCACCAAAGTTGAGACTACTCCGATAAGCAGCAGGACCGCAGTCAAAGACAAAACAACCCGCTCTGACAGATACGGATAGATCAACAGACCCAAAAAAATTCCGGCGGCACATCCAAATATCGCATTTCTGATTAGCGTACGCCCCTTCGAAAAAACTTTCGTATCAATGGCTGCGGCGGAAACTAGCGTGTTCAGCATCAACAGAACGGGCACAGCGGTTGCGGTGCCAAGCAAAACCATCATTAACGGCGCTACAACAATGCTGAAACCCACTCCAACGCCAACCTGAAGTGTGGCACCGGCAACAATGGCAAGAAGTAGCAAGTAGACGTCGGTGGTCAATGTGATGTCCTAACACAAGGTTTCGAAATCACACATATCACTATTAAATATAATATAAAAATCATCTTATTGTATCTAATGATACATATATGTTATCAATCGACATGCGCATCACGGCCCGACAGATCGAACTTTTCCAGATGGCTTACCGCCACAAATCGACACGTAAGGCTGCGGACGCGCTGCATATCTCGCAACCGGCAATCAGCCGTGTCGTGGCCGAACTTGAAACCGAAATGGGAATTAAGTTGTTTGACCGGTCGGGACGCAGGTTCGAGCCGACGGCTGCGGCGCACGGTCTAAGCACCGCAATCAGAAGTCATTATTACGGGATTGATCGGGTCGTGGAAGCAGCAACCATGATCGCAACCGGAACTTCCGGTGTGCTGAACGTGGTTGCCCTGCCCGCCGTTTCCGACACACTTGTCGCGCGCTCCGCAGCCAATCTGATGGCCCGTCATTCGAAACTGCGGATCGACGTCGACGTCATGGGAGAGCGGGAATGCCTCGCACAATTGCGATCGGGTAATGCTGATTGCGCGGTGATTTGTTCGAGCCCTCGGGATCCAGAGTTTGTCAGCACATTGATCCGCGAAATCAGGCCCGTAGCGGCGCTTTCGCCAGATGATCCGCTTATAGCGGAAACCGAAGTCTCGCTGAGCCAGCTCGCGGAAACGGAGCTGGTGATGCTTCCACCGGACAGTCCGTTCCGCAGATTGCTTGAACTGGAACTTGCTGTATCGCGTACTCGGTTCACTGTGCGGGCTGAAGCAAGAACCCAAACCGCCCTCGCGGAATATGTGATCAGCGGTATCGGACGGGCTGTGATAGACCCCATGTCAGGCGCGCTGTTTTCTGATGCTGCTCTGATATTGCGGCCACTTAAATCCAATCTGGTATGGCCGATCAAACTCATCGCATCCGCATCGACGATGGCCCAACCCATCGCACAGTTATTCGTTGATGCACTCAAGTCTGAGTGACACGGATACTATTCACGATAACCAACGATGGTGAGGCGGGCGCCTCAAATCCGCTGTTCAATCGGCGCGCAGTTATAGAC
>JBBWVU010000058.1:0-51496 GCA_050256375.1 Paracoccaceae bacterium | reverse complement strand
TGCAGGTCTTGGCTACATGCCCAGTCTCTTCAGCGTGCCGCAGTATCCTAAATTTGCGCTGTATCTCGCGTTGGTCCTTGGTCATGAACATCTCCTTCTTCCCAGAAATGGGAGATTAATGGAAATGTCCCGCGAGTAACGACATATCTACAAACACAGCGCGGTGCTGCTACTATCCACTCTTTGCGTGATACTTTTGCGACTCGTTTGGTCAACAAAGGGATGACTTTGCATGAGATCGCAAAGCTTCTGGGTCATACAAATACATCAATGTCTGAGAAGTATACCCACCTTGAGAATGGATCGGTGGTTGAACGTGCCGCATTATTGCTTCAAAAGTGAAGGCACACTATAGGCACATTATGTACCTACTATACTTATGAAGGTATTAAGAAAGAGAGATAATCCATTGAAACTACTAGAGAATGATGGTGACCCCTGCAGGACTCGAACCTGCAACCTGCTGATTAGAAGTCAGCTGCTCTATCCAGTTGAGCTAAGGGGCCTTCATATTGTATTAATCGGATTATCTTGTCGGCAGCAACACCTAATACCGACCGCTATGCTAAGGTAACCAATGGCTAAACTATATTTCAACTATTCGACTATGAACGCAGGCAAAAGCACGATCTTACTGCAAGCAGCCCATAACTATCGCGAACGCGGGATGGAGACGTATTTGCTGACAGCGCGACTTGATAACCGTGTCGGACGCGGACAGATAGGCAGCCGGATTGGTATTAGCGCAGAGGCGGATATGTTCGATACCAACAGCGATCTGTACGAGATGGTGCTAATACGCACTTCCGAAGGACCGTTCGTGTGTATTCTGATCGACGAAGCGCAATTCTTGAGCGAGGAACAAGTCTGGCAGTTGGCGCGTGTGGTTGATGATCTAAAAATTCCTGTAATGGCCTACGGCCTAAGGGTTGATTTTCTGGGCAAGCTGTTCCCCGGCTCGGCTGCATTGTTGGCTTTGGCGGACGAAATGCGTGAAATCCGCACAATTTGCCATTGCGGTAAGAAAGCGACGATGGTGGTGCGGCAAGACCAGAACGGCAATACGTTGACGGCTGGTGAGCAGGTGCAAATCGGCGGTAATGAAGCCTATGTTAGCCTTTGCCGCGTTCATTGGCGTGAAGCGGTTGGTGAATAATTAATGCATCCGCCCACCGACTGGTACGTCGTGATCAGGCGCCAACAGAACTATCCCGCCATCCGCATCCGGAATGCCCAACACTAAAAATTCGGACATGAACTTGCCGATTTGGCGTGGCGGGAAATTGACAACTCCTACCACCATGCGACCGATCAGCTCGCCCGGCGAATAATGGGCAGTGATCTGGGCCGACGTTTTCTTCTGGCCTATCTCCGTACCGAAATCGACCCATAGCTTGATCGAGGGGTTACGTGCCTCGGGATAAGGCTCGGCGCGGACAACGCGCCCGACACGGATGTCAGTTTTCAAAAAAGTATCAAAATCCAGATCAGTCATCGCTTCCTCCGATCACGCAATAAAAAACCGCCCGCCCCAAAAGGGCAAGCGGTTTTATTTGTTTATTACGCCGTGCTTATTTGGTGAATTTCTTCGCCATTTCTTGAAGCTCGTTGGTAGTTTCCTGAATGCTTGCGGAAACTAGGGCTAGCGCGTCAGCGTTGGCCTTTTGTGCACCTTCAGCCAGCGCAGTCATGTCGCCCAATGCTTTGTCGAACACAGCCTTGGCGACTTCGCCTTGTGCTGCAACGCTAATAGCGTCAACTTTCGTAGGGTCAAAATCGGAAATCTGCTTTTGCGCTTCGGCGAGTGTTGCTTCGAACACTTGAACTTGCTTAGCGAACAAATCTTGATAGCCAGCTGCGGCAGCTTTGCTTGCAGCAACTAGCGCTTCCATATTCTTCTTCTGGGCATCCAGAATAGAGTCGGCGTCAAGGTTTGGCATTTGCGGTGTCGCGAACGCTTTGGTGAAATCGTTGGCTTTGAAAAAAGTCGTCATCTGATCAAGGTCAAACGGAAAGGATTTTGGATCAATCATGGGAGGCTCCTGCGGGTGTTTCTGTTTCGATAAAATACATATGGTGCACTGCAGCATAAAAGTCAAGCCCGGTCATTGTGCGGTGCAGCATTTTTACTCTCGAAGTTCCCGGCTGCGATCTGCGGCGGCCTTCACTGCCTCGCGTAGCAACGTTGGAAACCCTCGGCCCTCATCCATCAACACGCCCAATGCAGCAGCGGTGGTGCCACCCGGACTGGTTACGTTCACGCGTAATTGGGTTGGATCATCTGTGGCACGCTCGGCCAGTTCTCCAGCGCCAGCAACTGTTGCCTTAGCCAATTGCATTGCTAAAGCAGGGGGTAATCCCTCGGCCACACCAGCGTTTGCCAAAGTTTCTATTAGGTGAAAAACGTATGCCGGACCGGATCCGGAAACCGCCGTCACTGCATCCATCTGATTTTCGTCGTCCAACCGAACCGTCTGCCCTACGGCTTGCAACAATCCCTCAGCCATCGCCATTGCAACGTCGTCAATTGATGCATTTCCGATCAACGCCGTAATCCCCCGCCCAACAGCAGCTGGCGTATTTGGCATGGCGCGAATTATCGGAGTTTGCGCACCCAGAACTTCCTCGAATTTTGAAATTGGAGTACCCGCGGCAATCGACAGAAACACGGTTGGCCCGTTTCCCAAAGCCGTGATTTGCGCCAACGCTTCCCCCATCATCTGAGGTTTCACGGCCAGAATACAGATCGCTGGCGCAGGCGGCAGCCCCACGTTCAACCGCAACCCCGCAGTGCCTAGTTCAACCAGACGCGCAGAAGGATACGGTTCAATAATCGTGATCGAGGTAGGACTGACCCCGTTCACAAGCCATCCCTCAAGCATCGCGGTTCCCATTTTACCACAACCCAACAGGACCAGCCCACGTTCGTTAATGGCCTCTAAAGACATCGGCATCTCCTGTAATTCAAGCGCGCCCGTATGCGTCTTCCATTGCAACCTTCATCGACTCTTCGGCGGTGCTATCACCCCAACAGGCCAGTTGGAACGCCGGATAGTACCGTTCGCACGCCGCGACGGCGGCGGAAACAATGTCCTCGATTTGCATGGCAGACGCAGTCGCCCCGCCCGTCAAATTAAGCCCATACCGATAAACCATCATCGACTGCTCTCGCCAAAGGCTGAAAGCCCCAGTCCAGTTTTTGTCGTTTGTGCGGTTCAAAACATCATAAAGCCTGGGCAGCCGGTCCTCGGGTGGATCCATATCAAAGGTGCAGATCATCCGAAGCGTTTCATCGTGAGGGTGCCAAGCCAACGACAAAGTATAGTTGGCCCACGCGCCATCGATAATCATCGCGATCTGGTCGTCCGCGACACGGTCAAAGTCCCATTCGTGGAAATGCGCCAAATGCTCGACAATATCGATCGGGTGGAAATCGTCGGTCGTAATTTCTGTTGCATTCATATCCATCCCCCTAGCGACCTGCACTACCGGTCGCGAGAAATACCACAACCCATACGATATATGGTGTGCCCAAAGCGAAATTTAGTAAAGGAGAATATTTCGGTTATCCACAGCTAAACCACCGAAATCGACGGTTTAAGGCGGTTTTGATCAATACTTAGACGAATTCTACTTCTTGGCTGCTGCGCGTTTAGCCTTAGGTTTCGGCTTTGTTTCCAGTGCTTCGATTCGCGCCAACAACGTAGCATTTTCTTCGCGGGCATTAGCTGCCATCTCGCGGACGGCATCAAATTCATCGCGCGAAACGAAATCCCGATCCGCCAGCCAGCGATCCAGCATGGATTTCAGGGCGGTTTCCGCCTCATCCTTGGCACCTTGCGCAACACCCATGGCGTTGGTCATCAACTGGGACATGTCGTCAAAAATACGGTTCCGGCTTTGCATCGCGATCTCCTTCATTGGTTGTTAACTGTTATATGGGACTTCACAAAGGTTTTGCCAAGCACGACCTTGACTTTGCCAGCCTGGAACAGGACTCTGCCCCGCGAGCGGAGGCCTATATGCTATTAATTTTACCCTTTCCCAACATTGATCCCGAGATTTTCGCTTTCGATGTAGCTGGCTTTAATATCGCACTGCGCTGGTATGCGCTGGCCTACATCGGCGGACTGTTGATCGGCTGGCGTGTGATCGTCAGGCTAATGAAACGTGAATCCGTTTGGCGGGGCGCGCCTCCGATGTCACCAGACAAAGCTGAAGACCTTCTAACATGGCTAATTCTGGGCGTGGTGCTGGGGGGTCGGCTTGGATTCGTGCTGTTTTACCAATCTGAATACTACTCCGCCAATCCCGCTGAAATCTTGAAAGTCTGGCAAGGCGGTATGTCCTTTCACGGTGGGTTCGCAGGTGTGATTATTGCTACCACCCTGTATGCAAAACGGCACAAGCTACCGTTGTGGTCGGTTGCCGACGCCATCGCAGCGGCCGCGCCCATCGGGTTGCTTCTTGGCCGCATCGCTAACTTTATCCGCCCCGAACTATGGGGCCGCCCGACAACAATGCCTTGGGCAGTTGAGTTCCCCGGCGTAGAATGCCCTGACACTTGGTTGTTGGTCTGCACGCGCCACCCAAGCCAACTTTACGAAGCGGGGTTGGAGGGTATCGTCCTCGGTCTCGTTATCCTCTGGTTAATCACACGTCGCAACGCACTACACTTTCCCGCCCAAATCACAGGCGTATTTTTCCTTGGATACGGCCTCGCGCGAACGTTCGTGGAAATGTTACGTCAAGCAGACGCGCAATTTGTCTCGTTGGAGAATCCGTTCGGATATGTCATTCACCTCGGCAACGCTGGCCTGACACAGGGCCAAATCCTTTCGCTGCCGATGGTTTTCGTCGGTATAGCCCTGATAATCTGGAGCCGAAGACGCACATGACCGAACTGACCAAAACCCTAAAATCCCGTATTTCCGAAACTGGGCCAATCAGCGTTGCCGAATACATGCACATTTGCCTTAGTGACCCAACGCACGGTTATTACACAAATCGCGACCCGTTTGGCCCTGACGGCGATTTCGTTACAGCCCCCGAAGTTTCCCAAATGTTTGGCGAAATGCTGGCCCTTTGGTTGATTCAGGCTTGGGTAGACCAAGGCCGCCCCGAGAAATTCGCACTGGTTGAACTTGGGCCGGGTCGCGGAACACTGATGGCAGATATCCTTCGCACCGCCGAGGCCATGCCAACCTTTGTTGAGGCTGCCGAGGTTTGGCTGGTGGAAACCAGCCCCGCCATGCGCCGAAAGCAGGCTGCGACGTTGATAATGGAAACAACCCCGAACTGGGTAAATTCCGTCGACGATTTGCCAGACCTGCCGATTTTTGTCGTTGCGAACGAGTTCTTTGACGCGCTGCCAATCCATCAGTTCAGCCCAAGCGATGCCGGTTGGCGTGAACGTATGATTGACGTGATCGACGGCAAACTTGCCTTCACGCTTGGCCGTCCGTCTCCAAATGCTGATCTTGATGAATTTTTCACCGGACTGCCTGAAAATCTGTTCGCCGAGGTCTCCTATGCTGCAGAAAACGTCGCGGCCGTTCTTGGTGACCACATCGCCAAGCATGGCGGAGTGGCGCTGGTTGTCGACTATGGTGATTGGGATGGTGCCGGAGACACATTACAAGCTGTGAAAAACCACGATTCCGTTAATGAATTGGATCACCCGCATGGTGAAGCCGACGTAACCGCCCACGTGAACTTCGCGGCAATTGCCCGCGCGGCTGGTGCTGCAAGAACCGAAGGGCTGGCGCCGCAAGGCACATTCCTTGAGCGCATCGGGATAAACCAACGCGCGCAAACGTTGGCTGGTGGCGCCGATAAGAAAATCGTCGAGGAAATCGGTTCAGCCCACCATCGCCTGACCCACCCTGAAGAGATGGGCACTTTGTTCAAGGTCATGGCCATCGTTCACAAGGACGCGCCACACGTCCCGGGATTCGAAGATGACGTCGAAGCACCTGAATAGTCCCGAACTGGACCCAACACGTCACGGGTTTTTCACCCGCGAAGGCGGCGTTTCGGGCGGGATTTATGCAGGATTAAACTGTGGGCAGGGATCAGATGACGCACCGGAATTGGTGCAAGAAAACCGAACTCTAGCCGCCACCGCTGTTGGTGTGCAGCGTGAGCAATTAGTATCCTTGCACCAGATCCACTCGACCAAAGTTGTTGAGGTCAAAAAACAATGGTCCAGCGCCCGCCCGCATGCCGACGCTATGGTAACAAAAACCAAAGGGATCGGACTTGGTATTCTGACTGCAGACTGTGCTCCAGTGCTATTCACGGACCCTGACGCAGGAGTCATCGCCGCGGCGCACGCTGGCTGGAAAGGCGCAATCTACGGCGTCACCGATAGCACCATCGATGCAATGATCAACCTTGGCGCCACTCGCGAAAACATCGCCGCTACCGTTGGCCCGTGTATCAGCCAAGCCAACTACGAAGTCGGCATGGAATTTTTTGAAACGTTCGCTGACAAAAACGCTGACTACACGCGCTTCTTCATCAACGGGAAAGAAGGCAAAATGCAGTTCGACCTACCCGCTTTCGTGTTACACCGCTTGCGAAATAGCGGGATAAAAACCGCAAGTTGGGTAGGTGAATGCACCTACGCGAGTCCTAAGAAATACTTTTCGTACCGTCGCACAACGCATGCCAAAGAACCTGACTATGGTCGTCAAATTTCGATCATTCGCCTTTAGGTCTGATCAATCGCACGATCTTCAATTACACTGAACGGAACCCCCGGTTCATCCTTTGCACAGCGGATCACCAACGAAGTCTTAACGCTGGCTACATTATCGGCAGATGTTAACTCTTCGGTAAGAAATTGCTGGAACGTGGATAGATCAGGCGCAACGCATTTAAGGATAAAATCGATTTCGCCGTTCAGCATGTGGCATTCACGCACGAACGGCCACCCGCGTGCTTTGTTTTCAAACTCGGATAAATCCACTTCGGCTTGAGAATGCAGCCCCACCATTGCGAACACTTGCACTTCGAAACCCAAATCGCGCGCATTTACATCCGCATGATATCCTTTGATATATCCAGCCTCTTCCAACGAGCGCACACGGCGTAGACAAGGCGGCGCGGATATCCCCACACGCGTTGACAGCTCTACGTTTGTCATTCGGCCTTCGGCCTGTAGCTGTGCTAGAATTTTCCGGTCAATCGGGTCGAGTTTACTGCCTGGCATATTTTTTCCTGCTCGTTTGAAGTCTTCTTATTATGCGCAACACCTTCCAGACGCAATAATATTTCGTCAATCTGTCGCATTATTTCGTAGATTGAACCTCCTTCACAGGCGGGGGTGCACGTCCTATATATCTATCAACTCAAATATAAAGGTTACTAGAATGTCTGAAACCCACCACACCCGCGTTCTGATTATCGGCTCTGGCCCTGCGGGATATACTGCGGGCGTTTACGCCTCGCGCGCCATGCTGGAACCAACGCTGGTTCAAGGCATCCAGCCCGGAGGACAGCTGACGATCACTACTGAAGTCGAAAACTGGCCCGGCCATACCGAGGTTCAGGGCCCCGACTTGATGATCCAGATGGAAGAACACGCACGTGCTGCCGGAACCAACATCATCGCCGACCACATCGCTTCGCTTGATTTGTCCAAACGCCCGTTCACCGCGCTCGGTGATACCGGCACAACCTACACGGCCGACGCCGTGATTTTAGCGACCGGCGCTCAGGCAAGATGGCTTGGGATGGATACCGAAGATAAATTCAAAGGCTTTGGCGTATCCGCTTGTGCCACATGCGACGGGTTCTTCTATCGCGGGCAGGACGTGGTTGTGATCGGTGGTGGCAATACCGCCGTTGAGGAAGCACTATTTCTTACCAACTTCGCGTCCAAAGTAACGCTTATCCATCGTCGTGATGAACTGCGCTCCGAGAAAATCCTTGAAAAGCGCCTGTTAGATAATCCCAAGATTGAACCGCTGTGGTTTAATGAACTGGAAGAAGTCTATGGAACAGACATGCCGCTTGGTGTCGAAGGCGTGCGTGTGAAAAACGTTAAAACCGGTGAAATTACAGATATACCATGCAAGGGCGTGTTCATTGCGATCGGGCATGCGCCAGCATCCGAGCTGGTTATAGACCAAATGGAAACGCATATGGGCGGCTATGTTGTCACTAAACCGGACAGCACTGAAACCTCGATTCCGGGTGTGTTCGCGGCAGGAGATATTACCGACTATAAATATCGCCAAGCCGTGACTTCGGCCGGTATGGGCTGCATGGCCGCGCTAGAAGCGGAAAGATTCCTCGCTGCTGAAAAATAACAGGTAGTTATTCCGGTTTAGCAAGAAACATCAGCATAACGTGCTTTTCGGCAGGAAAAGTGCGATATTGTTGGTAATCGACGAATTATAAAGATAAACGGGGCCAATCACAGACGCCGTTTATTTTTCAAAATTCGAGTATAAAAATGCCGAGCCAACCCCTCACTCCGATCCCCGAACTATACGTCTCTTATGACAGTGCGCAGAAGCTGAAAGTCGAAGCTGGCGAGCTGCCCAGCTGGGATTTAACAGCACGTCAGCTCTGTGATCTCGAACTGCTGCTGAACGGTGGTTTCAATCCGCTGAAAGGGTTCTTGAGCGAAGGCGATTACAACAGCGTCGTCGACACTATGCGCCTTAGCGACGGCACACTTTGGCCGATGCCTATTAATCTGGATGTGTCCTACAGCTTTGCCGAGGCCGTGAAGCCGGGCCAAGACATCGCGTTGCGTGATCCTGAAGGTGTTATTCTCGCCATTCTGTCGGTTACCGACAAGTGGACTCCGGATTTGACACACGAGGCCGAAGCCGTGTTTGGCACCAACGACATCGAGCACCCAGCCGTTAACTATCTGTATAATACAGCCGGAAAGACCTACCTCGGCGGGCCTGTTATCGGCATTCAAGCCCCCGTCCATTATGATTATCGTGGTCGCCGCAACACGCCTAACGAATTGCGGACATACTTCCGCAAAATGGGCTGGCGGCGCGTTGTTGCGTTCCAGACCCGCAACCCGCTGCATCGTGCACATCAGGAACTGACGTTCCGTGCCGCCAAAGAGGCACAAGCCAACCTGCTTATTCATCCGGTTGTCGGCCTGACGAAACCGGGAGACATCGACCACTTTACCCGCGTGCGCTGCTACGAGGCAGTGCTGGATAAATACCCGTCGTCAACGACCTCTCTTAGCCTGTTGAACCTCGCCATGCGGATGGGCGGCCCGCGCGAGGCGGTCTGGCACGGCCTGATCCGCGCCAACCACGGCTGCACACATTTTATCGTTGGTCGTGATCACGCCGGCCCGGGTAAGGACTCGACCGGGAACGATTTCTATGGCCCCTACGACGCGCAGGAGCTGTTCAAAAAGCATGAAGACGAGATCGGCGTCGAAATGGTGGATTTCAAGCACATGGTATATGTGCAGGAAAAAGCCCAATACGAACCGATCGACGAAATAGACAAAAACCTGACAATTTTAGACATTTCCGGCACCGAGCTGCGCCGTCGTCTTGCGGAAGGCCTGGAAATCCCCGAATGGTTCTCGTTTCCAAATGTGGTGGCCGAGCTGCGGCGCACACGCCCTGCCAAGTTCAAGCAAGGCTTCACCGTTTTCTTCACTGGCTTGTCCGGTTCCGGTAAATCCACAATCGCCAACGCGCTTATGGTTAAGCTGATGGAGATGGGCGGCCGCCCTGTCACCCTACTGGATGGCGACGTCGTGCGTAAAAACCTGTCCTCGGAACTGGGTTTCAGCAAAGAACACCGCGATCTGAATATCCGGCGCATCGGTTTTGTTGCCAGCGAGATCACCAAGAACGGCGGTATCGCCATATGCGCCCCCATTGCCCCCTACACGGCCACCCGTCGCGCAGTGCGTGAAGAAATCGAGAGCGTCGGCACGTTCGTAGAGGTTCACGTCTCCACCAGCTTAGAGGAATGCGAGCGTCGAGACCGCAAAGGCCTGTACAAACTGGCCCGCGAAGGCAAGATCAAAGAGTTCACGGGCATTTCCGACCCTTACGAAGCCCCAATCAAAGCCGAGCTTGTCGTTGAAACTGAAAACGTCGAGGTCGACACCAGCGCCCATCAGGTCATCCTGAAACTGGAACAACTGGGGTTGGTTAAGGAATAAGGCGTAAGCAAAAAAAAGCATGGGCCCGTAGGGTGGACCCATGCCTCTTAACTATAAGAACCGCACGCCATTCGGGCAATACGTGTGAACTCGGCATCTTGCGCAGAAGGAAACACCTTCCGAAACACGAACCACTGCTTATTACCCCACCACAAACTAACCCATTAGTGCCTTTCGGCAAATTCGAACTCGTAAATAGTGCGGCCCGCCAGCTAGTTCACATGCACCACAACACGGGGCAAGCGATTAGAGCATCTAAAAAGACACTCACAGTCCTCGGTACTAGTTACCAACAACTTATATTTAGCAATTCGCGGCAATTCATCCGAGTGTTATGTGCCAAAATAAATTTCCATTTCAGAAATTTTGTTACAAATGGCTATGAATTATCACATTTCTTCAATATTTTTTAAGTTGCCTATTTAGTAGACATATTCATCAAATGAATCGCACTTCAAACTTATCTAAATAGATATTGTCAATTGGTTATATATGCAAATTGGGGTGTTTAGCTCGCCTTAAAATCGCATAGATTGTAAAGAATCATCTTTCCGATTCTCTAGTTCTGGCGGAAATTTCAATTTTCTGAACAATGGGTTTCGATGCATTTCGCGACAAGTCGATGTGCAGCAGTCCGCTTTGCAAAATACTTCCGGTAACCTCTATGCAATCCGCCAACACAAAGGTCCGCCGAAACGGGCGCGCGGCGATACCTTGGTGCAAAAACTCGGCGGCGTTTTGCTCGCGATCTCCACGCACTTCCAATTGAGGACCCTCTACAATCACGGATAAATCCGTCAACGAAAACCCGGCTACGGCCAGCGATATTCGGTAAACGTCATCGCTGGCTTGCTCGATGTTATACGGAGGATATCCGTCACTGTTTGTTTTGGCGCTTCGCTCCAGCATCGACTCGAGGGCTTCAAACCCCAGCAAATACGGATGCGTGGAAAACGAGAGTTTTGACATGTAGTAAGCCTTTTTCGAGAACGACAAGTATGTAAAAAAATATGGGCGCTCAAAGGTCTAAAAACAAGCCCGAAGGACTTTTCGCGCTTGGCCGTTCTTGATATACTAAGTCAACAAACCCAGAGGGATGCACGCGCCATGACAACTCCGCCGATGATGGATCACCGTGAAATTTTACGCGTCCGCCTTGCCCTATTACAGCGCGAGCATCGCGACCTCGACGAAGTAATCCATGCGCTAGGCGAACGTCGGGCAGCAAAACCCTTGGCCTTACACCGCCTTAAAAAACAAAAACTCGCACTAAAAGACCAAATCGCTCGAATTCAGGACGAATTAACCCCCGATATCATTGCGTAACCAACACATCTTGCACCAACGCCGCCAATGGCTATAGTGCGGCCTTCTTGAAACGGCGGGAGCCTTCAAATGACCCAACCTAAAATCGGTATCATTATGGGCAGCCAGTCCGACTGGCCTACAATGAAACTGGCGGCAGACATTCTTGATGAACTCGGCGTGGCATATGAAACCAAGATCGTTTCGGCCCATCGCACCCCTGACCGACTGTGGGCCTATGGGAAATCTGCGGTTGATCGTGGACTGCAGGTCATTATCGCAGGTGCCGGAGGTGCTGCACATTTGCCCGGAATGATGGCGTCAAAAACCCGCGTGCCTGTGTTGGGCGTACCGATCCAGACCAAGGCGCTGTCGGGCGTCGATTCCCTTTATTCTATTGTGCAAATGCCCAAAGGTTTCCCGGTCGGCGCCATGGCTATCGGAGCAGCAGGGGCGGCGAATGCGAGCTTGTTGGCCGTTGCCATCCTTGCAAACAATGACGCCGAGCTGGCAGAACGGCTGGATGCATGGCGCGAGGCCCTTTCTGAATCTATCGCGGATGAACCAAAGAATGACTGAACACCTCGCTCCCGGCTCGACGATTGGTATTTTGGGCGGTGGCCAGCTTGGCCGCATGCTGTCCGTGGCGGCCTCGCGGCTGGGCCTGAAAGCGCACATATACGAACCCGCATCTGGCGCGCCTGCTGGACACGTTGCACACCTAGTGACAACCGCCGGATATGACGACATCGACGCGCTGAAGGCCTTTGCGAATTCGGTTGATGTTGTGACCTACGAATTCGAAAACATCCCGACCCAGGCGCTGGACACTATCGAGTCCATCCGCCCGATCCGCCCCGGCCGCAATGCCTTAGCCGTATCGCAAGACCGTATATCCGAGAAAGAGTTCCTGACAGGGCAGGGCATCACGGTCGCGCCTTACGCGCAGATCGACAGCCTCGAGGACCTGATTGCTGCATTGGAAACCATCGGCACACCAGCCATCCTGAAAACCCGCCGTTTTGGATATGATGGGAAGGGTCAGGCACGGATAACCGATGCCACCCAAGCGTCAGATGCTTTCGACGCACTGAATGGCGCGCCAGCTGTACTGGAAGGTTTCGTGAATTTCGATCGCGAGGTTTCCGTGATTGCCGCCCGAGGTCTCGACGGCGCTGTTGTCTGCTTTGATCCGGGGGAAAACGTTCACAAGGACGGAATTCTGGACACCACAACCATCCCCGCCACCCTCGCGGTTGGCCAACATATGGACGCGGTGCTGTTGGCGGGGAAGATCCTGAACGCGCTGGATTATGTCGGCGTTATGGGTGTCGAATTGTTCGTAACACCCAATGGTCTAATCGTTAACGAAATCGCCCCGCGTGTGCACAACTCTGGTCACTGGACCCAAAATGCTTGTATTATCGACCAGTTCGAGCAGCACATTCGCGCCGTCGCGGGCTGGCAGCTTGGCGATGGTCAACGACACTCAGACGCGGTTATGACCAACCTGATTGGCGAGGATATTCTGGAATATTCAAATCTCGACGGAGCATTGCATCTGTACGGGAAGGCCGATGTGAAACTGGGCCGGAAGATGGGTCACGTAAACCGGATTTCACCGAAAACCTAGCGCCTACTTTCTGACCGCCACCAGAACACCTGCGATAATCAGACCAGCGGAAATGGCGAAGTACAGTGTAACTGCCTCACCCAGAAACAGTACACCGCCAGCCAAAGCGATGATCGGAACGCTAAGTTGGAATATAGCAGCCAAAGTTGATTCCAGTTTCGGCAACACCGAATACCACAACGCATATCCGACACCCGACGCGAGCGATCCGGACGCGATTGCCAGCAAAACTCCGCTGGTGCTTACGGCTGCCCCAGCGGGGAACAACACCCACAGAAATACTCCGAACGGCGCAGCAAACAGAAAGTTGACCGCCGTAGCCTCTAATGGTGCGGCAACCGAGCGCCCGCGCAACGTATAAATGCCCCAGCCCAACGCAGAAAATGCCATCATTATCGCACCGACCAAATCCGGTCGTGCGGCGCCCGGTCCGAACAACACACCCAAGCCCGCCATTCCCAGAAATGCGCCAATCCAGCGCACGGCGTGTGGCCGCTCGCCAGCCAATAACGCGCCTGCAAACATGGTTATCTGCACACCACCGAACAAGATCAATGCACCTATTCCGGCCTCAAGCGTTACATAGGCAAAAGAAAATGCGGCGGCGTATAACAGTAGGGCCGCCGCCGAAATCACGCCGCCGTGCCCGCGCATCCGACCTAATCCGCCACGAAAAGCCACAAGTGCGCCGAGTGTTACTGCACCGGATGCCAATCGTATTGCCATGAATGCCCCCGGCCCGATCAATTCGACAGCCAAAGCACTGCGCGTTAGGACCGAGTTCGCGGCGAAGGCCACAAGGGCAAGCAGGGTGATAAGAAATAAACGCATAACAGGTTTAAAGCATCAAAATCCTTGGAATATCAATAGCGCTACCGGCCAAATCAACTGAAGTAGGATATCAGTCGAGAAATGCGCGGCCATCGCCGTCTCAAGCCCACGCTTCCAGAACAGCCAACCAAAAACGATCCCGCCGATACCATTCAGCACAATCGCGCGGACAATTACGTAAGGCGTAAGATCAACGAGCAAGGAGGTGGCAGGCAAATGCCCCAAGCCAAACAGGACTGCGGCAGCAATTATCGCCAACCAGAACGCCAACGGCGCTGGTTGGCCATTGTCGGCCCTAAAAACCAACCCCAACAGCCAAGCGATTACTGACATCAAAAACAGCCGCAGAAGGATTTCTTCTACGATACCGCCGTAAAGCGAGGCGATGGTCCCTTGCCATATCGGTGCTACCGCTTCCGGAAACTGTTGGTCCGCCCAATATCCACCGAGCCAATCGCCCAAAATTATCGCCGCGCCGGCCAATAATCCGGCAGGCACAGCAATCCGCATCATAGCCGCGATATCAGTGGGGCTTAACTGTCCGGCAAGAAACTTGGTGATCAACGGCAACCGCAACCCGATGCGTTTCGACGCTACCAAACCCACAATGATCGCGACCGAAAGCAACACCGTCGTCTGTGCCAAACTAAGCAGAATTATCATCGGCAGCGAGAATGGAACCTCCGCCAATGCGTTAGCCTGCATCCCTAGTGCATAGGGCATCACAGCCACTGTTCCAATGACGCCCACGCCCAACAGCAGTGTGAATATTTTCCAGTCAATCAATTTGCGGATCATCGTGACCTCCGTTTACGTGAACCCTACCCCCGTACAAACGAAAACGGGAGGCCGAAGCCCCCCGTTTCCTAATTCAACAAGTCGGCGTGACTTACATCATGCCGCCCATGCCGCCCATGCCGCCCATGTCTGGCATTCCGCCAGCAGCGCCACCAGCAGGTGAAGGTTTGTCAGCGATCATAGCTTCGGTTGTGATCAACAGACCAGCAATCGAACCCGCATCTTCAAGTGCTGTACGCACAACCAATGCCGGATCGATAACACCGAAGTCGAACATGTTGCCATATTCTTCTGTCTGCGCGTTGAAGCCGAAGTTCGCATCATCGCTCTCGCGGACTTTGCCAGCAACAACTGCACCGTCAACACCAGCGTTGTCAGCAATCTGACGCAGTGGCGCTTCAAGCGCGCGACGAACGATGGAAATACCAACGGTCTGGTCGTCATTTTCGCCAGTCAGATCAACAAGGCCTTTGGCACCCTGCATCAGGGCAACACCACCGCCAACAACAACACCTTCTTGAACCGCGGCGCGGGTCGCGTTCAGTGCATCGTCAACACGATCTTTACGCTCTTTAACTTCGATTTCCGTAGCGCCACCAACGCGGATAACAGCAACACCGCCGGCCAGTTTAGCCACACGCTCTTGCAGTTTTTCACGATCGTAATCCGAAGTAGTTTCTTCGATCTGTGTCCGGATCTGTGCAACACGTGCTTCGATCTCTGCTTTTTCGCCATTGCCGTCGATGATTGTTGTTTCATCTTTAGTGATGGAGATTTTCTTGGCTGAACCCAGCATGTCGATAGTAACCGACTCAAGTTTCATGCCCAGATCTTCAGAGATAACCTGACCGCCTGTCAGGATCGCGATGTCCTGCAACATGGCTTTACGACGATCGCCGAAACCAGGTGCTTTAACAGCCGCAATTTTCAGACCGCCACGTAGTTTGTTCACAACCAAAGTTGCCAGCGCTTCGCCGTCAACATCTTCAGCAATGATAAGTAGTGGTTTGCCGGACTGGATAACAGTTTCCAGCAGCGGAACCATTGATTGTAGCGAGGAGAGTTTCTTCTCGTGCAACAGCACAAGACAGTCTTCCATGTCAGCGATCATTTTGTCAGGGTTGGTGATGAAGTAAGGCGACAGGTAACCACGGTCGAACTGCATGCCTTCAACAACGTCTGTTTCAGTTTCCAGACCTTTGTTTTCTTCAACGGTGATAACGCCCTCGTTGCCAACGCGCTGCATAGCACCAGCGATCTGCTCGCCGATTGCAGTTTCGCCGTTTGCAGCGATTGTGCCGACCTGCGCAACTTCGTCACTGTCTTTAACTTCACGCGCCATGTCTTTGATGGTTTGAACAACATTGGAAACCGCAATGTCGATACCGCGTTTCAGATCCATCGGGTTCATGCCGGCAGCAACCGATTTCATGCCCTCGCGAACGATGGCCTGTGCCAGAACAGTCGCAGTTGTAGTGCCGTCGCCTGCTGTGTCATTAGTGCGCTGCGCTACTTCTTTAACCATCTGCGCGCCCATGTTTTCAAACTTGTCGTCTAGTTCGATCTCTTTGGCCACGGTAACACCGTCTTTGGTGATGCGTGGAGCGCCGAAGGATTTATCGATTACAACGTTACGACCTTTAGGGCCAAGCGTTACTTTTACAGCGTTTGCCAGAATATCAACACCGGCCAGCATGCGATTGCGGGCGTCTGTGCTGAACTTTACGTCTTTTGCAGCCATGATGGATGCTCCTTATAATAGGTTCGCTTAAGCAATAATGCCAAGGATGTCGGATTCTTTCATGATCAACAGCTCTTCGCCGTCGAGCTTGATTTCTGTACCGGACCATTTGCCAAACAGAACTTTGTCGCCAGCTTTAACGTCCATCGCAATGCGTGCGCCGTCTTCGTCACGTGCGCCTGCACCAACGGATACAACTTCGCCTTCGGATGGTTTTTCTTTTGCTGAGTCAGGAATGATCAGGCCGCCGGATGTTTTCTCGTCTTCTTCAAGACGACGGACAACAACGCGATCATGCAAAGGTGTAAATGCCATTGTGGATGCTCCTATCGAGTATTCCAGTTTCGGTGGTTTTTTTCAATTTAGCACTCACCACCTTCGAGTGCTAACGGAATGGATCTATGCATCCAAACCAACGGAGTCAACCTCCGCATGCGGATTTTCTAGACCTTCTATCGAATACTCAGAAATTCACGCCTCGTCGGCAACAACTTGACCGTAGGCCTGCAATGCCTCGACTCCTTTGGGTGTCAGCATGAAAATGCCACGCTCAACTCTCTCGAACCAGCCATAATAATCGTCGGCCATTATGCGTGTCGCGCTCGGAACCGAAGTTTCCTTAGACACCGCCGCACCCTTACTTGGCCCTTTATCCACCAGATACGTCGCACACCGCAGCGCGTCCTGCCTATACGAGGTCACCAACCCGACCCGCGTCGCCCCGCCAGCATTTGGATCACCTACCCTGCGCGCAAATTCCCGCAACAACCGCCCCTTACGTTTCGGGATTTTCCGTGGCTTGAAAGTGACCGGATCAGCCAGCACCTCGACAAACCCATCGCGCAAACGCACCGTCATCAAACCCAACCCTAGCCGTTTGCACAACGCGAGATTATCTTTCAACGCCTTGCCCGCAACCTTCGGCACAGCCAGATACACCGCGTCAGTCACCGTTTGACGGGCAATGCCCTGATGGATCAACGCCAACGAAAACCCCAGCTTCAATTCGACCAGAACAGGGTCTTCGTCACCGCGCATGGCCATAACATCCACCGCGCCAACCTCGCCCTTGACGACATAGCCCTGCCCCTCCAGATAGGCTTTCACAGGACCGTAAAGGTCGGTTTCGCGCGGGCTCGCCATATCAAAGGGTTCCTATTCCACCCACAGATTATCGGCGCATTGTGCAGGTGACAACCCGATCCATTCCCCCTATTAAGGGCTGCAAATCGACTCCTGTTATATGGAACCTCATGATGATCAAAATTTTCGGCCATACAGCCCCCGACACCGACGCAACTGCCTCTGCCCTGATCTGGGCTTGGTATCTCAACGAGGTTCTCGAAAAACCGGCAACAGCTTACGTTCAAGGTGCACCAAATACCGAAGCTGCCTTCGTGCTGAGTCGCTGGGGTTTTGACACGCCGGAACTGTTGGACCTGCAAGACGACGATAAAGTTGTGATCGTAGACACCAACAACCCTGCCGAGCTGCCCGCCAACATCAACGAAACATACATAAAGCAGATCATCGATCACCACCTTCTGGTAGGCGGCATCAAAACGAAAACTCCGATCAACGTCACAATGCGCCCTGTCGCCGCGACCGCGACCGTGATGTATAGCATCATGCGCGAACCTGCTTTGGACACCATGCCAGACACAATCAAAGGCCTGATCCTAAGTTGCATCCTGTCCGATACGCTTGAATTTCGCAGCCCGACGACAACCCCGCGCGACCGCGAAATCGCAAATCGACTGGCCAATGATCTGAACATCAACATCGCTAACTACGCCGCTGAAATGTTCGCCGCCAAATCTGACATTGCGCATTTCTCCGACGCGGAACTGCTGCGCATGGACTCCAAAAAATTCGAAGTAGACGGCACCAACTTCCGTGTTTCGGTATTGGAAACCACCAACCCCGCGACTGTTCTGGAACGCAAAAACAGCCTGATCGCCAGCATGGACACAATCGCTGCCGAAGACGGTGTAGATCAGGTCTTGTTATTCGTTATCGACATCCTGACCGAATCCGCGACCCTGTTGATCCCGAACGCCACCGTCAAATCCGTCGCCGAAAAATCCTTTGGCTGCACGGTCGACGGCGACACGGTTCACCTTCCCGGCGTTATGTCGCGCAAAAAGCAGATCATACCGAATTTGAAGGTCTGAATGTCCAAAATCATCAATGACCTAGCCAAAGTCTCGCAACGTTACGACGCTCTGTTCGTTGACCTTTGGGGTTGCCTGCACAACGGTCTCGAACCCTTCCCCGACGCGATCGAGGCATTGCGCACCTACAAAGCCCAAGGCGGAATCGTGTTGTTGCTAACCAACTCACCCCGCCCCCGCGCCGCCGTGATCGCGCAATTGGACCACATCGGCGTTCCCCGCGAAATCTACGACGACATCGCCTCATCAGGCGACTCCGCGCAGATGGCAATGTCCGCAGGCGTAGTCGGGCGGAAAGTTTACCACCTCGGTCCTGAACGCGATTTGGGTTTCTTCGAAGATGAAAACGGCCCAATCAACGTTGAACGCGTCCCGTTAGAGCAAGCCGAAGGCATCGTTTGCACTGGCTTGTTCGACGACATGACCGAAACGCCAGATGATTACCGCCTAACCATTCTAGATGGAAAAACCCGCGGGCTAAAATTGCTCTGCGCCAATCCTGACGTCATAGTGGAGTTTGGTGACAAGCGGATTTACTGCGCAGGTGCCCTAGCCGAGACTTACACCGCCGCCGGCGGAACCAGCCTATATTTCGGAAAACCCCATTCACCCATCTACCAACTAGCCTATGCCCGCGTCGAAGCCATTACAGGTTGCCGAATTTCTTCTGACCGCATTTTATGCATCGGCGACGGCATCAACACAGACGTGCGCGGCGGAATGGCCGAAGACCTGGATACTCTGTTCATCACCAGTGGGCTTGCAGCACCTGAAATCAGTGAAACTTCCGGCACGCCTAACGCAGCCGAACTGGCGAATTTCATCGCCAGTCACAAGTTATCGCCAACTTTCGCAATAACCCGTCTGCGCTAAACCTCTACAGCTCAACGCGAACGTCGTGAAGCCAGATTTTCGGTGGGCGTGACAACATAAAGACGACCACATCGGCCAAATCGTCAGGTTCGGTAAAAATACGGTTCGGCACATCTTCACCCGCTTTGGCAAACATACCCGTGTTTGTTCCACTTTGATAAAGCCCTGCCACACGCACACCGTTACCGGATTCGTCTTGTTTTAGAACTTCGGTAAACCCCCGCACGCCGTATTTCGTGGCCGTGTAAACCGATTGACCAGCCTGCGCCACGACGCCGGATTTTGACACAACGTTCAGAACCACCGCCTCGTCGCGGTCGCGCAATGCTGGCAGCATGTGCCGTGTGAACTGCATTACTGATGTAAGATTGGTATGCACGGTTGTAAGCAACATATCCGCACTGATGCTATCCAGCGGGCCAGTCTTATGCCAAACGCCCGCATTGTTTATCAGGATATCAACACCACCAAAGTCGCTTAAGATTGCTTGTGCAGCAGCATCAAGCGCTTCTGAATCTGTCAAATCTACGCTGTATGCACGCGCCTCAACCGCGCCGCCCGCCAGAGACTCAGCCACTACCGAGTCCAAGCGCACTTGGTTTCGTCCCAGAACAGCCAATTTACAACCCTCATCGGCCAGTTTCAGGCAAATATGCCGTCCGATCCCATCACTACCACCTGTGACGATGGCAATCTTACCTTTGAGCTGCATTATCGAAGTCCTTTTTCCTAACAGACACCGTGGGTAACACAGTTTCAAATTCTACCACAAGACAGCAAATTGCGAACAACTGTGCGTAATATTATTATAATTTTTCGTATTATTGCGAATATATGTTGCGTCACCATTTATATTGACCTACAAATGGTGCAACGCAACAACGCGAATCCATACCAAGACCGTAGGCCCTGACATGCTCGACACTCCACAGCACAATCTACCCGTAGGAACTATCTGCATCGAAGACCTCGAAGTCGGTATGGAGCGCTCGGTTTCAAAAACCATCGGAGACCAAGAAATCGAAATGTTCGCCGAGCTGTCAACAGACCATAACCCCGTCCATCTGGATGATGACTACGCCCGTGATACGATATTCCAAGGCCGCATTGCCCACGGAATGCTGACCGCTGGCCTGATTTCCGCAGTCATCGGGGAACAACTGCCGGGTCACGGCACCGTGTATCTGAAACAAAGCCTGACCTTCACGGCCCCTGTTCGCCCCGGCGACTGCGTCGAAGCCATTGTCAAGGTTCTGGAAATCAACCACGCCAAACGTCGGGTTACGCTTGATTGCAAATGCTTCGTAGGCGATACCCTTGTCTTGAAAGGTGACGCGCTGGTTCTGGCGCCAAGCCGCAAGTTCGACTAGGGGCGCAGGCTTGGTCTGCTGGACAGGCATGAAGATTTTCAAGAAATACACCGAAATATCCGATGACAGTCAGGGCGCAGTCGTCGCCATGGGCAACTTCGACGGCGTCCATTTAGGCCACCAATCGGTCATCGCGCTGGCTCGAGCTATTGCTGCCACCAGCAACTCCCCTCTTGGCGTAATCACGTTCGAACCGCACCCCCGCCAACTGTTCGCACCCGATGCGCCAGCGTTTCGCCTGATGAGCGCCGCTACCCGTGCACACCGTATCAACAAACTGGGAATAGACGCGCTATATGAGCTGCCGTTCAATACCGACCTGTCTCAATTAACAGCCGAGGAATTCGCCCGTGACGTCCTTTCCAACGGCCTACAAGTCAAACACGTCGTCATCGGCGCCGACTTCCGCTTTGGAAAAGGCCGTCAAGGCGACGCCCCGATGTTGGAAGAACTAGGCGCAAAACTGGGGTTCGGTGTAACCGTCGCTCCGCTAATCTCTGACGAAAAAGGTGATTATTCCTCCAGTGCCATTCGCGAGGCCTTGTCCTCAGGCCACCCCGAAGACGCCGCCCGCATCCTTGGTCACTGGCACCGCATCGACGGGATCGTGGAAAAAGGCGACCAGCGCGGCCGCGAACTCGGGTTTCCAACCGCGAACATATCACTGGATGATCTGCACCTGCCAAAGTTCGGTGTCTACGCAGTATTATTCGATGTGCTCGATGGGCCGCACAACGGTCTTTATCGCGGCGCTGCGTCATTGGGCATTCGCCCGACATTCGGCATCAATAAACCGAACCTCGAAACTTTCCTCTTCGACTTTTCCGGCGATCTTTACGACGCGCCCGTCTCGGTCGCGCTGGTTGCCTATCAACGCCCCGAAGAGAAGTTCAACAATCTCGAAGACCTGATAAAGCAGATGAACATCGACTGTTTCGGGGCCCGCGAGATTCTGGAAAAGGCAATATTCTGGTTACGATAAATTCTACCAAAAAGTTGCATAAACAGGGTGTTATAACTACGTTATTAGAGAAACCTATAACCAAAATGCGAGGTATTCTCCATGCGCCCATCTGATGAGCTAGCCCATTTCGTCCGCGAAGCATTGGCGTCAGGACAATCACGCACCGACATCGGTGATGCGTTAACCTCTGCTGGATGGTCTGAAAAAGAGCGACTCGACGCGCTCGACGCTTTCGCAGACACCGCTTTCACGCCACCTGTCCCGCGCCCAAGGCCATACGTTTCGGCCAAAGACGCATTTCTCTATGGCCTACTATTTGTCACTCTTGGCGTTTCGGCCTTCAGCCTTAACAACCTGTTGTTTTCACTGATCCAGCTGTCCGTCTCAGGCTCAAAACCCGTCGTCACCAGCATCGAATACAATACGATCCGCTGGTCTATATCCACGCTGATATTTTCGATCCCGTTATTCTCATGGCTAAGCTGGTTGACAGCCCGCGCCATCGGGAACGACGCCGGAAAACGCCGTTCGGCAATCCGAAAAACCCTAACTTACTTGACACTATTTATCGCAGCGCTGTTCGTCCTAGGCGATTTGGTAACCCTGGTTTTCTACTTGCTGAATGGCGAAACCACCCTTCGTTTCTTCCTGAAATTCTTGTCAGTTGGCGCAATAACGGGCGGTATATTCGTCTATTATCTTAAAGACGTCGCAGCCGATGAAAATTAATGGGTGCACCGATATGACGACCAGAAGATGGATAATTGCATCAGGTTTTATCGCCGTTTTAATCGTAATAATCGCAGGCCTAATGGTGGCTGGAGGGCCAATTCAAGGACGAATGGACCAAAACGATAGGGACCGTTTTGGTGACATTTCCAGCATGTTGCGCGTGCTTGAATGCCACTATCGCGCAACCGGCACATTTCCTGAAAATTTTGAAAAACAACAAATCGTCGCCGAATGTCGACAACGATATCCTGCGGCACCAAACTTATCCGACCGAATAAGCCAACAACCATATCCATACGTTTTTCAAACCGAACAAAGGATATCCGTTTGCGCTACATTCGCATCCGCCCCACAACGCCTCCTCGCACTATTCGGCAAGACTGAACCGGATTTCTCGCCTGAAACCGGATGCATCAAGATCATTCGGGATTAAGTCCCCGACTTCATGCTTTCATCCAGATAGATTTCCCGCAATCTCCGCGCAACCGGCCCCGGCTTACCATCGCCCAACGCCTGCCCGTCAACCTCGACTACCGGTGTCACAAATGTCGTGGCCGAGGTCACAAACGCCTCGTCCGCCTCCATCGCTTCGGTCATTGTAAACGGCCGCTCCACAACGTCCATCTGCGCCTCGCGCGCAAACCGAAGCACCGCGCTACGGGTGATCCCGCTAAGAATATCATGCGACAAATCCCGTGTGATTATCTTACCACCTTGCACAATATACGCGTTGTTAGACGTGCCCTCGGTTACGAAACCATCCTCGACCAGCCACGCATCATCAACGCCAGCCGCCTTGGCCGCCATTTTCCCAAGCGAGGGCGCCAGAAGTTGAATCGTCTTGATATCGCGCCGTCCCCAACGAATATCAGGGATAGAGATAACCTTTATCCCGCTCGCGGCCGTGGGTGATTCCATTAGATTCATCACCTGCGTGAACATCACCAGACTGGATTTAACATCCTTGGGAAACAGAAAACTGCGGTCTGCGGCGCCCCGCGTCACCTGCAAATACACCAGTCCTTCGGTCAGGTCATTGGACCGAATCAGCTCGCGGTGGATCGCCTCGATCTCGTCATTCGTCTCGGGGGGGGCCATTTCCAGTTCGGACAGCGACCGCGCCAAGCGCACCATATGCCCGTCGAAATCAATCATCTTTCCGTTCAGAATCGAGGTTACTTCATATACCCCGTCCGCCATCAGAAATCCGCGATCAAAAATGCTGATCTTCGCATCCGCTTCGTCCAGGTATTCCCCGTTCACATAAACCGTCCGGCCCATAACTTCCCCTGATTTTATTAAATTATTTCGCTATCAAAGCCACAGGCGCATTCGCGTCCTCGGCATAGTCTTTCGGCGCATCGGTCAGCACCACGGTGTTGCGTTTGAATTCGTAATTCATTACTTCTCCTTCCAGTTCGGAATGGATTACAAGGCATTGCGAGAAATGTCGCGCGCCGTCGAATAAATCCACGAAACCACGCAAATGCGGCGCGTTTCCTGCCAACATTGAAAACCCGTCTTCCCGGATTTTCAAAACAGAATACTCGGTACTGCCGTCAAAAACCCGCAAGCGATTCTTCTTCATCGCGTCCTGCATCCGTGCTTTTTGCAGGCCCGCCATCACTTCCGGTGAGAAATGCGTTTCCATTACCAACCCCGCTAGTTACCGGCCCATGTTTTGCCATTAACACCGCAACGTCAAGTTACAATCGCGAAGTTTTCTACGTACTTATGCCACTTCTGGTTTCGACTTCGGGCTTCGTTTCTTCGGAACATAATGCTCTAAAACCGCAGCCAGATCATCGAGCCGCAGCGGCGTCCGCATCAAACTGCGTGCATTTGGGATAAGGTCAAGAATTGACCCGCCCGAGAAAAAGCTAGTGCTGGTCACCGCGATTATCGGCACATCCGGGCAGCGATACGTCGCATAATCCGAAATCGCGATCGCTCCGCCGTCCGGCAACACCAGATCCAGCACCAAGGCATCAAACTCGTCAAACCGAAGCACATCAATTGCGGCCGACTGCGTAAACGCTTGCACGACATCGACTCCCTGTCGTTGCAAAAAAGGGTCCAAAGCTCGCAAAGGCTATGGTTATGTTGCACGAGTAATATTCGCATAATCAGCTCCACCAAGCTCATATTTCCACTAAGAATTATGTAAAATATTTACCAAATGTATTAATAAATCATTAACGACCTAGATATTGTGGTTAACAAATCTTTACCCACAACATATCGATCAGATTCAGACCCTGACTTTACCGAATCTCCGGATAATTCCATAGTCCTAGGCTTCGCCAAATGTTACAAATCCATTAACGATAAACGTTTCGCAACCGGACACTATGAATTGACCACGCTCACATTACTGCTAATTGCCCTGATTCTGGACGCCACATTCGGCGAACCTGATTGGCTTTGGTCCCGATTCCCGCACCCGGCAACCGTGATGGGTGGCTGCGTTGACTGGCTTGACGTCCGCTTGAATAATGGCGAAGATCGCCGCAACGCTGGCATCCTGACGATCGCGATCCTGATGCTCGGCGCAGCAGCCCTTGGTCAGCTCCTACGCTCAATACCCGACGCGGGCCTACTCGAAGCCATCTTCGCCGCCATCCTGCTTGCCCAACGAAGCCTGACTGACCATGTTCTTCAAGTCGCCAACGCCCTGCGATCCTCGTTGCCCGAGGGCCGCCGTGCCGTGTCAATGATCGTCGGGCGGGACCCCCAACAGCTCGACGAAAGCGCGGTCGCACGCGGGGCCATCGAAAGCGCTGCCGAAAACTTCTCGGACGGCGTAATCGCTCCCGCGTTCTGGCTCCTGATCTTCGGCCTCCCCGGAATCATGGCCTATAAAATTATCAATACCGCTGACAGCATGATCGGGCACCGGAATGAACGGTACGAACAATTCGGCTGGGCCACCGCCCGACTCGATGATCTGGTAAACTGGATTCCCGCTCGTCTGACTGGTGGCCTGATCTGCCTCGCTCACTGGTCGGCCACTGCATGGCGCACGATGCGAACCGATGCAAAGTACCACCGTTCCCCCAACGCTGGCTGGCCCGAAGCCGCCATGGCTGGTGTCTTGGGTATCGCGATTTCCGGTCCACGCAGTTACAACGGCACCATGACCGACCTGCCATGGGTCAACGGTGATGGTCGCAAGCCACTTGGCCCGATGGATATCGAGGATGCTGTCCGCGTCTTATGGCGCAGTTGGTTCGCAGCCCTTGCCATCCTCGGCGGGCTTTGGTTCGTATTTTGATCTACAGCGCCATGAACTCGATCCGGTTTCCGGAGGGATCTTCGCAATAAAACCGTTGCGTATTTGGCAACCGGTCATCCCACAACACATCAAAGCCAACCGTTTCCAGCCGGTCCGCCAATGTATCAAGGCGTTCCACCCTCAACGCAGGATGTGCCTTTTTGGTAGGCTTGAACTCCGCCTCTACACCAATGTGAATGCTGACGCCGGCATTGCTGAACCAGATTCCACCGTTCGCCTTCAAAGACTCAGGCTTCGCGTCCTCGGTCTAACCAAGCGCGCCCGAATAAAACGCAGCCGCCCGCGCCTCTTGCCCTTTCGGGATTGCTAACTGGACATGATCAACATGTGAAATACGCATGCGAACCTCCTTTCGTCACGGTACCGACCAGCGCGACCACTGTCGATCAAAACACGCAACGTCGTGGTTGCGGCTGAGCTAAAACCCATGCAGACTCCGCTCAAATTCACAGGAGAATAACATGACACACGAAATTGTAATCCTCGACGGCACGCGCACCCCGATCGGTACTTTTGGTGGCAGCCTTTCGGCCATTTCGCCGTCGGATCTGGCCGCGCAGGTAACGACCAGAGCAATGAAGCGCAGCGGCATCGACCCTGCTCAAATCGGTCACGTAGTATTTGGCCACGTTATAAATACTGAACCGCACGACATGTATCTTGCGCGTGTTGCAGCCATCAACGCTGGAATCCCAGATTCCACGCCCGCGATGAACGTGAACCGCCTATGCGGATCCGGTGCCCAAGCCATCGTATCCGCCGCACAATCGCTGATGCTGGGGGACGCCGATTTCGCCATCGCAGGTGGCGCCGAAAGTATGAGCCGCGCACCCTACATTATTCCTCAGGCACGTTGGGGGCAGAAGATGGGCGATTTTTCCGCCACAGACATGCTTCTCGCCACGCTCAACTGTCCGTTTGGCACTGGCCACATGGGAATTACCGCCGAAAACGTTGCCGCAGAGCACAACATCTCGCGCGAGGCGCAGGATGTCTTTGCGCTGGAATCCCAAAGGCGTGCAGCAGCCGCAATCGAGGCGGGGTACTTCACGTCCCAAATCATGCCCGTCGAGGTTCGTAAGCGTCGCGACACCGTGATCTTTGACACGGACGAGCATCCGAAATCCACCAGCGCAGAAGCCCTCGCCGGATTGCGCTCCGCTTTTAAGAAAGACGGCACAGTTACTGCAGGCAATGCATCCGGTATCAACGACGGTGCCGCCGCAATGGTTCTTGCAACAGCCGATGCTGCCGCCCGTGCTGGCCTGAAACCCAAGGCGCGCATCCTCGGCTATGCCCATGCAGGTGTGCGCCCCGAAGTAATGGGCATCGGCCCGATCCCCGCAGTCGAGATGCTGTTGAAACGGATCGGCCTGTCCGCCGATGATTTCGACGTCATCGAAAGCAACGAGGCTTTCGCAGCCCAAGCCTGCGCAGTAAGCCAAGGCCTGAACCTCGATCCGGCCAAAGTGAACCCAAACGGCGGCGCAATCGCACTTGGCCATCCGGTCGGCGCAACCGGAGTCATCTTAACGGTGAAGGCCCTCTACGAACTGGAACGTATCGGCAGGTCAAAAGCATTGATCACCATGTGCATCGGCGGCGGGCAAGGCATCGCACTGGCGATCGAACGAATGTAACCTGCGAATTAATTTCGCAGGGAAAGGTTAAAGAAACGTAAAGAAATCCCGGTGCGTGGCAGACGCGCACCGATACTCAAAAGGTTAACGCAAAACGTACATACGCATTGTGTACGGGTTGTGTACACGAAAAATACGCTTCAAAGCAGCCGTGTTAACCATTTTTTAGGTGTTCAAAAACCTTGAAGCCGCCGCCTCAAACTCCCGCGGTTTTTCCGCATGCAACCAATGTCCTGCCTCGTCGATAATCTCGAATTTAGCATTGGGAAATAGCTCTAAAATCCGCGGATGATGCGCAGCTTGAACATAGTCTGAATTGCCCCCGCTTAACAACAAAACTTCCCCGTCAAAACTGTCACAGACATCGGGGAATCCGATGATTTCCTCCATCGCACTTCCCAACGCAAGCAGGTTTAATTTCCAACGCGCGCCACCTTCACCGAGCGTTAAGCTTTGCAACAAAAACGAGCGTAACGACGGATCTTCCACGCGCTCCTTAAGTTGCAAATCAGCGTCACTCCGGCGGTGAACAACACTCAGATCAACTGCTCGCATCGCTTCGATTTTATCCAGCTGGCTATGCGAGTAGGCCACTGGCGCGATGTCCGAAACCACCAGTTTTTCCACCAGTTCCGGCCGCGTCAAAGCCAGTATCATCGCCGCCTTGCCGCCCATAGAATGGCCCAGAACATCGGCCTGCCCACCCAGCGATTCTATCAATGTCGCAAGGTCACCAGCCATATCGGCATAGCTGTTCGTTTCCGCCCAAAACGACGCGCCATGGTTTCGCATATCAACCGCGATCACCCGCCGTTGACCAGCAAACCGTTTGGCCAAAACACCCCAGTTTCGTGCGGTCCCGAACAGTCCGTGCACGATCAAAAGTGGCGTGCCAGTATCTTCGCCATTACTTATAAAATTCAACATATCACTCATCGAAATTTCCCATATTCACCAAGCTGAACGATATACGTTCAGCGCATCCTCCTCGCGAACTTCGCGCGGGTTATTAACCAATAATCTCTGCTGAACCATAGCGTCTTTCGCCATCTTTTTACAGGCCTCTTCGGGTATTCCGACATCCCTTAAACGGCTCGGCAATCCAAGTCGGACGGACAGGTTGCTCAGGCGTTCAATGAACTCGGCGCAGACCGCTTGAACCCCTTGTTTTGTATCAATATCAGGAAAAACGTGCGGGGCGAGCGTCGCGTATTCTGCTGCGCATTCCGGCGCATTAAACCGCATAACCTGCGCAAGGATCAGTGCGTTTGACAAGCCGTGCGGCACGTGAAAGATTCCGCCAATCGGATACGCTAATGCATGCACTGCCGCCACCGGAGAATTTGCAAAAGCCATCCCTGCCAGCATCGACCCCATCAACATTGCGCCGCGTGCCTCAAGGTTGCCCCCTCGCGCCACTGCTGTCTCGATATTCGCGCCCAATAAGTCCAGCGCCTGCACCGCCAGCATCCGCGACATCGGGTTGTTGTTGGCGTTACGCGACGTGTAAGCCTCGATCGCATGCACCATGGCATCGACCCCGGTTGCCGCAGTAATGTTCGGTGGCAAACCGACTGTTAGTTCGGGGTCCAGGATAGCCACATCTGGCAGGATTAACGGGGATGAGACGCCACGCTTCTCTTCGGCTCCGACGGTAATGATTGCCACAGGTGTCACCTCGGAACCCGTCCCCGAAGTCGTCGGCACCAGTATTAACGGTAAACGCGGTCCCGTAGCGTTTCCCACTCCCCAAGCCGCCTCCAAATCCTGCCCGGAACCCAGTAACAACGCTACCAGCTTAGCCACATCCATGGACGAGCCACCACCCAGCCCGAGAACCCCTGTCACAAGCTCTGAACGCCCGAAATCAACAGCAGCCATCAGAGTTTCGAGCGATGGATCAGCCTCAACCGCATCGAAGATCACCAGCCGCGTGCCCAAAGCTTTTTCTACACTTTCTGTGATCCCAAGCTTGCGCAGACCGTTGTCTGTAACAAACAGTACTCGTGCCCCAAGACGTTCGAATGAAGCCTGCTTCAGGGCCCCGTTCGCAAACTGTATTTCGCTGCTCGTATTAAAATAAAATGAATGCATCAAACCCTCCTGCCATCATTTCCAGAAAATCACACCGATTCGCCCGGATCAACCGAATTCCCAGCCAAGACACTCACAATCACCCGAGTCGCTATAATTCTGCCGCATTTTGCACGAGATTTTGCCACATTGTGTTGATTTCAGGCGGCAATTCTCGATATTTTTGACGATCAGCTGTCGCTCTGTTACGGTTTTACACATTCGAATTTGCAGGGACCACATGATGAAACGCTATTATCGCTCGTCGATTTCAGCCTTGGCCGTAAGCGCGATGGTTATGGGCGGCGTGGTGGTTTCAGTTGTTGGCCTGTCCGCTGTGCCAGCATTTTCCAAAAATAATAATCCGAATAACGAACACCGCAACGAAAACAGTGAGGATCGTGGGCGGCCTGACGAAAATCGCGGTGCTCAACCTGCTTCTCTTGGTGCGTTGAACGCGGCACATGCGAATGCGATGGCGCTTGAACATGCGGCCGAGAATTCTCGTGTGGGCATGATCGCAATATATAAGGCTGCAGTGGTGGCTTCGGCCGAAGCTGACGCTGCTGTGGACGAAGCGCAAGCCGCACTGGATTTGTTCATGGCAAGTTGCGGCGAAATTGTAACTGGCGAATTGGAAGATTCGCGCTGAGTTGCTTGCTATTGCCACCCTCGAAGCGCAGAAGGCAGCCGACGAAGCATGGGAAGATGCAGGTGACGCACCAACGGTCGACGATGTGGAATACGAAGCATATCTACAGCTGCTGGCAGATAACTTAACCGATGCCACTGCCGCAGCGACAACTCTTGCGGAACTCGAAGATCAAGCTCTGGAATTAGCCGCAAATAAAGCAACAGATGAAGAAGTAATTGATGCACTTTGGGAATTGTTGTCTCTAACGGATCCCCTCGATCCCGCACCCGCTATCGTGGAATAAGATCCGACATCAGCCCGGTTCTGTCACCGGATCTCCAGCGCCGCTTGCCCTACCCATAAAAACCACATAAACGCGGCGGTAACGCAATATCGGCCGGAGAATCCCCTATGTCTGACGCAGATTTCAAACCAAAAAAAGTCGTTCTCGCCTATTCGGGCGGTCTGGACACCTCGATCATCCTGAAATGGTTGCAGATCGAGTATGGGTGCGAAGTTGTCACCTTCACCGCCGACCTCGGCCAAGGTGAAGAGCTTGAACCAGCCCGCGCAAAAGCCGAACTGTTGGGCATCGCGCCTGAAAATATCCACATCGAAGATGTTCGCGAAGAATTCGTCCGCGACTTCGTGTTCCCCATGTTCCGCGCCAACGCGGTGTACGAAGGGCTATATTTACTTGGCACCTCCATCGCCCGACCGCTTATTTCTAAGCGTCTGGTCGAGATCGCTGCCGAATGCGGAGCCGACGCGGTGGCCCACGGAGCAACCGGTAAAGGCAACGACCAAGTCCGTTTCGAGCTCAGCGCTTATGCCCTGAACCCCGACATCAAAGTTATCGCCCCTTGGCGTGAATGGGATTTGTCCAGCCGAACCAAGTTGCTGGAATTTGCCGAAGAACACCAAATCCCGATTGCGAAAGACAAACGTGGCGAGGCTCCGTTTTCGGTCGATGCGAACCTGCTTCATACTTCGTCGGAGGGTAAAGTGCTGGAAGACCCGGCAATTGAGGCGCCCGATTACGTCTATCAGCGTACAGTGTCGCCCGAGGATGCGCCGAACACTTCTGAACACATTGAAATCACCTATGAACAGGGTGATCCGGTTGCTTTGGACGGCAACGCTCTGTCACCTGCCGAAATGCTAACCGCATTGAACGAGCTGGGCGGCAAGCACGGCGTTGGTCGTCTTGATCTGGTCGAGGGCCGTTTCGTTGGAATGAAATCGCGTGGCATCTACGAAACCCCGGGCGGCACAATAATGCTAGTGGCCCACCGTGGTATCGAATCCATCACGCTGGATCGCGGCGCTGCGCACCTAAAAGACGAAATCATGCCAAAATACGCCGAGCTGATCTACAACGGTTTCTGGTATTCGCCTGAACGTGAAATGCTGCAAGCCTTGATCGATAACAGCCAGAAGCATGTCACCGGAACTGTACGCTTGAAACTGTATAAAGGTGTTGTGCAAACGGTTGGTCGCTGGTCAGATCACTCGCTTTACTCCGAAGAGCATGTGACGTTCGAGGACGACGCAGGCGCATACGATCAGAAGGACGCCGCTGGCTTTATCAAAATCAACGCGTTGCGGTTGAAGCTGCTAGCCGCGCGCGACAAGCGGGTCAAGTAACCTGCGCTTTGCAACGTCGCCCGATAACGGCTAGTATCTTCAACAGGGCTTGTGACACATGTCGCAGCCCTGTTTGTATATGCATTTTCCGAAAACAGGGTTCAAATGGCGCGTAACAACAAAGGCGCAATGGTCGTCAAAATAGTCTTTCGTTTCGTCGGTCTTATAATGCTGGTGATCGGTGGCGGGCTAACATATTTTACCTATGATTTCATGGACAACGCCCTGCCCGTTCAAGGTCAGGTGATGTCCGTCGAAGTTAACAGCAGTGATGATGGTCTAACCTATCGCCCGACGATCCGCTTTGTCGACTTTCAGGGACGCAAGCAAACCGGCATTACTTTTCTGTCATCGTCAAACTACGATTTCCGCATTGGCAGCAACGTTGACATTCTATACGACACCCGCGACCCGCAAACCTTGCGCATGGACACATGGATCGCGACGTGGGGCATAGGCTTGATAATCTTGCTTGGCTCGATTGTACCGTTCTTTATTTCCGGCGTAATTGGCCGCACAACCGCGAAACCAAAACGATCCCGACGCGCTAAAGAGCCCGAGGAAGAAATGATCGAGGTCTTTGGACGCACCAAAGGGCTGTTCGCACTAGAGAGCCGCAGCGATCATGATCGTGAGTCCAACTACACCCCGACCGTGAGGCGACGTCGTTGACACTCGAAGCACGCGAAATCGACTTCTATACGTTAAGCCCGATCCTTAAACTTAGGGTCCGTCCCGATCAGGAACATCTAGTTGCATCGAATCCCATAACAATTGCCCAAGATCGTTACGAGCCCGCCGGATGGGTGCGCGGGTTGTGGGATGGCGATACCGCGATCGGCCTGATCGCCATGATTACCCCCCAAATTGAAAGCCCTAGCTTTGAGGAAGGCGACCGTACCGATGCCGCTTATCTGTGGCGTTTGATGATTTCAGATGAGCATCAAAGTAAAGGTTACGGAGCCCAAGCCGTTGCCATTGCCTTTCAGCAAACCCGCATGTGGGGCTTGCCAAAATTGCAGACGTCCGTCGTTCCGGGCGACAATTGCCCCCTGCCATTCTATGAGCGGCAAGCGTTAATGCAAACCGGTAAAATGCTGGATCAAGAAATCGAACTGTTGGCCGACGTTCCCGCCTAAAACACCTGATCCAACGCTGCCTCAAGACTGGCAACCGTACGATCAACGTTGTGCAACTTGTCCAGCCCGAACAGACCCAGCCGGAATGTTTGGTATCCTTCCGGTTCATCACACATAAGCGGCACACCCGCAGCGATCTGCATGCCCAACGCGGCGAATTTCTTACCGTTCTGAACCTCGGGATCACTGGTGTAACTAACCACAACGCCCGGCGCCTCGAAACCGGCAGCTGCAACGGATTCAATCCCGCGCGCCTTCAGCATGGCGCGAACTTTGTCGCCCAGCTCCTGCTGTTCCGCCATTACTTTGTCGAACCCGTAGTCTGCCGTTTCCTGCATCGTATCGCGGAACGATTTCAACGCATCCGTCGGCAAAGTCGCGTGGTAAGCGTGGCCACCACCCTCGTATGCCTCCATGATTTGCAACCATTTCTTAAGATCACAGGCAAAGCTGGACGACGTAGTATCATCAATCCGCACCCGTGCCTCGGCACTCAACATAACCAGTGCAGCCGCCGGAGACGCGCTCCAACCTTTTTGCGGGGCAGAAATCAGCACATCAACGCCCGTTGCCTGCATATCCACCCAGATCGTCCCCGAAGCGATGCAATCCAGCACCATCAGGCCACCGACTTCGTGCGCCGCATCGGAAAGCTGTTTGATGTAGTCGTCCGGCAAGATCATCCCCGACGATGTCTCAACGTGCGGCGCGAACACCATCGCTGGTCGTTCGGCATGGATTTTGGCAACTGCTTCCTCAATCGGGAATGGTGCGAATGGTGCGGTAATCGAATTTCCCGCCTGACGAGCCTTCAGAACCGTGTGTTCCGAGGCAATCCCGCCCATCTCGAAAATCTGGGTCCAGCGATAGGAAAACCAGCCGTTGCGGATCACCAAGGCCTTTTGGCCAGTGGTGAACTGACGGACCACCGCCTCCATCCCGTATGTCCCGCCACCGGGCACAACGATAACCGATGCAGCGTTATAAACACCTTTTAACGTATCGGAGATATCCAGCATTACACGCTGAAAACTGGCTGACATGTGGTTCAGGGAACGGTCGGTAAACACTACCGAGAATTCCAGCAGACCGTCTGGATCGACGTTTGGCAATAGTCCGGGCATTTTGATCTCCTTAAGGTTTGATGAACAGGTTTACACGGTTTCGCGACAGGAGCCAGAGGGATTTGGATGTAACATTGCCTCACCATAACGTTGTTTGCATGTGATGAGCGCGCTGTGCATGTTGATCAAATTCATCGAAAGGAATGTTTATGAAACTGTTAACAATACTGGCGCTGACCTTCACTATGTTCAGCGGCATCGCCCAAGCCAAAGACCTGCAATCCGCGATTTTCGCTGGTGGGTTCTTTTGGTGCGTGGAATCCGATTTCGACCACGTTGACGGGGTCGTCAAGACGATTTCAGGCTATACGGGCGGGCATGTGGACAATGTGACCTACAAACTGGTCGGAAAAGGCGATACCGGACATTACGAGGCAGTCAAGATTACTTTTGATGCGGATGTCGTTAGCTACGAAGAACTTCTTTACGTATTCTGGAGCACAGTCGATCCTACAGATGTTGGCGGGCAATTCTGTGATCGTGGCGATTCTTATCGCACAGCCATTTTCGCAACATCCAACGCGCAGGCAGCTGCAGCCGAAGCCTCGAAGGCCGCGTTGTATGGGCGACTTGGCGCGCCAATTGTTACCCCAATCATTGCCGCCAGCGATTTCTGGGATGCCGAAGCATATCACCAGAACTATTACAAACGCCACAAACTAAAGTACGGGTTTTATCGCAGTCGCTGCGGTCGCGACGCCCGTGTTGCCCAGCTTTGGGGTGACGAAGCGATATACGCAAATAAATAAACACTTCGGAAATTCGCCCTCATCTGTGGGGATCGAGGGCGAATTATCCATTCGGTGCTGTAAACTGAACTAAAACCGCCAGCGCCTTTGCGCCAATTATCAATGACGCATTGACGTAAAACCCAACACAATCTTCGCAACGTGCCGCTACACTGATTGCAACATGGGTGCGCTTACATCCGCAATAGCAGGCCGCGGAGTAGCGCAATCAACGCAGCCGAATCCCCTGCAACGGACAGCCGTTTGATCCTCGCGGTCTCTCTGCTTACGAAACACACGCTGGATTTCGAAACACCCAGCTCTTTGCTCAATAATTTTATTAGCGCTTTGTTAGCGGCACCATCGACAGGGGCCGCCGCAACGCGGGCCTTGATGGCCGGGCGGTCGCCTGCGTCAAGGAGAATCCCCTCCAAACGGTCACGCCCACCCTTCGGGGTCAGGCGGACGGTCAATAGCAAGCCGGCATCTGTGGCCTGCCAAGGCTGGCTCACATCAGGGCGACAGCGTTGTTTCGGATGAGGATGCGTAGCACCATAATCCCCACGATCACCACTAACGGTGCAAGATCGAGCCCGCCCATCGACGGTAATATCTTGCGGATACGGTTATACATCGGCGCCATCAAACGGTTCACACCAAACCAAATTTGCCCAACGATTGGTTGACGGACATTCAATACCTGAAAGCTAATTAGCCAGCTCATAATGATATGCGCAATGACAAAGAACCACACGATATCGAGCAGCAAGTTCAGAATTTGGAATATGGACAGCATGGTCAAACCTTCAAAATTGCATTCAGGGCGTTAGTTAGTCATGCCACGCGAATTAGACAAGAGTTTATAGGGGATTACTCCCACTCCATCTGTTCATAAACCCGTCCTGCGTTCTTGGTTGCTAACTCCTCGAAGGTATCAAGATGCGCGTATGCGGATTGATCGACATAATATGCCCCGCTCAGGTCGCCTCCATTGTCTATATGCTCACCAATTTTGCCGCGCAGGAATACGAGGTAATCGTGGGTATACCGACGTACCTGATCCATATTGGTCGGATGCCCGTGCCCCGGCACCACGTAAATCGCGCCAAGCTGTTCAAAAGCAGTCTCCCATGTTTCGATCCAGTCCAGAACGATCGTATCTTCGAAGACCGGCAGGAGGCGCTCGTGAAACGCCATATCCCCCGAGAACACCAGTTTTTGCTTAGGCAGCCAAACCTGCACATCTCCCAGTGAATGGGCAGGGCCAAGATACAAAACTTCGATCCTGAAATCGCCCAGCTCGATGATCCTAATTTCTTCGAAAGTTTCGGTGGGCAGAACCACACGCGTGCCGCCAGCTTGTTCTTTATTGTAACTCCGACTTCTTAGAAGCATAAAATCCCCGTTTTCCACGACCTCGTTATACGCATCTATATGCGCGAGGATCGGCACGCCCTGATCCGCCCAATACGAGTTCCCCAATATCGCATGCCCCTGTCCGTTTTCGTTAATCACAAGAACAACGGGTTGGTCGGTGATTTTTTTGATCTCGGCATGCAGCGCCTCGGCCAGAATATACGCAGCCCCTGCGTTAATCACTACTACACCTTCGCCAGTGACGATGAAATTCAGATTGTTGTTATGCCCTGTGTTTTCATACGTAGGGGGGCCCGTTGCCCCCGTCGTCGTCCAAACATTCGGAATAACCTCGACGGGTTTAGAATAAAGCGCGCTATCGGGGTATTGATCGGCGATATTCTCGCTTGCCCATAGGGATGACGCAAACATAAGGATGCTTATCAGGGCAGCTAAACGCATGGGGTTTCTCCTGTATTCATGGCTTCAATACACATTACGCTATTTGAATATCAAATCAAGCGATGTGAGTACGCGACGTTAACTCTTGCCAATCCACCGCCCACAGGGCACTCCGAAACGAACGGAGGCCGCTATGTATCCCATCATCCGCATGTTGCACCAAATTTCGAAATATCGAGGGAAACCGCTATCCCTAGGCGACACGCATATCTCAACACATTACTGCCTGCCGGTCGACCTCGATGTCTGGATGGAGCTGAATAACGGTCGCACATTAACACTCTATGATCTTGGGCGTATTCCTATGGTTCAAAGGCTCGGGTTTCTGGACGCGTTAAAAAAGAATAAGTGGTCGTTCACTGTCGCGGGTTCCAGCGTGCGATACCGCAAACGGGTCACCGTGTTTAACAAGCTGGAAATGCGCACCAAAGTCGCTGGTAAAGATAACCGATTCCTCTATTTCACGCAAAGCATGTGGCATGACGGCGAGGCAACCTCGTCAGCGCTGTTCCGCATCGCGATCACCAACGGCAAAGGCATCGTTGCGCCCAATGAATTAACCGCAGCTATGGGAAAGTCGGACTGGAACCCAACGTTGCCCGATTGGGTGCAAGCATGGATAGAGGCCGAAGGGCAACGCGTCTGGCCGCCTGAAGTCTAAACCGCAGCCCATTCATCTGTTTCACCCGCCACGTAAATCGCATCAATCACGCGCTGGTTCAATCTGGAGTTTTCAAGCGTAAATACCGGATCATCCCCTCCGCGCGCAGCCCGCACAAAGTTTTCAACCTGCAAACGATACTGGGTGCTATTGGCGAACCGGAATTCTTGCACTTCGTTGTTTGAGCCGCGATGCAATCTGACTTTGGCGGTCCCGTAATCCCGAGGATTGAACGGCGACGTAACCTCGATCCAGCCCCGTTCCCCGTGAAAAACCATATGCTGACGCAATTCCATTTGGGTCGAACAATAGAAACTCATCTCGAAATCGCCAAAATCAGCGCGGATGCTGGCCCATATGTCAGTCCCGAACTCCATATCCCGCTTGATGCTGGCGGACACACGCAACGGCTCTAGACCCGTCGTGATGCGCGTTGTGACCAATGGGTAAACGCCGATGTCCGGTAAACCTCCGCCACCAAGCGCGACCTGATTTCGCATGTTGGCGGGGTCCATGTTGTAATAGGTGAACACACTCTGCACCTGTCGTAATGGGCCAATCGCCCCATCAGCCATCAATTCGGTCACTTTGTGCCATTGGGGATGGTACGCCACCATAAAAGCCTCGCTTACCAACAACCCGCTTTGATCACACGCCGCTATTAGCTCGTCGATCTCGGGCGCTTTAATCGCAATAGGCTTTTCACAAAGAACATGCTTTCCCGCGGCCACAGCCTTTAACGACCATTCGATATGCTGCGAGCTTGGAAGTGGAATATAGACCCCGTCGATCTGGTCGCTTGACAGCAATTCGTCATACGATCCAAATGCCAGCGGCACCCCGAAACGATCCGCCAGCGCCTGCGCTGCACTTACATCCCTGCTGGCGATGCCCTGCACTATGCCGTTGTCAGAATCCAGAATCGCAGGAATAATCTGTTCCCGCCCGATTTTCGCAGTAGATAAAATTCCCCATCGAAACATTGTGCTTCTCCTTGATTACATCCCATTGAACTTAAGGCTGAAACCATCGCGGGTCAAAACTTTCCCTTGCCTAAATGCGCACCTGCACGTCATATGTGCCACAAAACAAAAAGGTATAGGGAAATGACGCAATACGCATCGAAAAAAGGTATTTGGGGGTGGATGTCCTTCGACTGGGCCAGCCAGCCTTTCCACACTTTGTTGGTTACATTTATCTTTGCACCATACTTCACTTCATCGGTAATCGGCGACAGTCTGGCCGGACAAGAGGCTTGGGCGTTGATGTTAACCATCACCGGTATATTCATCGCCGTTCTGGCCCCGATGCTTGGGTCGATTGCAGATAACTCGGGCCCTCGCAAACCTTGGATATTGGTGTTTTCGGTGATGATCGTTGTTGGGTCTTTTGGCCTGTGGTGGGCCGTTCCCGGCATGTCCTCGATTACAACGATCCTTGTATACTTCGGTGTCGCGCTAATCGGCGTGGAATTCGCCGCTATCTTTATTAACGCAATGTTACCGGAACTCGGCCCGAAAGAGGATCTAGGGCGGATATCCGGCTCCGGCTGGGCCTTCGGCTATTGGGGCGGTGTTCTGGCGTTGTTCATAATGCTTCTGTTACTGGCCGAAAACGACGAAGGCGTAACGCTGTTGGGAACTGCGCCCATGTTCGGTCTGGACGCCGGAATGCGCGAGGGCACCCGTTCAGTCGGACCACTGTCGGCAATCTGGTATGTAGTGTTCATCCTGCCGTTCTTCTTGTGGACACCGGACGTTAAGAAAAAACCACGGGAATCGGGGGTTGTCTCCAAAGGGTTAAAAGACCTGATCGTCACATTGAAATCGTTGCCTAGCCAGAAAAGCCTAAGCGCATATCTGCTGTCGTCGATGTTCTATCGCGATGCTTTGAACGGGCTCTTCGCATTCGGCGGCATCTACGCGTCTGGCGTGTTGGGGTGGTCGATAACCCAGATCGGCGTATTCGGAATCGTCGCCGCCATCACCGGCGCGATCTTTGCTTGGGTGGGTGGGCATGCCGACAAAAAATTCGGCCCAAAACCGGTAATCGTCTTCAGTGCGGTGGCGCTAATTTTTGTGGTTTCAGCTATCGCGACCACATCGCGTGAAATGCTGTTTTTCCAGCCAATCGCCGAGGGATCGTCGGCCCCTGACATCCTGTTCTACATCTGTGGCGCGGTGATCGGCGGCGCAGGCGGAGCAATTCAAGCGGCATCCCGCACAATGCTGATCCGTCAAGCCAACCCGGCGCGCATGACCGAGGCCTTCGGGCTCTATGCCTTATCCGGCAAAGCTACGGCCTTCCTTGCACCTGCTACGATCCTGATGGCGACCAAGATTACCGACAGCCAACGATTGGGAATAACGCCGCTGATTGGCTTGTTCGTTATCGGCTTGATCCTGTTGATTTGGGTAAAACCGGAGGGCGCGAACGCTGAGTAAATGCGGACTGTCTTCAAAGTAATTATTACATCAGGACTTGTGAGGCCTGCGCGGTGATACGGATCGTCATTGTTTTGCTGCTTTTGCCAGTGCTAGCCAGCGCGCAATCGTTAACGCCCGCGGGTCGTGTCGTAATACGCACCGATATGCAGGGGGTCGGCGGGCTTTCCGGTATCGAAGTTTTCACAGATGGTAGCTTTTTGGCCGTCAGTGATCAGGGAAATTTTGTTGAAGGTGAGATAACGCGGATTAACGGGATTATTCGCGGCGTCACACTGACCTCCCTGCGTCCGATTGTAGACAGCGAGGGGAATCCGCTTACCAGTTATCATACCAATGCCGAGGCGATAGCAATCGGGCCGAATGGCGACATTTATATCGCCTTCGAGGGCAATCACCGGATCATGCGTCATGCTGATTTGATTGGCCCCTCTGAATTCCTGCCCAAACACCCTGACTTTCGCATATTGCAAAACAATTCAGGCCTCGAAGCTTTGGCGATTAATGCAGACGGAAAGTTGTTAACAATTCCTGAACGTTCGGGACGCGAAGATCTTCCGTTTCCAGTTTACTTGTATGACGGAAGTGAATGGACACAACCTACTGCTATTTCAAAAAATGGGGCGTTTCTGGTTACCGGAGCGGATTTTGGTCCGAACGGTCGGTTATATGTTCTGGAACGCGCCTTAGGTGTACCAGCCGGATTCGCAATGCGTATCCGCAGGTTCGCACTTGTTAATAACAGGTTAACAAACGAGGAGACCTTGCTGGTCAACCGCTCCAATCGTCTCGAAAATATGGAGGGGATATCTGTGTGGGTCGACAGCAGCGGGCAGACCCGACTGACGCTGGTGTCGGACAATAACTTTAACCGCCTGCTACCGACCGTTATTTCTGAGTATTTGATTAACGACTAGGCGTCCCAATTTTGCAATATTTCCCAAGCCTCATCCGCTGTCTCGACAAAGCGGAATAGTTTCAGGTCGTCCACACCGATCGTTCCCGCCTCTGCCAGCGCGTCCCAGTTTATGACCTTGCGCCAGAATTTCTGCCCGAATAGCAGGATCGGCATCGGCTCCATTCGACCCGTCTGAATCAAGGTTAACGCCTCGAACAACTCGTCCATAGTGCCGAAACCGCCGGGGAAAACGGCGATGGCTTTGGCGCGCATCAAGAAGTGCATTTTGCGGATCGCGAAATAATGAAAATTGAAACAAAGATCCGGCGTTGCGTATTCATTAGGCGATTGCTCGTGCGGTAGAACGATATTCAGGCTGATCGACTCGCCACCCACTTCCGCTGCACCACGGTTGCCCGCCTCCATCACGCCCGGACCGCCGCCTGTGCAAACGACATATTCTTTGTGCCCGTTCGACATGCTCGCCTTGGTGCAAATGGACGCAAATTTGCGGGCTTCGGTGTAATACTTCGATAGGTCGGCGAGTGTCTGCGTTCTGGCAGCGCCCTTACTCGCAGGATCAGGAATACGCGCCCCGCCAAACAACACAACCGTGCTTTCGATCCCCTTCTCTGCAAGCGCCAGTTCCGGCTTTAGCAGTTCCAACTGCAACCGCATCGGGCGAAGTTCATCACGGCACAGGAAATCGGGATCGTTAAAGGCCAACCGATACGTCGACGACCGCGTTTGCGGGGTATCCGGTACATCGCCACAGGCCTCCAGGTCTTCACGGGCATCGGGGAATCGGGTTTGTTTACGTCTTAAATCGTTCATGCTTCAAATCCTCCAGATCATTTGTGACATATTGCACATGTTTTGTTTCCGAATTATAGGCATGAACTGAACAAGACCAGTCACATTACGGGGTACACCATGTCGAACGCACAGCTAGAAATCGCCATCGAAGCCGCTTGGGGTGCGCGCGACACCATAAGCCCTACAACTACGGGTGAGGTGCGCGAAGCCATCGAGGATACCCTGACCGCACTGGACAGCGGTAAGCTGCGTGTGGCCGAGCCGCGAGAAAACGGTGAATGGCACATTAACCAGTGGGCCAAGAAGGCTGTGCTACTGTCGTTCCGTCTTAACGATATGGCAATGATCGAGGGCAGCAACGGCAATGCGAGCTGGTGGGACAAAGTTCCCAGCAAATGGGATGGCTGGGGTGAGAACCAATGGAAAGCTGCCGGTTTCCGCGCTGTTCCAGGCTCCATCGTGCGGCGTTCTGCCTATATCGCGCCCGGTGTGGTGTTGATGCCCTCGTTCGTGAATATCGGAGCTTATGTTGGTGAAGGCTCCATGGTCGATGGTTGGGCGACGGTTGGTTCCTGTGCGCAAATTGGTAAGCATGTGCACCTGTCCGGTGGTGTTGGCATTGGTGGCGTGTTGGAGCCAATGCAGGCTGGTCCAACGATAATCGAGGACAACTGCTTTATCGGGGCGCGTTCCGAAGTTGTCGAGGGTTGTATCGTCCGTGAAGGTTCGGTTCTAGGTATGGGTGTTTTCATCGGCCAGTCCACCAAAATCGTTGACCGCGAAACCGGAGAAATCATGTATGGCGAAGTGCCACCGTATTCGGTGGTTGTAGCCGGTTCCATGCCTTCCAAGAACGGAGTTAACCTTTACTGTGCCGTAATCGTGAAACGTGTTGACGAACGTACGCGTTCGAAAACCTCTATCAACGATTTGCTCCGTGACTGACGCGCCCAAGAAAAAGCGCCCGCAGCAAGTTTTCACACTGTTGGTCGAGGTAGGTCGCGCCGATAACGACGGGCTGCCCAAGGGCAGTTCCGGCGCGGCGTTGATGTGCTATGCCTCTGGCGTAGACGAGGCCGAAGCGGTGCGCGAGACCGTGGCAATCCTGAAACAGGCAGACATGGCACCCTTGGATGTATCAGGTTATGGCACGTTGAAAGAGCGTCTTTCCGAGGGGCACGACATTTCTGACGAGGAAAAAGGTTTGATGCAGCAAGCGCTGGACGAAAATTCGGTCATCGTTACGCAAATGACGCCGTTTTTCGATAAGGGATGATCGCATAACCATATGACTCAGGTCAATTGTGCTAAAGTATCGCGCTGCTATACTGCTGGCAACAGAAACCTGATTGGAGAATGGTTATGTATAATTCTATCCTCGTTCCTATTGATCTGTCCCACCGCGAAGTCGGTTCGGCAATGATTGAACGTGCGGTAGCGCTGTCGGATGACGGTGCGGAAATCATCCTGTTACATGTAATCGGTGATATTCCCACATACGCACAATCATATTTGCCAGCGGGGCAATTACAAGCAAATCTTGGCGAAACCAAAGAAGTTCTGGAGTCCATGGCAGCTGCGCTGAATGTAAAGGCCGAAACCGTGGTGCGCTATGGCAGCCCTAGTCCTGTTATTCTGGACGAGGCGGATGAACGAGGCGTTGACTTGATCATCATCGCCTCACATCACCCCGGCATTAGGGATTATCTGATCGGCTCCACTGCCTCGCGGGTCGTGCGGCATGCGAATTGCTCGGTTTTAATCACGCGATAGGTAGATTTTTCTTGATAAAATGTCGGTAAATCGTAAGTTTGCCCATGGAAAATAAAACGCAAAAACGCAAAATCGTATCTTCTCACCACTTGGCAACGAGCGGTGGGTGGCAGTTGTCGGAGTTCGAGTTCGGCCTGATCGTCGCTTACAACGGCTTTAGCCGCTGGATTAACCGCTGCATGGCGGCGTCAGGTTATCCCACGTTGGGACCACTCGAGAACATGGTGTTGCACAACATTAACCATCGGGAGCGCAGTAAACGCCTGTCTGATGTATGTTTTATGTTGAATATCGAAGACGCCCACACCGTTAACTATGCGATTAAAAAGCTGGTAAAGGCGGGGCTAATTGTCGGTGAGAAGACTGGCAAGGAGATGCTGTATTCCACCACCACGGAGGGGGTCGATCTGTGCAACGCCTATCGCGACACGCGCGAGCAATGTCTGGTCGAAAGCCTAAGCGCTGATGGTGATGAGCTGAGCCAGATCGCCGCAACGTTACGAACGCTTTCAGGGATTTACGATCAAGCGGCACGGGCCGCGTCTTCGTTGTAAAAACGCATTTTGTCTTGAGCCTGTTTTTAACCGATGCAGCACAGCTGGATCAACATTGAAAGGAAAGACTAATGGATACATTAGACACTACAATCGAAAACATGCTGAATGTCTAGGACCGCAAGGTATTGGCAGCGTTTGACGAGCAAAACATCGTAGGGCAACTGGGCGGTCTGTTTCACGGAAAGGGCGCCTGGCTGATGAGCTTGACACTGGTCATCGGGTTTGCGTTCGCCGTCACCGGTTTTTATGCTGCCTGGAAGTTCGCGACCGTCGACGAATTGACGTCTATCGTCCGTTGGGGCGGTTTGGTATGGCTCGGGATATTCGCAACTTCGATATCCCAGCTGTGGTCATGGATGCGGATGGAAACCAACCGCACTATACGTGAAGTCAAACGGTTGGAATTACAGATCGCATTGATGCAGCGAAACGCCTGATGTTGGCGCGGGTAAATTAATGCCCGCTGCCCATTTGTCCGACGTTCACGTCATAATCCACAGCTACGCGGTAATCCGGATCGTCGTCCATATCCACCATCAACTGGCCTGCGTTGGTTAACAAACGGTGACAATCTTGCGTTAGGTGCCGGAGGCGCAGGCGTTTTCCGGCAGCTTTGTATTTTGCGGCGACATCCTCAATGGCTTGCAGTGCACTGTGGTCAACAATGCGGGAGTCCATAAAGTCGAGGATCACAACTTCCGGGTCAGTTTCCGGCTCAAAGTGTTCGACAAAACTTGTCGCCGAGCCAAAGAATAGAGGCCCCGCGATTTCGTAAACCAGCGCACCTTTTTCGGATTCTGACAGACGGGCGACAATCTGAATACGCGCCGCCGCGTTCCACGCATAGACCAGCGCCGAGACTATTACACCGACAACAACAGCAGTAGCCAGATCCTCGGCCACGGTCACGGCGGTCACCAAAAGGATCACCAGCGCGTCGGACTTTGGCACACGGCGCAAAACACCAATGCTCTGCCATGCAAACGTGCCGATCACGACCATGAACATAACGCCAACGAGGGCTGCAAGGGGGATCATCTCGATTATTCCGCTGCCAACCAGAATGAATGCCAGCAGGAACAACGCCGCCGCAATTCCCGACAGGCGCGTGCGGCCACCGGATTTTACGTTTATCATCGACTGTCCGATCATCGCACAACCGCCCATGCCACCGAAGAAACCGGTAACGACGTTGGCAGCCCCCTGCGCAACACATTCCTGCGATGCACCACCGCGTTTACCCGTGATCGAGCCCACAAGATTCAACGTCAGCAAACTTTCGATCAGACCAATGGCGGCCAAAATGATGGCGTAGGGCAGAATGATGTATAGCGTTTCAAGCGTAAAAGGAACCTGTGGCACACCAAAGATCGGCAAGCCACCCTCTAGCGAAGCAAGGTCGCCAACGCGCGGGACGGGCAGGTCAAATGCAATCACCAAGCCAGCTATGATGCCGATGGCGGCCAGCGGGGCCGGTATGATTTTTGTGACTTTGGGGGTGAAATATACAAGCGCCATTGTGCCGCCAACCAATGCCAGCGTTAGCCACAGGGTCATGCCGGACATCCACACGTGGCCACCAGCGGCATCAGGAACTTTGAACTGCTCCATCTGGGCAAGAAAAATTACTATTGCCAATCCGTTAACGAAGCCCAGCATAACCGGATGCGGAACCATCCGAATGAATTTACCAAGCTTGAACACGCCAGCCATGACTTGAATGATGCCCATCAAAACGACCGTTGCAAACAGGTATTGAACGCCGTGGTCGGCAACCAAAGCCACCATCACCACTGCCAATGCACCCGTCGCGCCCGAGATCATAGCCGGGCGACCCCCGAAAACAGCCGTGATCAGGCCAACCATGAAAGCCGCATACAAACCAACAAGCGGGTCCACGCCCGCAACAAAAGCAAATGCGACGGCCTCGGGGACCAGCGCCAGTGCCACTGTCAGTCCGGACAGGACCTCGGTGCGGATTTGAGCGACACCGAGTTTGGTAATCTGGGCGGACGCCTCGGCAAAACGCAGGCGCTTGGCGAAATCGGCGAGAGTAGTTGGTCGGGACAAATCGGTATCCTGTTCGTTAGTACTGGCTTATTTCTTCTTGGGCTTCTTCGGCTTTTTGCGTTGAGCCGCAGGTCCGCCGGGCTTCCCGTCAAAAGATTTCTTCGGGCTTTTACCGCGATGTGGCGGCTTTGGCTTACGGGATTTATAGGGCTTCTTGCCGTCAGGATCCTGTGCGCGCGCTTCGGCGATCATCTGCGGAACGCCATCCAGTTTCGTGACGGTCATGGTTTTTTCCAGCTTCATCGACGGGCTGATAGCCTCGACAAAACGGTTAGCACCACCGGAGGCAACCTCGATATATGTCACGGACGAAAGGACTTTGATCGCACCAATTTCGTGTTTCTTAAGCTTGCCGTGCTTTACCAGCATAGGCAACATCCAGCGCGCCTCGGCTTTTTGCTTGAAACCGATGGAAATAGAGAACCATACACTGTCGCCGAAACCTTTACGGTTATGCTGCGGTTTTTCATCCCGCTCAGACGCGGGGCGCAATTCTTCGGGGGCCGAACGACCCGCGCGATACATCCGCACCAACGCACCCGCGATTTGTTCGGGGTTGTGCAAGGCCAGAAGGTCCTTAGCGAATTCTGCTTCTGCTTCGTTCAACGGATCGCTGAGGGCCGGATCCGACAAGAACCGCTCGTTATCGCGCTTGATAACCTGCTCCGCTGACGGTGGGCTATCCCAGTTTGCGTCAACATTCGCATTTTTCAACAAGCGTTCGGTGCGGTTACGGGCACGGATCGGCACGATCAGAACGCTGACGCCTTTACGGCCCGCACGGCCAGTCCGGCCACTGCGGTGCAATAGAGATTCTTTGTTCTTGGGCAAATCGGCATGGATAACCAACTCTAGATTTGGCAAATCAATCCCGCGCGCAGCAACGTCAGTCGCAATACAAACTCGTGCACGACCGTCGCGCATGGCTTGCAGGGCATGGGTACGCTCGTTCTGGCTAAGTTCGCCAGACAAAGCCACGACCGAGAAACCGCGGTTATTGAAACGGGCGGTCATATGGTTAACGGTCGCTCGCGTGTTGCAGAATACGATGGCATTCTTAGCCTCGTAGAAGCGCAAAACGTTAATGATCGCGTTCTCCGTGTCGCTCGGCTGAACGACCAAGCCGCGATATTCAATGTCGGAATGCTGCTTTTGTTCAGACGCAACCGCAACCCGCACCGCATCACGTTGGTAACGCGATGCGAGGTTTGCAATAGAACGCGGGACAGTGGCTGAGAACATCAGTGTGCGGCGGTCATCAGGCGAAGCACCCAGAATGAACTCTAGCTCATCACGGAAGCCCAGATCTAGCATCTCGTCCGCTTCGTCCAGGATCACAGCGCGGATCGCCTCAAGGTTCAAGGAGCCGCGTTCAATATGGTCGCGCAAACGTCCGGGTGTGCCGACAACAATGTGCGCCCCACCTTGAAGTGCGCGACGTTCGGTGCGCATATCCATGCCACCAACACAAGACGCAACACTTGCACCCGCTTCGCGGTACAGCCATTCCAGCTCGCGTTTAACCTGCAAGGCCAACTCGCGGGTCGGGGCGATCACCAGCGCTGCTGGGGCAACCGCATAACCCAGCTTATCCTTGCCGCGCAACAACGTCGGTGCAATGGCCAATCCGAAAGCGACAGTTTTACCTGAGCCGGTTTGCGCCGAAACCAGCGCATCAACGCCGTCAAGGTCAGGGTCCAGCATCGCTATTTGCACTGGGGTCAGAGTTTCATAACCCCGTTTATTCAATGCTTGCGCCAGCGTCGGTACGACGCCTTCAAATTCTGTCATGTCTTTTCTTTCGGAATACGTGTCTCGGGCACGGAATCATCAGACGCGCGGCGGAACAATTTGTGTTGGCTGCCTTCTACTGCCTACCTTTACGTTTGTATAGGGGGGTAAAACCTTGACACATTGCCCCACTGACCCGAAATACCACCCATAACAAAAGGAGCCATAATGTCCGACCCCCGCCCAGAAGTATTAGATTTCCTACTAACCCGCCGTTCGCGCCCCGCTAAAACGCTTGCGCTGCCGATCCCTACCCGCGACGAGCTGGCCCCAATCCTGACTGCCGCTGCCCGCACGCCGGATCACGGCAAGTTAGAACCATGGCGGTTCATCGTTCTCGAAGGTACCGCCCTGCAGCGCTTAGCCGAGTACGTTGTCAAACGCGGTCCGCAACTGGGCGTCGAAGGTGATAAACTGGAAAAGGCGCGCCGCCAATTCGCGGACGCGGGCATGGTCGTTGCTGTTGTGTCTTCGCCCGTCACCTCACCCAAAGTTCCGGAAATTGAACAGGTTCTATCTTCAGGGGCCGTATGCCTGTCGATGCTGAATGCCGCGCTGGCCAGCGGATGGGGGGCAAACTGGCTGACAGGCTGGATGGCGACCGACCGCGCGTTCCTGCGACATGGGCTCTCGCTGGCGAAATCCGAATTTGTCGCCGGGTTCATCCACATCGGCACAGAACGGGTAACCCCGCCAGAACGCTCACGGCCGGACGTTGAAGCGATGACAACTTGGGTCTCTGAATGAATTTCATCCACGATTTTCAGCTTGCCATTGGCCAACTAACCGTCCGCAAGTTCCGCCGAGTATTCTGGCGTTCAATCGGCCTGACATTCGGTATTTTAGCCGCAACTTTCTTTACCTTTGCAACCCTGATCGGTTGGCTAATGCCTGACACCATAACGTTGCCGTTTCTTGGCGAGGTCGCAAGCATGGGGGCAATCATGTCAGTCGGCGCACTAATCGCCATGTTCTTGCTATCTGCAATTCTGATGTTCCCGGTGGCATCGCTAGTAATCGGTTTTTTTATCGAGGACATCGCAGACGCGGTCGAGGCAAAACACTACCCCGATTTGCCACCCGTCACCAAAATCCCCTTCACCGAAGTCCTGATAGACGCCACGAAATTCATGGGTGTATTGATTTTGGCCAACCTACTGGCACTGATCATCTACTTCGCATCAACACTACTTGCGCCGGTGATTTTCTGGGTTGTTAACGGATTTCTGTTGGGGCGGGAATATTTCCAACTCGTTGCGGCCCGTCGTGTCGGCATGGAAGCCGCCAACAGACTGCGTAAAAAACATTTTATGGAAATCTGGTTCTCTGGGATCCTGATGGCAATCCCGCTGTCGATTCCGATCGTAAACCTCGTGGTTCCTCTGCTTGGCGTGGCTGTTTTCACCCACCAATTCCACCGGATTTCGACGCGTAAATAGACGCATTCCAATCTCCCGAAAAAACCGCTTGTGGAATCCCATTGTGAAAGGCTAAACACCTCCTCGGAGACGTGGCCGAGTGGTCGAAGGCGCTCCCCTGCTAAGGGAGTAACGGGGTAACTCGTTCGAGGGTTCGAATCCCTTCGTCTCCGCCAGAATCTTTAGACCCCTGCAAAAGCCTTATTTCATTGACGATTGCGGGGGTCATCATTCACCTCACCCCACACGCTCACCCCACACGTTACCCCACACGCTTGATGTTGGTCATTGTGGCGCTAGTGGGTCCCTGTAGCCTATGACTGCCCTCAGGATGCCCTGATAGGCCCTAGGAAGCCCGTACAGCGGCCTTAGGGTTTTTTCATAACTTACCCTGCCCAGCGCCTACAGTGGCTCTGTATGAGGCTTAGGATGCCCCTCAGGGTTTAGGCCGTGGTGGTGGTGTTAATGCCTTGCTTGGGCCTTGGGCTGGTCCTAGGGGCTATAGTCGAGTAAAGGAGTAGGCTATTCGCTGACGTGCATAAACTTTCGCTTGGGGCACGCTGTAGATAAATAGCTTTATTTCTTAAAAAGCCAAGGGCCTGCCGATCGCCTAGGGCTTGGGTTCTTGGTGGATGGTTGGGGGTGGTTGGTCTTACATTCGCTAGAGCCTTAAGTTCTTTCCTAATTTTGTTTCTTCTGGTGGTTGGCTTTACACTTGCTAGGGCCTTCGATTCATCCCCAACTTTACAATTCGCATATACGCATATAGAGGATACGCACGGGCGGGCACAGATATGATAAACTTAAGGTTACTTAAAGCATTCTTTAGCAAGCTTATAGCTTAACAAATACTACCACCTCTAAAGAACCTATAGCACCTTAGGTTTAGCCTTAAGCACCTAAGGTTAATACTTAAGGCTTCCTCACATAGGGGCCCCGTAAGGATCCTTGTGGTTGGGTAGCATTGGGGTGGTTGGCTGAAGGCTTTGCTTTTCATTTCGTGCATTTCTCAATGCTCAAGCTAACAAAAGGTGTGTCGTGTCTGAGCCGCTTGATGTATGAGTTTGCCGATAAGGAACGGATTGGAAGACATCAAACATGCCACAAAATATCTGGAAAATCGCAGTAATCCCCGGCGATGGCATTGGAAAGGAAACCGTTCCCGAAGGCCTGAGGGTCTTGATGGCCGCACAAAAGCGATTTGAACTTGGCTTTGACTTCACCGAACACGACTTCGCCTCGGCTGACTATTACGTGAAGCATGGACAAATGCTGCCGAACGACTGGAAAGACAAGCTTGGTCAAAGCGACGCACTATTCTTCGGGGCGGTAGGGTGGCCGGACCTCGTGCCCGACCACGTCTCGCTTTGGGGTTCGCTGATTCAGTTTCGGAGAGAGTTCGATCAATACGTCAGTTTGCGCCCCGTCCGCGCCATGCCTGGTGTGCCGCTTCCGCTGGCGGGTCGCAAACCGGGCGACATCGACATGATGATCGTGCGTGAGAACACCGAGGGCGAATATTCCTCGATCGGTGGAAAGATGTTCCCCGGCACCGATCGCGAGATCGTCATGCAAGAAACTGTAATGAGCCGCACCGGCGTTGATAGGATTTTGAAATATGCCTTCGACCTTGCAGCGGAGCGCGGCGGGCACCTGACCTCGGCGACGAAGTCCAACGGGATTTCGATCACTATGCCCTATTGGGATGAGCGGGTGGCCGAGATGGCGACGCATTACCCCGATGTGTCCGTGGACAAGTATCACATCGACATTTTGACGGCCCATTTTGTTTTGCACCCAGACTGGTTTGACGTAGTTGTTGCCTCAAATCTATTTGGCGACATCCTGTCTGACCTCGGCCCCGCTTGCACGGGCACAATAGGCATCGCCCCCTCGGGCAACATCAATCCGGAAGGAAAATACCCGTCGCTCTTTGAGCCTGTCCACGGTTCCGCACCCGACATTGCCGGGAAAGGCATTGCGAACCCTGTCGGGCAGATTTGGGCTGCGGCAATGATGCTCGATCACCTAGGCGCCAAGGAGGCAAGTCAATCCATCGTCACCGCGATCGAACAAGTGTTGTCAGAGCAAGCCTTGCGCACACCTGATCTTGGCGGACCAGCAGATACAAAGACATGCGGGACAGCGATTGCCGACGCGGTTTTGGACTCCGTTTAAATGCCCGAGTCCCGTTTCCTAGCTGGGTTCGAGGTCAAGAAGGCGACCTGCCCGACATTGGGTGTCCGTCGTCAGGGTTTTTGGTTCCAGAGGCAGCGTAATTTAAGCGAGTATCTGGCTCATCTGGTTGTTTACATTATGCGGCGAACTTGCGGTGTTGCAAGCGCCGAGTCTCGAGTGTTTTGTGTTTGATCCTTTCT
>JBBWVU010000057.1:0-1608 GCA_050256375.1 Paracoccaceae bacterium | reverse complement strand
TTAGACAGTTGAGCTTATAGACTATTGGAGGCTCTGGTTCGTCTTCTTGGTTTGATTATGCAGCTTGTTTTTGGTGTTGCAAGCGGCGTTTCTGGATTGTCAGCTTCTTGATTTTCTTCCTTTCTCTGATGATGGATTTATCGCGACCGAAGTAAACGTCAGCCGGCGTGACGTTGTTGAGGCTCTCGTGGTATCGCTCATTGTTATAATATTCGACGAACGCCCCGATTTGCTGCTCCAGGGTATTGGTCCTCAATTAAACGACTAAAGCCAACTTACCGATTGTATGATACTATTACCATAACAACCGAAAGCGTGGAGGGAAGGATGATTAGCCAACAACAAATCAATACATTCCAGCAGGACGGTGTGTTGCTACTGAAAGACATCGTCACCGATTGGGTCGATGTGATCGCCGCCGGGATTGAACGCAATATGGCGGAGCCCGGCGAATATGCCTCTGAAAACGCTATTCCCGATGGGCAGGGGCGGTTCTTTGACGATTATTGCAATTGGACACGTATACCGGAATACCAGCGACTGATCCGCGAAAGTCCGATCGCCAAGTTGGCGGCGAAAGTCATGCGTTCGGGTAGCGCCCAGTTTTTTCACGATCATCTGTTGGTGAAAGAACCGGGCACCCCCAAATCGACGCCCTGGCATCAGGATCAACCCTATTATTTTGTGCAAGGGTCGCAAACGGTAAGTTTTTGGATGCCGATTGATCCGGTTAGCGAAGCGTCGCTGCGGCTGATTAAAGGCTCGCACAAATGGCCAAAGATGGTTCGCCCTGTCAGTTGGGCGGATGACAGCGATTTCTACGACAAAAAGATCGACTGGACCCCGGTGCCGGATCCTGACGCCGATCCTAAGGACACCTCGGTGGTCGAGTTTGTGATGCAACCGGGCGACGCGGTGTTGTTTGATTTTCGCACGGTTCACGGGGCGCGCGGCAATCGCTCTGGGCAACGTCGGCGGGCGCTATCGCTGCGTTGGGTTGGTGATGATGCGCGGTATGTGCAGCGTCCGGGCCGGACCTCGCCGCCGTTTCCCGGGCATGGTATGGTGGACGGGCAGAAATTACGCGAAGACTGGTTTCCGGTGATTTGGCAAAATGGAACCTTCGTTTGATCCGCCTGGTTGCTTTAATTTCCCTGGCAGTTTTGGCGTATTTGATCACCTTGTGGCGCCTGATTTCCATGGATGCAACGGTCCGTCAGCGGGCCCCCGGAGAATTTGCCACGCTCAGCGACGGCATTACTCATTATCATTGGCACGGGCATTTGTCAGATCCGGTGTAAGCGTCCGTTGGCTATGTCTCTGGACGGCACTGTCAGATAAAACTTAGTTGAAGAGGGCAGGTGGTTCACCTAGCGTCGCCAGATGACAAAACCGAGCCCTTTCCGCTATTTCAAAACGTCGCCCGAGAGGTTCTGTCGCGGGACATTTCCATTAACCTCCCAGCTTTGGGAAGAACGAGATGTTCAGGAACTGTAGCCACCGGACGCTTACCAAGAAGCTTCGGGCGTTGCCATTTCAAGGTTAGTGGCCAGCAGGTAGTTGCAACAATGGGTTTCCTCGTATGCGCCATCAATGAAATGCTGCGCA
>JBBWVU010000056.1:0-26311 GCA_050256375.1 Paracoccaceae bacterium | reverse complement strand
GGTGGAACAGATTTGGACCGATGTTCGCCGCCGAGGTCCGTCGTAAGCGAGTTAGCCAAATGCGTTCATATTCGAATTGGCAGTGGCATTTGGACGAGGTGTTTGTGAAGATTAATGGCGAGACACATTATCTTTGGCGGGCTGTGGATCATGAAGGCGAAGTTCTAGAAACCTATGTTACAAAGCGACGAGATCGCAAGGCAGCATTGAAATTCCTCAGAAAATTGATGAAACGCTACGGCTCTCCTACGGTAATTGTGACCGATAGGCTCCGCTCATATGGTGCAGCGATGAAGGTAATAGGCAACGTTGATAAGCAAGAGGTCGGCCGTTGGAAGAATAACCGGGTAGAGAATTCACACCTCCCGTTTCGACGACGAGAGCGAGCCATGCTCCGTTTCCGGCGTATGCGAAGTTTGCAAAAGTTCGTCGCCGTTCACTCTTCAATTCACAACCATTTCAACCAGGAACGCCACTTTTATTCACGAGATAATTTCAAACTAAATCGTTCCGCCGCTCTCTCCGAGTGGCGGCTGCTTTGTTCCGCCTAACTACCGGCGGATTTCGGTAAACTAAGACTAGTTCGCATTTGTCTGACAGCACCGTTCGGTCTTAAGCCAGTTCTTTTGCCCATGGCGGGTTTGCGCCTTCGCGTTGCACTACAATTGCTGCGGCTTTGGCGCCATATTCGAGGGCGCCTTGCAAATCGTCGGTCGATATCGTTTCGATCTTGGTCTTGTTCAGGAGTTTGCATTTTTCCAGCATTGCCAGAAAGCCCGCGTTGAACGTATCGCCCGCACCGATGGTGTCTTTAACTTTTACGTCTGGTGCGCTGACATTGATTATCCGACCGCCAGAATACATCGCGCTCACCCCTTTGGCACCCTTTGTAAGAATCGCAATCGACGGTCCCATGGATTTGATAATGGCAAGTTTTTCAATGGCGCTGTCTGCACCGTCAATTAGCAGATTTAGATCATCTTCCGATACTTTGACAATATCAGCATGGGCAATCATATTTTTTAGTCGCTCGAAATACACAACTTTGTTTGTCACAAATTTTGGCCGCACATTCGCATCGATCATTGTCACTTTATCAGCGGTATTTGCGTCAAAAACCTGTTGATAGGTTAAGGCTGCGGGGTCGAAACACAGAGATATTCCGCCAAAAAACATGGCTTTTACATTGGAGGGGATCGGAGCGAAATCTCGGAAATGGATCATTCGCCCGGCTGAATTATCATCGTAAAAACGATATTTTGCATCGCCGTTTTCCAAATGCACAAATGCCAGTGTCGTCAAATTGTCCCGACGTATAACTGCGGAAAAATCAACATGGGAGCTGTGCAACGCCTTGATCAACTGCTCGCCGAACGGGTCATTCGACACGCCTGAAAGGAACCCGACTTTTGCAGTCAAACGACCAAGAGCGCATGCCGTATTGAAAACTGATCCACCTAGTTTAGGACGATAGGTCAGCTTTTCATCTGTGGTGTCCGGCACCATATCAACCAATGCTTCACCGCAACATAAAATCAACTGAAAAATCCTTATCTATAAAGCAGGGACCGACCCTCAGAAAACAGGTGCACTTTGGATGCATTTGCGCCAAGATGAAGTTCCTTGCCCGCAAGATCATGGACAATTCCGGGCAGTTTGGCGATCACAGATTCCTCGTCTCCGTTAACCACGAAATGAACCTGCGTAACCTCGCCCAATAATTCTGTGATTCTGACTTTGCAAGTGTAAAGAGGGTCACTTTCTACAATTACCAAATCTTCTGGCCGCACCCCGACATTGACCGGCATATCCATATCTCCGTCTTCGGTTGGAACATCGGAAACCACATGGCCTCCGTTGTCCAGCGTCACTTTGGTCTGCTTACCCGTTCCGCTGATTTTTCCGGGCCACAGATTCATTGCAGGTGATCCTATGAACCGGGCAACAAATTCGTTTTCCGGCCGCTCGTAGAGATCCAGCGGTGTCCCGATCTGCGCAATTCCTTTATTTGCCAGCACCACGATACGATCAGCCAGAGTCATCGCTTCGACCTGGTCGTGCGTGACATAGATCATCGTACTGTTCGGCATGCTTTCCTTCAGCTCAGCGATCTCGATCCTCGTGGCAACGCGAAGTGCAGCGTCAAGGTTGGAAAGGGGCTCGTCAAACAGGTAAACTTTTGGGTCGCGCACTATCGAACGGCCGATCGCCACCCTTTGCCGTTGACCGCCCGAAAGAGCCTTGGGCAGGCGGTCAAGGTAATCCTCCAACTGCAGAATTTGCGCTGCTTTATTTATAGCCTCATCGATTTCGGTTTTCGACTTTTTCGCGATCTTTAATGCAAAGGCCATATTATCGCGAACCGTCATATGCGGATAAAGCGCATATGACTGGAACACCATGGCTATGCCTCGCTCCGAGGGGGGCACGCTGTTAACAACAACGCCGTCTATCTCGAGTGTCCCACCAGTGATTTTTTCAAGGCCAGCAACCATGCGCAATAAAGTGGATTTTCCGCAACCTGATGGCCCTACAAATACGACCAATTCACCGGTAGTTATCTCTAAATTTATATCCTTCAAAACTTCGACCGTACCATAAGATTTGGCAATATTGGTGAATTTCAGATCAGCCATTTTGGGTGCCTTTCAGGTTGTTATTTTTCAGTGCCAAACATGGTTGCCATGGTTCGAGATTAGCCAAGCCTGTTTCGGTTGCTTGAGCCGAGTTTAAATATTGCCCGATATGCGTCCAGTTTCCATCGGGAACGTTTACTTGCGTAGGTTCGTCCCCCAAATTGAAGGCGCAAAATACTGTCTCATCGCCCCAAGTTCGCGTGAAACTGAGCACATCCCCATCAACCGTCATTTCCGATTGATCGCCTAGTGCAAGCGCTGGATACGCATGTCGTAACGCGATCGTAGCGCGGTAATGGTGGATCAGCGCATCGGGTGTTGCCTCTGATTTTGATACGGAGTGGTTTAGGTGCTCGCTCGGGACAGGCAGCCACGTGCGCTGCGCTGTCGAGAAACCGCTGTTAACATTTGACTCCGTCCAGACCATCGGTGTGCGACACCCGTCGCGGCCCTTGAATTCCGGCCAAAACTCTATGCCGTAGGGATCCTGCAAATCTTCGAATTCGATATCAGCCTCGCTTAATCCGAGTTCTTCGCCTTGATACAGGCACACAGAACCACGCAAGCATATAAGAAGCGTATTGAACGCCCGTTTTGCCTGATCGGACAGATCCCAACGGCTGGCATGGCGGTTGACATCGTGATTTGAGAACGCCCAACACGCCCAACCGTCCGCCGCGACGTCTTCGATTTTGTCGAATACATTCGAGATATATTCTGCCGTGGGCCGACCACCCGTAAGCATCTCGAACGCGTAACACATTTGCACCAGATCATCGCCAGCAGTGTACTCGCCTAGAATTTCCAGCCCTCTGTGAGCATCCCCAACCTCACCGAGTGCAGCTGCTTTAAACGGATTCATAACAGCGCGCAGACGACGCAGAAAACCGAGAGTTTCGGGTTGGTTTTTTGAGCGAGTATGCAATTGATGGTTATAGGGATTAACGGTCGGCGCGATCCTGTCATTGCGTTGTTCGGGGGGCAGGGCTGGATTGTCGCGCAACAGTTTGTCGGCGAAGTAGAAATTGATCGTGTCGAGGCGAAATCCGTCAACACCGCGTTCCAACCAGAACCGTGCGATATCCAAAAGTTCATCCTGTACTGCCATAGTGTGCAGGTTCAGGTCTGGCTGCGAGGTTAGGAAGTTATGTAAGTAATACTGGCAACGACGAGCATCCCAGTGCCATGCCGGACCGCCAAACATGCACAGCCAGTTATTCGGTGGTGTGCCGTCAGCTTTTGCATCAGCCCAAACATACCAGTCAGCCTTGTCATTTTGATCATCGACGCGGCTTTCCTTAAACCACGGATGCTGATCAGAGGAGTGGCTAAACACTAGATCGATCATTACTTTCAGGCCAAGGGAGTGCGCGGTTTCAACCACGGCGTCAAAATCAGCCAGCGTACCAAACATTGGATCAACATCGCAGTAATCAGAAACATCATAGCCAAAATCAGCCATGGGAGAGGTGAAAAACGGGGAAATCCAGATTGCATCCACACCTAACGAGGCCACATATGGCAAGCGCTGCACTATTCCGGCCAGATCTCCGATGCCATCGCCATTGGAGTCCTGAAAGCTGCGCGGATAAATCTGGTAGATCACAGCGCCCCGCCACCAATCCTCGGATGTCTGGAAATCCGGTTTGGGTTTTAGTGCCATATTTGCATACATATTAGTATTCATTCCTATTTTACCGAACCAGCCAATAGGCCGCGAACAAGGTACTTTTGCATGGAGAAGAAAACGGCCAAGGGGACAGCGATTGAAACAAATGCCGAGGTTGCGAGTATTTCCCAATTGCCGCCACGCGTGCCTAGTAGTTCGACAATCTGTTTGGTCATGACCGTGGTATCTCCGGTTGAATCAATCAGGAAAACAAGGGCCACTAGCAAGTCGTTCCATGTCCATAAAAATTGAAAGATTGCGAATGATGCCAGCGCAGGAAAACTCAGCGGCAGAATGATTTTTACGAATATCTGGAATTCTGATGCTCCATCTACACGCGCGTTCTCGATGATGTCCTTTGGCAGCCCCACCATGTAATTGCGTAACAGGTAAATCGCGAGTGGCAGACCAAATCCTGTGTGTGCCATCCAAACACCAAGGTAGCCCTTACCGATGCCTATTTCATTGTGAAATTTCAATAGAGGTATCAAGGCAAGCTGCAACGGAACCACTAACAGACCAACAATCGTGGCGATCAACAATGCCCGCCCCGGAAAATCCATCCAAGCTAGTGCGTAAGCAGCAAATGCGGCCACCAATATCGGAATTATTGTCGCAGGTATCGTCACTGTGAGTGTGTTGATAAACGCTTTCATCATTCCTTCGCGGTTATCAGGATCAAACAGCACGTTCTGGTAATTTTCCAACGTAAACTCTGGCGGAGTTATTGCCGTCACGAATATTCGTTGACCGCGTGTGCCTGTGAAAGGTTCAGTGTTCGTCATTCGATAGTGCCCGTCACTCGAGACGATAATATCCCCGCCTTTTGCCAATTCGCCAAATTCGTCTGCGGTAAAGACATTAATTGCACGTGAAGACACGCCAAAGACTGAGACGGTAACCTCAATTCCGGGTTCGAACAGGTCGCCTTCAATGACATAGAGATCGCCCTCTCGAACTTGCATTTCGGGGGAATCTGCACGGATTATCAAGTTTTGCTCAGACGGAAATGCTGCTCTCCACCATCCGCTGGTGGCTATCTGATCCGAAGTTCTAAACGACGAAACCAGCAGCCCTACAGTGGGGAATAACCACAAAGCAACGAGCAGCCCCACGGATATATGAACCGCCCATGTGAGGCCCGATTTTGTTCCGGCAAGATTGTTCATATCGGTCCCCTATTGCATTTCTTTACGCGCGTTTAGCACATTCCAGACTAGGATCGGCGTAACAAGCAACATGATAATCATCGCACTCGCCGAACCCACGCCCCAGTCGTTGGCACGGAACAGTTTGTCGAACATATAATTAGCCAACACCTGCGTGCCCCATTGCCCGTTTGTCATGGTAAAAACGATGTCGAAAACTTTGAGTACGACAATGGTGATCGTGGTCCAAACAACGACGATTGTGCCGGAAATCTGCGGCATTTTAATTTTGAAAAACAGCTGAAACGGATTGGCGCCGTCCAGAACTGCTGCCTCAATGGTTTCTTCGGGGATACCGCGCAGCGCGGCAGACAAGATTACCATCGCGAAACCGGTTTGAATCCAGACCAACACAGCCATAAGGAAAAAGCTGTTCCAGAGCGGAATGGTCAGCCAGGTCTGTGGTGCGTCACCACCTGTCCAGAGGTATAGCGCGTTCAAGGCCCCGATCTGGTCCTGATCAACAGGGCGCGTGTCATAGACTAGTTTCCAAATAACCGCCGCCCCGACGAACGAGATCGCCATCGGCATGAAAATTAACGATTTAGCGATATTTCCCCAACTTATGCGGTCCGTTAGCTGGGCTGCCAATAAGCCAAAGGCAGTGGAAAAGGCTGGTACGACAATAAGCCACATCACGTTGTTTTTCAGCGCTTCCCAAAATTTGGGCTCATTAAACATTTGTCGATAATTATCCAGTCCGACAAATTCGGACCCTCCGCCCGGAACCCTTTCCATAAAGGAAAGGCGCAATGTTTCGACAACCGGATAAGCCAGATATAGTCCGAGTGCCAGTAATGCTGGTAATAAGAAAAGCCATGGCCGGATCATACCGGCCCGATTGATATTCCGCCCGGCATTTGGCCCGCGAGCTGGGAACAGAACTTTGTCTAGAATTTGATTGGAAAAATAATAGTACCCGACACAACCGCTAACACCGACAATAATAGTAATAAGACCCTGTAATGCTGGGTGCATGGTGCTTCCCCCGTCTCATGGTTGTTGTGGCAGTATTTTATTGGAACCCCGACCCAATTGGCCCTAGGGCCGGAGTTCCGATTTTATTGCTACTTACTTCAAAGCATCCCAAGAAGATTGAATTTCAGCGGCAACATCTCCGGCAGATTTACCGCCAGCATAGTCAACCATACCTGTCCAGAATGAACCGGCACCAACACCACCTGGCATCAGGTCTGAACCGTCGAACCGGAATGTGGTCGCACCAAGCAGGATGTCGTTCATCTTGCGCAGCGTAGGATCGCTGAATGCAGATGTATCGGCACCTTTGTGCGGTGTCAGGAAGCCTTTACGTGCCATCCAGATTTCATGCGCGACAGGTGACCGCAGATACTCGATCAGAGCATGCGCACCGGGGCTGTCGTTTGTGATACCCCAGACTGTGCCAGCGCCAAGAACGGGATTGCCCAGATCTTTGCTTGCGTAGGATGGGAAGTAGAAGAAGTCAGCATCTTCGCCGACAACTGTTCCTTCAGGGAAGAAGGCCGGTATGAAGCTGGCCTGACGGTGCATGTAGCACTGTGGTGGCGAGCTGAACATGCCTTTCGGACTATCACGGAAGTCAGTCGAAGCAACTGCTCCGGCACCACCTGAAACATAGTCGTCGTTGCGGGCAAACGCGCCGAACTCGTCAATTGCGGCTACCACACGAGGGTCAGTAAACGGGATTTCGTTTGTTACCCACTGGTCATAGACGCTTGCTGGTTGCGTGCGCAACAACAGGTCTTCGACCCAGTCGGTTGCAGGCCAACCTGTCGCGCCACCGGAACCTAGTCCGATACACCAAGGAGTGCTGCCATCTGCAACAATCTGATCTGACAATGCTTTCAGGTCTTCCATAGATGTAGGTACGTCGTATCCAGCATCTTCGAAGTTTTCCGGAACATACCAGACTAGCGATTTAACGTCGATTTTGTAGAAGAACCCGAATAGCGCATCGTTACCATCTGCGCCTGCATATGTTCCGAGGTCTACCCAAGACTGACCGGCTGCATAGTTCTCGCGAATCCAGTCACCGGTTCCGTCGGCCAAAGGCGTTAAAAAGCCGTCTCGCGCCATATCGGCGGCAAGACCAGGCTGTGGGAATACGGCGATATTCGGGGCCGATCCGGCCTCCGCATCAACACGTATTTGCTGCTCGAAACTGTCCGAGCCAACATACCGTACATCTGCGCCGGTCTGGTTGGCAAATTCTGCCAACACCGCTTCGACGTTTTCCTGATCCGGGCCAAGCCAAGGGCCAAACACCGTAATTTGCTCGCCAGCTAGATGGCTCGCCGCAAATCCTGCATTGGCTGCAAGGGCCGCAAACGCGACACTTGCGAATAGTAATTTTTTCATGATTTCCTCCACTGTTGTCCAATAAGATGCGTCGTTGAGAATCACTTTCTCAAAGCGCTTTGGATTTCGCGATTATTATTTATTATATATACTCTGTCAAATGGCCTTATTGTACCCTTATTTAAAAGGGTTATAGGGCCGAACCTGTCTAGGTAACGCTAAATAACCTTTGACCTCACTGTCAAAAATTACTAAAGTCACCCAAATAATTGAAAGCGCTTTGATAATGAAACTAATGGAATTGGCAGAAATCCTGGGGCTCTCCCAAACTACGGTTAGCCGTGCGCTGAACGATTACCCCGAAGTACGCGAAGCAACCCGCAAGCGCGTAAAAGAAGTCGCGCTTGCCCATAACTACAAACCGGACACGCGGGCGAAAGGTTTGGCAACGGGGCGCTCGATGGCGATCGGACATGTCATTCCGTTGTCAACGCAACATGAAATGGTCAATCCGGTTTTTGCCGACTTCATCGCTGGTGCTGGAGAGATATATTCGCGAAATGGCTATGATATATTGCTGTCGGTCGTCGCGGATGTGGACGAAGAAAATGCTTACCGGAAATTCCGGTCAAGTCGGTCAATTGATGGCGCGATTATTCACGGACCCCGCGCTGACGACCCACGCGTAGACCTGCTCAAGAGTCTGGAAATTCCCTTTGTCGTCCACGGCCGCGCAGGCGACAACGAGGATCGCTATAACTGGGTCGATGTAAATAACCGCCACTCTTTCCTGCGGGCGACAGAGTTTCTGTTGGATCTCGGACATAGAAAGATCGCGCTTCTGAACGGTTTGGAATCCATGGATTTCGCAAGGCGCCGGCGTGAGGGCTATGAAGCGGCAATGTCGGAGCGCGGCATCCCGATGGACGCCGTGTTGATGGTTTCGGGTGAAATGACCGAAGAACTGGGCTTTCGCCACGCCAAGCGCATGCTGGATGAAAATACTCCACCAACGGCCTTTCTAGTTTCATCAATGAGCATGGCGATAGGTACACGCCGTGCCATTGGCGAAGCAGGCAAAAAGCTGGGCCGAGACGTGTCAGTCGTAATTCATGACGATGACCTTTCCTATCTGAAAAATGGAAGCGACATCCCGATATTCACCGCAGCCCGCTCTTCGGTTCGTCAGGCCGGTCGACTTTGCGCCGACATGCTTCTGGAGATCATCGCCAACCCCGATCAGGAATACCGTCATATTTTGTTGGAAAGCGAACTGATGGTGGGCATGTCGACCGGCCCCGCGCCGATAAAGGGCTAGAAGATGCTAACACGTAAAGACTTCCCGCGCGGTTTTACTTTTGGCGCCGCCACGTCCTCTTACCAGATCGAAGGACAATCTTTTGGTGGGGCCGGAGATACCCACTGGGATAGGTTCGCTTCGAAACCAGGGAACGTCGTGAACTTTGAAAACGGCGCAATTTCTTGCGATCATTACCACCGTTTCGAGGGTGATTTGGACCTGTTGAAAGGGCTGGATGCCTATCGTTTTTCCACCAACTGGGCCAGAGTACTGCCCGAAGGTCGCGGAGCTGTTAATCAGGAGGGGTTGGATTTTTATGACCGACTGGTTGATGCGATTCTGGAGCGTGGCCTGAAGCCATTTTTGACGCTTTACCACTGGGAGCTTCCGGCGGCTCTTGCCGATGAGGGGGGGTGGACGAACCCTGATGTTGCGATGTGGTTCGGGGATTATTCGGATGTGGTTCTGGATCGGATCGGCGATCGGCTTGAATCCGTTGCGACGATCAATGAGCCTTGGTGTATTGCTTGGCTGTCGCATTTTCTTCGGCAACACGCGCCGGGAATTTGTGACATCGTCGCGGCCGCGCAGGCTATGCACCATGTTTTGCTTGCCCATGCGGAAGCTATGGACCGGATGCGGGAACGAGGACAAAAGAACCTCGGTATTGTACTGAATTTCGAATACGCGCAAAGCCTCGACAATTCCCCGTCGAACATCGCGGCCGCCACGACTCATGATGCCATCTTTAACCGCTGGTTTATCGAGGCAATATCAAAGGGTAGTTATCCCGCCGAAGCGTTAAAGGGCCTCTCTCCCCATCTTCCGACGGGTTGGGAGAAGGACATGGAGCGGATTCGCCAACCTATCGATTGGCTTGGGGTAAATTACTATACGCGACAGATTTTGTCCCACGATCCAAACGCTAGCTGGCCTTCCTACAAAGCCACGCCGGGAAATCTACAGAAAACCGACATGGGGTGGGAAGTTTTTCCACAAGGTCTGGGCGACATTCTAAGTCGGTTGAAAAATGACTACATAGGCAACCTACCGATTTATGTTACCGAAAACGGAATGGCGCGGAACGACGTTTGCGAGGGTAACGTCGTCAATGACCCCGAGCGGTGGAATTTCATTCAGGAGCATCTGGATGAAATCCGACACGCTATAAGCAAAGGTGCCCACGTTCAGGGCTATTTATACTGGTCTCTTCTTGACAACTATGAGTGGGCGTTTGGTTACGAGAAACGTTTTGGGCTTGTTCACGTTGATTTTGCAACGCAAAAACGAACCCCAAAGCAAAGTTATCACAAGTATATACGCGCTTTCTCAAATCTACACGAGACCGCTTAAGCGCATAATCGCAATAGAGCACAACGTTCTCATTCTTTCTTACTATTTCGGTAACCTTGCTTTCTTAATGTCGGAAGTGGCGCATTCCGGTAAATACCATGGCGAGGCCGGCCTGATCAGCAGCTGTAATCACCTCTGCATCACGCATCGAGCCACCAGGTTGGATAACCGCCGTCGCGCCTGCTTCGGCGGCAGTTAGCAGACCATCCGCAAACGGGAAGAAGGCATCTGATGCCACGACCGAACCTTTTGTCGGCGTCTCGTCCAGCCCCAACACTTCAGCCATATCCAGCGCCTTGCGGGCAGCGATACGAGTTGAATCAACGCGGCTCATCTGTCCGGCGCCAATACCGACGGTCGCGCCATTCTTGACGTAAACTATGGCGTTCGATTTCACGTGCTTGGCAACTTTCCAAGCGAACATCAGATCGGCCAGCTCGGCTTCGGTCGGGGCTCGTTTGGTGACCACTTTCAGATCATCCATCGAGATAAACCCGTTGTCACGATCTTGCACCAGATAGCCGCCCGTCACTCTACGCCAAGTGCGCCCGCCCTCGCGGACATCCGGTAATCCTCCGGTAGTCAACAACCTCAAATTTTTCTTCTTTGCAAAAATACTCATAGCTTCGTCAGTCACCGTCGGGGCGATAACGACTTCGGTAAAAATCTTCGAGATCTCGGTGGCGGTTTCAGCATCAAGCGTTTGGTTCAGCGCGATGATGCCACCAAACGGCGAGACGTTATCGCAATTGAACGCGTTCTGATACGCCTCGATCATTGTGGCACCGCGACCAACACCGCAAGGGTTAGCGTGCTTGATGATCGCACAAGCAGGGCCATCGGCGGGGTCAAACTCGGCAACCAACTCGATCGCAGCGTCTGTGTCGTTGATGTTGTTGTAGGATAGCTCTTTGCCTTGATGCTGCGTCGCGGTGGCCACGCCCGGGCGGTCTGAACCGTCAACGTAAAAGGCTGCCGACTGGTGCGGGTTCTCGCCATAACGCAGAGTTTGAGACAGGGTGCCGGCAATGGCGCGGCGGCGCGGGGTCGGGCGGTTGATCGCATCGGCCATCCATGTGGAAACAGCCGCGTCATAGGACGCAGTGCGGGCATAAGCGATTTGTGCCAGTTTCTTGCGGAACTTGGCGCAGGTCGAACCACCTTCGTGGTTTTCCAGCTCCCAAATCACGTCTTTGTAGTCTTCGACATCTACGACAACTGTAACAAAGCCGTGGTTTTTGGCTGCGGCCCGGATCATCGCAGGGCCGCCAATGTCTATGTTTTCAACACATGTGTCATGATCGGCACCCGCAGCAACCGTTGCTTCGAACGGATACAGATTCACGACCAACATATCGATTGCTCCGATCCCGTGCTCTTCCATCGCTGCAATATGATTTTCATTGTCGCGCAATGCCAGCAGGCCACCGTGCACCATAGGGTGTAGAGTTTTTACACGACCATCCATCATTTCCGGAAATTTCGTGATTTCAGAGACGTCTTTCACTGGCAATCCAGCATCGCGGATCGCTTTCGCGGTGCCGCCGGTCGAAAGTAGTTCGACACCTTTGGAATCGAGCGCTTTGGCGAGGTCAATTAGACCAGTCTTGTCAGAAACGGAAAGAAGAGCGCGCCGGACAGGCACGAGGTTCGTTGTCATATTGCGGTATCCTACTTTTTTGGGAGTCAGGTTTCGCTGTCCTTAACTCGCTTGAAAATCCAGGTAATGCGGTCCGAATAATCCAATACGCGGCTGGTTACCACGATCTGTTTTGTCGCGCGTGGTTTATGTCGCCATTGATCAAGGAAGATCGAATTCTCCAACGTCAAAAGCCCACCTTCGTGGCGAAACATCCAGACCTCTTTGTTGGGCAATTGCAACGCTACGGACTTGTTATCGTCTGAAAGCTTGGTTTTTACGTCGGGATGCATGTGGAAGTGCGTCGTGTATGCGACCCCTAAGCTGGGGACCGACGCAATGGCGCGCTTATATTGTTTTTTGTGGCCATCACTGGTGGCCGTTAGGCTGTCTTGGCCCCGGAATTCACGCCCATCGGGGCTTAGGTAGAGGTGGCGTTGGTGGACTAGTCCGAACTCTTTTTCATATCCGTCATGTGTCGCGACCAGCCAACTACCCTGTTGGTCAGCTTTGCGACTTCGCGTGACGTTTTTCGGCGTATCCAGCAGACGTTCGCCAAAGGTTTGGCTGACGATGCCTTCATGGGCGATCCGTGAAGAGGAAATCTTGCCGATGGCGACAGTATTATGGGAAACTGTGGCACGGCATTTACGTTCCCATGTGGCACTGAATTTCTGTCCTGCGCCGCAGTTGACGACCATTGGATGACGACCCGAGGACATTTCGAACGCCAATGTGCTCGCATGTGCATGGTACGAAATCGGCAAAGCCGGTGGCGAGGCGCAATCCATCAGCAGGGTTATGCGTGCTGCGGTTAGGCGATCATATCCCATGGCCAGTTCACCGATACGGCTTTTGCGCACACGACTGTCAGACAAGACCTGATCAAGCTGACCCTCGCGACCGCGTCCGCCACCGTGGAATCGAGTCAGGTTTCCGTCACCAAGACGAAGGCCGCGCAGCGTGGGGGCGATGCGCTCCAGCGCTTCTACCAGCCGTTTGTCAGGTTCCGTTCCGGCATCTTCGAGCGTTCGGTATACCCATGTTAACAGCGTAAAAATCTCCATCAGCTCTTCAGGGTTGCGAGTGGGGACCCCTCCGTTTTCACCGATGTGACGGGCGCATTCGTTACCAATGGCCTTGTTTGCTGCTTTTAAAGACTTTTTTTGACCCTCGAAAGATACGCCTGCAAACACCAGCCCTGCCAATGCTTCGAGGCGCAGGCGACCGACGGGTTCCTGTTTCCACGAGTTACCAAGGTAGTTCAGTTGCCGAGAAAGCGAACGCAGCACCTTCAGCGCATGTGGTTTCTCAAGGTCCATAAACAAGAACCGCGCATGCGCGCATATCCGTAAAACCCGACTGCCCGTCATCGCAGGGGTCCATCCGGCACCCTTGCCTGAATCGTAGCGCGTAATCCAGTCCATCGTCCAAGCTTGGGCGATATGGCGAGATTCAACATCGCCGACAGCGGCCAAATCATCCAGCCACAAGAACCCGTGCATCTCGGCCGTGAAATTAGGGGTTGGCGCGTCGATGGACCAAATCGACTTGGTCGAAGCTTCTATTTGGTCACCCGCAAAGTAGAACTGCCCCTGCGTTAGCTGATGGCCAACCTCGAAGGCGCCAATCGTGCGTGGTTCGGGAAAATGGTCGAATTTAGTTGGAACATTCTTGGCTTTTGCCCTTCGTGCACGTAAACGGTTCCACATGGCCGAGTTGGCGCGATCAAGGCGCGTTACGCTGGCGCGGATTTTCCAGAATGTGTCGGACATGTTTTTTGGCCTAAAAGGTGCTGTAAGGTATTTACGCTTGGTTAAGGTAGCTTGTCACTCGGTCAATTCCGCTTTTTCGATCAGCGCGGCATAAAAACCGTCCATACCGCCGCGTTCGGCCCAGAAATCGGGCCGTAGGCGCAGGCCTCCGTCTTTCGCTATCCAGTCGGCCGGCAGGTCTGGTAAATTCGTGTTGGCAGGTAGTTGTTTTGCATCAACGTGGTTTCGTAGAAATTTCTCGACTTGCTCTTCACCTTCGGATGGCAGTAACGAGCAGGTGCAGTAAACGATCTTACCGCCCGGCTTCAGCCACTCAAATGCACGCGACAACAGTTTTTGTTGAAGGCGCAGGATGGGTTTCAGATCGCCAGACTTGCCGAAGGGAAGGTCAGGGTGGCGGCGAATTGTTCCGGTGGCCGAGCAAGGTGCATCCAGCAGGATCAAATCAAAGGGTTTCTCCGGCGCCCAGCGAACGATGTCCGAAGCGATGATCTTGGCACTAAGTTTGGTACGTTGCAGATTCTGCGTAACGCGCGTTAGGCGGTCTTTGGATATGTCGACGGCGGTAACTTCGGCCCCGCCAGCCGCCAGTTGCATGGTTTTACCGCCCGGCGCTGCGCATAAGTCCAGAACGCGCAGCCCTTTGACGCTGCCCAACAGCTGCACGGGCATCGCAGCAGCGGCATCCTGCACCCACCATAGGCCGTCATCAAATCCGGCCATTGCGGAGACCTGCCCAGGTTTTTGCAAACGCAGACTTCCGGTAGGTAAGATTTCAGCGTCCAGCTCCTTGGCTAGTTTTTCGGCATCCGAAGCCTTGCGAAGCGACAGGTCCAGGGGTGCGCCTTTTGCGTGGGCCGCCTCGATCCCTTGCAGGGCATCCTCACCGTATGCACGCTCGACAGGTTTACGAAGCCATGCAGGCAGTTCTTGCGGGTCCATGTCAGCCCAGATTTCGGGTCCATGTTCTGCAACACGGCGTGCAACCGCGTTGGCCAAACCGGACAGGTGCTGCAACTTGCGGCTTTCGCGCACAAGACGCACGGCGGCATCAACGGCAGCGTGAGGTGCCACGCCATCCACCAGCAGTTCATTTGCGGCAAGACGCAGGGCGTTGCGTACTTTTAATGGGGGCGATTTATTCAGGAACTGGTCCAGAACTATATCAAGTGGCGCAAGGTGGCGCAGTGTGGACAGGGCCAGAGATTGCGCCCGCGCACGTGCGCTTGGGGATAGATCAGCTAGTGGGCCGTCTTTGTCCTCGATTAGCTCGGATATCATTGTTCCGTCGTGCAAAACGCCATGCAGCAATTGTGCGGCGGCGATACGAGCTGGCATGCCAGGGGCGCTCATTTGCGGACCAAGAAGTTATGCATTTCGGTTTTCCTTGCGGTGACATGTCAGGATTAGTTATGAAGCATATATGACAGACAAACCCATAGAGAAAGAGGCGCGCATCGCTGAAGCTGCGAAAAGAGCGCTAAAAGAGGCCACAGAACGCCGCGCGGCCGCCAAACCGGTCGAAATACCCGAAGAGCTGGGCGGGCGTGACGGCCCGGAACCCGTTCGTTTTGGCGATTGGGAGAAAAAAGGCATCACCAGCGACTTCTAATCATTTGTTAGGGATTCGCTGTCATCATCGGCGAATCAATACGGAGGATGCACGAATGGATGGCTTGGGTTGGATCTACCGTTCTCCGAGCTTGGACGAAAACAGGTTAGGCAATGGACGGAAATATTTAATTGCGGTTGTAAGACTTTGTTAACAGCTTATTAGATTCTAACAGCCCGATCCAGCATCGCAAATGTATTTCGCAACGAGCTCCTCGATGAGTGATATTCAGAACTACCGAAAATTAGTGAAAAGATAGGCAGATCGCATAAATCGCTTATAAATATGGGATGACCCTTACTTTAAGCTATTTGGTGATACTGAATAAAACGGGTTTCTGGCGGAGTGTAGGTATGCCGTTACTCGCGGGACATTTCCATTAATCTCCCATTTTTGGGAAGAAGGAGATGTTCATGACCAAGGACCAACGCGAGATACAGCGCAAATTACGGATACTTCGACACGCAAAAGAGACGCGGAAGGACCCGCGATTTTTTGGAACCAAGATTTCAATCACTCAACAAGTTTCGGTCCGAGGGTATCATGCCTCTCGCTCACAGACCAACTGTTCGCGTATTTTGCGCACGTTGGATTTGATGTTGCCGCAGTGGACAACTCCAAGCAATTACCCGCCGCATGGCTTGGTTACTATCGCATTGGCATTGTACCGGCATCTGATACCGGCGCTGTTGACATGGCGCCTTGGTCGTTGCTGGGCGTCACTTTGCCTAAATATCTTGATTCATCGACGTTGCGTGGTCCATATCCTGACCGCAGCACATCGGAGATTTAATTTTGCCGTGCCCGTTAGGGCATTTGGATACTTGAACAGAAATGCCATCTTCCAATTTTAAATCATCATTGACCAAAGGAGCGTCGCATTTGCCACAACTTGCATTAACGCTCATCCCGCACACACTGCATACATATGTTGCCATCTCACAATTTCCTTTTTCGTTATCTAATTGATGCCAAGCATAGATGTAAAAATGGATTGTTTCAAATTATTACGCGGTGACATGTTTGTTGATGAAGGGCTAGCTCGGTATTGGCCGGACGGTGATGAGTTCTGGTGTAATTAGGCGAAGAAACTGGTTCGGAAAAATCGGTGGACCTACAAAGCGGTTTGGTAGGTCCACCGAAAATCTGCCGGCTACTAGTAACTTGGAAGAGACTACTAATTCCACCCGTGTCATAGCTGAGCCGCAAAACTATCTAGAAAAGCAGGACCACTATCACTGATAGCATGATTGCGACCTGAACCTGTCGCATTCCTCGCAGATTGAAGAGCGAGAATCGAACTATATTGATGCGTCTTTTGGAGTGTATTGGGCGATGGTTCAGAGCGATCTTTTTCAAGCAATGCTTGAGGCAATCTCAAGTGTCACGAGGCCGAGGTCGATCCGCAGGGGCCTCATACGGCAAAGGCACTCATGGTGACGCCATCGCCTGTGACCTTTGATCCGGTGCCGCCGTGTCTTCTGGATGGAGGCATTCGCACGGTCTTGGCTGGTAGCGACCACCCGACAGCACGCTCAGTTCTTAAGGCACAGAACCTGCTGATCTGGGGATCAAACCCCGTCGAAGGAAATACCGAAAAGAGTATTGCCGCGATGATTAGCGTAGCCACCCTATTGGGGCCGGAGGGGCCTATCCCAGCGCCGGATGTGAGGCTGGGATTGTTCTATATGCGGCCAGAAAGCTATTACCCGCTGCATCTTCATGATGCCGACGAGACCTATGCCATTATCGCGGGGCAGGCGCTGTGGACAGCAGGAGATGATATCCGGATGCGGGGGGCGGGTGAAATGATCCATATCACCCCAGCCTGATGCCACACGCCTTCAGGACAGGGTCTGAAGGATTTCTCGCAATCTGGCGCTGGAGCGGAGATATCAACACTCATTCTTATGCTTTCATCGAGGATCAGGCGACCGTGTTGCAGGTCGCTGCCCAGTCGATGTCATAGATGCCTCGCCACAGCTATAGAGGGAGCTATGAAGCTAAGGATTGCCTCACACGAGAGTCGCGATATGCTGCAATTAAAAAAGATACTGTTCGCTCAACAGATAGCGGATGCGCTGGCGCACATATTTCAAAGCCCTGCAGGAAGGGCGGGAAGCGGGTCTTCGCTGCGGCTGCGAAGCAAAAACAGATTATAGGAAAGCGGGCATTCCTTGATAGTTTGCACACCGCGAACTGGCGTAAATCACAAAAGCGAACATTTCAGCATAATAACCCAACCAACAGGCTCAAAAGTCGAATTAGAATTCCAGCGTATGATCCGACTGTGATTGGCAGGAAAGGGCTGGAAGTTGCCTAAGTAACAATCTTGATGAAGGCCCCTTTCTTTAACACGCGGATGCTAGTCTCGGTGTGACATTATCCAGGCTCTAGTTGTCACTGCATCCTGATCGAATTCGATATTTTCCGACCACACCAGATAAAATCCGGCATCACTGTTCCAGCGCCAGCCTCCGATTTGAACCAGTAGCCCTGCATCTACGAGTTGCTTCGTAATGTGTTGCCACCCGAAAACCACACCTTCACCAGCCAATCCCGCTTGCAGGACCAGTGCGTAGTCATTCAACCGTAGGCCCGTGCCGTCATCGGTATAGCTTTCGCCAAATGCGGCAAAGAAATCTTTCCATTGTGGTCGATAGCGATGAGGTTCTTCTAAGGTAACGAGGCGACACTTTTTCAGGGCCTCTAAACTATCAACCGGCCCATTTTTCGCTAGCCATGCGGGGCTTGCCAGAGCCGAAATTGATTCGGCGGCCAACAAGCTGCTTTCATAACCACGCCAATTCCCGTCGCCGCGCCACAGCGCCAATGAAATGCCCTCTTGAGCCAGGTCGAGATCCAGATCGGTTTGCTGCATCCGTAGGTCAATATGGGGGTGATTGTCGCGAAAGTCTTGAAGGCGCGGAACCAGCCAATAATGGGCAAAAGCGGATGACACCGTAAGCGTGACGTGCTTGCTCTTGCTGCGCGATTGCAGTTGTTTTATCGAGCGCTCAATCTGTTCAAGACCCTGAAAAACATCGACTTTCAATACTTCCCCTGCATCGGTCAATGAAATGATCCGGTGGTTTCTTTTGAACAGTTTTATCCCGATTGCTGCCTCTAGCCGCCTGATGGATTGGCTAACGGCTGGTTGGCTGACGCCTAACTCATCGGCGGCTTTGGTGAATGATAATAAGCGCGCAGATGCCTCAAATGCTGCAAGGTGGTTAAGAGACAGAAGTAGGTATTGAAATTTTTGCATAATCACAACTTATGATAAAGGAAATAATTTTCCAAGGTTACATGTGTAAAATCTTGTTTTAGGATAACGCAACGGAGGCCTATTATGACAGCACCAAGAAGACGTTTACGGCGTGCACGCAATGCATCTGGCGATGCGCAAAGTCTGGCTATTCTGGCGTCCCCCTACATCCAACGCAAACTGCCCTTTTATGACCCGCTGTGTGAAGAGGATCTGATCAAGCTGGAAGGTCAGGTTGACTGGTTGTTGGAAAACATCGGGATTGAATATCGCGATGATCCCGAAGCGCTGAAAATCTGGAAGCGGGCTGGCGCGGATGTGCAAGGCACACGAGTAAAGACCGATGCGCAGATGATCCGCGAGCTTTGTGCCAAAGCACCAAACAAGTTTACGCAGCTGGCGCGGAACCGTGATCGCTCGGTTGAAATTGGCGGCACCAGTCAGGTGTTTGCGCCGGTCTATGGCTCGCCATTTGTGCGGGATCTGAAAGACGGGCGGCGCTATGGCGATCTGGCCGCGTTCGAGCAGTTGGTCAAGCTGACTTATATGTTGCCCAGTTTGCACCATGGCGGTTTTGTAACCTGCGAGCCTTGTGATGTTCCGGTTTCGAAACGGCATCTGGATATGTTGTTCACCCACATGACCTGTTCCGACAAACCTCATCTAGGCGCCATTACAGAAATGTCCCGCGCCCAAGACAGCATCGACATGGCCGAGATTGTATTTGGCCGCGAGGTGATGGGTGAGAACTGCGTGATTATGGGCAACATTAATTGCAACTCCCCCCTGCTGGTCGACAAGGTCGCAAGCGAGGCCATTCGCGTTTATGCACAGCGTGGCCAAGGTGTTGTTCTGGTGCCATTTATCCTGTCGGGTGCGATGGGGCCTGTTAGCACGGCAGCCTCCATTACTCAGGCAATGGCCGAGGCCATGAGCTGTTGCGCCTTTGGCCAGTTAATACGCCCCGGGTCCCCGTTTGTTTTGGGGAATTTCTTGTCATCAATGAGCCTGAAAACCGGCGCACCGACCTTCGGTATGCCGGAACCCACGCTTTCAAACTATGTGGTGGGTCAACTGACGCGGCGGCTGGGTCTTCCCCTACGGTGTGGCGGCTCCTTGACCGCATCCAAAACTGCGGACGCGCAAGCGGCCTACGAAAGTGCGGATTCAATGCATTCGACGATGATGGCGGGTTCGCACTTCACTCTTCACGCCGCGGGTTGGCTTGAGGGGGGCTTGGCTACCGGGTTCGAAAAACTGGTGATGGATGCGGATCGTTTGGGTGGCTACCAGAAGGTGCTGGCCGGACTGGATGTATCGGATCACGCCATGGCCCGCGACGCCTACACTGAGGTTGAACCGGGCGGGCATTTTCTGGGATGTGCAAACACGATGAGCAACTACAAAACCGCATTTTACGATCCGGTGTTAACCAACAGCGACAATGTTGAGCAGTGGGAGGAGCAAGGCTCCAAAGACATGGAGAGTCGCGCCTATGAACGCTGGACCTCGATGCTGAAGGCCTATGAAATGCCGCCGATGGAGCAATCCGTGCGGGACGAGTTGGTGGCCTATATGAGCAAACGAAAATCTGAGTTACCGGATGCTTGGTATTAGGAGAAAGCCATGAAAATAACGAAAATAATTGCGACTCCGGTGAACATTCCTTTGGTTAAGCCGGTGTGGTGGACGGGTGGACATTATCCGGGAACCTCCAAAGTAATAATTCAGGTTGAAACCGATCAAGGGCTGGTTGGTCTGGGCGAAGCGCCCTCGGTCGATGTGCTCCAAACCATCCAACAGATGGGTGAGGTTTTGACGGGCGCTGATCCGCTGGATATAGCCGGCTGCGAGGCGTTGTGTATTCCGCCTTGGCAAATCGTGCAAAACACCGATGACAGTTCGGTTGTCAAAGCCTTTGGTGCTATCGAAATCGCGCTCTGGGATTTACGGGGCAAGGTAACGGGCGAACCGTTATACCGACTGCTTGGCGGCGCTGTCCGCAAAAAAATACCGTTCACCGAGTACTTTGGTTTTCGGGAAGGTGGCGAGATGTCTTCCGATGCTGCGGCCGATTACTGCGTGCGAATGCGCGAGGAACATGGGGCAACCATGTTCGAGGGCAAGTTGATATTGGGCGATCCCAAGCTGGAGATCGCCACAGTCAAGGCAATCCGCAAAGCTCTTGGGGACGAGGTAATGCTGCGCCTCGATAGTAACATGCAATATTCTCTGCCAACGGCTATCCGTGTATTCCGCGAGATCGAACAATACGATATCCGTAATTATGAGGACCCTGTGGCGACGTTTGAGGAAATGGCGGAACTGCGAAAACACTCCAGCATCCGCATGTCAACCCACGTGCCCGATATACGCCGCGCTGTGGCGTTAGGTACCCCTGATTACATCGTCACCAATTTCGCTGTTCTGGGCGGCATTTCGCGTGCAGTGCGCTTCATCGGGGCGTGCGAGGCGATGAATGTCGGGTTCTGGTGTTACTCGGGCGATGCTGGAATCGCCACCGCTAGTTATCTACATATGTCCGCAGCAATGGGTTGGATAACCGAACCCTCGCAATCGCTGTTTCGCTGGCAGATTGGCGATGTGATCGAAGGCGGCCCATTCCGCCAAACCAACAACGTGATTTCCGTGCCCGAAGGCCCCGGCCTTGGGGTCACGATTGATGCTGACGCGTTAAAGCACTGGCACGATCATTTTGTCGACAATGGTCCATTAGACCACTTCTATGACCCTGCAATGCCCGGCCGTTTCCGCCGGTTGCCCCTAAACTAAAGGATACGCTGATGCCTGAAATCCAAAAAGATGACACTACGGGTAAAACGCTTCCCTCCCACGCCAAAGTCGTAGTGATAGGCGGCGGGGTTGTTGGTTGCTCGATCCTTTTCCATCTTGCCAAATTCGGCTGGAAAGACGTGGTGCTACTTGAGCGAGATGAGTTGACATCAGGGTCAAGCTGGCACGCAGCCGGGCAAATTCATACGATTTCCAGTGATCCTAATATTAGCCGTCTACAAAGCTATACGATCGATCTGTATAAAGAAATCGAGGAACTCAGCGGTCACTCCGTGGGCTTGAATATCACGGGCGGTTTCTACCTTGCCTCGACCCCAGAATGGTATGATTACCTGAAACGAGAGCGTTCCAAAGCGCGGTATATGGGACTTAGTCAAGAATTTATCAGCCCCAAGGAAATGGCTGAGCGCCACCCATTGATTGATCCTAAACACTATCATGCAGTCCTGTGGGATGATCAGGATGGTGACCTGGATCCGTCTGGTGCGACCTATGCCTTTGCCAAAGCGGCGCGCGTGCATGGGGCACAATATTTCACCCACACACCCGCCACTGCTACGGCTCAACGCAGCGATGGAAGTTGGGATGTGACTACGCCAAAAGGCAATATTAACGCCGAGATCATAGTGAATTGCGCAGGTCTTTGGGCGCGTGAACTGGGCCACATGCAGGGTATCCATATTCCGGTGCAACCGATGGAGCATCACTATCTGATCACCGATAAAATTCAGGCGGTAATCGATCATCCGACGCGTCTGCCCGCCGGTATAGATTACGAGGCCAATATATACTTCCGTCAGGAAGGTCAGGGCATGCTGTTGGGCACCTACGAGTCAACCTCTACACCTTGGAAAGTAGACGGTGTGCCGTGGGACTTCGGCCATGAATTACTGCCGCCTGATCTTGACCGTATCGCCGAGCGTCTGGAGATGTCATTCGAACGTATTCCCGCACTTGGAGCGGCAGGGATCAAGGATATTATTAACGGTCCATTCACATTCGGTCCAGATGGCAATCCAATGATCGGCCCCGTACCCGGCAGGACAAATTACTGGTGTGCCGTGGGCGTGATGGCGGGTTTCTGTCAGGGCGGTGGTGTTGGCTTGACCATGGCCGAATGGATAATTGACGGTGAACCTTCGATGGATGTTTGGGCGATGGACGTGGCGAGGTTTGGGGATTGGGCTACACCGGATTGGGGCACTGTCAAATCAAGCGAAAACTACGAACGCCGCTTTGTGATGACCTTCCCGAATGAAACTCTACCTAAAGGCCGGATGCAGAAAACAACCGCGCTTTACGATCGCCTAATCGCCAAGGGGGCTCGGATGGGGCAGAGCTTTGGTTTGGAAAACGCGCTTTGGTTCGCGAATGGACCAAAAGATGCTTACGAAGAGCCCACCTTTCAGCGCAACCGCTCGCACGATTATGTCGCGCGCGAGGTCAAGGCCGTGCGCGAAGCCGTCGGCGGAATCGAGATCGCCAATTTTGCCAAACATGAATTCAAAGGTGCGGGTGCACGCGCGTATCTTAACAAGGTGCTAGCTGGGTTTATACCCAAGCAAGGTCGTGTAACTCTGGCACCAATGTTGACCCCCAAAGGCCGCCTTTATGGCGATCTGACTGTGGCTTGCCTGGCCGAGGATCACTTCATGCTATTTGGCTCCGGCGCCATGCAAGAAGCACACCGGCGCAGGTTCGAGCGTGATTTACCAGTGGATGTGTCTTATGAAAATGTATCGAACGATTGGCATGGCATTGCCCTGTCTGGCCCCAAATCCCGTGAGTTGCTGAAGCGGATAACTCGCGAAGATGTTAGCGCAGATTCATTGAAGTTCCGCGATATACGCGAGACATTCGTGGGCGGAGTGCCTGTCATATTGGTGCGGATCAGTTTCTCGGGCGAATTGGGTTATGAAATCTATTGTAAACCGCAATATCTGTTGCGCCTATCGGAGGCGGTGGAAGAAGCCGGCGCTGATCTGGATTATCGCTGGTATGGTGCCCGCGCATTAATGTCGATGCGGTTGGAAAAAGGCTGGGGCGTGTGGACGCTCGACTTTCGCCCCGACTTTACTGCAGCTGAGAGCGGCATGGATGCGTTCATTAACTGGAACAAGCATTTCGTTGGCAAAGAAGCTGCCGAGGCCGAACGCAAAATCAGCCCCAAGCGCAAATTGGTGACGCTGGTCATTGACGTTGATGGCATTGACGTATCTGGCGACGAAGCGATTTTGTTTGAGGGTACAGCAGTTGGTTACATTTCATCGGGCGGCTATGGGCATCACGTGCAAAAGTCCATGGCTATGGGCTATGTCAACATTGAACACACCACCGCAAGCAACAAACTAGAAGTCGAAATTCTCGGCCAAAAATACGCCGCCGAAATTCAAGGCGCACCGATTTATGACGCCAATGGCGCAAATATGCGATCTTGATAACGTAAATCTGTTCCATAGGTGCTGACGTCGGACACTAGGGGTTCTCTACCGCTAGATAATCAGCCTTTGGTATTTGGATCAGACCGTGAATGTTTAAAGCATCGCGGTCTTTTTCTGTCAGGGCTGCAATGGCGTTTATTACGGCTTGCGCAACCGCTTGCTTGTCTATGCCCAAAGCGCAAATATAGGGTAGGCCCGGGGTGGGGCTGGTTTTCATCAAAACTTTGATTTGATTAGGGAAGTCATTATATTTCTGAATGTCATGCCACGTCATTGCGTCTATTGCCGCAATATCAGCCTTGCCTGTTACCACCATTTTTGCAGACGCTATATGGCCGCCTGATACGGCTAGATTTTTAAACTGAAAACCTGCTTTTTTCGCGGTCAATTGCGCTGCGGCAAAGCCCGATTGTGAAATCATTGCATTAACCGCCAGATTTGCCGATGCGAAATCGGCTAGGTCTGTGCGGGTCTCGTGTGCGTTTACGATAAACAGACTGTTGTAATACCCCGCAGGGCAGTCTGGCAGGCCGTAGTCAGGTGTGCCGACCAGTTGTACTTGTTCATGTAGATGCACACGGTACGGCATGCCGCAGGTTTGGCTGAGCCGCAGGTCATCGCGGCGCCAATGATCAAGGTCTTCGCCGTCACTTAACGCTTCGGGCGCATCAGCGCCGTTTTGGATCAGGTTCGCGTGGATAAGCTGCCAGTAACGATCATGCGCACCCTTGTTTTCAGGGCGTATATACATCGGCAAGCTAGCGATCATGACGGTTTTTCAAGTTCCACAAGGGGTGTTCCACAGGTTCTTTTGCGTGAAAAAAATATTTGCGAAATATGGTAGGGTAGCTGGCATAAGTATAGCCGCGATTTCCGTCGATAAACTTGGCTTTGTTTGCGCGGTATAGGGCAGGTAAGTTGTACCATGCCACAGAAGGATGTGCATGATGAACCGCATGAAAGTTGTTGTTTAAAAACAAGAAAGATAATATGCCTTTACCCTCGATAATCACACTGCGCCCATTGGCTTGCACGTGGCTACGGTGCTCAAGGAAAGTGCGGACTTTCAGGATCGACAGGCCGAAATAAGTTGCGATTGCATAGGCCCAAAACGGCATGGTGCCAAAGGTCATCAACCACAAGATCACTAAGGCCACAGCAGGGATTTGTACTAACCAGCCGGTAAGAACCGTGCGGTCACCGCCTTTGATCATGCGCCAATCCGCACGCATAAAAGCAATTTGGCCGATCAAGGGGCCCAGTAGCAGGCGGCCTGCAAGTGTGTTGTTGAAGGTTAAAATGCTTTGCAGCCAGCGGGGCAGGGTGACCCAGACATCTTTGACCATATAGGCACTTTCAGGGTCGTCATAGGGATCGGTTAGGTTTTCGTTGATGTGATGTATCAGGTGGCTGTCACGAAAACGAAGATAGGGGATAAGCAAGCCCACGGCGGGGAAGACCAGAAACTGGCCAAACCATTTCCAGCGCGGTTCAATCGTGTGCAGGGTTTCGTGTTGCAGCGATGAATGCATGGTGATCACGGGGGTCAAAAACAGAATTGACAAGACAGGCCCTAAGTTTTGTGCATATAGGGTAATGCTGGTCCATAACGTATAGGTTAATGCCAGCAGGCATAGGGTTGGCCATTCATAGGCATACGACGGGCGCAGTTGCATCGACATGGTCTCTTCGCGATTTAAATGGGTGTGAATTATTTTCACAATTTTATGACTATTTTGAGACCTCAGCATAACTTGAGGATTCCCAAGGGTGGCAATATTTGGTAGCTTTGAGCATGCAAAAACCTTTCATCACCCAGCCCGAACTTTTTGTCACCACCAAGCGATCTTGATGTAAGCATCAACGCTGCATACAATCAAGCGGTGTAGATATGTCGTTACTCGGAAATAGTGACAAAATACGCGGAATCGGGTTGAAATTGGGTTTTTTGGAATTTTTGGTCCGGTTTTAGTAAATTGGCAAAACCCAGTTTATAGAACCTGTTTCAATTATGTACCAGTAATAATTCTGAACCATTTAATTGGAGCCGTTCATATCCTACTGATTGTTATTCGAAAACTTGTCAAAACTTTCGGTGAACCCGTTTAGTGTAGATATGCCGTTACTCGCGGGACATTTCCATTAATCTCCCATTTCTGGGAAGAACGAGATGTTCAGGAACTGTAGCCACCGGACGCTTACCAAGAAGCTTCGGGCGTTGCCATTTCAAGGTTAGTGGCCAGCAGGTAGTTGCAACAATGGGTTTCCTCGTATGCGCCATCAATGAAATGCTGCGCA
>JBBWVU010000055.1:0-4787 GCA_050256375.1 Paracoccaceae bacterium | reverse complement strand
CGATCCCGCGCTGAAGAAACATCTCCTCTACTTCCCGAAGGCTTAGATTGAACCGGCAATACAGCCAGACAGCGTGGGCAATAATCTCCGGCGGGAAACGGTGGCGTTTGTAGCTGATAGTGAGCGTATCCATCAGCACCAGTTGCCGGTAGACGACGCCGCGCGCAAATCGCGGAAGTTTATGTGACAACACCACAGTTAGTGCTACGCGCACCGCTTCCTGCCTAAATTCTGCTGTATGTTGTGATGCCATCTCGTTTCTCCTTTAAAGCATAATATGCGATTAAAGGAGCGGCACAATTCCGTGACAGGTCCAAAGGCCAACATGCGCTCTTCAAGCGAGTTTCATCTGGAAATTCCGTTAAGTCGCTGATACGTTCATTTATTCACGCATTGTCTAAGGCGACTGGTAAGTGAAATTGGGCTAGGCGCGAACCACAAATACCGATTGTTTTGCGTGGCGCATTACGCGCGCGGCATTGGGGCCAAGCAAGTAGTCCTTTAGTTCGGGCCGGTGCGATGTCATGATGATCAAATCAGCGTCGATATCATCCGCTTTGCTCAGAATTTCTTCATAGATATTGCCGTGGGCCACATGGGCTGTCACAGCATCTGCGCCCGGACAGTCGCGATTGACTATTTCGCGCAGTTGCGCCGAGGCCTTTTCCAGAACCTCCGCTTCAAAACTTTTTGGAAAATAGCTGCCGACAATCGACAGGCCATAGCTGGGCACCACGGTCATAACGTGGATTTCTGCTTTCCAGTTGTCAGCAAAACCCGCTGCCAGATCAAAGGTCAGTAACCAGCTTTGTTCGACGTCTAGATCGATGGGCACTAGGATTGTCTTGTACATAGTCATCCCCCTCAGAATGCAGGTTTGGTCTGACGACGACGTTGCATCATGATCACAAACCCAAGCAGAAACAGCGCCGGGATATAGAAAATCTCCTTTGCTATCCGCTCGGTCCGAACCTCCACGTGGATCAGCTCGATCGGAACATCGCCATAAAAGTCAAACATTTGGAAATTACTTTGCAAGGTCGAGCTCGGCAACGGTTGTTCCAAAAGGAATTTTCCGCCACTCTCTGTAACCACCAATCCAATTGCTTTTAGGCGTTCCAATCCGGAACCACTGGTTTTCAGAGTTTTTTCGACCGTCAGCTGGCTGACCTTATCCGGGTCGTCAAAATCCGACCCGCGCACAAAGAAACGAATGCGGCCGTTTTCCGGTGTGTTGGCGGCAATTTCGATGATCTCGCCCCCTGGTCGATAGTCATATTTGGGCGAAAACTGATCCAGCCAATAGCCGGGGCGGAACAGGGTCAGGGCGATCACCAAAAGCGCAAGGCTTTCCCACCAGCGGCTTTTGGCAAAGAAATACCCCTGCGTGGCCGCCGCGAAAAGCATCATCGCCACCACCGAAACCGCAAAAACGATCACTGCCTTTACCAGCGTCACATCGATCAACAGCAATTCGGTGTTGAATATGAACAAGAAAGGCAGCAGCGCCGTGCGAATATCATACATAAAGCCCTGAATACCGGTCTTGATCGGATCCCCCCCGGATATGGCGGCGGCGGCAAAGGCCGCCAAGCCCACCGGCGGCGTGTCATCCGCCAAAATACCGAAGTAAAACACGAACATATGCACCGCGACCAGCGGCACGATCAGGCCCTGCTGAGCGCCCACAGACATAATCACCGGCGCCATCAGCGAACTGACGACAATATAGTTGGCGGTGGTCGGCAGACCCATGCCCAGCAGCAGGCTCATGATCGCGACCAGAATCAACATCAGCATCAACGACCCACCGGACAGGACCTCGACAAATTCGCTAATCACCTGATGGGCACCAGTTAGCGAAATGGTGCCAATGATCACACCGGCAGCCCCCGTGGCCACAGCAATCGAAATCATGTTGCGCGCCCCGGCGATCATGCCGGCGACAAAATCATCCCAACCTTTGCGCAGGGCAGTTTGGTAATCCCCCACATTGCGCAGAAAGTTTTTTAGAATGTCCTGCGTCAGCACAATCACGATCATGGCGATAGTGGCCCACAAGGCAGAAAATGACGGAGACAGCCGGATAATCAGAATGCACCAGATCAGGATGACAATCGGCAGCACATAATACATGCCGGTTTTGCACACGTCCCAGGCGCGCGGCAGGATTTCAATCGGTGCGTCGGGATCATCGACAACTAGGTCTGGCACGCGTGCCGCAACGACTATTAGTGCAAAATAGATCGCGAGGCATACAACAATAGCCGCCGGAAATCCAAGGCTGGGAAAGGCCGAGTTGATCCAGCCAAGCCCGTAAAATACCGCGACACTAAGGACGCCCATGCCGATAAATCCAATCAGGAAATTTGCCAGTCGCGTGGCAAATGTTCCGGCTGGGGTGAGTTTGGGCAGGCCTTTCAGGTCCATTTTCAGGGCTTCGAGATGCACGATATAAACCAGCGCGATATAGGACACGACGGCCGGCAAAAAGGCGTGGCGCAGGATGTCCTGATAGGGCACGCCAGTAAATTCGGCGATCAGAAATGCGGCTGCCCCCATGACCGGCGGTGTCAGCTGGCCGTTGGTGGACGAGGCCACTTCGACCGCGCCGGCCTTTTCCGCTGAAAACCCGGTCTTTTTCATCAAAGGAATGGTGAAGGTGCCGGTGGTCACAACGTTGGCGATAGAGGATCCAGAATAAAGGCCGGAAGCCGCAGAGGCCACCACCGCCGCTTTGGCCGGGCCGCCGCGCAGATGGCCTAGCAAAGCAAACGCCAACTTGATGAAATAATTGCCCGCACCGGCTTTTTCCAGCAACGAACCAAACAGCACAAAAAGGTATATCAGCCCTGCAGACACCCCAAGGGCGACGCCAAACACGCCTTCCAGCTGCATCCAGAAATGCCATGTGGCCTTGCCAACCGACGCGCCTTTCCACTGTATCGCGTCAGGCATAAAGGACCGATCGCCAAAGAACACGTAAAACACGAAAATCGCGGCAACGATCACCAGAGGCAGACCCAACGAACGATATACCGCAAGCGCCAGAACACCCATGCCAATCAGTGAGATTGTAATATCGGTGTTGTTAAACAATCCAGCCCGGCCAGCAATTTCGTTCTGGATAAGCAAAAGATAACCCGTGGAGATCAAACCAAAGGCAATTAAAACCCAATCGTACCAGGGAACCGAGTTCCGGGGCGAACGTTTGAATAACGGAAAGGCCAGAGCCGCCAAAGTCAGGGCAAAGGCCAGGTGGATGAAACGGATTTCGGTATTGCCAAAATACATCCGGATACCGGTGCCCCCAACAAGGGCGCGACTCCATTCGGTCAGGGTGAAGGGCAAGGACGAAGCAGTATAGATTTGAAACGCAGACCAGGTGAAGCACAAAACTGCCACAAACTTTCCAAGATTTCCACCAAGTACCCGAGCACCAGTATCGGTTTCGGCAACTATATTTTGCGCTTCGCTTTGCGCTTGTTTACTGGTTGTCATGATTCCCCCCCCCTTGAAACGACCTTCGCCAATTATTCCTGGCTGCAATTATGCACCGGTTGCCCCGGTATCATCAGTCTCGAATTTATGAAAAAGGCGGCCCTTTATCAGGGCCGCTAAAAACACTTTAAGCTTACATCCAGCCGCGTTCTTTGTAGTATTTGACCGCACCGTCATGCAGAGGAGCAGACAAAGCGTCCTTGATCATTTCCGATTCCTTCAAGTTGCGAAATGCAGGGTGCAGATTTTTGAAATCATCAAAGTTTTCAAAAACCGATTTCACCAGCAAATAAACAACATCTTCAGATACTGCTGTCGAAGTGATGAAGGTTGCGCCCACACCAAAGGTAGTGATGTCTTCGGCGTTATTATACATTCCGGCCGGAATGGTTGCGGAACGATAGAAAGGATTATCGGCGATCAGCGTATCAATCGCAGGGCCGGTAACGTTCACCAGATGCGCATCGCATGTGGCCAGTGATTCCTGCGTCAACGCAGAAGGGTGACCCACAAGCCAGAAATAGGCGTCGATCTTGCCATCACACATGGCCTGACCGGTTTCGGCTGATTTCAGTTCAGAGGCCAGCATCAGATCGGCCCGCTCCCAGCCAAAAGCAGCTTCCATCACGTCCCATGTACCCTGCGTACCGGAACCTGGGTTGCCGATGTTCAAGCGTTTGCCTTTGACATCGGAAATATTCATAATTCCGCTGTCATCACGCGCCACAACCGTTACAGGCTCTGGATGAACCGAGAACACAGCCCGCAATTCTGTGAACGGACCTTGGTCGGCAAATTTCGACGTGCCATAATAGGCGTGGTATTGCCAGTCCGACTGAGCCACACCAAATTCCAGTTCGCCGGAGCGCACCGTGTTGATGTTGTATATCGACCCACCGGTGGATTCCACCGAACAACGAATGCCGGTTTCTTTACGGGTTTTGTTCATCAGACGGCAGATGGCACCGCCGGTTGGATAGTAAACCCCGGTTATGCCACCAGTGCCGATCGAAACAAACTGCTGGGCTGAAATGCTCGTAGCCATGCCCGCAATTAAACCAGCGGTGGCTAGAATGCGTAAAATTTTCATTTTTCTCTCCTAAGATTTAACAATCCGACTTAACGCAGGATCGCATAATTTACCGTTAATTGGTAATAAATTATTACCAGATATTAGGGATCATTTTGTGCAAATATTGTGCAAAAATATGTAGGTCCTGTGCTGGCCTCTAAAGCTGCAGTGGTCCCCAATTCGGCCGCACCGCAGGTGCAATGGGCGATAACGT
>JBBWVU010000054.1:0-14155 GCA_050256375.1 Paracoccaceae bacterium | reverse complement strand
TATTCTTCTGAGGAGAAGATCAGGATTGTTCTTGATGGCCTTCGTGGCGAGGATAGCATTGCCGAGTTATGCCGCCGAGAAGGCATTTCGCAGGGTATTTACTACAAATGGTCGAAGGATTTCATGGAAGCCGGAAAGCGCAGACTTGCGGGCGATACTGCACGGGCAGCAACTATCGATTTAGCGCTTGAGTCTGCCGATTTAACGTAAAACCATCACAGTACAAGTTGCGCGACGCACCACTCGCGAAGCTGTCGAACCTAGGAAATAGTCCGCTACACCGGGCCGATGCGAACCGATCAAAATTAGATCAACACTGTCTTTTTCCGCCATTTCAGCAATCGCAACACCGGGTTTGCCAGCCGTTACAGCGAGTTCTAGATCTTGGTAGTCCTTGGCGATCATCTCCAATCGTTTTCGGACTTCGCCCTGAACGACAGATTTCGGATTGATGGTAACGTACTCAACGACATAGCTTGGCACTGGCTCTACTACAGTTACGAGCGTAATCTTGCCGCCCTCAGATCTTAACCGGCGCGCAACCGTTATGATATCGTTTACGTCGACTTCGTGGTCTAATGCGATGGGAATAAGGATATTATTATACATGGCCGACTCCGGTTGATTGGGGCGTCGGCGGACCGAAGAGTCAGCCAACGCAGTTTCTGCAATTGCTAAGTTAAATACTCAGGTCGAAACATGGCTGACATCCTTATCTGGCGAATAAATGTCAAGAATGTTCCAATGCCCGGTTGTTGGAGTAGGATTGTTAGTCATGGCAACATCAAGAACTGTGGGTTTGCCGCTTGCGATTGCGGCCTCTAGTGCGGGAAGCAGTTCATCTGCTGACGATATTCGGATCCCCTCAGCCCCGTAAGCACGCGCAATTTCGGCATAGCCGGGGCCATTGGTTGGCGCGGCTGCAGAGCCAGGGAATGTGGTGCCATATGTCAAACCATAATGGGCTTTTTGAAGCCCGGCTATGGTTCCAAACGCATTGTTGTTCATGACAATCCAGACGATCCCCAAGTTCAGCTCCACTGCCGTGGCGAGCATTGACGGGTTTTGACCAAAGCCGCCATCACCAACAAGGCTGATCACAACGCGCTCAGGCGCAGCTAGTTTCGCGCCAATCGTTGCGGGTGGTCCGAAGCCCATTGTCGCAAAACCGCCCGGCGTAAGGATTGAACCCGGCGTTAGAATGTCGAATTGCTGTCCAACGCCGTTTTTGTTCCATCCAACATCGGTTGTAATAATTGCATCTTCCGGCAACGCTTTTCGCGTATCGGCCAGAATGCGTTCAGGCATCATTGGAAAGGCGGAGCTTTCCGACATTTCACGATTGCTCTCTTTAAAATCAACGCGGAATTTCGCGATTTTCTCTTCTAGGCTCGGGCGCTGAAAACCGTCAGGATACATTTCTTTTGCAACCCGCGTTAGCACCCGTAACGCAGCTTTTGCATCTGCGACCACGCCAATTTCAGTAGGATAATTGCGGCCAATCTCGGTAGCCTCGATGTCTATGTGAATAACCTTTGTGCCCGGAATGTTGAATGTGTAACTCGGATACCAGCTGGAACAATCAGCTTCTTTAAACCGTGTACCGATAGCAAAAATGTAGTCGGCCTTCAGGCAACTTTGATTGACGAGTTCGGTCCCCCAAAATCCGGTCATTCCAAGCACCAGCGGATGATCATCACGAAGCGCGCCCTTGCCCATTAGTGAATGTGCGACCGGCAAGCCCATATGATCAACAAATGCGCGCAGCTCCTCGCTAGCTTGCGCTAGTAGAATGCCACCGCCCACATAGGCGACCGGATTTTCAGCCGCCGCCAACCGTTCGACAATCGCGAGCGCGGTCTCGTCATCCATTGACGGTTTTACCAGTGCACGCGTATTGTTGATAATCCGGTCAAACGTTGCAGATGATATCACTTCGGAGAATATATCCATCGGCACGTTGACCAAGACCGGCCCGGGTTGGCCGCTCTCAGCCAGATGAAATGCCTTTTCCAGTATTTCTGCCATCAGATCAGCCCGATCTACCCGCCACGCACGTTTGACAAAGGGGCGATAGATTTCCCATTGGGCGGCATCGGCGTGCAGGTTTACTTCCTGATGCGGGTGCTTGCCGTAATAATGCGTCGGAATATCTCCTGCAATCACGACCATCGGAATGCAATCCAGCGCGGCATTTGCGACACCGGTAGCGCAGTTAGTCAACCCTGGAGAAAGATGGCTAAGCACTACCGATGCCTTGCCGGTCACACGCGCATAAGCGTCGGCGGCGTGACTCGCGATCTGTTCATGGCGTACCGTAATAAAATCAATCGGGCTTTCTGCCAGTGCGGCCAAAACCGCGATATTAGTATGACCGCAAAGACCGAACACGTGTTTGACTTCGCGCCGTTCAAGAAAGTCAACGATGTGTTCAGCAACGGTCTTATTCGTTTCATTAATTGTATCGTTCATCATGCAATCTCCTGTCCGTAGAACTCACCGAACAGCTCTTCTTCCGACGGGCGATCCTCGGGGATCGGGCGGCTGACCCAAGTGTAGTTCATCATGTGTTTCATTGTGACGTTTTCGTTGGTGATGTTGCCTCCCCAGATGCCACAGCCCAATGAGCTGGTCATTGGCATGCCATTGGTCCAGGCCCCAGCATTTGCCTTGGATTGCGGCTGGCGCACCATCATCCGGCTGACAGGGGCAAGCCGCGCCAAGGCGTCAATATTGTCGTCATTATGGCTGTAGATACCACACGAGTGCCCTTTGCCCGCCACGTTGTAAATTCCGCGAACTGTTTCCAACGCGTCATCGAAAGTATCAAAATGGTACAACGCCATGAGTGTTGTCAGTTTCTCACCGGAAAACTTGTGATCTTTGCCGATCTTGCCCTGATTTTCGACCATCAGGAACTTGCGGTCCTCGGGGATAGAGAAGCCAGCCACGTCGGCCGTTTGCTGTGGCTTGCAGGCGATCGTCGGGAAGGTCCGGTTGCCCTTTTCGTCCCACATCGCGTTCTGTAAAAGTACCTTTTCCTCTTCCGAGCAGAGATAACCACCTTCAGCGACCAGCGCCTTCACCATGTCATCATAGATCGATTTCTGAATAATGATGTTGCCATCAGCTGAACAACCGGAACCGAAATCAGAAGTTTTGGACATACGGGTATTGGCCGCAGCGATGTCAATGTCAGCGGTTTCGTCGATCACGATCGAGGAATTACCGGCGCCAACCCCGTAGGCAGGGCGGCCAGAACTATAGGCTGCTTTGACCATCGGTTTGCCACCGGTAGCCAAGGTCAGGTCACAGACTTCCATCAGGTGTTGGGTCATCGGGATTGACGGTGTGCGGATCGACTGGAACAGATCTTCTGGCGCGCCCACCGCACGGCAGGCTGCACGCATGACCTCAACCATCTCAAAGGTGGTGCCAGCTGTGCGCGGATGCGGCGAGAAAATAACGGCGTTACGGGCGTTGGCCGCAGAAACGCCGGTCACAGGCGGTGTCATGGCTGGGTTGGTCATTGGAACCAACGAGGCAATGACGCCGGCAGGTTTGGCATATTTCACCAGACCTTTTTCCTCGTCAACGTCAACGATGCCGGTCGATGGTGTCCGCAATACATCACGCAAAACCATGTGGATTTTGAAACGTTTCCCCGGGCGGCCCTGACGATCACCGATCGTGCTTTCATCCACGCCTTGTTGGGCCAAGCGCGTGAAGGTTTTTTCGTTTCCGGCATACCAGGCAATCGCGCGGGCCAGACGATCCAGATCTTCTTGCGACCAATTCTCGATGGCAGCCATCGCTGATCGGGCGCGCGCCAGCATATCAGCTACAAGATTGCGTTCTTCTTCTGTAAGTTCTCGGGCCATTTTGTTCCTCGTGGCAATAGTATTTGTTAGGCTGCGACCGCATCGATGTCGCGGCGTTTGGAGCGGGCGGACCCGAAGGTCCGTTTGGCGTGTTGCAGGCAACGACGTGCATGTTCTTCATAGCCGAGTTCGGTCAAACGGCTTTGGTTGGGCAATTCAATGGAATAGTCGACTGGCGGCATGCGCTCGATAATGCCGGTGAAGTCGATCCAACCTTCGCCCGGATAAAGCCTTGCATCACGAGCCAGCTGGATCATGCCTTCACGCGTATCTGCAATCCCTGGGAGGCAATCAGAAATGTGTAGAAAGTGGAATAGCTCGCTTGGAACATGCAAAAGCTCCCCGATGTCGACCCGACTTAGGTGCAAATAAAGAGTATCAACTAGAATGCCGCCATTGGGTTGGTCCGCTGCGCGAACAATATCCAAGGTTTCATCTAAGGTACGAAGACGCGAGAATGAGGGGAATTCGAGATCAATATCAATTCCATAGGGCGCGGCAATCTCGCAAGTTTCCGCGTAACAATCGATTAAGAAATTCCGGTCATCGCGCGACTTGGTCCAAGCGCTCATGATCATGCGCTTTGCGCCAAGCTCTCCGCCAATTTCCAGTGCCCGTTTAAAATTTCGGGGGTCGCATTCTTCGGTAATGCGCGCGAGTTCAATATCAAGAACTTCGAGCCCGGTTGTTGCGAGCGCTATTTTGGTCGCTTGTACTTGCGCATCATCGATCGGGGATTCCGCGAATTCCCCCGGGACGTGCATCTGGATAAATCGCGGACTTACTGCGTCATATCCCGCCCTCGCGGCAATATAGATCAATTCTGCCGGCGTGGCCCCGATCAAGGTCAAGTGAGCAAGGGAGAACTTTCCCGAACCTTCGCTCTCTTTTCCCTGTCTGGACAAATTGAACTCCCGAATCACGCGGATTGCGTGTATATATGACATAATATAAAATATATGAGATTATGATTAATATCAACTATTTTTTCTCGCGTGGTTAAAACCAAGAAAGGGAACAGTAAGTCGACACCAGAGCAGGGGTACAAAGTGTTAATCGTCGCTTTCCGCTGGCTGATAAAGAGGTAGATATTTTGGTGGCATTGGGCCCTTGTTGCGCCCACCTTGGTTCATCTGCTCCCAAGAATGCGCAAGGATACCGACCGATCTGGATAGGCAAAAAAGGCCACGCGAAAGCGGTGCCGGAAAACCGAGTTCACAAAAAATGACAGCCGTCGCGCCATCGATATTCATCGCAATGGCTCGCCCACCGCGCTGTATTTTTAGTTCTTCCTGAACGCGCTCGCCAATGTTAGCAAAGCGACCGCTTACGGTATTGTGTTCGACTGCCTCGCGAACCAAAGCCATAAGACGTGGGGCGCGCGGGTCAACCGGCTTGTGAAAGCGATGCCCAAAACCCGAGATTATTTTTCCATGAACAGCGCGCCAGTCATCCATACCGGCGCGAACCGCATCTTCGAACCCCAAACCACTATCCTGCTTGGCTGCAATATCATAATAAAGTTCGGCACATTGTTCTCCTGCACCACCATGTACGTCTCCGAGCATATTCACTGCGGTTGCCATAGCATTATTCAGCCCGACCCCACATGTCGCTGCCATGCGTGCAGCTGCGATCGAGGGTGCCTGTGGGCCATGATCCACACCAGCAACCAAAGCTGCTTCGAAAAGTTGTGCTTCGGCGCTGGTTGGCGTGCCACCGCGTACCATCAACCAAATCATTTGTGGGAAAGACACATTGCCGATTAATTCCTCAACCGGATGCCCACGAAAAGCTATTTTCCCCGGTTCCATGTCAATAATAGATGTGCGCCACCAATGACGAACGGCGTCCGCATCTTTTGTATCAGTCATAAAAGCGCTCCTGCGTTTTGTATTTGATTTGCTCTGGAGATTGGCTCGAAAACCGTCGCCATTCTCGCGGGATCAGCTGCCTTGCCGGTTATGAGAGAGAATGCAGCCGCTGCCTGAAAAACAGCCATACTCACACCGCTTACGACGCGGCACCCTCGTTGTTTCGCTTTAAGAAGCAACTCCGTTTCTTGTGGAAAGTAGACGATATCGAATACCCACTGCGACGATGTCAAAAAATCTGGATTAATCGCGACACCCGGATAATCCGCCATACCCATCGGTGTTGCGTTTACCACACCGTCGACTTCACTGGTTTCAATTTTATGGATAGAAGAGATCACTGAAACTTGGGCGCATGGTCGCGAAATCGCTAATCTGTTCACAAGTGCGAGCGCCTGTTTAGGCAGTCTGTCAAAAACCGTCAGTTTCTCGACAGGATGGTCAATCAACGCAAGTGCCACGGCCAATCCTGCGCCGCCGGCACCAAGTAGCAACACTCTTTCGCCCACGACACCGTTGAATTCATGCCGAAACGCTGTGCCAAATCCGGTGTAGTCGGTATTGTAACCAATCCGCTTGCCACCCTTAAACACAATAGTGTTTATCACGCCGAGTTCTTTTGCCGGTCCTGATAGTTCATCCACCAGACCTGCAGCGCGGGTTTTGTAGGGGTGGGTGATATTGAGACCGGCATAACCTTCTTGCTCTGCCTTAGATATCAAGTCTTCTAGTGGCATATCTGCATACGGCGCATGCGCCGTATCAAACCGTTCATAACGATATTCAAAGCTTTGTGCTCTCGCCTCGGCCTCGTGCATTACTGGCGTCAGTGAAGCACCAATACCCTGTCCAATTAGCGCCGCTTTCAATTCACCGCTCCCGTCGAGTTTCGCAAATACTTCATTTGCGCCGCGAGGCGGATAGGCGCGTTTTTGGCACCATATCCTTGATAGCCGTTTCGCCGCTCAACAATCTCAAAAAAGAAGCCATCAAAAATGGGTGCGGAGTAAATCTGGAAATACTCCCCCTTATTGCGGGTATAAAGAATATTTCCGGCCTGCAATTTAGCGACGAAATCCTCGTCGAGCCCCAAGGTGCTCTGCAAATCAGAATAGTAATTTGGAGATATCTCCAGCCGCGGAAAACCAGCTTCCATCAAACGGTTTGAGGTTTCAAAAATATCGTCTGTCAGTAACGCAATGTGCTGAACCCCGGCCCCTAAGTGGTCGGATAGAAAAGCGCCCGCAAATGTGCGGCGGGACTCTGCTCCATTTAGGTTGAGCCGCACTTCGCCCTCGGGGCTTGCGATGACCTGACTGCGAACCACACCAGAAGGATCAGCTACGTCGACGATGGAGGATTTTTCCATCTCGAAAGTGGAGATATAAAACAGCATCCAGCTCTGCATATCTTCGTATTTCATTGTCTGCGCGATATGGTCGATCCGGCGCAGACCAGCGGGTGGAGTCGCCTTGGTTTTGCGAACCGGGTTAAACTCGATGTCCCAAACGCGATGCAAATCCGATTTCTCGTCAATGAAATGGACGATATTGCCCCCGACGCCGCGAATAGCTGGAATATCAAGCTCGCCGGTACCCACCGGTTGCGAAAACAATGGCGCACCCAATGCTTTGGCACGCGCTGCCGTTTTTACCGCATCTTTGACGCGCAATCCCATATCGCAAACCGACGGTCCGTGATCGTCAAATGTTGTGCGGGCAAAGCCTTCTTTTTCGGTATTCACAACAATATTGATCGCGCCTTGTCGCCAAAGCTCGACCGATTTGGAAATATGCCGACGTTCCATGCGAAAACACAGCGCGTCCAGCATATTTTTAAGCACCTCACCACTTTTGTTGTTAGCTGCGAATTCGATAAATTCGATTCCGATCGCACTTACACGTTCGGGCAACTCCGGAATGTCAAAATTCAGATCAGGTTCGTTTCTGGCTGCCTCATCCAGTAAATTCACCAAGCTGCGATATCCATCTATGGCCACAGTCTTGGAGGCGCTAACCGATGCCGCATCGCCGATACGAGACAATGACCAAGAGCCGCGATATCCATTTTTCGCGATGACCCGAACGAAGCTGGCCAAGTTCAATCCGCCCTGTCCGGGCAGCAATCCAAAATGACGCTTCAGATTCTGAGCGTTGAAATTCTGAACCGGAGCATCTGCCAGTTGTACATGAAATACCTGCTTACCGGAAACGTCACGTAATCGCGCAGGTTTCGATCCGTCCGCCAGACTGAAAAAACTATTTAATGCGAGGCCGAAATTCGGGCTGGCCACTTGTTTAACAACATCCAAAGCTTGCGTATCACTGGTTATGTTGCGTGCCCATGGCAAGGCAAGAAGGGCAATCCGCAAATCCCGTTTTTGCGCTCGCTCGGCCAGTTCTGAAAAATCTGCAAGAATGCTGTCTAAGTCACCTATGGCGTCGGGATGGGTCGATGACCCCAGCAGCAACAAATCAGTGCCGAGTTCTTGCATGAGATCAAATTTGCTCTCAGCGCGTTGAAACGCCAGCGAACGGTGATCGCCAGACAGCCCTTCAAAATCATAAAACGGCTGAAGCAGGGTTATTTTCAAACCCAGATCCTGTGCCAAATTTCGCACGTCTTTTGCCGAGCCGTTAAACCCCGTGAAATCGGGCTCGTGAAGCTCTACGCCTTGGAATCCCGCTGCTGAAATTTGCTCAAGCTTGCTTCTTAGATCTCCCGGAATTGAGGTCGTGGCGATTGAGAGTGTCATAAAAACCCAGTTTCAATTTTACGTTCATCCGCGCCGAAAAACTTCGTTGCGGTTTATCCCAAATACCCAAATACGCGTGGCAGCCAGAGCACTAGATCGGGCATAAACATCATGATCATCAAAGCAACAATCAATACGGCAAGGAAGGCCCATATTTCTGCGATGATTTCGCGCAACGGGATATCCGTCACCGCATTGATCACAAAAAGTAGAATTCCATAAGGGGGCGTTATCAGGCCAATCATCGAGTTCACAACAACCAGCACGCCGAAATGTACCAGATCAATGCCGAGGGCCTCGGCTGTTGGAATAAACAGTGGCACAATTACCAGAATAATTGTGGTTGCATCCAAGATGCACCCCAGCGCGAGGATAAAGAGATTAACTCCGATCAGGAACCAGATGGGGCCAATATTTGCCCCCTCAAGAAACGACGAGATCGATTGTGGTATCTGCTCTGAAATAACTATGAAATTCAGAATGAAAGCGCCGCCAATAACGATACCAACGGCAGCGGAGGAGCGCGCACTATCAACAAATACCTGGAAAAGTCCTTTGAAGGACAGAGCCCGATAGAAAACAGCCGCCAATACCAGCGCATAAAATGCTGCCACGGCTGCGGCCTCGGTTGGTGTAGTGACGCCGCCATAAATACCGTAGAGCAAGATGACAGGCATCAACAACGCCGGGAATGCATTGGCAGTTTTGCGCGGTAATTCCCGCAACGGTACAGGCGTTTCGAGCGCGAAATTGCGTTTGCCCGCAAGGTAATAGTTCATCGCCATCAACACTACGCCCATGATTAGGCCCGGCAAAATACCGGCCAAAAATAGCGAGCCGATGGAGGCTTTGGATACCAGCGCATAGAGCACCATCGGGATAGAGGGCGGAATAATTGGCCCAATGGTGGCCGACGCTGCTGTAATCGCAGCGGCGTAACCGCGGCTATAACGCCCGTCCTTGGTCATCATGGAGATGATGATCTTGCCAATACCGGCGGCATCCGCCACCGCAGAGCCGGACATGCCGGAGAAAATTAATGACGCAACAACATTCACATGGCCCAGACCACCTTTGAACCGGCCGACAGCGGCAACGCAGAAATTCAGCAACCGATCGGTGATCGACCCGGCATTCATGATATTGGCGGCGACGATAAACAACGGCACAGCCAGCAAAATTGTGCTTTTGTAGAAGCCCTGCAGGATTTTCTCCCCCGCCAAGGCCACATCAAGACCGGCAGCCCCGAGATAGACCACAGAGGCCAACATGATTGAATAACCGATAGGTGTGCCAATTCCAGCCAACCCTAAAAGGGTTACCAGACAGGCTGCGAGTTCAAAACTCATGAATTTTCTCCCTGATCGGATTCTTCTTTTTCATGAGCGGCCTCAACCACCAATTCCAGTTCGGCCTTAGGCGGGCCTTTGCGAATAATATTGACGAAGAGCCAGGCGTATCGCAGGGCGACTGCAATCATAAAGACGGCGTATATCGAGAAGACATCGCGCATCGGAATTTTGTTTCCGGAAAAGGGATTGCGGACAGTCGCAGTTTTGCGGATTTTCATCCACTCGATGTAATCCCACGTCGGAAGATAGGTAAGAACCATGCCAATGACGATGGCGGCAGCGGCGATCAGGGCCATAATTTTGCGTGCGCGTCCTGACACCGAAAGATAGATGATGTCGAATTTGACGTGATCTTCTTCCCGCACCACAAAAGCGCAGCTGAAAAAAATCACCCAGACCCAAAGGATACCGATTAGTTCGAGCGTCCATCCGGCCGGGGTGAAAAAGTAGCGCAGAACGATCTGCAACAGGAAAATTAAAAAGATTGCCGCCAGCAAACCGCCGGCAATCGCTTCGGTCATTCGGGAGAATCCCTTGATTAGATTTCTCATGGAAATTCTCCCTATTGATTTATTGGCTTAGTTGCCCAGTGCGTTGATCTTCTCAAGTACGCCTTCGGGCCATGTCGCTGCGAACTCAGAACCGACATACTGTGCCTGAACATGGGTGCGGAATGCATCCAGATCTGGCTCATATATAGACATTCCCTGTTCTTCCAAGAATGCAACAAGGCTGCCTTCGAGTTCCAGCTGTTTCACGCGACCGGCTTCGGCTGCAGCGTCTGCTGCGGCTTGGACTGTGGCCTGCTGATCGGCTGTCATGCTGTTAAAGACTTCGGCATTGATCGCAATATAGTTAAGATCAACGAGGTGCGAAGTCAGAACGATCTGATTAGTCACTTCGTAGAACTTCTTGTCAACTACGGTTGGCAGTGGGTTGTCTTGACCGTCAACAGCGCCTGTCGAAAGGCCTGTGTATACTTCCGCAAAGGCCATTGGCGTTGGCGATGCACCGAGTGCAGCACCAAGGAACTGCCAAGCATCCGTGCCCGGCATACGCAGTGTTACGCCAGCCAGATCAGCCGGTGTCATGACAGTCAGTTCTTCTTTGGTTTGACGCAAGTTTACCTGACGTTGGCCCAGATACATAACCGAAAGAAGCTTAACGCCCAGACCTTCTTCAGCCAGCTGCTTGAACTGATCCATCAAAGGGTCGTTGAATACAGCAACCTGATGAGCCGCGCTCTGATGTACATAACCGGTAGCAAAGATCGAGAATTCAGGGAAGAACTGTGCAAGTTCCTGCGCAGAAGCAATCGACATTTCGAGATTGCCTCGCGAAATTGCGTCCAACTCGGTTCCCTGTGCAAAAATCGTGCCATTATAGCTTGGCTCATATGAGGCAAAACCTGCTACGGCTGGACCGAAAACTTCGGCCATAGCTACCGAACGCTGATCGGTTTCCGAACCCGAAGTCGCTAATCGTAATTGGATTTTGTCTTGCGCAAAGCTTGGAGCTGCCGCGCCGGCAAAAACGCCAGCCGCCAGCAATGTGGTCAGTGCGACCCGTCGTGTAAGTTTGTTGATCATATTTACTTCCTCCCAGAAAGATTTACCGGCGCCACTCTCAGCACCTATTTCGACAATGAACTTATTTTTCGTAAATTGCAATATATTAAGCAAAATATCATATATTTTATGTTATCCCACCTGAAACGCTGTAGGTTTGGTGTTTTTCAGCTTACAGAAACCACTCTCAGGCTCCTATTTTGATGTCTTCCAGCATGACTGATTCGCCACTTCCCGCTGCGATTTGGATTGCTTCGACAACCTGCAAAGTTTTCAACCCTTCCCGACCTGAAACTAACGGGGTTTCTCTGCCGGATATGACGGCGGCAAAATGATCCATCTGTTTTATTAGCGGATCAAAGGACTCGTGCGGCACATTGGTCGCGATAATTGGCTGCCACCAGTCACGCCCATCTTTATGTGACCAGCGCCTCAAGTCAGGAACTGACAATGAACCGTGCGACCCACCGATATGGTAACAGCTTTGCGAAGTTTTAGGATAGACCGGATATTCGCCGGAAGTCATTTCCCAACTCCACGGTGAAACGATGGAATCAGAAACGGTTATGGTCCCGATGGCTCCGTTTTCAAACAGCAACAGCGCAGCGGCGACGTCTTCATTCTCAAACCCTCTGACAGATGGGGTAGCTTGTGCCTGAACGCTCACTATCTCGCCGCAAAAGTATCGGATTAGGTCGACATCGTGGACAAGGTTGACCGAGATCGGGCCAGCACCGCGTTTTTTTCGCCACGGAGAAATATCGAAATAATGGTCCGGCTTATAGAACCAGCAATTGGCGTGAATTGCGCGTATCTGACCAATCTCTCCAGCCATGATGCTTTCATGGACTTTTTGGATTAACGGATTATGCCGCCGATGGTGTCCTACCAGCAAAGGCACGCCTGCTTTCTCGGCGGCGCCAACAAGAATTGCCGCTTCATGCGCGGAAGTGGTAAGTGGTTTTTCGACCATCGCGGCACATCCATTTTCAATGCATTCAAGCCCCTGTTCCACATGTAATGGGGTAGGGGTCGACAAAACAACACCGTCAGGCGTCTCGTTTTGAAACATGTCTGTCAGGTTTGTGTAGCAGGTTAAGCCATGTTCTTCTGCATATTCTCGCCCGTCATCCGAGGGATCGACAACGGCAATTAGCTCGACATGTTTCAGATGGCGGATCGCATCTGCATGACGTTTTCCGACGAGACCAACCCCTGCGATTACCAACCGGGTCGGGTCATTCATTTTCCTTGGTCCAATTCAGCAATTGTAGATTGCAGTCCATTACTATTTTCCTCGCGCCGATTTGTTGATTGTTAGCGCCGAAGCGCTCACCAAGTGATTCCAGTCTAATTCAAATAAATTAGATTTACAATAATATCCTATATTTTATCTTTCACCTTATAGATACTCCACTTGAGAAATGTCTGGCAAAGTGATAATTGATTGGGAAATCGAAAAACGTCAGGCGTTATAGAAAATGGCAAAACAACCAAATACGGTCGGTTCAACGACCTATGAGAAGATCAAGCATGACATTATTTTTGGCGAACTTGCGCCCGGCTCCAAACTCAAACTCGATTCCCTGAAGGAGCGCTACAGCGCCAGTGTTTCAACCTTGAGAGAGACCCTAAATCGCCTCGCTAGCGAAGGATTTGTATCAGCCGAGGAGCAGCGCGGTTTTTTTGTCACGCCTGTTTCGCGCGAGGATCTGCTTGAAATCACAAATTTGCGAGTTTTGCTTGAGTGCCACGCCCTCAAAATGTCGATAGAAAATGGCGATGCCGATTGGGAAGGGGATCTGGTTGCAGCGCATCATAAACTGAATCTGATGGAAAAGCGCATGCTCGCTGGCGATCATTCAGAAAAGGAAAGCTGGAAACGCTATGATTGGCAGTTCCATCAAGCAATGATCCAAGCTTGCGATTCAAAAAACTTGTTAGGGCTTCATTCGATCATTTACGACAAGTATTTGAGATACCAAATGCTGGTGCTAACATACAGAGGTGATGCGGCGGTCAAAGAGCACAAAGCCATGTTTGAGGCCGCTTTGGCGCGCGATGCAGGGGCGGCTCAAAAACTGCTGGAAGACCACATTCGCCGCGGTTTGGAACACGCACTAGCGGCGTTCTAATCCTGGATCCGGACATACGATCACCGTCCAGTCAAACCGACGGACAATCAAACTCATCGACTCCCCGCGCTGCCAACGATCCCAAATCTCAGCGCGTTGCTTAGTTGAATTATAAATACGACAACGATACTTCATAACTAACACTCCATCTTTTCCTAAAGATTAAAGTGTTGCGTTCATCTGTTGAGACCACCCCGCTCAGTAGACATTCAATCAGCAAAATTGCAGCTCTGAACGCCAATGACTGCTTCCGTTTGGCTGCATCGCAGCAAAGGTGGCATAGTAAAGGTCGGCAATGGGCCGAAAGCGCCAGTTGCCCCCTCTTCACGTGAAGGTCTGCAAAGCCCTAACAGCAGTCGTCACCATGTAAGATTCGTCATGAATTGCATGAACGTCCGCTTTTTGAGGTCGCAACACAGCATTGGCTAGCACTTCCAAGGTCAGGTTTGGGCTTATTCTGTTGAAAAACTCTGCTTGCTTTGTTGTTTAATGGCTGATTCAATTTCCCTGATCATTAAGGAGATTGAATGCCATGATGGGTCCAAAACAAGAAGCACAAGGCGCATTGTTTTATGAATTTTCGATGGAGG
>JBBWVU010000053.1:0-51849 GCA_050256375.1 Paracoccaceae bacterium | reverse complement strand
CGCTGGCCGTAGCAAAACTGCTGAGCACTACTTTGAATGCATGCCTGATTTACGCAAACATCTCGAGGCTGGTCTATGACTGCAACCGCCCGCCATATGCACCGGGCGCAATGCCGGTAAAAAGCGAAATTTTCCCGATTGACGGGAACCGCAATCTGTCCGACGCGGCGAAAGAGGCGCGAATCTCGGAAATTTATTTACCGTTTACCAAGGCCATCGAAACTCAGATAACCGCACGTTCCAAAGCGGGCCGACCAACTGTGATCGTTACAATTCACAGTTTTACACCGATCTACTTCGGCGAAACCCGCAATGTCGAACTGGGGTTACTACACGATCAAGACTCACGACTGGTCGACGCAATGCTTGCCCTTCCAAATAGTATGGACGTGAGGCGCAACCAGCCGTACGGCCCTCAGGATGGCGTAACACATACATTACAGGTCCATGCGTTGGAAAACGGGGCGCTTAACGTCATGATCGAAATTCGCAATGATTTGATCACTACCGAAGCGGATCAAGTCTCAGTTGCCAACGAATTGGCCCAAATAATCGTTGGCGCGTTGAAAAACCTCGGTATGCCTGCGAAAAACGCCAAGGATTTGTCAAGTGCCTAACTGAATACGGAATTGCAGCTTCGCCTATGACGTCCATAACCATGTCATGAACAAAGCTGGCAAATCGTATCCTTATCAAGCTACATTGCCGCTGCGGCCCTCGAGTCGGGTTGCGGTGTCCTACAACTTATAAATCGAGTGTGAACATGTCCGGTAATCTTTCTTTCTCAGATCTTAAGACCTCTGTCTCTAATGGCGAAGTTGACACAGTTCTTGTCTGCTTTGTCGATATGCAGGGACGCCTGATGGGCAAACGTTTCTTCGCGCAGCATTTCGTTGATGGCGCGTACGAGGAAACGCATTGCTGCAACTATCTGCTGGCCACTGATCTCGAGATGGCAACGCCAGACGGCTTTGCCAGCACCAGTTGGGCAAGCGGATACGGCGATTATGTGATGAAGCCGGACATGGATACCCTGCGGACCGTTCCATGGCTTGAGGGCACAGTGATGGTGCTGTGTGATATGCTAGACCACCATGGCGCGCCCGTTCCCCACTCCCCGCGTGCAATGCTGAAAAAGCAGATCGCAAAGCTGGCGGACATGGGTTTCAACCCGATTATGGCGACCGAACTGGAATTCTTCATCTTCGAGAAAAGTTTCGACGAAATCGCCAAAGGCGGCTTCCGTGACCTGACCCCGATCAGCGCCTATAACGAGGACTATCACATCCTCCAGACCACCAAAGAAGAGCACATCATGCGGCCGGTCCGTAACCTCCTCTATGCCGCTGGAATTCCGATCGAGGGCACCAAAGGCGAGGCAGAGGCCGGACAGGAAGAGCTGAACATCAAGTATGCAGAGGCACTCGACACAGCCGACTACCACACCATCTCCAAGCATGCGATCAAGGAGATTGCGTGGGCAAAAGGTCACGCGGTGACCTTCCTGCCGAAATGGCACAAGGATCGTGTGGGATCGGCTAGTCACGTGCATCAATCGCTTTGGAAAGATGGAAAACCAGCGTTTTTCGACGAGAGCGACAATCTGGGCATGTCGGAACTTATGAAGAACTACATGGGTGGCCTGTTGAAGTACTCGCCTGAGTACATGTACTTCCTCGCGCCTTACGTGAACAGCTACAAGCGTTTCCAAAAGGGCTCATTCGCCCCTACCCGTACGATTTGGTCGGTGGACAATCGCACAGCGGGCTTCCGCCTGTGCTCGGCCAACAGCAGCTCCGTGCGGATTGAATGCCGTATCGGTGGATCAGACTTGAACCCGTACCTTGCCATGGCAGCGCAACTCGCGGCGGGCATCAAGGGGATCAAGGACAAGATGGAACTTGACCCGCCCACCGTTGGCGATGCCTACGCAGGCAATACTGGCATGATTCCGCAGAACCTGCGCGACGCCATGGGAACACTGAAAAACTCGAAAATGCTGCGTGAAGCATTTGGCGATGACGTGGTTGACCATTACACCCACGCGGCGGAATGGGAGCTGGAAGAATTTGACCGTGTGGTGACCGATTGGGAAATCGCACGAGGTTTTGAACGGGCCTAGGCCCTCTCTGGAGTTAAAAGAATGACCAAGTTGATCAAGTGTATCTCGCCGATCGACGGCTCGGTTTATGCCGAGCGTCCCGTGTTGTCGCTGCAAGCCGCCGAAGCGGTGGTTGCCAGCTCCAAAGCTGCCCAAAAAGAATGGGGCCGCCGCCCATTGGCAGAACGTATCAAGCTAGTGCAGGCTGGCGTTGCCGAACTGGGCAAAATGAACGACGAAATCGTTATCGAACTCGCCCACATGATGGGCCGCCCCGTGCGTTACGGCGGGGAATTCGGCGGCGTTGAGGAACGTGCATCCGGCATGGCAGCCCTTGCGACCAAAGCCCTGAAACCTATCGTGGTTGAAGACAGCGCGGATTTCGAGCGCCGTATTGAACGCGAACCCCATGGCGTCGTACTAGTTATAGCCCCTTGGAACTACCCGTACTTAACGGCCATCAACACCGTTTCTCCTGCCTTGATTGCTGGCAATGCGGTTGCGCTGAAACACGCGACACAAACCCTTCTCGCTGGCGAACGCATGGTGGAAGCTTTCACCAAAGCGGGCGTTCCGGCTGATCTGTTCCAAAACGTTTACCTAGACCACGACACCACATCAGCGTTGATCGCAGGCAACAACTTCGGGTTCGTGAATTTCACCGGCTCGGTTGGTGGCGGCCAGATCATGGAACGCGCTGCCGCAGGAACTTTCACCGGCGTTGGCACAGAACTCGGCGGCAAAGATCCCGGTTATGTGATGGACGATGCGGACCTTGACGCAGCCGTTGATACATTGGTCGATGCGGCGATGTTCAACTCCGGCCAGTGCTGCTGCGGGATCGAGCGTATTTACGTAATTGACAGCCTGTACGATGCTTTTGTTGAAAAAGCAGTGGCGATTGTGAACGGTTACAAGCTGGGCAACCCGCTGGACGCCGAAACTACATTGGGACCGATGGCCAACATTCGTTTCGCCGAAGAAGTCCGCGCCCAGACCTCCGAGGCAATCGCAGCGGGCGCGATTCCAATGATCGACGCTGCCCTATTCACCGAAGACAACGGCGGCATATATCTAATGCCCCAAATTCTGACCAACGTGAACCATGACATGCGCGTCATGCGCGACGAAAGCTTTGGCCCAGTGGTCGGCATCATGAAAGTCTCGTCAGACGAAGAAGCCATCGCGCTGATGAACGACTCTGAGTTCGGTCTGACCTGCTCGCTTTGGTCCAACGATGCCGAACGCGCCGCGAAAATCGGACGTGAACTGGAAACCGGCACCGTGTTTATGAACCGCGCCGATTACCTGGACCCGGCACTCTGCTGGACGGGCTGCAAAAATACTGGCCGTGGCGGGGCGCTCTCCGTTCTCGGCTTCCAAAACCTCACACGACCAAAATCGTATCACCTCAAGAAAGTAACATCATGAACTTGTTTGGAAACTGGTCTTATCCAACTGCAATCAAATTCGGCAACGGCCGGATCAAAGAACTGGCCGACGCTTGTGTCGCCACAGGTATGAAAAACCCGCTGCTAGTGACGGATAAGGGCCTTTCAAACCTGCCGATCACGCAGACGACGCTGGACATCATGGACGCCGCGGGCCTTGGCCGCGCCATGTTCTCCGAAGTGGACCCAAATCCGAACGAAAAAAACCTCGAGGCAGGTGTGGCCATGTATAAGGCTGGCAACCACGACGGCGTTATCGCGTTCGGCGGCGGCTCGGGCCTTGATCTGGGTAAAATGGTAGCCTTCATGGCTGGCCAGACCCGCCCGTTGTGGGATTACGAGGACGTAGGCGATTGGTGGACCCGTGCGGATGCAGGCGCCATTGCACCGATCATTGCGGTACCGACAACAGCTGGCACCGGGTCAGAGGTCGGGCGTGCGAGCGTTATCACCAATTCAGAAACGCATGTGAAAAAGATCATCTTCCACCCCAAAGTCCTGCCGAGCGTCGTGATCTGCGACCCTGAGCTGACTGTCGGGATGCCGACGTTCATCACCGCAGGCACCGGAATGGACGCGTTCGCACATTGTTTAGAGGCATACTCCTCGCCACATTATCACCCAATGTCCCAAGGCATCGCGGTTGAAGGCTTACGATTGGTCAAGGAATATCTGCCACGTGCGTTCAAACATGCTGGCGACCTAGAAGCCCGCGCACATATGATGAGCGCCGCCATGATGGGCGCCACTGCATTCCAAAAAGGGCTCGGGGCAGTGCATGCATTGTCTCACCCGATCGGCGCAGTTTACAACACGCACCATGGCACCACCAACGCCGTCGTGATCCCGCCAGTGCTGGACTTTAACCGCTCCTACATTGAGGGCCGGATTGAAACGCTGAACGGGTATCTGGACATAAACGGCGGCTTTGACGGCTTCAAAGCCTATGTCATCGAGTTGAACGACAGTCTGTCCATCCCGAAAAACCTCGGCGAAATGGGCGTTGGCATGGATCGCGTCGACGAGCTGGCAGCCATGGCGCTACAAGATCCGAGCGTTGGCGGTAACCCCGTCGAGATGACACTCGAAAATACCAAAGAGTTGTTGATCGCCTGTATCTAACACCAGATGGCCCCACGTGAATTCACGGAGGGGCCAACTCTTTCATGACATTTTCATGAAACATGCTCACCCCCCCTTTGCAATTCCGTTGGAAGTATGGTTGAAGACTTTCAACATATCCCTATGGCCCGAGGGAACATATTTGCGCATAACCATGCAAAGGGCTGCTATTTTGAAACTATCCGCTAATCTGACTAAATTTCATGGTATGCTGTGCGCATTCCTGAAATTCTTGCGTAACAGTGGGGTATTTTAATGGCCACTCTGATTATCCCCGTCGAGTCCTTCGATATGGTCATTTTCGGTGCGTCCGGTGATTTGGCTCAACGTAAAATTCTACCGGGCCTATATCACCGTCTGGTCGCTGGCCAATTTCCACCAACCGCCCGCATTATCGGTGCTGCTCGCAGTAAGTGGACCCGTGAAGAGTTCCAGAAAAAAGCCACCGAGAGTTACTTCGAATTTGTTCCAGAACACGAACAAAACCCGGAAATGTTCAAGACATTCCTCAACTGCCTTCATTATGTGTCCGTTGATGCAATGGGGAGCGGCGGCTGGGACGAACTTACCGCACTGGTAAACGACAACCCCAATCCGGTTCGGGCTTTCTACCTGTCCGTTGGTCCGTCGCTATTCGGCCCAATCGCCACCCGCCTGTCCAAAACCGGTATCGCGACGCCTGAAAGTCGCATTGTTGTCGAAAAACCTTTCGGGCACGATCTGGCATCCGCGAAAGAGTTGAACAAACAACTGGGCGCTTGTTTTGAAGAGTCACAGATTTATCGTATCGACCATTATCTTGGCAAAGAAACTGTCCAGAACCTAATGGCGCTACGCTTTGCCAATGCCTTGCTGGAACCAGTCTGGAATTCGCAGCATGTGGATCACGTGCAAATCAGCGTTTCCGAATCCATCGGAGTTGAGGGGCGCGGCGAGTATTATGATACGTCAGGCGCGATGCGCGACATGGTGCAAAACCACCTGATGCAATTGCTTTGCCTAACCGCAATGGAACCGCCCGCCAAGTTCAATGCCGATGACGTGCGGGACGAAAAACTCAAAGTTATCCGCTCACTGGACCCTGTGAAGCCTGACGACATAGTGCGTGGCCAATACCGCGCCAGCACCCACGACGGCAGCTATAAAGATCATGCAATAAACCCTGACAGCACGACGGAATGCTTTGTTGCACTGAAAGCCCACATCTCGAACTGGCGCTGGGCGGGTGTTCCGTTTTATCTGCGCACTGGAAAGAAACTGCGCGCGCGCATGTCGGAAATCGCGGTGATTTTCAAAGACCCGCCGCACTCGATCTTTCCGCAGTCCGAACGCCGCCATGAAGGGAACTCGCTAGTAATCCGCCTGCAACCGGATGAGGGCATCACCATGCATATGATCATCAAAGAACCGGGCCAAGGTGGCTTCCGCTTGACCGAAGTCCCCCTTGATATGAGCTTTGCCGAAGCGCTTGGTGATAACGGCGAACATCTGGCAGACGCCTACGAGCGCCTGATGATGGACGTCATTCGCGGCGACCAAACCCTGTTCATGCGCGGTGACGAAGTCGAAGCCGCATGGCGCTGGACTGACCCGATCATTGCAAACTGGTCTGGCGAGAAACCGGAACGGTACGACCAAGGCAGCTCCGGCCCTGACGTCTCACTGGCCCTGATGCATCGAGACAGCCGCCGTTGGCGCGCAATTGAGGTATAGCCATGCTTAACGATAAAATATCCGAAGTTACCGCCGCGATCGTGGCGCGCAGTGAAACTACGCGCGGAATATATCTGGACCGAATGAAAGCGGCCCGCGACGAGGGGCCGCGACGGGCGCACCTGACCTGTGGTAACCTTGCCCACGCGCTCGCGGCCAGTCCCTCGGAAGATAAAGAAAAACTGGCGAAAACCTCTGCTGGCAACATTGGCATAATCTCGGCCTATAATGACATGCTATCAGCCCATCAACCTTTCGAGCGTTACCCCGACCTGATCCGCCAAGCCGCCCACGACGTCGGCGGCACCGCACAGTTCGCAGGCGGCGTACCCGCCATGTGTGACGGCGTGACCCAAGGCCAAGCAGGCATGGAGTTATCCCTATTCTCGCGCGATATCATCGCCATGTCGGCAGGAGTGGCGCTAAGCCATAACGTTTTTGACTCCTCTGTCTATCTGGGCGTATGCGATAAAATCATCCCCGGCCTCGTTATCGCTGCTGCAACATTCGGCCATCTTCCAGCGGTATTCCTGCCTGCTGGCCCGATGACTACTGGCATGTCCAATGACGACAAAGTTGCCGTTCGAAAACTGTACGCCGAAGGAAAAATCGACCGCGAAGAACTGCTAGAGGCCGAAATGGCCAGTTACCACGGACCTGGCACTTGCACCTTCTACGGAACCGCCAACACCAATCAAATGTTGATGGAATTCATGGGGTTGCACCTACCCGGTGCCAGCTTCGTTAACCCGAACACACCCCTGCGCGATGCGCTGACCATAGAGGGGGCTAAACGCTCGCTAGCAATAACCGCGCTTGGCAATGAATACATTCCTGTTTGCGATATTCTCGACGAAAAGGCGTTTGTAAACGGTATCGTCGGGCTAATGGCCACAGGAGGTTCAACGAACTTGTTGATCCACCTGCTTGCGATGGCCCGCGCCGCTGGAATCGTTCTGGATTGGCAAGATTTCTCGAAAATATCCGCCGTCACTCCACTTATCGCCCGCGTTTACCCAAATGGCCTCGCCGACGTTAACCATTTTCATGCGGCTGGCGGCACTGGATATATGATTGGCGAGTTGCTGGCTTCCGGCCATCTGCATCCCGACACGCAAACTGTTGTCGGGAACGGGTTGGCACAATATACGCAAGAACCCAAACTGCGCGACGGTGTGTTGGCATGGGAGGCTGGCACAGCTACTTCGCTCAATGATAAAATCCTTAAAACCGTTGAAGACCCATTCCAGCCTACTGGCGGATTATCCCACCTGAAAGGCAACCTCGGCAGTGGCGTAATGAAAGTTTCGGCGGTAGCCAAAGACAAACACATCATCACCGCCCCTGCCCGCGTTTTCCACGATCAGGAAGCCGTTAAAGCAGCCTTCAAAGCAGGCGAAATGACCGACGACATAGTGGTGGTAGTCCGCTTTCAAGGACCGCAGGCAAATGGCATGCCGGAACTGCATTCGCTTACTCCATTACTGACCATCATGCAGGAGCGCGGCCAGAAAGTCGCGTTGGTAACCGACGGTCGCATGTCAGGCGCATCAGGCAAAGTGCCGTCCGCAATCCACGTATCCCCCGAAGCCCTTGCAGGCGGCCCGCTCGCCTGTATTGCTGACGGCGACATAATTACAGTCGATGCCATAAACGGAACGCTGGATGTGTTAACCGAAGGCGCGCTCGACCGCCCCAAAGTTACTGCTGATCTGTCCGCCAACAGCTATGGCACCGGCCGCGAAATGTTCGAGGTGTTCCGCCGAAATGTCGGACCCGCTGAAACCGGAGCCAGCGTTCTATGATCGAATCAATCGAACAACTCGAAGCCCTATATGGCACACCGAAAGCCCCATCGCTCGTCAAAGTAACAAATCGAGTTACGGCCGAATATGGTGCCTATATCAAGGCGGCCCCTTTCGTTGCCCTGTCCACAGTTGGCCCCGAAGAGTTGGACTGCACCCCACGCGGCGATGACGGTCAGGTGGTGTTTATCGAGGACGACCAAACCCTCTCATTGCCAGACTGGCGCGGGAATAACAGGATTGATAGCCTGCGAAACGTCGTGCGCGATCCCCGCGTTTCGCTGATGTTTCTGGTCCCCGGATCAACCACTGTAATACGTGTGAACGGCCAAGGCCGAATATCCGCATCACCTGAACTGTTGCAACGCTTCGCCAAATCCGGCAAGGCCCCTCGCTCCGTTTTGCTGATCTCGATTAACGAAATTTACTTTCAATGCGCCCGCGCTGTGATGCGTGCTGGATTATGGGATGGAGCTGCTGCGCCTGAACTCCCAACCGCGGGCGACATTCTTTCGTCGATGACAAATGGCGAAGTTGGCGGAACCGAATACGATAAAACTTGGCCTGCACGGGCTGAAAAAACCTTATGGTGAGAACATGACATTAACTGCACAGGAAGCCTGTAAAATTAATCGCGAAGTCGCCGGACTGGCGCCCATCATCCCTGTTCTCGTGGTGCACGACGCTGGCATTGCCCGCGACCTTGCCGAAGCCTTGGTAGCGGGCGGCCTGCCCGCATTGGAAGTTACAATGCGGACGCCAGCGGCACTGGATGTGATCCGTGAAATGTCCCAAGTCGCGGGCGGAGTCGTCGGTGCAGGAACACTAATCACTCCCGCCGACGTAAAAGCCGCTAAAGCAGCGGGCGCGAAATTCGGAGTCTCACCTGGGGCAACAGATAGCCTTATCAAAGCCTGCGAAGACGAAGAACTGCCTCTGTTGGCCGGCGCTGTAACTGCCACAGAAGCGATGCGGATGTTGGAAAAGGGCTATGACTTATTGAAATTCTTCCCCGCCGAAGCATCCGGCGGTGCGCCAGCGCTCAAAGCCCTTGGTGCACCCCTGCCACAAATCACGTTCTGCCCAACCGGCGGCGTAAGTTTGGCGAACGCGATGGATTACCTTGGCCTACCAAACGTTATTTGTGCTGGCGGCAGCTGGGTCGCGCCTGCTGATCTGGTAAACGCAAAGGATTGGGCGGGCATCGAAGCCTTGGCGCACGAAGCAAGCAGGTTGGGCCGCGAATGATGGGCGGTATCTGGTCTGATCTGGAAGCACATCGCGAACATACTAAAGACGTTCGTATTCGCGACTTATTGAATAATTCCAGCCGGTTTTCGGATTTTTCGGTTACTGTGGATGATATGTTGCTGGACTATTCCAAAACCGCCATAGACGAGACCGCAATGCGTTTGCTTTTGCAGCTTGCCTGCGATGTCGAAGCCAAACGCGATGCCATGTTCCGTGGCGACAAAATCAACCAGACCGAGGACCGCGCAGTTTTGCACACCGCCCTGCGCAACAGTTCGGATAGCCCGGTTCTAGTCAATGGGCGCAACGTTATGCCCGACATCCACGCAACCCTCGACCGGATGCAGGCGTTTTCCAAAGATATTCGAAGCGGCAAGATTTCCACCGCCGATAACCAGCCGTTCACTGATATTATCAACATCGGCATCGGCGGCTCGGATCTTGGTCCCGTCATGGCGACGCTGGCCTTGGCACCGTATCACAATGGACCACGCACGCATTTCATATCGAACGTGGATGGCGCCCATGCGCATGATTTGTTGCAGACCCTCGATCCAGCTAGAACGCTCGTCATCATCGCTTCGAAAACATTCACAACAATCGAAACGATGACAAACGCGGCGACGGTAACAACGTGGCTGCGCGAAGCGTTGGGGGAAAACACTTCCGAACACCTTGTTGCCCTATCAAGCGCCATCGAGGAAACCTCTGCTTTTGGCATCCCCGCCGACCGCGTATTCGGTTTCGAAGACTGGGTCGGCGGGCGTTATTCCATCTGGGGTCCAATCGGCCTGCCGCTAATGTTGGCCATCGGGCCGGAAAACTTCAGTGATTTTCTGGTGGGTGCGCATGAAATGGATCGTCATTTCCAAACCGCACCTTTGTCGGAAAACATGCCTGTGCTGCTGGCAATGATCGGCATATGGCACAACAATATTTGCGGTTACGCCACCCGCGCGATCCTGCCATACGATCAACGGTTGCTGCGCTTGCCTGCCTATCTTCAACAATTGGACATGGAGAGCAATGGAAAATCCGTCGGCGTCGATGGCACCCCCTTACCGCGCAACTCTGGACCGGTTATCTGGGGTGAACCAGGCACCAACGGGCAACACGCTTTCTTTCAACTGATTCATCAAGGCACTTCGGTTATCCCTTGCGAATTCCTGATTGCCGCACAAGGTTTCGAGCCCGAACTCCAGCATCATCACAATCTGCTTGTGGCTAACTGTCTGGCCCAATCCGAGGCTCTTATGCTGGGCCGTAGTCTTGACACAGCACCGAACCCGCATCGCGTGTTTTCTGGAAATCGTCCCTCAACCACGCTGATGTATAAGCAACTAGCTCCGAGGACATTGGGCAAAATAGTTGCTCTTTACGAACATCGCGTGTTCGTTGAGGGTGTTATCTGGGGTATCAACAGTTTCGATCAATGGGGTGTCGAACTTGGCAAAGAGCTGGCAAACAAGATGTTGCCATCGGTCAATACATACACGGAAAGAGATGGTGCAGACGCTTCTACGTCGGGTTTGTTGAAAACATTTCACGCACTGAAATAGCGAGATCAAAGCCAAGCAGCCCCACGCACACCGGAACTATCTCCATACATATTTTGAACAATCGTTGTTTTAAAGCGGTCACCAAAAACATGTGGGTGAAGTAAACTAGGAACATTCTGATAAATCCGCTCGATGTTCGAAACTCCACCCCCCAGAACGATAACATCAGGGTCAAGGAAATTGACGATAACTGCAAGCGAACGGGCTAGTCGGTCTTCGAAACGCGCCATGGTCGTTTCCGCTACATCATCCCCGCCCGCTGCCAAAGCAAGAATTTCCGACGGGTTTGGTCCGCCTGCAACAGCTATACCCGCGCTCCGCGCATAATCGGCCGACAACGACGGGCCAGATAGCCAGCTTTCGGTATGGCCGAACTTACCGCAACTACACATTGGGCCGGGGCGTTCATCATCACGTGGATCCGGCAGCGGGAAGTGCCCCCATTCTCCACCGATCGAATTCACACCTACGACAAGTTCTCCGTTAACAACGACCCCGCCACCAACACCGGTCCCCAGAATTGCGCCAAACACTACAGACCCGCCTTTACCGGCCCCATCCACGGCCTCGGACAAAGCAAAACAGTTTGCATCATTCGCGATCTTTACTGGAACGGAAACAGCAGCCTCGACATCAGCTCGCAAATCTTTCCCGCTCAACCAAACCGAATTCCCGAGCGAGATCAAACCCGTGTCCCGATCAACGGATCCGGGAACTCCGATCCCGACCGAAGTGGCCGCACGTTCGGCCAAATTCTCAAGTTCCCGTGTCGCATCTCGGATCGCCAAAGCACCCGCGTCGTAATCATGGCGCGGTGTCGGCACCCTTATTTCGGCCAGCGTTTCACCATTATCACCAATTGCGATTCCGGCAATTTTTGTGCCACCATAATCAAATCCGATACGCATGCTTATTCTTTCTGTAATTCGTCCGAATTGTCGGAAACATATGGATATTTGCTGCGGATACTACGCCAATTCACTATATACAGTCAAAGACGTTCGCCCATGTTTTTAACGAAATATCGTGATATGAATCGCAGACGGAGGTGAATTTCAACTCCAAAACTTCATTTCAGGCCGCGTTAGCAGCCGCAATGTCCAAATATCTAAAATAACAGCGCTGCAACTTGGTCGAGCCAACAATAAACTATGGCTTCACGCAAGCCGTGGACCTGATAAGTGACAATCTGGAAGGCTCCACAACAAGTGCCAAACTTAAGATAGCTCGCGAAAAGTTCACGACTTCAGAACGTAACCACCTTTCGTTGGTAGTCTGCAACTATGAATCTTTGTCTGGAAAGTGACCGTTAAAACGAAGTGCATCATCTTAGGGCATGAAATTACGGCTCTGCGAACAAGGCTGCCTGCTGTTACGTAATCGTACATATTGCAAGGCAGCACTAAACGCAGTCATTCGCCGCCAGCTTGAGCACTCCCTGACCAAAAACAGTCAAAGTGATTGCATGTCAGACATCAAAAACGATCATCATAGGCCTGTTCACCGATTGGGCACGATATCAGAGTATAGGTTTTTCGCGTTAATGCATCTTCAACCGCAGCTTTCAGCGAACCCCGATCCTCTACACTAACGCCGAAACCTCCCATTGCATTTGCAACTCCAACAAAATCCGTTCCGCCAAAGTCTACACCTAGATTGTCGAAGCCAGAATTACGTTGTTTCAATTCGATCAAAGCCAACGATTTATCAACGAACACGATGACGATAATCGGGACTTCCAAATCACGTGCAGTAGCCAGTTCTCCCAACACCATTTCCAACCCTGCGTCCCCCGTAAAAGCGATAACCGGCTTTTTTCCGTTCGCAACGCTATGTCCGATGGCAAGCGGCAGCGCGCATCCCATCGTACATAAAGCAGTAGACTGCAGTAATGTACGCGGACCGCTGCACTTCCACATCTGACTCAACAAAATGCGGTGTGCACCAGTATCGGCGGTAGCGACGGTATCTCTGGGCACAGTGCTCCGAACAGTATCGATGACGGCTGCTGGCCCCCATTCTTCATTTGTCGGGAATGCGGCTTTCAATAATTCTTTGGTTTTGCCAAGAGTGCCATCTTGCCAGTAGTTTCCGGCATCAATGCTTTCGCATAACACAAGCAATCCACTGCCTGTGTCGCCAACAAAATTGAACTGAGCTTGATGCATAAAGTGTGTATTTGGAACCGCACTAAAATCAATAACGACAGTATCTTCGCCCCAAGGATTTTTCCATCCCGCGCGCATTTCAATTGGATCATAGCCAGCCAGAATGACAACGTCGGCTTTCTTTACCAATGGCATCATTATTGCGTCTGCTTTTGGCGACAATCCTGCCCCACCAAGCACCATATCATTGTCTTCTGCAACGATACCTTTCGCTTTGTAGGTCGTTATCAGCGGAATACTAAACTCTTTAACCAACTTGGATATTTCGTCACCTGCATTTTGATTTACCGCATCTGTACCAGCAATTATCAAAGGGCGCTTTGCGATGGATAAGGCGGTTCTTGCCTCATCTAATTGCTCTCCCCTTGCTGGAGCGCTCTGAGAAATCGCACCCCTAAGAATCGCCCCTTCGCCAGATTGAAGTGACGCCGCAACAGCAATTGGCAGATCAATATGTACCGGTCCCGGCTGTCCATCCGTCGCGATTGCCAGCGCTTTGTCGATTATCACGTCTACGGCCCCATCTACGACATTAAAGCTGGCTTTGCTGATAGGGCCCAAAAGGGCTCTGTGATCGAACACTTGGTGCGTGTATGTGGCAGCCACCTTTGCATCCACACATCCGGTTATCACTATCATTGGAACACGTTCTTGGAATGCATTCGCAACGACGTTGGTCAAGTTCGCGACTCCGGGCCCGATAGTGGCTACCAATACCGCCGGAGCGCCGGTTGCGTGGTGTGTGCCAATTTGGCAAACTTATTATCACGTAACGCCGAGAAACGGATGCAAACCATGTTGCCTCAAAAGCAAGATACGTTCGCCCTCGAACTAATCGAAGGAAATTTCCTGTCGGGTGGCTACCGGTACGCTTAAGATGCGTCCAAGATGAAACCGGACACAATTTGCTTTAAAGCACCCGGCTTGGGGCGGAACCCTAAGGTTACCCTAAGATTGGAAAATCTGCCGCAGAAGAAGGACGAGGATCGGCGCATGCAGGCCATCAAGCGCGAAGAATTTATTTATGCTCGTGGATGGATGGATTGAAATAAAGCGAATATTTCCATCACTCTGTAATACTTATATCTTTACAAGGGTTAATGGTGCACCCGACACGATTCGAACGTGTGACCCCCTGATTCGTAGTCAGGTACTCTATCCAGCTGAGCTACGGGTGCGTGAGGGGCGGTTTAGCGTTGCCCGCCCGCCTTTGCAAGAGGCAAAACGTCGAAATTTCAGCAATTATTCATCACCGTCCGGAAGGAATATCCGAAACGATGTGCCTGCCTCGGAAGTCTCGATCAATTCCAGTATTCCGCCATGTCCGCGCACCAGTTCCGCAGCGATCGCCAGCCCTAATCCAGTGCCGCCACGCCGCGCGCCGCCTTGAAACGGCTGGAACAAAAACTCGCGCGCTTTTTCCGGTAACCCGGGGCCGGTATCGCGCACAATAATATCGACACCACCGTCACATAGATCCGCCGAGATGCTGACAATCCCCAGCTTTCCCGTCCCTTCAATGGCCTGTCGCGCATTTCGGACAAGGTTGGTCAGGACCCTAAACATCTGCTCGGAATCTGCTGAAATCTGCACGTCATGCGCCACGGTCGAGATAAGCTGAACCTTCTCGGTTTCCCGAAGCGCGTCGTTCTCAATCACATCGCCAACAATCGCCTTCAAACCTACCGACTTAATCTCCGGCTCCGGCTCATCCGCTTTGCCAAATGTTAACGTGCGTTCACAAAGGTTAATGCCCCGTGAAAGTGAGCTCAGCAGTTTCGGCGCCATCTTCTGCACCTTGGGATCATCGCTCATCTCCAACCGATCCGCCAGAATCTGCGTCGTGGTCAGAATGTTGCGCAGATCGTGACTTACCTTGGAAACCGCTCCGCCTAACGACGCCAGCCGTTCCTTCTGGCGCAGCGACGCGATCAGCTGTAACTGCATATCCTGCAAGGCCGTCTCAGCTTCGCGCAACTCCGAAATCGAAGCGTCAGGTTTGATAACATTGCTCGCATTCTCAGGATTATTCCGAAACCGCGTCATCGAAGAAATGACCTTTGTAATCGGCCGTGCAATCAACACTTGAAGCGACATGAACAACAATCCGCCGGTAATCACCGACACCACCAGCGACAAGAAAAACACGTTGCGACTGTATTCGAGCATCGCCGCCTTGACCGGAGCCTCATTCATAACGATTTCAATCTGGATACCCGCATCCTTCACCGGCTGCCCAATGATCCGGATCACATTCCCGGGCTTCCCGAACGCACATACAAACACATCCTTGATCGGACCAAAGAACCCCGGATCGCGCAAATCGAACGTTTGGCTGATCGGTTTTGGCAAAGGCACCGCCAGAACCAGCTCGCGAACCGCATCACGGCGTAGAACGATGTTCAGAACCTCGGCGTTTTTCAACAACTCGTCGGCCAGTTCAGGGGCCACCATATCGTCAGGTGTCGCCAGCAAAGCCAGCGAGGCGAGTTGCGCTAATTCCAGACGATCCTGCAAATACCCCAACCGGAAGTTTGATACCGACGGCACAAACAACAGCACCTCTGCCACCATCACAAACAGGAAGCTGAGCAGTAGGAACCTACCTGATAAGGTTTTGAAAAACATCTAAGTCCTGATTATTGACCAATTACTGCGAACTCTATGCATAAGTTTCCGCACTCACAAGTTAACAGGCGACACCGCACCTCAAAGATACCGCTGCACAAACCTCACTATCCGTTTTACCCGCGCGCTTTCAAACAGGCGCGGAGCATAATATTGCCCCGCCACCCGCTTGTTGATCTCGCCCAACGTCGGATAAGGCGCAACCATCGCGGCCACCGCCCCGATCTTCAGACCATTCGCGATTACCAATGCCCACGTCTGGATCAGCTCACCAGCCTGCGTGCCCACAATCGATGCACCAATCGGCTTACCCTTTAGCACCATCACTTTGATTAACCCCTTGGTATTTCGTTCGGTCCGTGCGCGGTCGTTCTCGGCATACTCGAACCGCAGTACCTCGACCTTGTTGCCGTGTGCAGCAACAGCTTGTGCTTCTGACATGCCGACATGCGCGATCTCTGGGTCCGTATATGTAGCCCACGGGATGTGCTTCTCGGTCGCCTTAGCTGGCAATCCAAATAAGGCCGACCTAATAATCACCCCCGCATGATACCCCGCAACATGCGTAAATTTCATTCCGCCAGCTACATCGCCAATCGCGTAGACCCGTTTGTTCGCCGTCTTTAGCCCAGTGTCCACCACGATCCCGTGTAGATTGGTTTCAATGCCCGCATTATCCAAATCCAGCTTGTCGATATTGGGCGTGCGGCCGACCGCCATCAGGATATGACTACCTTTATACTCGGCACCTTCGTCCGTATGAACGGTTATCTCCGCACCTCCAGCAATCTCGGAAACCATAGCGCCTTCGACGATCTCTACCCCTTCGGCGCGTAGGTTTTCTAACGCAATCGCCGCGAGTTCAGGGTCTTCATGCCCCAACACTTTCAACCCTTCCAGCACCGTCACCTTGGATCCGAGCCGCACATGCGCCTGCGCCATTTCCATGCCAATTGGCCCTCCACCAATAATCAACAAGTGCGCCGGGCATTCACGTAATTCAAACAAGTTCTCGTTCGTTAGATAATCCACCGTATCCAACCCCGGAATTGGTGGCACCATTGGCGAAGACCCAGTAGAAATCACGAAGCGCCGTGCGGTGATAATCGTACCCCCCGCTTGCACCTCGGTAGGCGAGATAAACCGTCCGTATTCCGAGATAACCTTGACGCCCAGCTCCTCGAACCGCTCAACAGAATCGTGCGGCTCGATACCTCTTATAACGCCCGCTACGTGCTCCATCGCGGCAGCGTAATCCACGACAAGTTCCACCGGAGCCACCCCGTAATGCGCTCCCGTCGTCATGGCATGTGCATGTTTCCCCGCCGCGATCAGCGCTTTGGAGGGCACACAACCATAGTTCAAACAGTCGCCACCCATCTTGTGACCTTCAAGCAGCACAACGCTGGCGCCCATTTGTACAGCCCCCGCGGCAACAGACAGCCCACCAGAGCCGGCGCCGATCACACAAATGCCGGTTTTAATACGTTCCATCATACGCCCTACTTCTTGAAGTTCTTAAGAATAACCGGCGTCAGCGACAAGGCACAAAGCGCCAGTATCGGGCCAAGTATCTTCGGATCAAAAATTATCCCTAAATCAGGCGTATCACCCCGCGCGAACACCTCGCCCAAGCCCGAGCCGACCCATGTATAAACGACACCACCAGGAATGATCCCGATCGCCGTTGTCCACGCAAATGTCCGCAACCGCGTTCCAACCAGTGCGGGCACAAGATTCGCCACAAAAAACGGGAACGCCGGAACCAGCCGCATCAGCAACAAAAAGCTGACCTCGTTTTCAACCAGCCCCGCTTTGATCTTGCCGACCACGCCACCCGCATTATCCATCTTGCGCGCAAGATGCTCGCCCAGCCCATAATGCGCGGCCATAAAAATCAGCACCGCCCCTGCCGTCGCCGAGCCAATGTTATATACAGCCCCCGGAAACAGCCCGAACAGGAACCCGCCAGTCAGCGAAATTATCGCCGCACCGGGCAGCGAGAACGCCACAATCGCAATATAGATCGCAATAAACCCGACAGACGCGATCAGGAAATTCGCATCTCGCCACGCCAGCAGTGCTTCGCGGTTGTCGCGCAGCGACTCAAAGTTCAGAAAGTCCTTAAGCGTAAAAAATCCGATAATCGCAACGATACCGATTCCGATCAGCGGCAACATCTTTTGCACCGAAAACCCGTCTGTCTTAACTGTAGCCATGAAAATCTCCTACAATGGCGTTATTCCGTTGCCCTCTATTTGCCGCCTAACGACACATACCGAAAGGGGCCTCACGGTTCATTGATTGGAATTCATCTAATGTTTCAGTATTGTCGTAGCAACCACTGCATTGGTGCGGCAAATGTTTCCAAAAACAGAGCATTTTTCCGCTGAATCCGAATTGACTTCCGATTTATCTGGGCCTAAACAGCCATTTCAGAATTTCCGGCAGGCGAATCTCTTCGTCGACCGAGCAGGAGTAAGAAAATGAAACGTACATTCCAGCCGAGCAACCTTGTTCGCAAACGCCGCCACGGTTTCCGTTCGCGCATGGCAACTAAAAACGGTCGCAAGATTGTTAACCGTCGTCGTGCCCAAGGCCGCAAAAGCCTAACTGCGTAAAACCGACAAGGTTACAGTTTATGAAACCGCCGGAGGCAGACCGCGAACCCATTTCAGGGAACGCCGGTGAAAAGCCCCCGGCGGTTTCCGTTTGTCCGATGGAAACTTTACGCAAACGCAGCGATTTCCTGCTGGCTGCCCGCGCCCGCCGCCAATCCGCCAAAGGATTGCTATTGCAAGCCCGCCGCCGCGACGACGACGAAGAGCTGATCCGCACCGGTTACACTTGTTCGAAAAAAGTCGGCAATGCTGTAGCTCGCAACCGCGCTAAACGCCGCCTTCGCGAAGTCGCTCGCGCCGTTCTGCCAGTACAAGGTCGCGCGGGCTGGGATTACGTTCTGGTAGGCCGTCACCTTGAAACAGCCGACCGCCCGTTCCATCTGTTAATGCAAGACATGGAAACAGCGCTGTCCAAAGTGCACGCGCCGCGAAAGCCCCGAAAATGACACCACTCGCCTTCATCTTTGCCTTGCCGGTCAAACTATACCGCGTAATCGGCAGCCCATGGGTTGGCCGGAACTGCCGCTACCAACCGACATGCTCGGCCTACGCGCTTGAGGCGTTGGAAAAGCACGGCGCAATCAAAGGCACGTGGCTGGCCATAAAACGTGTTGGCCGATGTCATCCGCTTGGCCGTGACGGCTATGACCCTGTTCCCGAAAAGCATGATCACAAACATGACCATGACTGAGGCTTCCGAAATCCACCCGCTGTTCGAGGGCGCACCCACATCCACCTCGTTCAAAAAACTCCGCAAACGTATCATCCGCCAAACGCGCGAAGCGGTCGAGCAGTATGGCATGATTGAACGTAGCGCCAAATGGCTGGTCTGCGTATCGGGTGGCAAAGACAGCTACACCCTGCTGGCAGCACTGGCGGAATTGCAATGGCGCGGCCTGCTGCCCGTAGAAATTCTCGCATGCAACCTCGACCAAGGCCAACCCGGTTTCCCCTCGACCGTTCTGCCCGAATTTCTTGAGCGCATGAAAATCCCGCACCGAATCGAATACAAAGACACCTACTCCGTGGTCATAGACAAAATCCCCGACACCAAAACATTTTGCAGCCTGTGCTCGCGCCTGCGCCGTGGCAATCTCTACCGTGTTGCGCGCGAAGAGGGTTGCTCTGCCATCGTCCTTGGCCACCACCGCGACGACATCCTTGAAACATTCATGATGAGCTTCTTTCACGGCGGCAAGCTCGCCACCATGCCTCCCAAGCTGGTCAACGACGAAGGCGATCTGTTTGTCTACCGCCCCCTCGCCCATGTGGCCGAGGAAGATTGCGCGAAATTCGCCGCCGCCATGAACTATCCCGTCATCCCGTGTAACCTTTGCGGTTCCCAAGATGGCCTGCAACGCCAGCAAGTCAAACAGATGTTGAACGAGTGGGAAAAGAACTCCCCCGGGCGCCGCCAAGTCATGTTCAAGGCGTTAACCAACGCAAACCCCTCTCATCTGCTCGATTCCAGTCTTTTTGACTTCGCCGGGCTGCAAAGACGCACCTTTAAACCTTGACCTTTCGCGCCTATCCCTGTTGAAGGCACAAAGAAGAATTACGCATCCGGAGTGAACGATGGAAGATAATAATAAAAACCTGCTTTTGGCGACTGGCCTCAGCTTTCTGGTGATCTTTGTATGGTTCATCCTGTTCCCGCCAGAGAAAACCGAAGTCCAGCCCGAAACGACTGAAACCACGTTCACACAGGTCGAAGGCGTCGCAAGCGTACCACAAGCCGACGGCACCTTTATCGCAGCCGCCCCCGCGCAGGTCGCAACAGCTGAAGAGAGCCGTGAGAACGCGCTGGCACAGACTGACCGCGTAGAGATCAGAACCGGTCGAGTCGCCGGATCCATCTCGCTACTGGGTGGTCGCATCGACGACCTGCACCTGACAGATTACGACGTCGTTCAGAATGACAACTCCGAAAAGGTGACATTGTTATCCCCTGCCAATTCCGGACAACCATATTACACAGTCCACGGCTGGGCCCCCGCGGGCGGCCTTGATGCAGCATCCGTTCCGGGAGCCACAACCGTGTGGTCCATCGAGAGCGGCCGCGTGCTGACAGAAACCACGCCTCTGACCATCAAATGGGACAACGGCGCCGGCCTTGTTTTCCACCGGACCATCACGATTGACGAAAACTACATGTTCTCGATCACGCAGCGCGTTGAAAACAACACCGACGCGGCGGTGCGTATGCAGCCCTATGGCATTATCGCTCGTAAAGGCGAGCCTGACACATTGGGCATGTACCTGCTGCACGAAGGCGTCGTTCGCGCTCAAGACGGCGAAATTCAGGAAATCGATTACGACGACATGCCTGATGAAACGTTTAATTCCGCAGAAGGTGGCAACATCGATCGCATTGACGTGGTCGAGGGTGGCTGGATCGGCATGACCGACAAATACTGGATGACAACGCTGATCCCGCTTCCGGGCCAGTCTTTTACGTCCGTTTCCAAATACACGCCGGGCAACGACACATATCAGGCAGACATGCGCCTTCCGGTTATGGAAATCTCGGGCGGCCAAGACGTACAGATCACCACGTTGTTGTTCGCTGGTGCCAAAGAAGTATCGACCATCCGCGCCTACCAAGACGAAATGGGCATCGACAAATTCGTAGACTCGGTTGACTGGGGAATATTCTTCTTCATCACCAAACCGATCTTTGCGCTGCTGTCGCTGATCCACGGCTGGATCGGCAATATGGGTCTGTCGATCATCGGCCTGACGCTGGTTATCAAGACGCTGCTTTCACCTCTGGCGTATAAGTCCTACGTCTCCATGGCGAAGATGAAAAAGCTTCAGCCTGAAATGACCGCTCTGAAAGAACGTACCGGCGACGACAAGCAAGCCATGCAAAAAGAGATGATGGAACTTTACAAGAAGAACAAGGTAAACCCTGCTTCGGGTTGTCTGCCAATCTTCCTGCAAATCCCGATTTTCTTCTCGCTCTACAAAGTGTTGTTCGTAACAATCGAGATGCGCCACGCACCATTCTTCGGTTGGATTCAGGATCTCTCGGCACCCGATCCAAGCTCCATCCTGAACCTGTTCGGCCTGCTGCCATTCGCGCCTCCCGGACCTGAAAGCTTCCTTGCGATCCTGTCCATCGGCGTATTCCCGATCTTGATGGGTATAACAATGTGGATGCAGCAAAAACTGAATCCGGCCCCCACAGACAAAACCCAAGCAATGATCTTTGCGTGGATGCCATGGGTATTCATGTTCATGCTGGGTCGTTTCGCGTCTGGACTTGTGATCTACTGGGTGGCCAACAACACCATCACGTTTACCCAGCAATATGCGATCATGCGTTCACAAGGGGTTCGCCCTGACGTGTTCGGCAACATCATGTCCAGCTTCCGCAAGTTCAAGGAAAAAGACACCAAAGAATGAGCGCAGCCGTTGCACATATCTGGCGCCATCCGATAAAAAGCCACAGCCGCGAGGAAATCTCCGAGGCGTTCCTGACAGAGGGCAAATGCCTTCCGTGGGATCGTGTCTGGGCCGTCGCGCACGAGCGGTCGTGTTTTGATGTGGAGCGCCCAAGTTGGCAACCTTGCAACCAATTTTCTATCGGGGCCAAGTCGCCCCGTTTGCAAGCGATCTCCGCCTGTGTGGACGAACGCCTAAACAAGATCACCCTTAGTCATCCCGACTGTCAGGACATTACAATCAACCCTGACGATGAGGGCGACGCCAATCATTTCGTGCAATGGGTCATGCCTATTTCCAACGGCTCGCGTATGTTGCCCGCCCGAGTGGTTAGCGCATCACAACCGATGACCGATACAGATTTCCAATCCATCTCGATCATCAATCTGGCCTCCCACGCCGAGATCGAGAAAAACCTTGAAACCAGCCTTGCACCAGAACGCTGGCGCGGGAACATTCTTGTTAACGGATGGGAACCGTGGGCCGAAAAAGAGATGATCTGCAAACGCATCCGCATCGGCGAAGCCGAGCTGGAAATTCGCGAAGAAATCACACGTTGCATGGCTACGACTGTTAATATCGAAACCGGCGTTCGCGACGCTGACACACTGGGCGCGTTGAAAAAGGGTTTCGGTCACCAGGAAATGGGTGTTTACGCCGTTGTAATAAAATCAGGGCGAATTCGCCAAGAAGACCAAGTAGAGGTGCTATCATGAGCGTCCAGTTCCCCATCGCCGAAATTCCAGACCACGCCACCGCTGAGATTGGGCGCAAACTGTTTGCAGGTAATTCCGACTTCCTGAAGGGTGTTGTAGCCATGGATGGCCTACCACCCGCCGACCGCATGGAAGTCTGCTTCGCTGGCCGCTCAAACGTCGGCAAATCGACGCTGATCAACGCGCTAACAGGCCGCAAAGCCTTGGCGCGGGCGTCGAACACGCCGGGTCGCACACAGGAAATCAACTACTTCACGTTGTTGGATCAACACTACCTCGTCGATCTTCCGGGCTACGGCTTTGCCAACGCCCCCGTCGCAGTGGTTGCCAAATGGCAGCGCTTGCTGAAAGCATACCTACAAGGTCGGGCCACGTTGCGTCGTGTATTCCTGCTGGTCGATGCCCGTCACGGTCCCAAAGACGTGGACGAAGAAATCATGACCCTGCTCGGATCCTCCGCGGTGACGTTCCAAGTCGTTCTGACAAAATGCGACAAGTTGAAAAAGCCGGAACTCGACAAAATCATCGACAAAACCCGCGCGACACTGACCAAATTCCCCGCCGCCTACCCCGAGATTGTCCTGACGTCCTCGAACAAAGGCGAAGGGCTAGACGTGCTGCGAACCATCATCGCAACAATGGAATAAACTCCGGTCTTGGGTTTCCCGACCCAAGCGGCTAAACAAGTCAAAACCGCGAGGAGTCACCCGATGGAGTTACAACAAGCGATGCAACGCGACTCGATTGCCACAGCCAGAACCCTAAGCGAAGCCCTGCCTTTCTTGCAGCGTTACGATGGGTCTATTGTCGTGATCAAATTCGGTGGCCACGCGATGGGTGACGACGTCGAAATGGATCGGTTCGCCCGCGACATCGTACTGATGAAACAGGTCAACGTGAACCCGATCATCGTGCATGGTGGCGGCCCGATGATTAACGAAATGCTGGAAAAGCAAGATGTCCAATCCGAATTCGTGAACGGCAAACGTGTGACCGACGCCGAAACCATGAAAATCGTCGAGATGGTCCTGTCCGGCTCGGTCAATAAGCGCATCGTTGGGGCGATCAATAAACAGGGCGGCAAAGCCGTCGGACTGTCTGGCAAAGACGCCAATTTGATGATCTGCGAAAAAGCCGAACCTGACCTTGGGTTCGTCGGCGACCCCGTCAAAATCAATCCCGAAGTCCTGCACACCTTCCTCGACAGCGACCTCATTCCGGTCATTGCGCCCATCGGGGTTGGCACGGACGGCCAGACCTACAACGTCAACGGAGACACCGCAGCCGGTGCCATCGCAGCCGGATTGGACGCTGATCGCCTGCTGTTATTAACGGACGTTTCCGGCGTGAAAGACGCAGATGGAAACGTCATCACGCAACTGACACCGGACCACGTCAGCGAACTGACCGCCGACGGCGTTATCGCGGGCGGTATGATTCCGAAAACCCAAACCGCGCTCGATGCGATTGAGGGCGGCGTGCGCGCCGTGGTCATCCTCGACGGCCGTGCCCCACACGCGTGTTTGCTGGAATTATTCACGGAACACGGCGCAGGAAGCCTAATTCGCAATTAACGCGACCAACACATTCCATTTAATATATGTAACATTCGCGCATACCTCTTGAATTCAACACAGTCCAGGGCCAAGTTCTGCGCATGGAAAACGAAACACTCATCCGCCTCTCGGTCTTTCTCGGACTTTTCGCGCTTTTCGCGATAGTCGAGACTCTCATTCCCCGCCGCACCCGCGCAGGCACCGCCAAACGCTGGTTCGTGAACTGGGGGTTGTCGGTTATTGATACGGTAACGATCAACGTCATGGCGTTCGTTATGCCGGTAATGGCCGTCGGAGCTGCGATCGACGCGACCGCTAATGGCTGGGGCCTACTGGGCAGTACCGCTTGGCCAAACTGGGTCGAGATATTATTGGCCATCCTTATCCTCGATTTGGTGATCTGGTTCCAACACATGATTACCCACAAAATTCCGCTGCTATGGCGCTTACACCAAGTGCACCACTCGGACAAAGAGATGGACGTATCGACAGCAATCCGCTTTCATCCGCTTGAAATCGCCCTGTCGATGTTGCTGAAAATCGGCGTGATATACGTGCTTGGCCCCGCCGCCTTCGCCGTAATCCTGTTCGAGATTCTGTTGAACGGCACTGCCCTGTTCAACCACTCCAACATCAAACTGCCTAAACGGGTTGATGCAGTTATGCGCTTGATTCTGGTGACACCAGACATGCACCGCGTCCACCACTCGGTTTATCGCGAGGAACATGACAGTAACTATGGGTTCTCGTTGTCGATTTGGGACCGCCTTTTCCGTACTTATGTGACACAACCTAAAGACGGTCACGACGACATGAAGATCGGGCTTCGTTGGCAAGACGAAAAACCTGCAAGACTGTTGTGGACGCTGAAACTGCCGTTCACCAACAAATGAAGCTTGACGATGTTTCCGATGCCGCCACCCCATCGGGGTTGACGGTCCTTGGGGCATTGCATAGCGACACGAGTCAAACGGTGGTTTTGCTTGGCCCAAACGAACCTAAATTCTGGTCCGTTTTCACGCAGAGCAGTGAGTATTTGAGCAAAGGAGAAGCCCCTTTGGATCGTTGGTCTGAACGGGTGATCGGTGCACTTGCCAATCAGTTCAATGCCGAGGCGGTATACCCATTTGGCGGGCCTCCTTATCAACCGTTTATAGCTTGGGCGCTGGAAAGCGGGCGCGCTTGGCTGTCGCCGGTCGGAATATTGGTGCATGAGAGTTCGGGGCTGTTCATTTCTTATCGCGGTGCTTTGATTATTCCCGCCTTGCTTGACCTTCCGCCAGCAAGTTCGTCGCCCTGCCTTGAATGTGCAGAAAAGCCTTGTCTTTCTGCATGTCCTGCCGCAGCCTTGTCGCACGACGGGTACGACGTTCCAAAGTGTCACGCGCATCTTGATCGTGACGGGGACGACTGCCTGTCCAGCGGCTGCATCGTGCGCCGCGCGTGCCCAATCGGGCAGAATAAACGATTGCCAGAGCAATCCGCCTTTCACATGAGGGCGTTTCATAAAGGATAGAATAGATGAAAACACTCACCCTTATGCGCCACGCCAAATCCTCTTGGTCCGATTCAGATATCCCCGACATCGAGCGCACATTGGGAGAGCGCGGCCGCAAAGCCGCTGATCTATTAGGAAAATGGCTGGATGCCGAAGGGCGCGAGCCGGATCAGGTTATCGTTTCATCTGCAGCCCGTTGTCAGGAAACCTGGGAACTGGTTTCCGCTGGTTTGGCAGGAAATCCCGAAGTAATCACCGACGCTAAACTCTACATGGCGTCGCCAGACGAAATGCTGGACATTATCCGTACCAGCGCAACGGGCGACAGCGTTCTTGTCATTGCCCACATGCCTGGCATCGGTTCGCTGGCCCGCGATCTGCGCGTTGATCCTGCGCCTGCGCACTCGACCTTCGACAAGTATCCAACGGGGGCCACCACCGCACTGGAGGTTCAAGGCGAATGGGCCGCGCTTAATTTTGGCACGACCCATCTGGATACATATGTAACGCCGGATGATCTTGTCTGATCACGCCTGCGATTTGATAAAGGTTCCGTTGTTCAAATCCTGCATAGCCTGACGTAATTCGTCTTGCGTATTCATCACAATCGGACCGTGCCACGCCACTGGTTCCTCGATCGGTTTGCCCGAAACCAGCAGGAACCGCATACCCTGTTCGCCAGCCTGAACCGTGATTTCGTCGCCCGTATCGAACTGCACAAGCGTGCGGTTTCCCGACATATCGCGGATGTTGACCTCTTGTCCTGCCACCTCTTTCTCGACACGCACGCCGTAAGGTTTGGACACATCGCGGAACGTTCCTGAGCCAGCAAAAATATACGCGAATACATGGCGATAAGTATCCATCGGCAGCGTTTTGCGCACATTCGACGGTATCCAGACATCCAGATATTGCGGATCAGCTGCAATGCCGTCAACCGGCCCCGATTTACCCCAGAACGACCCGACAATAACCTTAACCCGCGTGCCATCATCGTCAATGATCTCGGGAATATCCGAGGCCGTCACATCCTGATACCGCGGCGTCGTCATCTTTTGATCCGCAGGCAGGTTCGCCCACAACTGAAATCCGTGCATCTGTCCTGCGATATTCGGTTTGGGCATCTCTTGATGCATAATGCCTGAGCCCGCAGTCATCCACTGCACGTCACCCGCCCCAAGATTCCCAACGTTTCCGAGGCTGTCCTCATGCGTGATATTGCCTTGTAATACATAGGTAATCGTCTCGATCCCTCGGTGGGGATGCCACGGAAATCCCTTCTTGGTTTTCGCAGGATCATCATTGCGAAAATCATCAAACAACAGGAACGGGTCCAGCATGGTTGGATCATGGAACCCGAATGCACGGTGCAAATGCACGCCTGCGCCCTCCATCGTCGGGGTTGCCAGAGTTTCGGATTTCACAGGGCGGAACGACATGTCTTCATCCTTTCAAAATGTTTGATCCAAAAGGTAATACCGCCCGCCCCGATCACAATAGAGCGGGCGCTTCGCTTACAATCCTTTGGACCGATAGCTGGCAGCCACACGTTCAATCGACACTAGGAACGCTGCTGTTCGTAAATCCGGCACGTCATCGCGCGAATGCCAGACCTTGCGCATGGATTGATACGCGTCGCGCATGGTATCATCCAAGCCTGAGCGCACCAGTTCCAACTCATCCGCACCTCTCAGATACTTCTCTTTGAACTTGTCGGACAGTTGCCATTTGATTGATGAATCCTCGCCCAGTCTTTGCAATTCGTCCAGCAATAATTGATGACGGGATTCTTCTTGGCGGCGCTGCATCCGGCCAAAACGAATGTGGCTGAGGTTCTTGACCCATTCGAAATACGAAACAGTAACACCACCCGCATTTGCATAGAGGTCAGGGATGATCACAACGCCGTTTTTCAACAAAACCTGATCCGCACCTGCCGTGATCGGGCCATTTGCAGCCTCGATAATCAGGTTGGCCTTGATCCGGTCTGCATTGGTCAAGTTAATAACACCTTCAAGCGCCGCTGGAATAAGAATGTCGCAATCCATTTCCAGTACCGAGGCGCCATCCTCGACATATTCCCCGCTCATGAAATCCTTAACGCCACCAGTCATCATGATGTGTTCTTTCAGCAGCTCGATGTTCAACCCGTCAGGGTTCACGACCGCTCCATCGCGCTCAATCACGGCAACAATGTTTGCGCCATCTTCCTCGGACACGAATTTCGCGGCGTGATAGCCAACATTGCCCAAACCCTGCACGATCACTTGTTTTTCCTTAAGCGTACCGGTCAGACCAGCCTTTGCCTTATCCTCGTCATAGCGAAAGAACTCTCTCAAGGCATATTGCACACCGCGCCCAGTCGCCTCGACACGGCCCTGAATTCCACCCGCGTTGAGGGGCTTACCCGTCACACAGGCCGCCGCATTTATATCCGTCGTGTTCATCCGGCGATACTGATCGGCAATCCATGCCATTTCACGTTCACCTGTGCCCATATCGGGCGCTGGCACGTTTTGCGACGGATTGATAAGATCGCGTTTTATAAGCTCGTACGCGAACCGTCGTGTAATCATCTCCATTTCATGCGCGTCCCATTCGCGCGGATCAATCCGCAGCCCACCTTTGGAGCCACCAAACGGTGCCTGCACCAACGCGCACTTATACGTCATCAGAGCGGCCAGAGCCTCGACCTCGTCCTGTTCTACCCCCATCGAGAAGCGAATGCCGCCCTTCACGGGTTCCACGTGCTCGGAATGCACCGAACGGTAACCTGTAAATGTGTGGATTTTCCCGCGTAACCGCACCCCGAAACGGACGGTATAGGTCGAGTTGCAAACGCGGATTTTTTCTTCCAAGCCGGGCGACAGATCCATCAGTTTGACGGCTTGGTTAAACATAATGTCAACGGATTTTCGGAAACTTGGTTCGGTGGTCATGGCATATTCCCTCGGTTTGATGTGGTTTTGGCAACCATCTTTAAGAAATCGTTAATAGAGCGCAATCAGCGTGTTTTGCAACTTGTATTACTGATTCTAATATACTTACTCTAACCGGCCTTGCGATAAAGTTAGTACCCGATCCATGCGGGCCGCCAAATCAAGATTATGTGTGGCGATCAATGCCGACAACCCTGTGTCGCGCACCAATTGAAGCAACGTATCAAAAACACGATCCGCAGTCTCGGGATCAAGATTTCCTGTTGGCTCATCCGCCAGCAGCACGCACGGCCCGTTAGCCAGCGCACGACAGAACGCGACGCGTTGCTGTTCACCGCCCGACAGCTCTCCGGGGCGGTGGGTCAGACGGTGGGAAAGGCCGACTTTGGCCAGCAAATCCTCGGCCTTTGTGTGCGCCTCATCCTTCGAAATGCCCGCCGCACGTTGTGGAAGGGTTATGTTTTCGACCGCAGTAAATTCCGGCAACAAATGGTGGAACTGATAAATAAACCCGATATTGTTACGCCGCATCCGCGTCCGTGTTCGATCTGATTGGCCCGAGGCCAACACACCGCCCACTTCGACTGTGCCGTCATCAACCTTATCCAACAGCCCCGCGATATGCAGTAACGTCGATTTTCCAGCGCCCGAAGGCGCGACCAATGCCACAACCTCGCCTGCTTCAAGGGTCAAAGACACACCTTCCAGCACGCGAACCTCGTTTGGTTTACCTTTAAAAAAACTGCGATGGGTATCGGTCAGTTTCAGCGTGGGGTTACTCATTTCGCAACGCCTCCACCGGATCCATCTTGGCCGCACGTCGCGCAGGGAAAATGGTGATTACGAAGGAAAGCGTTAACGAAAGTGCAACGGCACTTAGCACATCGCCCAATTCCAGTTTTGCAGGCAGGCGAGACAGATACCGCACGTTCGGGTCCCAAACACCGCCCCCCATTATGCCGTCAACGAAGGCAAATACCGGATCGATGTAAATCGCAAACAGGCACCCGAGCACGACGCCCAGCGCCGTACCAACCAACCCGATGCTTGCGCCACTGATAAAAAATATTCGCATGATCGAGCCTTGCGTCAGCCCCAACGTGCGCAGAATGCCAATGTCGCGCGTTTTATTTTTTACCAGCATGATCAGGCCGGATATAATGTTCATCGCCGCGATCAGTACCAGTATCGACATCAGGATAAACATCACGTTGTCCTCAACCTCCAACGCGCGCAGAAACGCACCTGATGCATCGCGCCACGTCCAGATAACGACACGCTGCCCTGCCGCCTCAATCAAGCTTGGGCGCATGTCATCCACAGCCTGAGGGTCGGCGACTGCTACTTCCAGTTCATCCGCTGTGCCCTCGCGATTAAAGAAGCTCTGCGCTTCTTCAAACGGTATATAAATCCGCGTCCGGTCAATGTCGGAGCGCCCAACTTGAAAAATATATGCAATTTTGTAGTCGTTAACCCTTGGCGAAGTACCAAAGGGTGTTTTCACCCCATTAGGTGAAATTAACGTCACAAAATCCCCGACCCGAACACCAAGCGTCCGCGCGACACCGGAACCAATCGCGATTCCTTCACCGAAATCATCCAGCGTACCAGACGACGTCTCGGGGTTTGCCACCAATGGTAACGTACGCAAATCCTCTAGCGCCTCACCAAACACCTCGACACCTGTATTGCGAGACGTTGAAGACGCCATAACTTGCCCACGGATAATCGGTGCCACGCGTGTGACCCCCTCAACCGCCGCCACATTAGCCACCATCTCGGGATAATCTAAAATTCCTATCCGAAGACCATCGCTGGTATAATTCGTCTCGTAAATTGTCACATGGGCATTGGCGCCCAAAATAGTCGCCGTAAAATCAGCCCTAAAGCCGGACCGCACCGCCATCGTTGCGATCAGCGCAAACACCGCCAATGCGATGCCGATCAGCGAAATCCATGTCATCACAGACACACCACCTTCGGCACGCCGCGCCCTCAAGTATCGCCATGCGATAACCCACTCGAAGCCTGCAAAAGGGGGTGTCGTTCGTTTACTCACACAGTCTTCCTTCGGCGTCTGGCTATAAGGCCAGCTATCTGGTTGACCCCGTAAAAGCCGCCCATTGCCCCGATCACCGCAAAAACAAACCCTTCCGAATCCACCGGAACTGCGGGCTCATAAGCCGACCATGTGCTGTTCACCAACTGGTTGTCGGTCATATGCAGAAAGCTCGTAAAACGTCCTAACGCATCGGCGCCTTCCAAGATCCGCAAGTCTTCGCTAAGGCGTTCATATCGAACAAACGTGCTTTGCAAATCTTCTGAACGAACCGTCAGAAACTGCGATCCGGTATAGGTCGCGAGCGCCTGATTGCGCGACATGCCCTGACTTGCAGCCGTGCGATCAAACTCTTCCGTGATTATCCGCAACTCATCCACCGCCCCACCAAGGCGCTGTTGGTATTGCTGCGTAAATTCGGGAAACTGGGACATGCCAATTCCGAAAACAATCGCGCCTACAATACCGGGTACATTCACCATTCTAACCTCACCGTTAAACGTCTGCGTAAATTTCGATGCACCGATCAAGTGCCGCCTCTGGCGCAAGCTCAACCGTCTCGCCTGTACGTCTTGATGTTAGCTCCACCACACCATTTTTCAACCCACGAGGTCCAACCGTTATGCGCCAAGGACATCCAATCAGGTCCATAGAGGCAAATTTAGCCCCCGCGCGCTCGTCACGGTCATCATAAAGCGGATCGAGGCCAGCTTTGACCAAGCCTGCATAAATGCTTTCACAAGCCGCATCTGCGGCTTCGTCACCTTGGCGCAAATTCACCAACCCAACGCGGAATGGTGCGACTGACTCAGGCCATATAATCCCTTTATCGTCATGGTTTGCCTCGATCAGCGCACCAATCAGGCGGCTAACACCAATACCGTGCGAGCCCATTTCGACAGGCTTGCGCGACCCATCGGGCATTACAACATCAGCACCCATGGATTCCGAATATTTGGTGCCGAAGTAGAAAATCTGCCCGACTTCGATACCGCGCGCAGACATCCGCCGATCCTCGGGAACCTCATTGAATTTAGCTTCGTCGTGGGTTTCATCGGTACGGGCATAAGGCGTTGTGAATTCGTCAAAGATGCCTTGGCACTGCGCCACATCGTCGAAATCAACTTCGCGGTCACCCAGCGCCATATCCAAGACTTTGCTGTCATAAAACACTTCGCTCTCACCAGTTTCGGCTAAAACTAGGAATTCGTGGCTGTGATCGCCGCCAATCGGGCCCGTATCCGCCTTCATAGGGATGGCCTTCAGACCCATGCGTTCATACGTGCGCAGATAGCTGACCAGATGGCGATTATAGGAATGCAACGCGCCCGCCTCGTCCACATCAAAACTATAGCCGTCTTTCATATAGAACTCGCGACCGCGCATCACGCCGAACCTAGGGCGAACCTCGTCGCGGAATTTCCACTGGATGTGATAAAGCGTCTTGGGCAGCTCCTTATACGAATTGATCGAGTTGCGAACGATATCGGTTATCAGCTCCTCGTTGGTCGGCCCATAAAGCATATCGCGCCCGTGGCGATCAGTAATCCGCAGCATTTCTTTGCCATAGTCGTCATACCGCCCGCTTTCACGCCAAAGGTCGGCGGATTGCAGCGTTGGCATCAGCATCGGAATGTGGCCTGCGCGCTGCTGTTCTTCGTGAACGATCTGCTCAAGGCGTTGCAGAACCTTGAAACCCATCGGTAACCACGAATAAATCCCTGCACTCGACTGGCGGATCATTCCTGCCCGCAGCATTAGGCGATGGCTGGCAATTGACGCCTCGGCGGGGGTCTCTTTCAGGATTGGCAAGAAGTAACGGGTCAGGCGCATCGGTGCCTCCAATAAGATTGTTTCAAACGGGTGTAAGACAACCCTGCCACCCTTGCAATGGTGCGTTCCGGGGTTTGGCGGAAAATTGATTGCAACGACTCGGTTTTTCTGCTTTAAGGTCCCTCGTTGTCATGACAGATGGTCGCGCCGCCTTATGGGTGTGAAGACGTTCAACGGTGATAACATTGACCCAAGGAATTTGGCTCAAGTCCAGGGAAAAAGAAAACGGCGCACAGTAATGTGGGCCGTTTTTGCTTTTCAGTTAGGCGTTTATTCGTGCGGTTTGTTCAGTCCACACGCCCTCGCGCAACCCATAGCCCGAGACGATGATCTGTTTTGGCCCGACTGTCTGCAACAGCCCTGCCATCACCCGCGCGGCCAGCGGCACCAAAGGCAACCGTCCCTTAGAGCGTTCCGCCAGCGGGCACAAATCTTCGACACTCTGCGTGGCGATCCAGTCAATGGTTTCGTGTAAAGCACTGGCTGTCAGAGTGTAGCCATGCTGATCCTCAACCGGATGCCCCCTGCGGCCCATGTCCAGTCGTGCAACCGCGCGCCATGATCCACCCACCAGAAACAGACGATCCGCCGAGCGACCGACGACGGTTAACAACTCGTTAATCTCTTGCGCGATCACGGCATCCACGTCGCCCTTATGATCCAGCAGCTTCAGCGGTCCCAGCGCCGACGTCCCGCAAGCACCGATCCCGCCAACCGAAATACGCGCCAGTTCCATCGAGGCGCCCCCGATGTCACACACCAGTCCGCTCGCATCAGGCCAGCCCAACAACACGCCTTTGGCGGAATACTCGGCCTCTTGAATGCCGGAGATCACACGCAAGGCGATACCCGTCTGGTTTAACACCTCGTTAACGAATTCCACGCCGTCGTTGGCCTCGCGCACCGCAGCAGTGGCAACACCTGCAACCACGCGCACGCCCATGTCGGCAATCACTGCGGCAAACGTTTGCAAAGCGTCCATCGCACGAATGCGGCCTTCGGGGTTCAGTCTACCGGAGTCAGTCGAACCCGCTCCAAGCCCACAAAGCACCTTTTTATTATACAGATAAACCGGCGTATCAGCAGCGCCCGCAAATACGACCAACCGGACGGAATTGGAACCAACGTCGACAATCGCGACGGGGTCCGGTGCGCCGTTCATGCCCCAGCCTGCGCTCGCAGAACCTCGCCAGCCAGTCGTGGCGTGATAGCCCGCTTGCGCGAAAGACCCGCACGATCCAGCGCCTCGACGGTTGCCTTTGCCGATGCAAATGATCGGTCGATCCGGCTTAACAGGTAATTAATCAAATCTGGCGAGACCACCAATTGCCGATCCGCAAACAGTTTGACCAACACCGCCGACAGCAACGCGTCATCCGGTGCGTCCAACGTTGCCACCTCGGTCGCCCGCAGGCGTGAAGCGAGATCCGGCAGCTTTATTTCCCAACGCGAGGGCGCACCCTCGCCCGTCACCAACAATGTCCCGCCTTCGCTCAAGACGCGGTTGTGCAAGTGGAACAAAGCTTCTTCAGTCGCTTCACTGCGTTCAGCTGGCATCAGGGCCAAGCGATGCACATCCTCGACTGCTACGTTCCCGACTTCTGCCAGCTTTGCGATATCGTGTTGCACCAAGGCTTCGACCTCAACCACTGCCCCACCCGAGCGTGCCGCCCAGACCTGCACCAGATGCGACTTACCTGAGGCCGACGGTCCACATAACGCCAGCTTCCCTGTCGCCCACCCCGGCCAACGGTCCAACGCTTGCAAAGCTAGTGCGTTGGCCGGCGACACAAAGAAATCATCCCGTCCTAATGCCGCACGGCTTGGTAAATCAAGAACCAGTTGTTCAGGTTTTGTCATTCTTCGTCAGCGTCCGGATAAACTTGTTCAACGGCCTCTTCCGACCCGGCATACAGCTTGCTGGCACGGTAATTCCCGATACCAAAACGCCCCAGAACACCGATACATGCCGACGCCGGCACAGCGATCAACAAGCCCGCGAAACCCAGCAACGAGCCAAACGCATATAACGCAAACATCAACCAAACCGGATGCAGCCCTACGGACCCACCGACCAGCTTGGGTGTCAGGAAGTTTCCCTCTACCATCTGGCCGCAAATAAAAATCACCGCAACGACTCCGATCCAGATCGGATCATCCCAGAATTGGAACAGCGCAATCCCGATGGACATGCCCCCGCCCACAGTCGAGCCAACATATGGGATAAACGTAAGTAAACCCGCCAACAGCCCAACAACAATACCGAATTGTAACCCAACCAGCGCCAGCGCTGTCGCATAGAAAATCCCGAGGATCATCCCAACAGTCATCTGACCACGTACAAAGCCTGCAAGAACACGGTCAATATCGGCACTTAACTTGCGGATAACAGGCGCATGCTGGCGGGGCAGCCAACTGTCCAGCACTGCTATCATTCGATCCCAGTCCAGCAGCAGGTAAAATGCCACCACAGGGGCCACAATCAACAGCATCAAGAAATCCACCAATGCCAAAGAGCGGCTTAACAAACCGTTAAGAAACGCCACCCCTTTGCTTTGAAGTGTATCTTGCGAAGAAACCAAAGCCTGCCGGATCGCTGAATTCTCGTCCAGTAGGGTGGGGAATTTCACCGTCATGTATTCCAGAGTCCGCGTGAACATCCCGGGCAAAGCAACGACCAGCGCCTGCGCCTGCTCGATCACCAAAGGTACAACCAGCACGACGGCTAGAACCACGACGATAAGGAAAACAAACGAAATCAGTACTGTCGCCCATGTCCGGCTAAATCCCCAGCTTTCCAGCTTGTCGGCCAAAGGGTCCAGTAAGTACGCCAAGGCTGCGCCTAAAATGAACGGGGCGATCGCATCGCTAACCAGCCACAGGAACGCCAAAAAGCCGATAAGTCCGAAACCCCACCACCGGGCCTGTTGTCCAACGCTTAAGCTCATACCTGCCCCCTTAGGTAAATTGTTCGTTAATAAGACGCTCTTCCAGACCATGGCCCGGATCAAACAGCAACGTGTGCTGAACGCTTGGCTCGCTGCGGATATCGACCCGCACGACATTCCGCACCTCGGTTGAATCCGCCACAGCCGCTACGGGCCGCTTTTTCGGCTCTAGCACATCAAACTGGATCGAGGCATTCATCGGCAACAATGCACCGCGCCATCGACGCGGGCGAAATGCGGCCACCGCCGTCAATGCCAGAATATCCGCCTCAATCGGCAAAATAGGACCGTGCGCGGAATAGTTATAGGCCGTAGACCCAGCAGGCGTGCAGACCAATGCGCCATCGCAAACCAGCTCGGCCAGACGTTCGCGCCCGTCCACCGAGATCCGCAATTTGGCGGCTTGCGGTCCGGAACGCAGCAAGGACACTTCGTTAATCGCCAAGGCTTCAGTCACCGAACCATCGCCACAGGTTGCCGTCATGTGCAAGGGATGCACAATTGCGGGTTCGGCGGCGTCTAGCCGTGCCAGCAAGTCATCCTCACTGTAGATGTTCATCAAAAAACCGACGGTTCCTTGATTCATCCCGTACACCGCCGCCGGAAAATCTTGCGTTTCATGCAATGTGGACAGCATAAAACCGTCGCCACCCAGCGCGACAATCACGTCTGCCTCGGCAGCCGAAACATGACCGTAGCGCGCCCGTAAAGTTGCCACCGCTGCTTGGGCGACATCCGCATTCGACGCCAAAAAGGATATATTCTTATAATTCATAACTGCAGTTTCCCTTTTTGCTTGCCGTAACTCAAGCCCCGAAATGCGGTCTGAATTATTCGCATATTTCCGACACGAAACACACTTTCCGATAGGTCACACTGAATTCCTGAATATCCCGAATACGGCCAATATACCGCCTTTCTTTTCCCAAAGCGCCCTGCAACAAGACCTCACGCCCGCCCACTGCGTCGTTTCGCCAATCGAAGTTGTCGTATTTTTGTTTCCAATAGGAAACATGACCGACTAGAAGGCCCTAACGCGCAATCCAAGGAGATAAAAATGACAAACGTTCGTGACGCCGGATTTTTCACAGAAAGCCTCTCTAGCCGTGATCCCGAGCTTTACGGCTCGATCACCGATGAACTCGGCCGCCAACGCAACGAGATCGAGCTGATTGCCTCGGAAAACATCGTATCCGCTGCCGTAATGGAAGCGCAGGGTTCGGTGATGACCAACAAATACGCCGAAGGTTATCCGGGTCGTCGTTACTATGGCGGTTGCCAGTTCGTGGACGTGGCCGAGAAATTGGCAATCGACCGCGCCAAACAACTGTTCGGGTGCGATTTCATCAACGTACAGCCAAATTCCGGTTCGCAAGCCAATCAAGGCGTCATGCAAGCGTTGATCAAGCCGGGTGATACGATCCTCGGGATGAACCTCGCATCCGGTGGCCATTTGACACACGGGGCGGTCCCTAACCAGTCGGGCAAATGGTTCAATGCTGTGCAATACGGTGTGCGTCGCGAAGACAACCTGCTGGATTATGACGAAATCGAAGCGCTGGCCAAAGAGCATATGCCCAAGATTATCATCGCTGGTGGCTCTGCTATACCGCGCCAGATTGATTTCGCCCGTTTCCGCGAGATTGCCGATATGGTTGGCGCCTACCTGCACGTCGATATGGCCCACATTGCGGGCCTTGTGGCGGCTGGCGAGCATCCCTCGCCCTTCCCGCATGCCCATGTAGTCACGACAACCACGCACAAAACTTTGCGCGGACCGCGTGGCGGTATGATCCTGACGAATGACGAGGCGATTGCGAAGAAAGTTAACTCGGCGATCTTCCCCGGCATTCAGGGCGGTCCCTTGATGCACGTCATCGCGGCCAAAGCTGTAGCATTCGGCGAAGCACTGCGCCCCGAGTTCAAGACCTACCAGCAACAGGTTATCGCCAACGCCAGAACACTGGCCGCGACCCTGATCGAGGGTGGCATAGACATCGTAACCGGCGGCACGGACACCCACGTTCTGTTGGTCGACCTGCGCCCGAAAGGTGTGAAAGGTAACTCCACCGAGAAAGCTCTTGGTCGCGCCAACATCACCTGCAACAAGAACGGCATCCCGTTTGACCCTGAAAAGCCGATGGTAACTTCGGGCGTACGTCTTGGAACTCCTGCCGGCACAACACGCGGTTTCGGTGAGGCCGAGTTTCGCACGATTGGCGAGCTAATCGTTAAAGTGGTGGACGGTCTGGCCGCCAATGGCGAAGAGGGCAACGCTGCGATCGAGGCCGCTGTGAATGCCGAAGTCAAAACCCTTTGCGACGCTTTCCCCGTTTATGAGGGTATGTAAAACGGCGATGACGTCAGGAGCGGGCTTGCACAGGTTGATCAAAGCATAACAAAGGCGGCGTTGGAAAATCCAACGCCGCCTTTTTGTTTGATTATTGGAAAGATCAGGTCGCTACGCGCACCCACACCTCGACGCGACGGTTAACCGCGCGACCAGACAGGGAGTCGTTACACCCTTGCGGTGAAACCTCGCCAAAGCCTTTTACCACGAAGGTATAATTAGCCGCCTCGTCACCCAACTCCGCTGTCAGCTCGTCCAGAACCTGCTGCGCTCGCCGTTGCGACAGGGCCGCATTCTGGCTCGCACCGCCCGCTGCATCGGAATATCCGGCAATCAGGACTTCACGTCCGGCGAAATCATTGTTTTGCAGATATGCCGCCAAGCGTGGAATATCGCCACGCGCCTGCGCGGCCAGCTCTACTACGTTGGTTTTGAAACGGAAGGTAGATGACAAGCGAATAGCCCCGCTTAGTTCCGATATCATTCTACGGATCTCACCAAAGCCGACGTCGCCTTGGCCTGCCAACATCGTGTTAATCAGACGTTGACCTTTAACCTCGATTGGCAACGCCGAGATCGATTGGCTAACGAAACCCGAGACTTCAGCTGCATTCTGGCCCTGATCGTTCTTCACGAAAGCCAGGAAGCCCAGCGCCTTCTCGGCCTTTTCTACGGGGATGGCCCCGAACATGCGGTTGGTTGTATAAAGGTAGACCCGACGCGCCAGCGGATATTCACCAGTTTTCACGGTAAACTCCGACGGCATCGAAATAAAGCCGCAAGTACCACGCAGTAGGACTACACGCGTATTTTGCTGATAGGCAAAGCTGGTAAACCCGATCCCGTTCGGGTCATCCTTTACTGCACGAACCAGACTGATATCGTCGGTGAACGCGGTTGAACTCGTGGAAAAGGTCGCGCCAAGTGGATCCAGTACCACAGCCGAGAAATCACTTGCGCTACCCGAAGCTTCATCACGGCGATAAACGTTGATCGGCGCATCTGCGCCACCGAGTTGTACCCAGTTCGATATCTGGCCAGAGAAAATCTGCGACAGTTCCTGCATGGTCAGGGCCCGCACTTCGTTTTCTGGCGGTACAATAACTATTAATCCGTCCAGTGCAGCGACCACCTGAAAGTTCTCATCCGACAAATCGCCGAGTCCAGCTGCTGCAAACGTGTCCAGTTCCGAAGCCGTAATAGCCCGGGAGGACAGAGCGATTTCTGAAGCTCCGCCCAACAGCGAGTTAAACGCCATGTTCGACGCCAGAGAATGCACTTCCACATCGGCAAAAGCTTCACCTTCAGGCGTCGAGAAGAGGTAGCGCTGTACCGGCATGGCACCCATGAAAGTGGGATCCCCCAGCGTTAAACTCAGGCCATATCCACCAGCAAACTCTTGAAACAAGCTGGGGATCAACACTTGCGCCAAAGTACTGGAACCGGTCAGCCGGAAATCGGAATTCATAAGCTCGGGGCAAAACTCGCCCTCGCAGGTTACGTCGGCCACTGCTATTTCGAATTGCCCAAGCATCACTTTCAATACGTAATACTCGCCATCAAAAGATAACAGTTCGCCATTCATCGAAATACTGCCGTCAATCGACCGCAATGTGACTTTTTCTGCATAAGCAGTTGAAACAGTCATGCACAACGCAACGACCGCACCTAAACCCCGTATTACATTTTTCTTAAAGCGCTTGCTCTATCCCTTTTGCAAAAAATAGCCGCGAAGAATGCGTCTCTAGGGCTTACATGCAGTCAGACTGCTTCCCAGAGGTACTCTCCGGAACTAGTACTGGTGGCAAATTACGGCATTATTATTCGATTACCACCTAAAAAACACCAGCAAACTCATATAATTGGCAACTTACGGTATAATTGCAACGCATCAACCACGCTTCTTGGAGTCTAGTTCAAAATTTCATAGAAATCCTTGCGGTAAATATCCGAAGCCCCGTCAATCGACATACTTTTGACATAAGACTCGCGCAATTCGAGACGCTGCGTCCACGCTGACAACGCGGGGAATTGCTCCAGACGAACGAAAAAACGGGCGATAAGCGCCGAGTATCCAACCGAGATATCAACCGCGCTAAACTCGTCCAGAAGATATTCGCGGCCCTGCAAATGGTTATCTAAAACCTCCAACGCCTTTTCAAGACGCCGTGTTTCCAGTTTCATCACCATCGCCGAGCGGTCTTCGTCATTATAGATCACAATATGCTGTTGTGTCAGGCTGGCCGCGTGGACTGCCACTGTTTCCGCATAATGCAGCCATTGCAGCCATTCCATCCGATCAGGGTCGCCAGCTTTGCGCCCCAGCGGTGAATCGAAAAGCTCGCACAGGTATTCTGTGATCGCCCCTGTTTCGAACATCAGCTTGCCGTCAATTTCCAGACAAGGCACGCGGCCAAGCGGGTGTTTGGACATGTATTCTTCAGAGCGCAGGGCTTTTCCGAAGGTATACACTTCCAGTTCGTACGGCACGCCCATCTCGTTCAACAACCAGAGGCTGCGCGTTGAACGTGACTGATGGCAGTGGTGTAAAGTCAGATTGGTCAATCCTTGGTTCCTGCCGCAGATAAAACCAGATCGAGGTATATCTCCTCGACCATTTCCAGCGATAGCCGCCCCTCGTCGCGGTACCACGTATTCATGCCCGTAAGCATTGCAATGATAGCGAAAGTCGCGATTTTCGTGTCAACGAGTTTGAACCTCCCATCTGTCTGCCCTGCCTTAAGGATATCATGCAAAATCTCCTCGTAGGCACCACGGGCAGTCTGGATGACATCGAAGTTTTCGGGCGTCAGATTCCGCAGCTCCATATACGAGATGAACACCTCGTCAGCGCGAGGCAGGTGGAAACGGATGTGGAACCGCACAAAGCATTCCAACTGTTCGATGGCTGAATCCGCATTCGCCTGCTCGCGGTTTTGCCATGCCGTCAGCAGGTCCTTCATATGCTGGTCCATCAGATCAAATAGCAGGCTTTGCTTGTCGGGCGTGTAAAGATACAGGGCGCCGGCCTGCACCCCGACTTCACGCGCAATCTGGCGCATGGAAACGGCGGCATAGCCACTTTGTGCGAATAATCGCGTCGCAGTTTGCCTAAGCTGTCGCGCGGTCTTCTCGCCACTTGAACCTGATTTTCTGGCCATCGTGCCCTCGTTTTTCAGGGCACGTTAAATGAACGATCGTTCAAATGCTAGACGGAAGTTCGAATACGCGAATTCCCTAACAGCTAGTTCTCGTCGAACCGCTTCTTTACGAAAGAACCGGGCGCATCCTGCAACACACCGCCTACAGCCCCTGCGACGCGTGCGGGAACCTTTTTGCCAGACTTGCGCTTCAGCCATTTGTCCCAATCGACCCACCAGCTTCCCGCCGTCTCGGTTGCACCTTCCAGCCACGCATCCATCGTTTCGGGCGAGATGTCTTTATTGGTCCAATACTGGTATTTCCCAGCTGCCGGAGGGTTCACCACCCCCGCAATATGCCCTGATCCCGCCAATACAAACCGCACATCCGCAGCACGCATGTGCCGCGCGCCCCCGTAAACCGAGGCCGGCGGCGCGATGTGATCTTCCTTCGCCGCCACGTGATAAACCGGAAGTGTGATGTCCCGCAGCCGCACGGGTTTATCGTCGATCGTTAACTGATCCTTAACCAGCACGTTTTGCGTATAGAACAGGTCCAGATAGAAATGATGTACTTTGGCTGGCATCGCCGTGGAGTCCGCGTTCCAATACAGCAAATCAAACGGAACCGGTGCTTTACCCAACATGTAATTACTGACCACATAGGACCAGATCAGATCGCTGGACCGCAGCATGTTAAACGCCGAAGCCATGGTCTGCGCGGGCAAATAACCCTGCTCCATCTGCTCGTTGACCATCGCTATGGTTTTGTCGTCCACAAACACCTGCAATTCACCAGCGTCCTCGAAATCTATCAGCGCTGTGAAAAACGTCGCCGAGGCAATGCGTTTATCGCCATCCCTGCTCAACGCCGCTGTCAGCGTTGCCGTCAAAGAGCCACCGATGCAATAGCTGGCCAAATGCACCTGCTTTTGATCCGTTTCGATCAGGACAGCATCCATCGCCTCTGAAACGCCATGCATGTAACTGCCCCAAGTTTCGTCTTTTTGGGCCTCGTCGGGGTTCACCCAACTGATGATGAAAACTGTATACCCTTGCTCGACCAGCCATTTCATCATCGATTTCTTTTTGTTCAAATCGAGGACATAATATTTGTTGATCCAGGGTGGGATCATTAGCAAAGGTTTGGAATACACTTCCTCGGTCAAAGGCGAGTACTGAATAAGCTGCATGATATTGCTCTGCCAGATCACCTTGCCTTCGGTCATCGCCATGTTCCCGCCAACTTCGAAGGCGTCCATGTCGGTTTGTCGGATCAGCAGCTTGCCTTTGCCACGCTCCATGTCTTCAAGCATCATCTTCAGACCACGCACAAGGTTCTGTCCTTTTTCCTCGGTCGTAGCTTCCAACACTTCGGGGTTTAGGGCAGCAAAATTGGCAGGGTTCAGGGCCTCGACAAAATTACGGGCGTAAAAATCTGCCTTCTTGCGATCCTTGGGGGCCATATCCGCTTCGTGGACTGTGTCCTGCAACCAGCCCGACGCCAACAAGTAGGACTGCTTGATGTATTCAAACGCCGCGTTTTGCGACCAGTCGTCATGCTTGAAGCGCCTACCCTCGGCAGGCAAGTCTGGCATCGCGACAGCTTCGGCTGCTTGATCGTCGCCCATCAACTTTAACATGGAGTGTTGCCATATCTGCGCCTGCGCCGCCCAGTAATTTTGTGCTGACTCCATCAGTTTTTGTGGGTCGGACAGCAAAACCTTGGTTAGCTCGGTGAACGCGGGCATGGTGTTGAGCGGGTCGGTATTCGTCGACGGTTGTTTGTCCGCGTTCGATTCCAGAAACTTTTCCCAGATTTTCTGACTAACTTCGAAAACCTCGTGCATATTTCCGGCAAATTCCTGCTGGTCGTGCATAATCTCTTCAAAGTCGGCGCCATCTGGCAAAGTTTTGTCATTCATAGCTCAAATCCCTATCGCCCGCCTTGCTTGCAGGTCGTTACACCGTTAACTATGCCGTATATTGCCGAAAATTTACATGACAACTTTCTAACGGGTCATACATGCGAAATATTGTCGAAATGCTGCACCGCACTATGCCCAATTACCGGCATATCATTGCTGGCGCGATACTTTCGGTTGCATTGGCCGGATGCGGATGGGATTCCGCACTACAAGGGTATGATCTGGGGCCGTCCGAGTATGCCATCGCCCGCGGAATGCCGACCTTGCAACCCGTCGCCCGATTTCACATCGCAGATTACACCGTGCCCGACCCTACCGACCTGTCTGCTCGTTTCGCCATGCTGAAACGCAAGCTCGTGGCATTGCGCGGACCTGTGCTAACATCCACCGAACGCGCCAGACTCGAAGCCTCGATCAAACGCAGAATTGCAACACAAGGATAACACAATGTCGAATGAATGGGACTGGGAACTGCAACAGAACCAGACGGCTTATACCGTGGCCGAGCTGATTAAGCAGAATAGCGGGCTGGAGGGGGCGAATATCACTCTCGATATGGAATTCGACCCAACCGGAGACGCGGACGCCGTTACGCTGGAAAAAGCCTTGCGAACCTTCGGATATGACGTGCGGGTTGCCACAGGTGGTGCTTTACAAACTTCGATCAGCGATATTGCCTTTACATTCGAGTCCATCTGGACCCATGAAGAGCGCACAACAAAAATGGCCCTAAGTCGTGGCTTTCAACCCGACGGCTGGGGCTTCTGGGAGCCTTGAGAACATGACAAAACCCCTAAGACTCGCCATTGCAGGCCTTGGCACTGTTGGCGCTGGCATTTTGAAAATCGTTCAGCAACACGGTGATCTTCTGGCAGCCCGCGCTGGCCGCCCTGTGGAAATCGTGGCAATCTCGGCGCGTTCCCGCAGCAAGGACCGTGGTGTTGGTCTGTCGGGTTACGCGTGGGAGGACGACGCAGTTGCCTTGGCACGCCGCGATGATGTCGATGTGTTGATCGAGGTCATCGGTGGCGAAGACGGCCCCGCAAAGGCCACCGTGGAAACAGCACTGAAGAATGGCAAACATGTGGTTACCGCGAACAAGGCGTTGCTGGCGATCCACGGACAAGATCTAGCGATGCTTGCCGAAGAAAACGGCGTGGCCCTGCGCTTCGAGGCCGCCGTCGCTGGCGGAATTCCGATCGTCAAAGCCCTGACTGAAGGCTTGGCCGCGAACAAGATCGAACGCGTTATGGGTGTGATGAATGGCACCTGCAATTACATCCTTACAGTCATGGAACACACCGGCGCCGATTACGCCGATGTTCTGCGCGATGCGCAAGAACTGGGTTATGCCGAAGCAGATCCCACTGTTGACGTTGGCGGTTTTGATGCCGCCCACAAGTTGTCGCTGCTGGCCGCCACCGCCTTTGGTACACAGGTCGATTTCGACGGCGTAAAGATCGAAGGGATCGAGCGTATTTCCCTGACCGACATCAAAGATACTGCCGACATGGGTTATCGGATCAAGCTTCTGGGCGTAGCGCGCATGAATGACGACGGGCTAGAACAACGGATGCAACCTTGTCTGGTCCCTGCAACCTCGGCGCTTGGCACGCTCGAGGGCGTTTCCAACATGGTGATAGTCGAGGGCGACCACGTCGGCCAGATCGTCTTGCAAGGCCCCGGTGCGGGCGAAGGCCCAACTGCCAGCGCCGTTATGGGCGACGTGATAGACATCGCGCGCGGCCTGAATATTCCGGCGTTCGGCCAACCCGCCAAAACATTGACCAAAGCCCAACGCTCTACCACTGGCGCGGATGCAGAATACTATCTGCGCTTTTCGCTGGCTGACGAGGCGGGCGTAATGGCTGCCGTTTCTGCCACGCTGGGCGAGCATGGCGTATCTATCAACCGTATGCGTCAATACGATCACGACGACGACATGGCCCCAGTGATCATCGTCACACACAAAGTATCCCGCACGAAACTAGACAATGCCCTCGGCGTAATCGCCGCCATGGACGTCAGTCTCGAAAAACCGATAGCAATCCGTATCGAAACCGTTTGATTTAGGAACACTCGAATGACCAAGAATCCCCCGTTTGACGACCGCAACCTGTCGCTGGCCCTTGCCCGTGTATCCGAAGCAGCCGCCATTGCCAGCGCGACACTGGTTGGCGCAGGCGACGAGAAGGCCGCCGACCAAGCCGCTGTGGACGCCATGCGCACAGAGCTGAACAAACTGGACATCGCGGGCGTGATCGTGATTGGCGAAGGCGAACGCGACGAGGCCCCCATGCTGTTCATCGGCGAGGAAGTCGGCACAGGCAAAGGCCCGGGCGTTGATATCGCACTCGACCCGCTAGAAGGTACGACGTTGACGGCCAAAGACATGCCCAACGCGCTGACCGTGATTGCCATGGGCCCGCGCGGTTCGATGTTGCACGCACCAGACGTTTACATGGACAAACTGGCCATTGGGCCAGGCTATCCAAAAGACGTTGTGACAATGGAAATGACCCCGACCGAACGGGTTAACGCCTTGGCCGCAGCCAAAGGGTGCGCCCCGTCCGATCTAATGGTCTGCGTCATGGAACGCCCGCGCCACACCGAAATCATCGCCGAGATCCGCGCAACGGGTGCCCGCATCCGCCTGATCACTGATGGTGACGTGGCAGGTGTAATGCACTGCGCCGAAGTCGAGAAAACCGGCATCGATATGTATATGGGGATCGGCGGCGCGCCCGAAGGCGTGCTGGCTGCATCCGCACTGAAATGTATGGGCGGACAGATGTATGGCCGCCTGTTGTTCCGCAACAACGACGAACGTGGTCGCGCGGCCAAGGCTGGCATCACTGATCTAGATCGGATTTACACACGCGATGAAATGGTCACGCAGGACGTGATTTTCGCGGCGACTGGCGTTACCGACGGGTCCATCGTTTCGGCTGCGCGTCGTGACGGGGATTATCTGGAAACGGAAACTATTCTGATGCGCTCCAAAACCGGATCGGTTCGTCGCTTGTTCTATCGCCAGAAAAACCGCTGATATGGTAAGGCGCGTCGGATTTGGCAATGCGGAGGCTGTGGATAACCGCAGGCCTTCGCGCAAGTCAACGACGCGCGCCAATACCGATCGTTCTGACGTCTCGGAAATGAGCGCTAGCTCTCGGGCCGCGCAGTTCCTGTTCCTATTGATCTGGCTGGTCGGCTGGTCCGGCGGCATCCTGTTTGGCATCATCATGATGTTGGGAAATGATGGAATTCCCATCATATTCCTCGCGTTCGGAGTCGCATTCGCCCTCGTATTCTGGATCGCCGTTGCGAAACGCCTGATCGCCCTGTTACGAGGAAGTTGACCTTGCCCAAATCCGCTTTCCTGAACGTCGAAACCTCTGCCACTGGTCGCCGCTGGACTGGTCCGTCGCTTGACAGCGAACGCCTTGGCGCGGCCATATCCCAAACCACCGGATTTCCACCCGTCCTTGGTCAAATCCTCGCTAACCGCGGGGTTCAACCCGAAGACGCCGCCGCGTATCTGACGCCCAGCCTGCGCGAACTGATGCCGGACCCCTCGTCGCTGAAGGACATGGACAAAGCCACCACTCGTTTCCTGCAAGCCGTAGATCAAAAACAACGTATCGCCGTTTTCGCCGATTACGACGTGGACGGCGGTAGTTCTGCCGCGTTGCTGATCGTGTGGCTGCGCGAACGCGGGATAAATGCCACACTCTACATCCCCGATCGCATCGACGAAGGCTACGGCCCCAACAACGAAGCGATGGAGATGCTGGGCCACGACCACGACCTGATCATCACTGTCGATTGCGGCACTCTAAGCCACGAACCCATCGCTGCGGCAGGAATCGACGTGCTGGTGCTCGACCACCACCAAGGGGCCGAAACCCTGCCGCCCGCCGTCGCGGTCGTGAACCCCAACCGCATGGATGAAAGCGGAGACCTGTCATACCTGTGTGCCGCTGCCGTCGTATTTCTGATGCTTGCCGCCGCGAACCGCGCCTTGCGCGAACGGGGTGAAACTGGACCCGACCTGATGGAAATGCTGGACCTCGTGGCGCTGGCAACCGTCGCCGATGTCGCCCCGCTGATCGGATTTAACCGCGCGCTTGTGCGTCAAGGTCTAGCCGTAATGGCCAACCGTCAGCGTATCGGTCTGGTGGCGCTGTCTGACGTTGCCCGTATGAATTCCGCCCCCAGTTCCTATCACCTCGGCTACCTTCTCGGCCCGCGTATCAATGCTGGCGGGCGGGTTGGGGTCGCTGATCTTGGTGCTCGACTTCTTGCCACCGATGACGCATCGGAGGCCGCCGCACTAGCCGAACGCCTCGATGCCCTGAACACTGAACGCCGCGAGATCGAAGCCTCGGTTCTTGTCCAAGCCACCCATCAGGCCGAGGAACGCGGCGTCGAACGCGGCCTTGTCTGGGCCGCCGCAGACGGCTGGCATCCGGGCGTCGTGGGCATCGTCGCATCCCGTTTGAAAGAGGCGTTCAACCGCCCCGCGGTCGTCATCGGGCTGGATGGGGGCGAGGGAAAAGGCTCGGGCCGCTCGGTCAATGGTGTGGACCTTGGCAGCGCCATCGCCACCCTCGCCCGCGAAGGACTATTAATCAAAGGTGGCGGGCACAAAATGGCCGCCGGCCTTAGTGTGTTGACCGAAAAGCTGGACGCCGCGATGGAACGCCTGACCGAATTGCTGGAAAAACAAGGCTCCGCCAACGCCGGCCCGTCCGATTTACGCATTGACGGCCTGATTTCACCGACCGGTGCAAGTGTGGAACTGATCGAGCAACTGGAGCAAGCCGGCCCCTTCGGTGCGTCATCGCCTGCCCCGCGTTTTGCGCTGGCGGCCACCCGCATATCCTTTGCCAAACGCGCCGGAGAAACCCACCTGCGCTTAACTTTAACGGACGGAGGCAATGGCAAATTGGACGCCATAGCCTTCCGCGCATTCGAGTCCGACCTCGGCCCGATGCTGGAAAACCACGCAGGCCAATCCTTCCACTTCGCAGGCCGTTTAGAGGTGGACGACTGGGGTGGACGGCGCAAGCCAAAGCTGAAACTTGAGGACGCCGCGCGGGTCACCTGAAAAATAGCCAAAATCTGCAAATACCCTCTTGCAGACTCGTATCCGACTCCGTAAAAGCCCCCTCACAGAGAGTGCTGCGCGCCCTTCGTCTATCGGTTAGGACGCTAGGTTTTCATCCTGGAAAGAGGGGTTCGACTCCCCTAGGGCGTACCACTCTCTGCTATTATCCTACAATCCCGACTTGGGCGGCCCATCATCGCCCCATTGAATTTCAGCCGGCCCTGTGGTTGTAAACCAGTGGCAGCCCCATTTGTTTATCTCGGACTTGGCGGTGTCCTTTTCATAACCAATGATCGCATCTGGATGGCCCGAATCCACAATCTCGACTAACAACCATTTACCTCCAGCAGGCGTTGGCAAGGGGTCTCCGCTTTTGTTTGGTGATGCACCGTAAAGGTCGTCGGATACTGAACAGTTGAAGAAATACAGTTTCAATTTAGTCCCTCCTGAAAATTAACAAACCTAATCAGGCTACAGTAAAACGGAATGCCTACGGTACAAAAATCAAATGATCTGTATTGGGGTGTGGTGGCTAAACTATCCACCAAACATTATATCTTCAGAAAAACTTTGGAGCGGGCGAAGAGATTCGAACTCTCGACATCTTCGTTGGCAACGAAGTGCTCTACCACTGAGCTACGCCCGCCTCCTTAAGTGTGGCCGATATATACGAAAGCAAAAGGGATGCACAAGGGGTAATTGAGCAGGGTTATAAGTTTTTTAACCCTCCAATTATGTCACATAAATATGATCGCGCTCGGCTTGCGCGAAAACCAGAATTGTAACATGATAATCGCGAAAAGTTAGCAAACACTGGGACTTCGCATGTTGGGGAACTCTCGGTTGGTTCTATCGCTGTTGGTCGTCGGGTTCGCCTTGGTGGTCGCGCATTGGCTGGAGCTTTGGGCCAGACTTGGCGCGCATCCTAATTGATCTTTCAGCGTGACGTATCTTGGGATTGGCATCGGATCGGTGCTCGTTCTGCTCTAATAATTCGATACCACAGACTCGAAGCATTCGACGCCTGGAACGCGGCAGTCTGTGGCGCTTGAATAGTGATACTTGTGCTATTTAGGCACCCGCACAGTTAACGTGACAACACCATTGAATGTATTGGTAGCGGGAGAGGGACTTGAACCCCCGACACGCGGATTATGATAATATGTGTTATTATTTTTATATTTATTAACAGGAAGTTGCAAAGGCTATTATACGGTGCGCTACAAAGTGCGCTATGCGTTAATCCGCAGCTCATACGTTACTGTGTTCAACACTGCATCTGCAACAAAGATTAAAAACACACATAAGGGACTTATCATATGTGTGCCAGCTCAAAGCCGTGATTGAAAGATACGATCGGTGAAGGGTTCAACTGGAGTGATCCTATGTCTGAGTGAAGCAGCTCATCGCAAATATCAAAAATAAATGAACCGCGAAATTTGTAAATTAGGGCAAAGTATAACAAAATCCTTTGTCATTACTCGACAAACACGTGTACGCGTTGGGCAGCATTATTGGCAAAACCAGCCTGATCCCAAGGCGGATCAAGTGGTTGGATATTGCCATTCATATCGCTAGCACGACATCTCAAAATATATTCTCCCGGTTCAGCCTGCCAGGAGAATGTCCACTTTTGCCACGCATAGCGTTCTTTCTTTTCCGAAAGCTTTGCTTTTCTCCATTCACCGGCAACCTCAACTTCGACTTTAACAATTGGAACGCCTTCGCCTGACCATGCCCTTCCGACCAAATCAACCGCACCTGCTGATACAAAACGCTTGCGCGTCGACCAATCGGGAACCCCGGGCGGAACCATAAGAGATTTAACGCGTATAGTTTGTATGGGGATGCCTGGATCATCTTTGTGCGCCTTGAAACGATAGGTCTTAACCTGTTGATATCCATTATATGGCTCGGTCAATGCTGTGATATTTGTAAGCCACTTAACGCTTGCCATGCCATACCAACCAGGAACAATGATCCGCAAAGGAGCACCATGTTGAGGGAGCAGAGGTGCGCCGTTCATGGCATAGACCAGCAAAACATCCAGTTCTTTGATTTGATCAAGTGTTAGACTGCGCCCAAAGAAGTGAGGTTCGCCCATGTCGTAACCGTAGTCCGCGCCGGCGAACGATATCTCGACAACACCATTTTTAGGGCAAGCTCTTTTAATTAAAGGTGCAAGTTTCGTTCCTGTCCATTCGGATGTGCCAACGGCTTCATACATCCAAGGCATAGAATGGGATCGCGGTGAAACACCGGCGCGACCATTGCCAGCGCACTCCATTGTTACGGGCATTGTTAACGCAGGCAAAGTCATAATTTCTGCCATCGACACCTCAAACGGCGTTTCAAATGAACCTGAAAACTCTAATCTATGTGCCTTAGGATCCAACAATGGAACATCAAAGTGATTGAGCAGATAATGACATCCCGTGGGGGTGATATCTAAGGCCAAAGTCTCCAACAAATTCCCACTATTTCGATTTGCTAGACCAACTTCAGCTTGGCTATAAATGCCGTCCACTGTTGTTGGCTTATCAGAATAAATCTGAAATGGATTTTTGCTCATTGTTATGCCTATTTTTCTCAGTCAATTGGCGCATGTAGTTTGGTATGTTTCGTGATGATACCACCCCGGTTCCCAACTTCAATTGTGCCATAACGTTCCTTGAAGGATTCAGGTAACGGGCGATCCCCTTCAATCGACAGCCACAAGCGCATCAAGTGGCGTCGTTGGCTTGGGTCCGGCCAGTCGAGGAATCCAGTGCGGTCGTGCAGCTGAGAGTGGTTGTAAACAAACTGCATATCCCCCGGTTGCAACTGCATGCCAAAACAAAGCTCGGGATTATTCGCCAAGGCGTCGAACATGTCCAACGCTTCAACATGCTCTGGAGACAGTCTCATGGCGCCTTCAAACCGTTGGGCGCTGTCAATATATTGACGTTGGTAAAAGACGGTCAGATAGCCCTCATGCCAACTTAGCACTGGGATCTCCATATAAGGCTTGGCCCCATTTGGAATCTCGCCACGCCGGTCCGTTGCAATCGGATCAAAGAGTTTTTCCAGCAGATCCGGGCGTTCTTGCTTCATCCGATTATAGATCGTTTCCGCACTCACCAGCAGTGATTTTCCACCTTCTCTCGCTCCGCGGATGCACAGCAAACCAACAACATCTGCGCTATCCGTGTGAAATGTCTGACGTTCGCAGGTCTGGTAAATGCGACTATTGGGATCGTTCGCATCAGCGCCAATGTCGCGCACGTGACCTAAGATATGCCCATCCGCGTTTTGTGATCGGGCACTACCGATATGGGCACCAATGCCGCAAAAGATCGTGGCGGCGAATGCTTGCGAATATTTTTTGATCGGCAGACCGCGCAAGACCTCAAGCCCGACGCCTGAAAGCAAGGTTTGCTTGAGGCCTGCGATATGCTCACCGAACGTGGCCAGAGGGAAAGTCTCTTTGCTGATCTCACCGACATCAATTCCAAGGCTTTGAAAATGGGTTGCTGAGGCCTCAAGATCGCCCACATCGTCCGCAGTGAGCTGATAAAGCCACACATCCGGGTTGCGTGACATGTCAGCACCCAACCATGCCGATGGCTTCTTGATAGCGTTAGGAAGTTGGGCATTTTGGTTGATGTGGTCTGACATATCGAATCCTTAGCTCTGCATTTCATATTCCTTATTGGTATTGTTAGGCAAAACAAAATGAGTAATAATCATACTCGATGATAGCCGAACCTTCCTTTACCGTGTTGCGCGCTTTCCGGCTTCCATGAAATCCTTCGACCATTTGTAGTAAATACCCTGCGAAATGCCTTCTCGGCGGCATAACTCGGCAATGCTATCCTCGCCACGAAGGCCATCAAGAACAATCCTGATCTTCTCCTCAGAAGAATA
>JBBWVU010000052.1:0-8846 GCA_050256375.1 Paracoccaceae bacterium | reverse complement strand
ATCTCGATCCATTCCGCCATTCGAAATTGTTTTTCTGTCCCAGCCCGCCGCCGCTCTGCTCTAACAATTCGATACCACAGACTCGAAGCATTCGACGCCTGGAACGCGGCAGTCTGTGCCGCTTGAATAGTGATACTTGTGCTATTTAGCCACCCGCACAGTTAACGTGACAACACCTCTCTTATTCTAAAGCCTAATCTGTTCCAAATACTCCGACGACGGACAGAAAGGGATACGGTGATTCCAGCATCGCAATGGCCGCGGGAAGTGAGCTTTCGCTGCGAATGCGAGAAGAATAGATCAAATTTTCAAAGCCCTGCAGGAAGGGCGGGAAGCGGGTCTTCACTGCGGCTGCGAAGGATTGCGTCGATTTTCGCATCGCGGACATTCACATCGTGTGCAAGAATACCCGTAAGTTCCAAAAAAGCAGCCTCCAGAAAGATGTCAACTTAAGAGTGGGTGAGCTGGGACGGTACAACCGGTTCAGTCTCGGTCGTGCTAATATTGACGCCGTGCTGCTCGCAGACATCCCACAATTTTTCCGAGGCGATTTTGTCGGTGAAAAAATGATCTATATCGCTCATGAGCGCGATCCGAACGGGGGCCGAGCGTTCCAGTTTGGAGCTGTCAGCTACCAAGAACGTCTTTCGTGCATTCTTGATGATGGCTTGCGCAACCCGTACTTCGCGATAGTCAAAATCCAAAAGCGAGCCGTCATCATCAATCGCCGAAACACCGATCACCGCATAATCCGTTCGAAATTGCTCGACTATATCAACCGTAGATTCCCCAACCAGGCCGCCGTCGGAGCGGCGCAACATACCACCGGTCACGACAACGTTGCAGTGTGGGTTAGACACAAGGATGTTGGCGACGTTCAGGTTATTGGTGATAACCAAAAGATCACGGCGTTTTACTAACGCGCGGGCGACGGCCTCGGTTGATGTACCTATGTTGATAAATAGCGAAGCGCCATCGGGAATTTGTTCAGCACAAAGCTGACCAATTTGTTCTTTCGCGTTAGACGCAAGTAGTCGGCGCGCTTCATATGCGACGTTAGCAACGCCTGATTCAAGAATTGCTCCACCATGAACCCGCGCTAACAGACCCTGATGACATAGGTCATTCAGGTCGCGTCGAATTGTCTGCGGTGTAACGGACAGTTGTTCTGCCAGGTCGTCGACCATCACGTGGCCTGTTTCACGGGCCATGTCAAGTATCAGCTGGTGACGATAGGAAGTAGCCATGGAAAACTCTCTAAAATATTGAGCGACAATAGGAACATAAGCTTGCGATATTACCGAGGTCAAGCTGCGATAAGAAATTCAATACGCGGTTATGTTGAACGGGGGCGCAAGTTCTCTGCATTTCAGTTTTTGACTGCGAAATGACCACAAAAGAATAATACGAACTTTAAATTGACGTTAAAAGGAATATAGTGCACTATTTAAGGCAATAATTCGAATAATGTGAAAATTTATGAAAAAAAATACAACCTATGACTATGACATTGTGATCATCGGCGGTGGTGTTAATGGCTGCGGGATTGCCCGTGATGCTGCGGGTCGCGGGTTGACTGTCGCTTTGGCTGAAATGAACGATCTGGCCTCGGCAACCTCGTCGGCATCCACCAAATTATTCCACGGCGGGCTGCGGTATCTGGAATACTACAAATTCCGTCTGGTCCGCGAAGCGCTGGTTGAGCGCGAGGTTCTTCTAACAGCGATGCCCCACATCAGCTGGCCCATGCGCTTTGTCCTGCCCTTGCATAAAGAAATGCGACCAGCGTGGCTGATCCGGTTGGGGCTGTTTTTATACGACAGCATGGGTGGGCGAAAAATCCTGCCCGGCACGCAGACGGTGAACCTGACGCAAGATGTCGTCGGCGCTCCGCTGAAATCCAAATTCATCAAAGCGTTCGAGTACTCGGACTGCTGGGTACAGGATTCCCGTTTGGTCGTCCTTAATGCCCGCGATGCGGCGGAACGTGGCGCGGATATTTTTACCCGTACTAAAGTTATAAGCGCCGAACACGAAGGCGATCTTTGGAAAGTTACCCTTAGGGATGAGAACGGCGAGCGCGATACTTACGCCAAGGCACTAGTAAACGCGGGCGGCCCGTGGGTGGCTGATATTGTCAAAAATGCCGTGAAACTGGATACCCGTGAAGAGGTTCGTTTGGTGCGGGGCAGCCATATCGTCACTGAAAAACTGTTCGACCATGACCGCGCATATTTCTTCCAAGGCCGTGATAACCGCATCATTTTCGCAATTCCCTACGAGGATGATTTCACCCTTATTGGCACGACAGATCAAGACCACGAGGGCGATCCCTCCAACCCTGTTTGTTCGGAAGAGGAAGCTGATTATCTGCGAAAATTCGCAAACGAATATTTTGAGCGCCATATCCAGAAGTCGGATATTGTGTGGTCCTACTCCGGTGTTCGCCCGCTTTACGATGACGGCGCAAGTTCAGCGACCGAGGCAACACGAGACTACATTTTAACCCTTCGCAATGACGGCCCCCCGCTTCTGAACGTGTTCGGCGGTAAGATCACCACCTATCGCAAGTTGTCCGAGGCTGCACTGGCCAAACTGGCCCCGTTCTTCCCCGATGCGCGGGGAGAGTGGACCAAACACGCCCATCTACCGGGCGGCGGTTTCCCCGTGTATGGCGTGCAGGATCAAATCGAAAAACTCGTTCATGAATTCCCGTTCCTAGACCATTTCTGGGCGAGTCGTCTTGTTCGGACCTACGGCACGGACGCTGCGAATTTGCTTGAAGGGGCGACATGTAAGGAAGACCTAGGCGAGGACTTTGGTGCGACCCTGACCGAGGCTGAAGTCGGCTGGCTAGTTGATCATGAATTCGCACAAACGGCAGACGACATCTTGTGGCGTCGCACGAAGCTGGGCCTTCGTCTAAGCTCGGTAGAAGCCGACTGGCTGGAACAACGCATTTTGAAACCAAAGGATCACAAGCCCGACATTAATGAGTCGCAATCCCCGCAGTAAACGACGGGGACCAACACGGTTGTTGATGTCAATCATAGATGCTTTTCGCATCTGCATTGCGCCCCGAGGGGCGCTAGGCCATTTTGGCCAAATTTTGGAGAGAAAGATATGAAACTTAATAAATATGCACTTGGGGCGATTACAGCCGCGACTTTCGCGAGCATGGCAGGTTCGGCCATTGCTCAGACAGAAATTCAGTGGTGGCACGCTATGGGCGGCGCCAATGGCGAACGCGTTGATCGTATCGCAGCGGGCTATAACGAATCCCAGTCTGAATTTGTTGTCGTGCCTTCCTATAAAGGTAACTACACCGAAACTATGACTGCCGCTGTTGCCGCTTTCCGCGCTAACGAGCAGCCGCATATCGTTCAGGTGTTTGAAGTTGGCACAGCCACAATGATGGCCGCCAAAGGTGCGGTTTATCCGATTTCCGACGTTATGTCCGATGCGAGCGTTCCGTTCGATAAATCGGTCTATTTACCAGCCGTGGTCAGCTATTATGAGGACACCGAGGGCAACCTGCTTTCGATGCCGTTCAACAGTTCTACGCCTGTTCTTTGGTACAACAAAGACGCGTTCACCAAGGCTGGCATTGATGCGCCGGTAACTTGGGATGATGTGGAAAGCGCCTCTCGGGCGTTGCTGGCTTCGGGTATGGAGTGTGGCTTTTCGTTCGGTTGGCAATCCTGGGTTATGATCGAGAACTACGGTGCTTGGCATGACATTCCAACAGGTACACAGGAAAACGGTTTTGCCGGTCTGGACACGCGCTTCACCTTCAATAACGAAGCTGTCGTGAACCGTATTAGCGCAATCTATGAAATGTCCAAAGAAGGCCTGTTCAAATACGGCGGTCGTCGTGGTGACAGCCTGTCGTTATTCACAACGGGCGAGTGCGGCATGTGGATGAACTCCTCGGCGTACTATGGTTCCATGGTCAGCCAAGCTGAATTCGAGTTCGGCCAGACAATGCTGCCACTGGATACAGACGTTGCTTCCGAAGCGCAGAACTCCATCATCGGTGGTGCTACACTTTGGGTGCTTCGTGGCAAAGACCAAGGCGACTATAAAGGCGTTGGCGAATTCATGAACTACCTATCTTCTGCTGAAGTGCAGGCTTGGTGGCATCAGGAAACCGGTTACGTCCCTATCACGACAGCCGCGTATGAACTGTCCAAAGAGCAGGGCTTCTATGATTCCAATCCGGGTACAGACACGGCAATTCTACAGCTAAGTCTGAATGCACCAACTGCCAACTCGCGCGGCGTGCGTTTCGGTAACTTCGTGCAGACCCGTGATATCATCAACGAAGAACTCGAAGCGGTTTGGGCTGGTATAAAAACAGCACAAGAAGCGATGGATGATGCGGTGGAACGCGGCGACGCGCTTCTGGCCAAATTTGAAAAATCCAACAAGTAAGTTGTGCTAACAAGTGACGCCCTGATCCGCGATTTACTTGCGGGTCGGGGCGCTGCATTCCCTGAACTGATGGAATTTCATCTATGTTAAAACGCGTACACTTTGGCCCGTCGATCCTGCCGTTCCTGTTGGTGGCACCGCAAATCGCCGTGACCCTCGTGTTTTTCATCTGGCCTGCCAGTCAGGCACTTTACCAATCTTTACTATTGGAAGATGCCTTCGGCCTTAGCACTGAGTTCGTCTGGTTTGAAAATTTCGCCTACCTATTTACCGACGACACCTATTTCGATACATTCAAGCGCACGGTGTTCTTCTCGTTCACGGTAGCGGGGCTGGCCATGGGCATTGCCCTGATCCTAGCCGCGATGGTCGACCGTATCGTTAAGGGCGTTTTTGTTTACCGCACACTGTTAATTTGGCCCTATGCTGTCGCCCCCGTAGTGGCGGGCGCTTTGTGGGTTTTCATGTTCGACCCGACGCTGGGGATATTCGCCTATGCGCTGAACACAATCGGCTATGACTGGAACCATAAACTGAACGGCGGCGAGGCGATGACGCTGGTTATCATGGCCTCCACATGGAAGCAGATCGCCTATAACTTCCTGTTTTTCGTTGCCGCCATCCAGTCCATCCCCAAATCCCTGATCGAAGCTGCAGCCATCGACGGCGCAGGCCCGTTAAAGCGGTTTCGCACGATCATTTTCCCGCTTATAACCCCGACAACGTTCTTCCTACTGGTCGTCAACATCGTTTACGCCTTCTTCGATACCTTCGGCGTAATCCACGCCATCACCCAAGGTGGCCCGTATAAAGCGACCGAGATTCTGGTCTACAAAGTGTTCTACGACGGGTTCGTGGGCCTAGATCTTGGTGGATCCGCCGCGCAGTCGGTAATCCTGATGGCGATCGTGATTGTTATGACCGTGGTCCAATTCCGCTACATTGAGAGAAAGGTGGAATACTGATGATAGAGAACCGCCCCTTCATCACCTTCCTTGCCCACCTGACACTGGTGCTTGGCGTCCTGCTGGTCGCCTTCCCGATCTGGGTGACGTTCGTTGCCTCAACGCATGATGCCGTTCGCATGACCCGCGTGCCGTTACCGTTGCTGCCCGGTGACCAGTTTTTCATTAACCTCAAAACGGCGTTCACCGAAAGTATCGGCGGCGCGGGCAGCTTGCCTGTGGGCTTGATGATGTTGAACTCGTTAATCATGGCGATGATTATTGCGGTGGGGAAAATCACGATCTCGCTGCTGTCGGCCTTCGCGATTGTGTACTTCCGGTTCCCGTTCCGCATGGGCTTTTTCTGGATGATTTTCGTCACCTTGATGCTTCCGGTCGAGGTTCGCATTCTGCCCACATTCGAGGTGGTCGCCAATCTGAATATGCTCAACACCTACTGGGGGTTAACGATCCCGTTGATTGCCTCGGCCACCGCGACGTTCATGTTCCGACAAGTCTTCCTGACCATCCCCGACGAAATGCTTGAGGCCGCCCGCGTAGATGGTGCTGGTCCGATGCGTTTTTTCTGGGACATCCTGATCCCGCTGTCGCGCACCAATATCGCTGCGCTGTTCGTGATTTTGTTCATTTACGGTTGGAACCAATACCTGTGGCCACTGCTGATAACCACCGACAAGGAAATGTTTACGGTTGTGATGGGCATCAAACAGATGCTCGAAACAGCCGAGCAAGCGCCCGAGTGGCACCTGATAATGATGACCGCGCTTCTGGCGATGGTCCCCCCGATAATCGTCGTGTTGAGCATGCAAAAGATGTTCGTCAAAGGCCTGACCGAGACCGATAAATAAGGAGCCTAACATGGCCGGAATTCACCTAAGAAACGTCAAAAAATCCTACGGTAAAAGCGAGGTCATCCACGACGTGGATTTTGAGATCAACGATGGCGAGTTCGTTGTAATCGTCGGCCCCAGTGGTTGCGGCAAGTCGACTTTGCTACGCATGATCGCAGGGCTTGAAAGCATCACGGACGGCGAAATTTCCATCGGTGACCGTGTCGTAAATGATCTGGAACCAGCCGAACGCGATATTGCGATGGTTTTTCAGAATTACGCGCTCTACCCGCATATGTCGGTTTTCGACAACATGGCTTATGGCTTGAAAATCAAGAAAGTCCCTAAAGACAAGATAGAAAAGCGCGTGAACTCGGTAGCGAAAATGCTCGAGATTGAGGAATACCTCGACCGCCCCCCTCACCAACTCAGCGGTGGTCAACGCCAACGTGTCGCCATGGGCCGTGCGATTGTTCGCGAACCTAGCGTGTTCCTGTTTGATGAACCGCTCTCGAACCTGGACGCCAAACTGCGCGTTCAGATGCGCCTGCAGATTAAAACCTTGCAGGAAAACCTCGGGATAACCAGCGTCTACGTTACCCACGATCAAGTTGAGGCTATGACTCTGGGGCACCGACTAGCCGTTCTGAATGGCGGTTACGTCGAACAACTTGGCACTCCGATTGCGATATACGAACAACCTGCTTCTGTGTTCGTCGCCGGTTTCATTGGCTCGCCATCCATGAACCTAATGAGTGCAACAATTGATGGCACAGGCAGTGCCGTAATATTAGGCGGTGGTGCTGGAGCGATTAAATTAAGGAGTACGCTTTCTCAGTTCGCCGGGAAATCTGTCATATTGGGTATCCGTCCGGAACATATTTCTACGGAATCTGATGCAGACCATACCATGAATCTAACCGTGAAAATCGTGGAAAAGCTTGGCGCAGATACACTTGTTCACGGTAAGTTACCCGGAGGCGTGGATATCGTAGTAAGACTGGAGGGTATTCGTGAATTCAGGTCAAACCAAAATCTAAATTTATTCCTGTCGCCAGATGTAATACACCTGTTTGACGAGGCTACAGGAAAACGAATTGAGCAAGTTTAACCTGATGTCCTCTGAGCAAAAGCAGATACTGTTTGAAAACACAGCACATTCAATAGGGGCCGCCAGACTTGAAATTCAACATCTGTGCATTGTGAGTTGCTACAAAGCTGATCCAGCCTACAGAGTTGGTATAGCCAAGGCGTTGGGGATTGACCTCGCCACAGTTGAAATCAGGTTGCAAATTGCGGTCTACAATTCACACAAGTATCCTTATGCGGCTAAAAATTGCCTCATTGAATTCGCCCTACAAATCCTCCCTAGGGGCGATGCACTGGTGGCGCCGATTAAATCGGTGCTACCTTTTTTCTTTTTTTGGAATAATCGTTTAATATCAAGCGTATTTATCTGAATTTTCACGTCGAATGTATAGTATTTTACGTGACTAAATATCCGTCAATGTGGCCCTTTTCGCCATATGAAACTACGTGACCAGGTTGGCCTCAATATTCAAAGAATTCGTCGTGCGCGCGGGATTAGCCAAGAGGCTCTTGCTCATACTGCGGGGGTCAACCGAGGCTATTTAGGAAAGCTGGAAAACGCCAAATTTGCAGCCAGTCTCGACATGGTTGAGCGGGTCGCGAGTGCGCTGAACATCAATGCTGCTGAGCTATTGATTGCGCCAGTTTCATTGAAGTCAAATATCCCTGAAACTCATTCCAAGAATAGAAATTATCAAATGACCAAATCATCCAAATCTACAGGTGGTAAAGCCACCAAGCCCCGCCGCCTGAAAGCGCAACCGTTTCAAGAAGGTGTTATTTTCACCCAAGAGTAAACCGTAATTGTGTGGAAGGAATATGCTTGGGATACAGGTGAAGTGGTCCGTTATTGGGCCGAAGGTTTTGAAACCGTCCCAGAGCACGTCATCACCGCGTCTACAATTATTGAATCCTATTTTGATGTTTATAATCATCCAAAATCGACCCTCAACATATCAACGTATAATTGTTACATTTTGACCCAAAACAACTCTACTTTTTAGTAAATCAAATCGTGTAACAACTAACACTAGATCCATCAGAACCTAATTGTTTGCGATAGTCGAACTGTTTTTTGTAAAAACCGTCAAAATGGGAAACTTTGGATACTTATAATGTTGGATGCTACTCTTCGGTAGAATGTCCGTCGTCAGAGTATTTGGAATAGAATAGTATCCGTCTTAATCAAGCTTTGATTTGAACCCACTTCCGATTTTGTTTTATCAGTAAATTGGCCAACAGAATAAGCTTCCGCATGATGGCCGTAAAGGCAACTTTCGCGGGTTTGCCTGCATCGATGAGTCGCTCATAAAACCGCTTCATATCTGGATTATGCCGCGCGGCGACAACCGCAGGCATGTAAAGCGCATCTCGCAGGTGTTTTCGCCTGTAGATATGCCGTTACTCGCGGGACATTTCCATTAATCTCCCATTTCTGGGAAGAAGGAGATGTTCATGACCAAGGACCAACGCGAGAGACAGCGCAAATTACGGATACTGCGGCACGCAGAAGAAACTGGGCATGTAG
>JBBWVU010000051.1:0-11044 GCA_050256375.1 Paracoccaceae bacterium | reverse complement strand
ACAAAGGCGACGTTGACCTCGAAGCAAAACTCGACGAATGGGAACGCTTTTACAACTTCCACAGGCCGCATGGCGCACATGCCGGAAAAACCCCTTACGAAGCACTCAGAGAAAAGCTATAATCAACAAATAGGATGTCTCTCGAGTAACCGCACCTTACAGTTTTTCGAATAAAGGTTTGCATTTTGGTATCCCCCAAATGCGATTAAATAGGTTCAAGACGCTGGGTAACATAAGCAATCAAATCACCTTCGTTTCCAACGTTGATAGCTCTTCCACCAATATTTAAGATACCAAATATACCGACTTTCACCATTTTCACCCGTAATACGACAGTTACCGTTTGCGCAGTTATTTCTGAACCCGCAGCCGAAGGGCGATCCCCGCCAAACGTCCCTTGGGTTTCAGCGCGCTCTTTCAACACATCAATGTCGGTGATCTGCCGGATAGAGGCCTGACGCGCTACGTCGCGCGCCACATACCATAAGTTGGATTGACGCAAGAACAGCAGGCTTACATCCACTGTAATCATCAAAATAAACATAAACACCGGCACCCAGAGGACAAATTCCACTGTTGTAGCGCCACTGTCATCGCTGAAATTGCGTATCAGTTTTTTTACACGAGCAGTCAAGCCGATCTGCAGGCTAGTATTCGTCATAATATATACCCAATTCCAATATGCCCCATTGATTCAACGCGTTATAATTGAAACAATTACCCTAATATGTGTTTTGGAAAACTAGTTACAAAAGTTGTTACTAAGCACAAATACGCTCAACTTCTGATACTATACTACACGTAATCATATAGTAACGGGTTAAAAGTTCAACCACACGCAATTTTGCGTCAGAAGACAGTATACGGGCTAACGTCCTAATTTTTTATGAATGCGGCGTGACGTGGCGAGTACAAATCCAACTATAGGTATAGTAACCACGGCTAGAACAACTGTCTTGTCATAGCCGTATTTATAACCCAGCGGAGTCAGAAGGTGCCCCGCCAAGCTAACCGCGTAATAACTGATGGCGACAACAGAAAGCCCCTCGACCGTTTCTTGCAACCGAAGTTGAAGCGCGGCGCGGCGGTCCATCTGTTTCAGCACTTCGTGGTTCTGCTCGGCAGAGGCAACATCAACGCGGGTCCGCAACAGGTTCGCAGCACGTTCGGCACGCGCTGACAAATCGGTCAGGCGTTGCTGGGCAGATCGACATGTTCGCATCGCAGGATCATAGCGACGAGTCATGAATTCGCTAAACAGTTGCCGCCCTTTTAGGCGTTCTTCGCGCAAAACTGAAATGCGACGGGTTACGATTGCCTCATAAGCGCCGGCTGCACCGAACCGGAAAGCTGTGGAGGACGACAGCAACTCGATCTCGGCGGCCATGATCAGCAGACGGTCTAGCGTTTCGATTTCACCACCGTCGCCTTCGGCCATTTGTTGTACTATTTCGGTCAAGTTCTCGTCCAACTTCGAAACCCGTCGCGAAACGTTTTTTGCGATTGGCAACGTCAGCATCGACGCGGATTTATACGTTTCAATTTCCAACAGCCTTTGCACGATTCGCCCCAGGCGGCGCAGACCGATGTCCGGCTTTGTCAGAACTGCAAATCGAACGTACCCGGCCTCGTCAATGCGGAAATCACCGGCGATAATTGCCTCGCCATCAATCACATGTGATGCGGCAAGGCTTTCCGGCACAAACCAGTGCGGTATTTTGGTGTTTAGAATGTCATCGAGGTCGTCGTCGTCTTTGTATTCCTCAACTCTCACCAGCGCCGACGTTAGCACCGCGCCGGGCGCATCCGCCAGCCAGTCTTCGGGGAAGATCGAAAATACTGACGGATCAAAAGGCGTTTCAGCAACCGTATCGGTAAAAATCGTATAGGTCACAAATTCGGTGTGCATCTCCCATTTCAGGAAACCATGGCCCAGTTGGCCGGAATAGTGATCCGCATCGGATGATGGATGCGCCACACCGTGTCGGTCCAGTAAATCGGTTAGATGTTTACGATCTAGTGCGCGATCTCGCTCTACCGCCTTGCTCGGCTTTTTGATCGCGAGGAATGCCGCACGACACGGCGCTTTTAGTTCAGGGAACGGGCGCGCATGCAGTTCGTTGCTTAATTCATAGCGCAGCGGGTGGTTAGACAGCGTTGTCTCAGGCATGGAAGCCTCCGTTAAGTGCGCCCGAACAGGCGTTCAATGTCGCTCATCTTTAGCTCAACATAGGTGGGGCGGCCATGGTTGCATTGCCCGGAATGCGGTGTTGCTTCCATTTCGCGCAGCAGGGCGTTCATTTCAGGGGCTGACATCCTGCGGCCAGTACGGACCGAGCCATGGCAGGCAACGCGAGACAAGATTGCCTCGATCCGGTCTTTGACCGTCTGGGTTTGGCCAAGGTCGGCAAGTTCGTCAGCGATGTCCTCAATCATGGCACGGGCGTTAACCTCGCCCAGGATCGCCGGAGTTTCGCGCACGCATATAGCGTTGCCGCCGAAGGGCTCGATAGTCAGGCCAAGCGCGGTCAGGTCATCGGCCGCGGTCAGCAACCGTGATATATCATCAGCGGACATTTCAACAATCTCGGGGATCAGCAACGCCTGCGCGGCGACACCTTTTTCAGCTATTTGCTTTTTCAACCGCTCGTATACCATTCGTTCATGCGCGGCGTGGGCATCAACAAGGATCATGCCGTCGTTGGTTTGCGCGATGATATAATTTTCATGCAACTGTGCGCGAGCAGCCCCCAGCGGCAGCGCCTCGTTACCTTCGTCAACAACGGCTTCTGGCTCGACGCGGCCAGAGGCATGATTGAAGTCTGTGAAACCATCCTGAAAGCCAACTTGTTGTATCGGTTGCTGTAATTGGTAAGCTCCACGCAACGCGGATTGCGAGGCGCAGTCCATTTGGTAAACGCGCCCTTGCGGAGATTCTGGCCGCATCGCGCCAAGTGTTGCATCGGAAACTGTTGTTGAGGCGCGATGCCCCGCCTCGGCCAACGCATGTTTCAACGCCGAGACTATCAAACCCCGTGCTAGGCCCGGTTCGCGGAATCGCACCTCGGATTTGGCCGGGTGGACATTGACGTCCACACGTTCCGGATCGCAGGACAGGAATAGGGCGACGGCGGGGTGGCGGTCACGGCTCAGGAAGTCTGAATATGCCCCACGAAGTGCTCCAGTCAGCAGTTTGTCCTTAACGGGTCGGCCATTAACAAAGAAGAACTGCGCGACTGCCGCGCCACGGGAATAGGTGGGCAGTGCGGCGTATCCTGTCAGCAACAGCCCTTCGCGCTCGGCTTCAATCCGCATCGCGTTCGTCGTAAAATCTGCACCAAGAATCCCACGAAGCCGTCCAATCAATGCATCAAACATATCGCCTGTCTGCGGATCAGCCCGAAAGGTCACCCGACCCTCGCCGCCGCCAGTAACGTCGCGCAGGGTGAAACCCACATGCGGTTCGGCCATCGCGAGGCGCTTGATAACGTCGCCAATCGCCTGCGCTTCGGCGCGGTCAGTTCGCATGAACTTCAGGCGGGCAGGGGTGGCGTGGAACAGATCGCGCAATTTCACGACCGTGCCCACCGTCAGTGCGGCCGGCTCAACTGGGCCAATTGCTCCGCCGTTTACGGATATGCGGGCGGCTTCGGAGGAACCATTAAAACGCGAAGTAATAGTTAATCGTCCGACAGCCCCCAACGAAGGCAAAGCCTCGCCGCGAAACCCGAACGAATGAATGTTCAGCAAATCCGAACCGTCGATTTTTGAGGTTGCGTGACGTGACAAGGCCAGTACCAGTTCATCCGCTGGAATACCAAACCCGTTGTCAGTCACCCGTATCAGTGTTTTGCCACCATCCGCGTGGGCAATATCAATCCGCGTTGCCCCTGCATCCAGCGCATTTTCCACAAGTTCCTTGACCGCCGAGGCAGGGCGTTCCACCACCTCGCCCGCCGCGATCCGGTTGGCCGCAGCATCGTCAAGCTGCCGTATAGGCCGCCGGTCAGAGGGTATGTTGGGGTTGGGCGCGTTCATACTACTAAGTGTAGCATCTCGCCGCCGATTCTGCCACGCTGGATTCTAGCGTTTTCGTTTAGGGTCCGCGAAGATGATTAACCCGAGGGCGCCAGCAAATATCGCTACATCCGCAATGTTAAACGCAAAGGGATTAGTGATCCCACAGCACGTCATATTAAGAAAATCGGCAACTGCGCCATAAACCACCCGATCCAGCACGTTACCCAAGGCGCCGCCAATAATTGCGCCCACGCAAAGCGGCACCAACCAGCCGTCCTTGTTTCGGACCCAGAACACTAGACCCACAGCAATGGAAATCGCGATCGCAATCAAAAAGTATCGTGTGAGATCGTCGTTCGAGCCGAACAGCCCGAAGTTGATCCCTTCATTCCACGCCATCATAAAGTTGATATGCGGAGGGTATACCTCGATATAAAAACGCGCTGACAAGTCCATGTATTCAACAACAATCCATTTTGAAATGCGGTCGGCAAAGAACACTATTGTGGCCATTAGCATGGTGCGGAAAAGGGGCATTCAAACCTCGAAATGAATTTTCGGGAATACTAGCGGCGGTGTTCCTTAGGAACAAGTGGTCAGGTTGCAATCTACTAACAGATTTTGGTGGCGAACCTGTGGGGAATTCTGATAGCGTCGCGTGATCGCCCGAAATTGAATCGCGGCGTATCACATGGTGAAACAATGACATCGATAAACACAAACCCACCTGCACAGGCGCAGGATAACAGCTGGCCCGCGCATTTTCGCGCGACGATGACTCTTGGCTTGCCAATTATCGGAACACAGTTGGCGCAACAAGGTATCCACTTTATCGATACGGTTATGCTCGGCTGGCTTGGCGCTGAAACGTTGGCGGCGTCGGTTCTGGCGACCACGATGTTCTTTGTGGTTCTTGTCGTCGGATTCGGGTTGGGCTCGGCGGTTATGCCAATGGCAGCACAGGCGGCTGGCGAGGATGATCCGCGCAGCCTCAGGCGCTCGGTTCGGATGGGGTTCTGGATTGTGATGATCTACGGCGCGCTAATGATGCCTGTTCTGTGGAATGCCGAAGTAATGCTATTGGCGATCGGACAAAAACCGGAACTCGCCAGCATGGCACAAGAATACGTGCGTGTAGTCCAATGGTCGATCTTCCCGGTGCTGATTGTAACCGTACTGCGGTCCTATCTGTCAGCTTTGGAGCGTATGCAAATTGTGCTCTGGGTTACTCTTGCTGGCGTCGGAATCAACGCATTCCTGAACTATGCATTTATTTTCGGTAATTTTGGCATGCCCAGAATGGAACTTGCCGGAGCAGCCGTTGCAAGCCTTGTTACAAATTTCATCATGACGGCAGCGCTGATGGTATATTGCCTCAAGGTGCCTGAATTGCGCGAGCATGAAATTTTCGTGCGGTTCTGGCGGCCAGACTGGGCCGCATTCCGCGATGTGTTGCGGCTTGGCCTGCCCATCAGTTTAACGATTTTGGCCGAGGTTGGATTGTTTGCAGTGGCCTCGGTGATGATGGGCTGGATAGGCACAATCGAGCTGGCGGCCCACGGCATCGCGTTGCAGATTGCTTCGATGGCGTTCATGATCCCGTTCAGCTTTTCGCAGGTCGGAACAGTGCGGCTTGGGCGTGCTATCGGGCGTAAAGACGTGATTGCGATAAGCAGGGTCGGAAAAGTTATTCTGGTGACAGGGGTCGGCTTTGCCTTCCTATCTGCCACCGTATTTGTGCTGTTCCCAGGTCCGCTGATCTCGATGTATCTTGATAAATCAAGTTCGGATGCAGTGTTGATTCTGGCGTATGGTGCGCCCTTGTTGGCGGTGGCAGCAGCGTTCCAGATCGTGGATACACTGCAAGTCCTTGGCGCGGGTTTATTGCGCGCGATGAAGGACACCCGTATCCCCATGGTGATCGCGATTTTCAGCTATTGGGCGGTGGGCGCCCCTGCGGCGTATATACTTGGGTTCGTGTTGGATTTCGGTGGCCAAGGAATTTGGGGTGGTCTGGCCATCGGTTTGGCTGTTGCAGCTATCCTTATGAATTGGCGTTATTATGACAGCGAGAAACTTGGATTAATCAAGATTTGACCCAGAGGTCTGCGTATAATTGCCCAATATTACTGTGCTGCAAGTGGCCGCGATGATAAACGCGAAAGCGTCTTGGCGTAATCGCGACTTCTGATTGTGTTCATGATCGGGAATGCAGTAAGCTCGCCGAAATAATCGGGAGAGTATCTTGTGGTCACTAAAGACACGCGCATCCAGCGGGAGAAACGCGAACTTATTCTGGATGCCGCATTGCAGGTATTCTCGGAAAACGGATTCCGGGGTACAACGCTGGATCAGATTGCGACAGTTGCAGGACTGTCAAAGCCGAATATGCTGTACTATTATTCCGGTAAGGAAGTTATCTACCGGACATTGTTGAACCGCCTTCTGGAAATCTGGTTGCAGCCTCTTGAGGGTATTGACCCATTGGGTGATCCGCATACCGAAATCATGGGCTACATCAGCGAAAAGATGGAGTTTTCCCGAAAATTCCCACGTGAAAGTCGCCTGTTTGCCATTGAAATCCTGAACGGTGCGCCGCGTCTGTCCAATGAACTAGACGGTTCGTTGAAAACTCTTGTAGATCGTACCGTCAAAATGTTTCGAGCTTGGATGGACGAGGATCGTTTAGCCAAGGTGGATCCCTATCACCTGATTTTCTCGATCTGGGCCACTACGCAACATTACGCCGACTTTGCCACTCAGATGCGGTCAGTTTTGGGGGATCAGGACCCCGATCCGATCACGACCGGCAGCAAGTTCCTCGAGGACCTGTTCTTTAAAGGTTTGGATCCACGTTAAGGCAGCTCTTGCAATCCTGCGACTCTGGGCGTATATCCCAAATCAACAGCGGCAAGATTGGCTTCCACCCCCATGCTTCCACCGGAAATTGTAACGGGCCGCGCGCCCGTTTTTTTGTGCTTGGAGAGATATGTCCGACCTTATTGCCAAAACTGCCATCGACGTTCGTCTGGCCGAAATTGTTACCCCCGCGATCGAGGATCTGGGGTATGAGCTGGTGCGTTTGCGCCTGATCTCCGGTAAAATCATGATTTTGCAGATTATGGCCGATAAGCCTGATGGTGGCATTGACGTCGACGATTGCGCCGATATTTCCCACGCCCTGTCCGCTGTGCTGGACGTCGAAGACCCGATTGAGGGCGAGTATGCGCTGGAAGTTTCCAGCCCCGGTATCGACCGCCCGCTGACGCGTCTGAAGGATTTCGAGACGTTCGAGGGGTATGAGGTGAAGCTGCTGACCAGCGAGCTTATCGACGGCCGCAAGCGTTTCAATGGCACTCTGCGTGGCGTTGAGGGTAACGAAATCCTGATTGAAATACCCGAAGGCACTATCGGACTGGAATTCGACTGGATTACCGAAGCCAAGCTGCTGCTAACGGACGAACTTATCGCCGAGACATTGAAAGCCCGCAAAGCTGTTGATCTCGACGAATCGAAATTTGATGAAATTCAAACGGAAGAAAATTCCGACACGGAAGAGGAATAAATTATGGCTATTACCAGTGCAAACCGGTTGGAGTTGTTGCAGATCGCTGACGCAGTAGCGCGCGAGAAAATGATCGACCCCGATCTGGTTATCGGCGCGATGGAAGAGAGCCTCGGCAAAGCAGCGCGCTCGCGTTACGGCGCTGAGTACGACATCCGTGCAACAATCGACCGCAAAACTGGCGAGCTGACCATGAAGCGTTGCCGTACGATCGTTGAGGAAGTTGAAAACCAGTGGACTGAATTAACGCTGGCGGAAGGCAAAGAAATTCAGGCCGACGCCGAGATTGGTACAGTTCTGTCCGACCCGCTTCCACCAATGGACTTTGGCCGTATCGCTGCGCAATCCGCGAAACAGGTTATCATGCAAAAGGTTCGCGAAGCCGAGCGTGAGCGCCAGTTCGAAGAATTCAAAGACCGCGTTGGCGAGATCATCAACGGTGCTGTTAAGCGTGTCGAATACGGCAACGTGATCGTAGACGTAGGCCGTGGCGAAGCAGTTCTGCGTCGCGACCAACTTATCAACCGCGAGGCTTTCCGCTCTGGCGACCGTGTTCGTGCATACATCCGTGATGTGCGTGCTGAGGTTCGCGGCCCACAGATTTTCCTTTCGCGTACAGCGCCGGAATTCTTGGCCGAGCTGTTCAAAATGGAAGTGCCTGAAATTTACGATGGTATCATCGAAATCAAAGCCGTCGCCCGTGACCCGGGTTCGCGCGCCAAGATTGGTGTGATTTCTTATGACAACTCGATCGATCCGGTTGGGGCATGTGTTGGTATGCGTGGTTCGCGTGTTCAGGCCGTTGTGAACGAGCTGCAGGGCGAGAAAATCGACATCATTCCTTGGAATGACGATGCAGCGACGTTCCTCGTGAACGCCCTGCAGCCTGCCGAGGTTTCCAAGGTTGTTCTGGACGAAGAGGCCGACCGCATCGAAGTGGTTGTGCCCGAAGATCAACTTTCGTTAGCAATTGGCCGTCGTGGTCAAAACGTGCGCTTGGCATCCCAGATCACAGGCTTTGATATCGACATCATGACCGAGGCGGAAGAATCCGAACGCCGTCAGGCCGAATTCGCTGCCCGCACGACCTTGTTCATGGAAACAATGAACGTGGACGAACTGGTCGCGCAATTGTTGGTATCCGAGGGCTTTGCTACTCTCGAAGAAGTTGCCTTTGTTGAAATCGACGAACTTTTGACAATCGAAGGCTTAGAAGAAGCGATCGCCGAAGATTTGCAGGCCCGTGCCCGCGAATGTCTGGACGAGATCAATACCAAGGCAATCGAGAAAGCCAAAGAGCTGGGCGTTGAACAAAGCCTGTTCGATTACGAAGGTCTGACACCTCAGATGTTTGCGGTTCTGGCAGAAGACGGCATCAAGACACTCGAAGATTTCGCGACTTGCGCGGATTGGGAACTGGCTGGTGGTTACACAACCGTTGAAGGCAAGCGCGTTAAAGATGACGGCCTGCTGGAGCAATTCGACGTTGGTCTGGAAGAGGCGCAAGCGTTGATCATGAACGCGCGTCTGGCGCTGGGCTGGGTAACCGAAGAGATGTTGGCCGAAGATGCCGAAGCAGCGGCCGCTGAAGAAGCTGAAGAAGCAACAGAGGCCGAAGCCTGATACGAAGGCCGCGGAAGGAAACGAAGTGAACGAAGTACATTGGAAAAAACCTAGATCGGAAGACGAGCGTCGTTGCATCGTCACTCGTGAATCCGAAGGCAAATCGGGCCTTGTCCGTTTTGTCGTCGGTCCGGATGATCAGGTTATTCCCGATGTACTGGAAAAGCTTCCAGGTCGGGGCATTTGGGTCTCGGCCAGCCGTACCACGATTGACGAGGCTGTCGCCAAGGGCTTGTTCGCCCGTGCTGCCAAAGCCCCGGTGAAAGCAGACGCTGGATTGACTGATCAGGTTGAGGGTCTTCTGGCACGTCGCGTCGTTGATATGCTGTCGATGGGTCGTAAGGCTGGTCGTGCGGTGGCGGGGCTTGAGAAGGTTAAAACGTGGCTAATCGACGAGAAAGCCGTCGTTCTTTTGCAAGCTTCGGATGGCTCGGAACGGGGCAAAACTGCGCTCAGGCCGCCAGATGGGCCGGAAACCTTGATCGATTGCCTAACAAGCAGCGAATTGGGCATGGCCTTTGGACGAGATACTGTGATACATGCCGCCATGATGAAGGACGGCATCACAAACCGAGTCCTTTATGATGCGAACCGACTTAAGGGTTTGCGAAGCGAATAAGGCCCGACGGGGCTTGATGGATTAGCGAGGAGTGTCCTCGCACTGAAAGGTACAGACAAGAATGAGCGATTCAAAAGATAACGACGGCAAGGGCAAAACACTTAGTCTAAGTGGTGGTCCCGGAACTGTGCGCCAAAGCTTTAGCCATGGCCGCACCAAGGCGGTCGTTGTCGAAACCAAACGCAAGCGTGTGATGGTGCCAAAACCTGGTGCAGCCTCCGGTAAACCCGGCGGGCGCCGTACGTCCTCCGTTGGCGTATCTGATGGGGAATTGGCCCGTCGTCGTAAAGCGCTGGAAGCAGCACAAGCGATGGAAGCTGAACGTCAGGCCAAAGAAAAAGCCACAGGCGATGCACGCGAAGCTGAACGTAACCGCCGTCGTTCTGAAAAAGAAACAGTTGCACGTGAAGTAGCAGAAAAAGAAATTCGCAAACAGCGTGAGGCTGAAGAAGCCCGCGTAAAAGTCGAAGAAGAAGTTAAAGCCAAGGCCGCCGCGAAAGAAGAAAAACCTGCACGTGCGCCAAAAGCTGACACAGCGCAGGATACAGCTGCCGCTCAAGCTGGTGCTACTCGCGCCGAGGCTGGTCGCTTAGGTCCGAACCTGAAAAAAGCGACTCCACCGCGTCAGCCCGATAAAAAACAGCCCCGCGGTCGTGGTGGCGATGATCGCCGTCGTTCCGGTAAGCTGACAATCAATCAAGCACTTGGTGGCGGTGGCAACAAGCACCGCTCGATGGCTGCGATGAAACGTCGTGCCGCGCGCGAAAAAGCGAAACTTCGCGGTCCGATCGAGCACGAAAAAATCGCTCGCGATGTGCAGTTGCCTGAAACCATCACGGTTCAGGAACTCGCCAACCGTATGACCGAGAAAGTCGCAGCCGTGGTAAAGGCGCTGATGACTAACGGCATCATGGCGACAATGAACGAAACAATCGACGCCGATACAGCCGAGCTGATCATCGAAGAATTCGGCCACAAGGTTGTCCGTGTTTCCGATGCCGACGTCGAGGATGTTCTCGTTGTCGAGGAAGAGGATACAGCGAACCTTAAACCACGCGCGCCGATCATCACTATCATGGGTCACGTTGACCACGGTAAAACTTCGCTTCTGGACGCAATCCGCAAAGCGAATGTTGTATCTGGTGAAGCCGGCGGTATCACACAGCACATCGGTGCTTATCAGGTAACGACTGACAGTGGCGCAAAGCTGACTTTCC
>JBBWVU010000050.1:0-7394 GCA_050256375.1 Paracoccaceae bacterium | reverse complement strand
GGATCGGCTGATCCCGAAATATCTGCAGGTCTTGGCTACATGCCCAGTTTCTTCTGCGTGTCGAAGTATCCGTAATTTGCGCTGTATCTCGCGTTGATCCTTGTTCATGGACATCTCCTTCTTCCCAAAGGTGGGAGGTTATTGGAAATGTCCCGCGAGTAACAACATATCTACAGAGCCGAACACTCTCTTAGTTTAGGCAGCCATTGGTCCCAAAAACCCTGACGACGGACATTGTCTAACGTCAGCGCCTATGGGTCCAAATAGCGCCATTTACTAAGAGAGTGTTTCTGGCTCATCGTAACCACTGAGGAGTGAAGATGAACAAGAAATCCGGGCAGTCGAAAGCTGCCGCCGACAAGCTGGTGAGGACCATTCGCCGCAAGACACGTCAAACCTATTCCGCCGAAGAGAAAATCCGCATTGTTCTAGCGGGGCTTCGAGGTGAAGAGAGCATTTCTACGTTGTGCCGCCGTGAAGGTATAGCCGAAAGCCTGTATTACAGTTGGTCCAAGGAATTCCTTGAAGCCGGTAAACGCCGCTTATCCGGCGATACTGCGCGTCAGGCCATTTAGCTGTTGGTTTCTCGGGGCCGTAGCCATCTAAGTCGCGCGGATATACTGTGTTGGTGTCATTTTTTTCAGCCTAAAATTTTCATTAGATCAGGTAAATCGGGTTTGCTTGTCGTTAGATCCAACCCATCTTGAATGTGATTAAGGTGGTGGCAAACTAGCTTTTCAGCCAAAATAGAATCCCCTGATTCGATTGCACCGAGAATTTTAGCGTGTTCGTCGTCAGGACATGACGATTTGCCTGAATCTCCGAATAGACCTACGATCAGTGAGGTTCGGGTCACAAGTTCCCCAATCATTCTAGCGAGGACTTTGTTTCCACTAAGGGCTGCCAATTTTACGTGGAACTCACCAGACAAGCGGATGATCTCGGTTCGGTCCGCACAGCTGCGCGCCGCCTTCTCCATAGCTATATGTTCCTTCATACCCTCAAGATCATTCTTCTCGATGATGCAAGCAACTTTGCTAATCAGACCGGGCTCTATCATTAGCCGCGCTTCAAAAACATTGGCAGCGTCCTTAGCATCTGGACAGGCAATAAAAGCACCTCGATTGGACTGTAAATCAACAATTCCCTGGCTGGCCAACAATAGAAGCGCACGACGTACGCGCATTCGACCAACGCCGAAGCTTTTACATAATTGTGACTCGCTCAGTTTGGTACTCGGGGCCAAGCGCTGCTCCATGACAGCAGAATATATACGATCAACTATGACTTGTTCTTCTGGGTCTGATGCAAATAGTTTCGCTATCGCTTTTTTGTCTGGGGCCAATTTAATTTGCCAATCTACTGTTTTTATTGGGGTACGCTTTGCTTGATAAGGAAGCATACACTAAAATACTGTAAACGAAACCACATAATAATGTTGATACTTCATGATAAAAATGTTGACAATAATTGTTAACACTCGTTGAGTGAAAGCAGATCGAATCTTCGGAGGTTCTGATTTTCGGTTGAGTCGGGGGGTAATTTTTCCGGCATTTAAAAACTTAATGGGAGGAAAACATGAAACGTAGAACATTACTCAAAGGCACGTTGACTGCTGTTGCACTAACAGCGTTTTCAACTGTTGCCATGGCCGAGAACCCAGTTTTAAAGATTGGATTTGTTGGCGTAACCAGCGGCCCAGCGGCCTCGTGGGGGATTTCGAACCAACGCTCCATGGAAACGCGTGCTGCCTGGATAAATGAAGAAGGTGGCTATGAAATCGGTGGCGTAATCTACGACATCGAAATTGTTTCGTTTGATGACCAAAAAGATCCGAAACGGGCAATTGCGGGCATGGAGCGGATGGCGCAAGCCGATATCCACTATGTTGTTGGTCCTAACGTGGACGATGGCGCGGCTGCTGTGCGGCCTGTGGCCGAGGCAAACGGGATTATGTATTTTCCTTACGCTTTCCCTAAATCGCTTTATACGCCGCCTGCGTCAAATGCGGTTCTGGGTATGGTTGCCAACTACCAGTCTGGCCCTGCAATCTATAAGTACCTGATGGAAAACGAAGGTGTTAAAACCGTAGCTTTTGTTGCAGCCAACGAATCCGACCCGCTGTCACAGCGTGAAGGTGGTATTGCCGTCGCCGAAGCTTTGGGGCTCGAAGTTGTCTCAAGTAGCGTGACCTATCAAGTTGATACAACCGACTTTACTCCGGTTCTAACACCTGTCATGCGCAAACGTCCTGACCTTCTGGTTCTGTCCGGTGTGGCTCCGGCTAATGCACCTCAGCTGATCCGTTCGGCTCGTGAGCTTGGCTTTACCGGCTTGATCTCGACAGAGACTGCACAGGATGCAGGCGTTCTGGCCGAGGGTGCTGGTGATTTGGCAAATGGCTTCATCTCGGTTGGTGGTGCTTCCACGCCTGAGTTGGCTTCGCCAATGATGATTGAATTCGTAGAACGCTATACCGCGATGTTTGGCGAGTATAACGACGAGTCCAACACCAAGGTCTATGCACTTGAGTATATCCTTGAAACACTCAAAGCCAATCCGGCAGCGATCACTGACGTGGAAGAGTTCAAAACAACTATGGACACTTTTGAAGCTCCTAACATGTATATGAACGGCGATGCTGTTCTGCACTATGTTGGTATGACTTCCTTTGGTCAACGTCGTCAAGTAGCGGTTCCACTTGTGGTTAACGTTTACCAAAATGGTGTGTTCGAGACTCTGTTCGTTGCACAAGTTGACTAAACTCAACCTCGCATAACAACAACTACCCCGGGCTTTGCTGCCCGGGGATTACCACAAAAACAAAAGGCGCACTAATGGAGCAGATATTGGCAAACGGCATTTATTTGGGGGCTCAATATGCGATGATCGCGCTGGGACTTACCTTGATTTTTGCATTGATGAATGTCCTCAACTTTGCCCACGGGCAGATGTACGTGATCGGCGGATTCATCACCTACACATTTTACGGGCAGATGGGTATTCCCTTTGTATTTGCTCTTTTGGCGTCCTGTGTGACGCTGGCTATCTTAGGTGCGTTAATCGAAAAATTCTTATTTGGACCGGTGATAAAAAAATCGGCGCGCGTTGAAAGTACCATGCTCCTCGCAGCTGGTATTGCCTTCCTTCTAGATGCAATTATTCTTCTGGTCTTTGGTGAAAAACAGCGCGGTGTTCCGAAAATCGTTGACGGAGTTTTCAACTGGGATTGGAAGATCGTCATGCCTTATGACCGGATTCTAATTACAGTTCTGGCGATCCTTTCCGTCGTGACCTTCATTGGATTTATGCAATACAGTAAAACTGGTCGCGCACTGCGGGCGTTAGCACAAGACCGCGTCGCAGCCGAGCTGATGGGCGTTAATGTGGACCGTTACTCAATGGTCGGGTTCGCTCTTGGCGCGATGCTGGCCGGTTTGGTTGGCGGGCTTCTGGTGACAATTACCGGGGTCAATCTTGGTATGGGTGGGCCAACCTCGATCAAGGCATTCATGATGGTGATGATCGGCGGTGCCGGTGTTATCTCTGGTGCGATTGCCGGAGGTATTATCCTCGGGTTTATGGAGGCTGCGGGCCTCGTACTACTGGCTGCATACGGAGACATTACCTATCTGGTAATCTTTGTTTCCCTAATGATATTCCTCGCTGTCCGACCGAATGGCTTGATGGGTAAACCTTGGGGCTGATGACATGAAAAACTTTTCAATAAAGCAAATCGTTGGCGTCGCTATATTCCTGTTCGGAGTATTCGTGGCCGTGCCTTTGATTATCAAGATAACAGGCCGTTGGGACTTCTACTTCACCCTGACGTCCGTAGCACTGCTTTCGATTGCCAGTGCCGGAGTGTGGCTAACGTTTTACATTGGCCGAATACACATCGGTCAGGGTGCGTTCGCTCTGGTAGGGGCCTATGTGTCTGCTATTCTGGTTACCAAAGCGGGCATGTCTTTTTGGTTGTCCCTGCCACTCGCTGGTCTGTTTGCTGCCGGAGCGGGCATTCTGATTGGGCTGCCGATCCTAAGACTTCGGGGCGTATACTTTGCGATGATTACGTTGGTTATGACACAGGTCGGAACGTTAACAGCGTTGGCATTGCCGATCACCAACGGGGCGCGGGGTATCTCTTCCATTCCGCTCCCTGGTGGTGTTTCAATCTTCGGCATGACCATCATCCCGGATTTTGGCTCGATGGAAAACACCAGATTGGCGTTCTATGTGACCGCCTGTATTTTAATGGTGATTGTCTTTGCCGCGCTTTATCGTCTGTCCAATACGCGTCTAGGACATTTGTGCCGTTCGATGCAGCAGAACGAAGAGTTGGCTGCCTCCGTTGGGGTTAACATCGCATATATCCGCATTGTCATATTCGCGATTGCGTCGTTTTTTGGCGGAATTGGCGGGGCGATGTTTGGTTCGATCGCGCAATCTGTGTATCCGTCAACATTTGTCGTGGCAGATTCGATCAACTTCATGCTCAATACTTTCTTGGGTGGTCTGGGGTATGTGTTCGGTCCCATGCTCGGCACGCTGACTCTCTACTTTGGCTGGGACCTGTTGTTTGCTGCAGGCAAATACCAAATGCTAATATATGCAACTGCGATGATACTGTTGATCCGCTTCCTGCCTAATGGGCTACTAAGCATTAGTTTCAAAAAGCCAAGCGGGGGTGGGAAATGAGCCCGATACTTCAAGTTAAAAACGTCACCAAAAAATATGGTGGACTGATAGCCAATAACAACATCAGCTTTGATGTGGATAAAGACGAGATACTGTCGGTAATCGGACCAAATGGTGCCGGAAAGTCGACGCTGTTCAAGATGATTTCATCCTTCGTGCCCACAACCAGTGGCGAGGTGATATTCGAGGGCGAGCGAATTTCTAACCTGAAGCCCCACATTGTCGCCCGTAAAGGCGTTGTGCGGACATTTCAGGAGACCACGATTTTCAAAAGCATGACCGTGCGCGAATCTGTGATCGTATCTCAGCATCTGCGTTCCAAGGCGTCGCTCACGGGGTATTTTCTCGGGACCAAAGCGGCGAAGAACGACATCTTGGAGTTCGGCAAAAATGCTGACGAGTTGATCGACTTCCTTGGCCTTAGCGACATCCGCAATGAGCAGGCGTCGAACCTGCCACAGGGACACCTTCGGGCGCTGGGGATTGCGATTGGCTTGGCCACGGATCCGAAAGTTCTGTTGCTTGACGAGCCTTTCGCCGGGATGAATCATGATGAAACCATGAACATGGTTAAGTTGATTAAAAACGTGCGGGACCGTGGCGTTACTGTGTTGTTGGTGGAGCATGACATGCCCGCCGTTATGACTATATCGGACCGGATCGTCGTGCTTAACTTTGGTGAGAAGATCGCCGAGGGCACACCGTCCGAAATCCAAAACAATAAAAAAGTCATCGAGGCCTATCTGGGCAGCGAAGATGACGAAATCTGGATGTAAGCCATGAGCTATTTGATGTTGGAATTTAAAGATGTAGAGCTGTATTACGACCATGTCTACGCATTGCGCGGCGTCACGATCGAGCTGAAACTGGGCGAAACTGTTGCGTTGATCGGGGCGAATGGTGCGGGCAAATCCTCGATCCTCAAGGGGATCACAGGGCTGTCAAAGCTAAAAACCGGTTCGATCCATTTTATGGGCGAACGGATTGATGGCCTGTCAGCCTCGGAAATCGTTAAGCGTGGCATCAACATGGTGCCGGAAGGCCGCCGCGTGTTTTCGTATATGTCGGTCAAGGATAACCTCTTGATGGGGGCATTTGCGCGCAAAGACAAAGCGGGGATTCAACAAACTCTGGACAGCGTGCTGGAACGTTTCCCGCGCCTTCAGGAACGCTACTCCCAAGCGGCGGGCACTCTTTCGGGTGGCGAGCAACAAATGATGGTGATTGGCCGTGCATTGATGGGCAAACCCAAGCTGTTGTTGCTTGACGAGCCATCTCTCGGCATTGCGCCGAAGCTGGTGCAGGATATTGCGCGCTCCATTGTTACGATTAACCGTGATGAAGGCGTGTCCGTGTTGCTCGTTGAGCAGAACTCGCGCATGGCTTTGAGTATTTCGAACCGTGCTTACGCGCTAACAACCGGCAATGTGGCAATTTCAGGGGCCTCTAAAGATCTGCTGCATGACGACCGGATCAAAGCGGCCTATCTGGGCGGGGAAGTTTAAGTTATGAAAATTCTTGTTGTGAATCCAAATACGACGCCATCTATGACCAAAAAAATCCGAATTGCCGCGAAATCAGCGGCTCGGCCAGATACGGAAATTATTGTGTGTAATTCCAAGAATGGTCCCGCAAGTATTGAGGGATTTCTTGATGCGGCCACCTGTATTCCAGGTTTGCTCGCAGAAATTCAAAACTACCTGGATGTTGATGCCATCGTCATTGCCTGTTTCGACGATACAGGTTTGGATGCAGTGCGATGCCTTGTTAAGGTCCCCGTAATCGGGATAGGCGAAGCTGCCTATCACGTAGCAAGCATGATCTCCACCAAATTCAGTGTGATAACAACCCTGTCACGGTCGGTATCTGGGCTAGAGGACAATCTGAACCGTTATGGCCTTGCCAAACGCTGCGCTAAAGTTCGCGCAACGGATATTCCGGTTTTAAAACTGGAAGAAGGTGATGTTGCCGCAACCAATAAAATTCGCCGCGAGATAAAGTTGGCTATTTCGGAAGATAAAGCGGAAGCAATTGTGCTGGGGTGTGCCGGCATGGCCGACATGATGGTGATGCTTTCAGAAGAGTTTGGACTTCCTGTAATAGATGGTGTCGCCTGTGCTGTCGCAATGGCAGAAGCCTTGGTTTCCGTTGGCCTGGCAACCTCGAAAACTGGCACATATGGGTGAACACTGCAAAGAGATGAGCGCACGCCATCATGCAGCCCATCCAATACGATCCTGATCTTTTCCTCAGAAGAATAATGCTTCCGCGTGGCGCGTTTGATGTCTTTGACGATCTTCTCGCCGTGGCTTTTGCGTGTTCCAGGTGATCTGTCGGCATATCTTCTGTGTCGTCATGCTCCAGTGGATGACCTGAGTGGCCAAAGATGGCTCTAGCTTGTCGGTCTATATCATCAAGCGGCGGTTGGTTTTAAATCATTTACTTCAGCGGAGGCGACACTCGACGGAATTGAAGTTGCTCAGATGATTAGGAAGAAACAGTTTGATCTGAAAGGAAACGGCTTCGCCCAATTTGCGGCACTCGCTGGATAACTGTGTCCGCTGAATGGGATTTTCTCGGCATCCAACCAACTTCCGCTATAGGGATTGAGTCGCCGCCGACGTCAGTAAATGTTTATGGGTCCTGACCCTAGACAAGCGCGCGTATAATATTCTGTCCGACTTCTTCATCCGCTT
>JBBWVU010000049.1:0-37287 GCA_050256375.1 Paracoccaceae bacterium | reverse complement strand
ATAAAAGCCGGATTTACACTTACTTTCGCTTCAGTCAAATCTAGCAGGTTAACCTTTCCGACACTAAGCGCCTCTACAGATTTACGACGTGAGGCGCGCACCTTCTTCTTAACCTCTGCCACAAAATCTCCGCGATAATTGTTGTCAAACACGTGATCTGCATAGGGTTTGTCGCGTAGCATGTGCTGGATTGAGCGGATCGACATGTTCTTGCAGTTCTCCGGCCCGATAAAGAAAGGAGAGCCGGATGCATCCGACAATTCCACCCAACCGTTCGGAAACGTCTCGAAATGGTGGTCCATCCACGGGCCGAGCACCTGGTCGCCAAGATGATCCAACAATGCGTTGACATTGCCCGGGTCGTTTACCACATCTGCCAACAACGGCTCCTGTCCGTAGATATCTGCAGCCAAACTGTAGGGGGCCGATATGTTCAGCAATGGGGGCATGCCCGTTAGTTCTTCGACGACCCGCAGGATATCGTCAATGGCCTTGGGGACTCCGGTGGTGAAGTCGGGTGTTTCAAGCTGGTGCCAGTTATCCTTGGTGATCAGTATCGCATCCGGATCAGCGCCGGGCGGAAATTTGTCCGGATACATCATCGTTTGCCCCAACGGTTCGCAGGTGAAGGCGTATAGTGCCCACGTATTGTAATACTTGCTCACCCCCAACAAGCGACTTATGGCTAGATTGATCCGAACATAACGATAAGGGTCGGTGTTGTAGTATTCCCGTGATTCAACTCCGTAAAGATCGTGTAGCACTGCAAGTCCCAGCATATGAACCGACGCGGTTGAGTTAACTCGATCAGGGGGCGCTAGGATCGCGAAGTTTTCGTCGAAATCTCCTGCGAGAGCCGCATCAAAGATGTCGGCCATCTCTTGCTTCGCGTCTTCGTCACCCGCTTGCCAGCGTGTCAGAAGGTGAAGCCCTTCAGGAAATGCATAGTCTTCAATTTTGATCATGGTCCTATCCGTTCACCCGATTGTGCGAAGTCTCGACGCGCTCCAACACATTATCGCTAATCAGGCTATTCAAAATTGGTAGTATGAAATATACCCATTATTGTAAAAACAATAAGCCCATTAGGAGTTTGCAATGCCTAAATCACCGGGGGGCGCCTTGCTCCACGAATTAAGTATCGAACGACACACCTCCGTTCCCCTCTATCGGCAACTAGACGCCTCGTTGAGGCGTTTAATTCTGGACGGCACGTTGGCTCCAGGTCAAAAGTTGCCCTCAACCCGTAATCTGGCGCAGGATCTGGGTCTGTCGCGCATCACTGTGAAATCCGTTTACGAACAGCTGGTTGCCGAAGGGTATGCGTTGGCAAGAACAGGGGCTGGAACTTTCGTTGCCGACGGTCTGGAACTCGAAACGTTGCCAAAAATCAGAGTGCCGCGTCACAAAGCCCGAGCGCCCGAAATCGAGATTTCAGAGCGCGCGAAATCAATCATGTCGTCCAAGGCCAGTATGCGTCACGGCGAGACGGCCCCGTTCCGCCCCGGTGTGCCTGCGCTGGATTTATTTCCGGTCAAAGTATGGAACAAGTATCTGCTGGATGCTTCGACATTCGAGCAGCGACGCAATCTTAGCTATGGCGAGATTAATGGCAGCGCTGCGCTTCGGGCATCTATCGCCCGACACCTGATCGATGCCCGCAGCATGAAGGTCGACTCTGATCAGATCATTATAACTTCAGGCGCGCAGCAGGCCTTTGTTCTCATCGCGTTTGCTCTGTTGAACAAAGGCGATACGATCTGGTATGAAAATCCCGGCCATATCGCGGGGCGCGATGTCATGCAAATCATGGGGTCAAATATAGTGCCCGTGCCGATTGATAGCGAAGGTATGGATTTGAACTTCGCCATCAAAAACCATCCCAAACCCACGCTGATCTTCACAACGCCCTCGCACCAACAACCGTTGGGAACTACCATGAGCCTTGTGCGGCGTTTGACGCTGTTAAACTACGCGCAGGAAAACGATACATGGATTATCGAGGATGATTACGACAGTGAATTCCGCTATCGGGGGCGGCCTCTGCCAGCGCTGAGCGCACTGGATAGCGAGCGCAGAGTTTTTTATGTCGGCACGTTTTCAAAATCCATGTTCGCCGCCATTCGCATTGGCTATGTTGTGGTTCCACCCGGACTGGTCAAGACTTTTGCACAAGCCCGAAACCTTCTTGGTCAAAGCTCTTCGGCGGTTGTGGAACAGGCTCTTTCTCGATTTATGGATGACGGTCGGTTTGTTGAACATATCCGCAAAATGCGCCGCGTTTATCGGGAGCGTCGAGACATTTTGTTTGAATGCATGACAAAGGACTGCGCCGATACACTTGAGCCACAGCCGACGGATGCGGGGATGCATATGCTGGCTTGGCTGAAAAATGGAGTGGACGATCAGATGGCCCATCTCGCACTACTGGATGCAGGCATCGAATCTCTGCCACTGTCCGTCTACTGCACCACGCCGTTTGGGCGATCAGGCATCGTGTTAGGGTTTTCCAGCGTTAATGAAAAACGGATTCCAAAACTGGTTAGGCAGATGTCTGAAACCCTGCGCGCTCTTGCACCATCCAAATGATGTATTTGAATCTTCAAGAGTTTCCCTAAATTCGATTGCTTCTATAACCATCCAATTTTGTAGCGCGAGGTTGTGTACATGACTCTCGTACAATCAAATCTCCATGCAGCAAAACCTGCGGTGAGGTTCCAGAGTTCTCTACCAATTTGTCGAGAAGTGTTCCCATTGCCAATTCCCCTATTTGGGTTCTTGGTTGGCGCATTGTTGTCAGCGATGGTGTTACATTGTTTGCAAACGGAATATCGTCAAATCCGATGACTGAAAAATCCTCTGGAACTCTATAACCTCGCGATTTGAGCGAGCTAATTACGCCAATTCCCGAATAATGTACCGGAGATGACCCAAGCATATTATCACATCCTGTCTTGTGGCGGGCTCTCAAAAGGTGGGACTAATTTCGATGCTAAATTGCGCCGGCAGTCGTTGGACCCGGAAGATCTGCTAATTGCACATGTAGGTGGTATGGACTGTTGCGCCCGCGCGCTAAAAGCCACAGCGAAAATGGTTGAAGACGGAAATCTGTCAACACATTTGAATGATAGATACTCTGGTTGGGAAGGTGATTACGCGAAACAAGTTCTTAATGGCTCTATTTCATTAGATCAAATCGCCGATCGAGCAATCAAAGATGACATTCGTCCCAACCCGGTTTCTGGAAAGTAAGAATACTTGGAAAATGTCATAAACCGGTATGTGTAGGGCAGGTATTGTTAGAGGCTATTCAGTAGTCATCCTGATATTATCGAGTTCAGTACTTCAATAAACGGTTGCTCTTCTAGAGCGTTAATGGAACAGTCTAACACGATCAATTAAGCATCATCACATGTACGAAATGCCCTTCCAAAAGGGTTGTCTCTGTGACACAGCGGAAACATGACTGACACGAACATCGATATTGATGAACTTCAAAAATGGATCGGAAAGTCCGAGACCGGCGAGGAACGCATCGCGTCGTTTCCCTCCAATGCACTCGCGGCAACGCTTGACCGAGATGATCCGCATTATGAGGATGGCACATCACTGCCGCCATTGTGGCACTGGCTGCATTTCTTGCCAATCTTCCAACGCAGTGACGCCGGCTACGATGGCCATGCCGCGCTCGGGCAATTTCTACCGCCCGTGCCGCTGCCCCGCCGGATGTGGGCGGGCAGCCGTATTCGTTTTCTGGCACCGATGCGCATCGGGCAAACGCTGCGTAAAGTGTCAATTGTGCATTCAGTGGAACACAAACACGGTCGCAGCGGTGATTTGGTCTTCGTAACCGTTCGCCATCAGATATTTGACGGCGAAACACTTGGCATCGAGGAAGAGCACGATATCGTTTATCGCGAAGCTCCGGATCCCGATAAGGTTTCGCCGGTTTCACAGCAGGCACCCACGACGAGCGCGTTTTCACGTGCTGTTCTCCCCGATCCGGTTTTGTTGTTTCGCTATTCCGCACTGACGTTCAATGGTCATCGGATCCACTACGACAAGCCGTTTTGCACGAACACCGAAGGATATGGGGGGCTTGTGGTACATGGCCCCTTGCTCGCGACGATGTTGCTGGATTTGCTGCGTTGTGAAATTCCTGATGCCACAGTTCAAACATTTGAATTCCGCGCTATTTCAACGGTTTTCGACAATCACAACTTTTCCGTTCATGGCCAGCCAGAACCGGATGGAAAGACGATCCAGCTTTGGGTAACGCGCCACGATGGCGCGCTTGTCATGACTGCCACTGCGACTATTTCGGAGGATATTCGATGACCGAGGCCCATCAAGATTTGCGTGACGCGATCCGCGCGCTTTGTTACACTTTCCCGCCGGAATACCATCGCAAAATCGACCAAGCCCGCGGTTATCCCGAAGACTTCGTTGATGCATTAACCAAAGCTGGTTGGCTGGCAGCAATGATACCCGAGGAATTCGGTGGATCCGGTCTTGGTCTGACCGAGGCAAGCGTCATAATGGAGGAGATCAATCGCTCTGGCGGAAATTCGGGCGCGTGTCATGGGCAGATGTATAATATGGGTACGCTTTTGCGACATGGGTCGGATGAACAAAAGGCAAAATACTTACCCAAAATAGCCTGCGGAGAATTGCGTTTGCAATCCATGGCCGTGACCGAACCGACTGCGGGTACTGATACAACCAAAATCAAGACGACGGCTGTTAAAAAAGGTGACAGGTATGTGATCAACGGGCAGAAAGTATGGATCAGCCGCGTGCAGCATTCCGACCTGATGATCCTGCTGGCCAGAACCACACCGTTGGACCAAGTGCAGCGAAAATCGCTCGGCATGTCAATTTTTATTGTTGATCTGCGCGATGCCATTGGCAACGGGATGGAAGTTAAGCCGATCCCCAACATGGTCAACCACGAGACCAACGAGTTGTTCTTTGACCACCTTGAGATTCCCGCTGAAAACCTGCTTGGCGAAGAAGGGATGGGATTCAGATACATTCTAGACGGGTTGAACGCCGAGCGCTCGCTTATTGCGGCGGAGTGCATCGGGGATGGCTATTGGTTCATTGACAAAGTCACGGAGTATGTGAAGGAGCGCATAGTTTTTGGTCGCCCGATCGGCCAAAATCAAGGCGTGCAGTTTCCTATCGCAGAGGCACATATCGAACTCGAGGCGGCCAACCTGATGCGTTATCGTGCTTGCGAGCTGTTCGACGCCGGAAAGCCCTGCGGGGCCGAAGCTAATATGGCGAAGTATCTTGCGGCCAAAGCAAGTTGGGAAGCCGCCAATGCCTGCATACAGTTCCACGGCGGGTTCGGTTTTGCGACAGAGTACGACGTAGAGCGCAAATTCCGTGAGACGCGTCTTTATCAGGTCGCACCAATTTCGACCAACCTGATCTTGTCTTACGTGGCCGAGCATGTGCTTGGCCTGCCGAGATCGTTCTGACATGCGGCCACTTGAAGGAATTACGGTCGTTAGCCTTGAACACGCCGTCGCTGCGCCTTTCGCAACGCGTCAACTAGCTGATCTGGGCGCACGCGTCATAAAGATAGAACGCCCTGCGACCGGAGATTTTGCACGGGGCTATGATACGCGGGTAAACGGTCTGGCCTCGCATTTCGTCTGGATAAACCGGTCCAAGGAAAGTCTAACATTGAACGTGAAGCAACCCGAAGGCGCCGATATTCTGCATCGGTTGGTCGCGAAAGCCGACGTGTTGGTTCAAAATCTGGCTCCCGGGGCGGCAGACAGGTTGGGGCTCTCTTTCAACGATCTTCACGAAGCAAACCCTGGTCTCATTGTTTGTAATATCTCTGGCTATGGGGCCGGTGGCCCAGACTGTAATCGTAAAGCGTATGACCTGTTGGTTCAGGCTGAGGCGGGTTTCCTGTCCGTTACGGGTAATCCAGATGCACCAGCCAAGGCAGGCATTTCAGTGGCAGACATCGCTGCCGGAATGTACGCTTACACCAACATCCTTGCTGCTCTTTTACAGCGTGGCAAAACGGGAAAAGGTACCAACATAGACGTGTCTATGCTGGAGGCCCTTGCTGAATGGATGGGCTATCCCATGTATTACGCTTTTGACGGTGCACCGCCGCCGCCAAGAGCTGGCGCATCTCATGCCACGATATTCCCTTACGGACCATTTGTTGTGGGTGATGGGCGAGAGGTCATGTTGGGGCTGCAAAACGAGCGGGAGTGGCTCGCATTTTGCGATAAAGTTTTGCGCAAACCGGATATTGTTAGCGATCAACGGTTTGAAAGTAACCACGCACGCGTCGCAAACAAAGAGGCCTTGACCGAGATCATCATCGAAGCCTTTGCGAGCCTGACAGCTGAAGACGTCATTGTGCGTCTGGACAAAGCAGGCATTGCAAACGCCCGAATGAACGACATGGCGGGATTGTGGTCACATGCGCAGCTTGAAGCGCGAGGACGTTGGCGTGAAGTCAGCACGCCCGCAGGCCCCGTTCCCGCGCTTATTCCACCTGGAGGAATTGGCGGAGTGGAACCGAGGATGGATGCAGTGCCGGACTTGGGTGAACATAACCGGATTATTCTTGCGGAACTTGATTTCAGCCCAAGCGAAATCGATGACCTGGCGAAGAGCGGTGTCATATAACCGAAGTCGCTCGATCAAATTTTCAGGCGCTTCGGTAATTTTTGCAACTGGCGACCGCAGTTTTTCCGAGTCAGGCGAGTAGCGGGGTTGGCTCGCGGCGCCAGCGAACTGGGCCGGTTGTATGGATTGAATTGCCATGGGCGTCAACCGCCACAGTCACAGGCATGTCGACCACTGTAAATTCGTGAATTGCTTCCATGCCCAAATCTGCAAATGCCACGACTTTTGACTCACGGATCGCTTTGGAAACCAAGACCGCCGCACCACCGACTGCGATCAGATACGTAGACTTGTTGGCAGCGAGCTTATCGATCGTTTCCTGACCGCGCTCCGCTTTGCCAACCATCGCGAGAAGCCCTTCTTTGAGCACCATGTCCGTAAACCCGTCCATTCGTGTGGACGTTGTTGGGCCGGCTGGTCCCACGGCCTCTCCTTCTACAGGGTCAACGGGGCCGACGTAATAAATCACTCTGCCCTTAAGACTTATTGGTAGTTCCTGACCCGATGCTCGCAGATCAGCCATTCGTTTGTGCGCGGCATCTCTCCCGGTAAGCATCTTCCCGTTCAAAAGTAGCGTTTCGCCAGACTTCCAGCCGACCATCGTTTCGCGAGTCAATGTGTCCAAGTTCACACGGTGTGCGGTTACGGTGGATTGTGCGTTATCGATTACAGGCCAGTCGGCCAAATTTGGCGGAGTCAAATATGCTGGCCCAGAGCCATCGAGAGTTAAAAGCGCGTGTCTGTTGGCCGCACATTGCGGCATTAACGCGACGGGTTTCGACGCCGCATGCGTGGGGTAAGTTGCCAACTTGACATCGACAACCGTGGTCATCCCCCCAAGGCCTTGCGCACCAATTCCAAGCGCGTTGATGCGGTCATACAGTTCAACCCTGAATTCTTCGGCTTTGTTATCGGGGCCTCGCAGAAGCAAATCGGACATGTCAATTGGTTCCATAACCGCGCGTTTCGCCAGCAACATGGCCTTTTCCGCGCTGCCACCAACTCCGATCCCGATCACCCCCGGCGGGCACCAGCCTGCGCCAAGCGTTTTCATTGTTTCAACAACCCAGTCAGTTACGGATGCAGAGGGGTTAAGAACCGTAAAACGAGCTTTATTTTCGGATCCGCCGCCTTTTGCAGCAATCATCAGCTCAAGCGTTCCGCCATTAATCAGTTCTATATGGGTAACAGCTGGAGTGTTGTCTTTGGTGTTTTTTCGATCAAAGAGGGGATCATCAACCATCGAAGCACGAAGGGGATTTTTAGCGTCAATATATGCAAGTCGAACGCCATCGTTAATCAATTCAGACAGAGTTTTTTCAGACTTTATATGTACGTCTTGGCCCAACCTAGCGAACACTGTAACCATACCTGTGTCCTGACACATCGGACGTTGCCCAATTGCCGCCAACCGTGAACTTTCAAGTATTTGCCCCATTGCGGCGCGCGCCGGTTGGCTTTCTTCGCGTTCATATGCTTCGGTCAAATGCGAGAGGTAATCTTTCTGATGATAAAATGAAATAAACTGAAGGGCAGCGCGTACGGTTTCGACAATATCGGAACCTGTGATTTTGGTGCGCATCAACGCGTTCTCCTATTTGAATGGCAGGTCCAAATTGGCCTACATCTGAAGTAATTTACGTGCATTTTATCTGAATTTTCCTGCACTATCAAATCTAAGTGTAATTATTTGTGAATGCGCGGCGGGGGGAAATCAGTAAAAGCAGCGGCAATTTAGTTTAGCCGCACATACCACGCGTTACGGCAAACACGTCAGTTTCATTTCTTCAGCTGGCACAAACATTTTCTCATAGCCCCGACCAGCATCAAGAAATTCTGTCGATACATCATCCACCACTGGAGTCTCCATTTTCATTGAAGTAACATCCACAAGGTATCCAGTCACCTATTAACACATACGCATGCGTTTTTGAATGACGGGCTTGTGCCCGTTGCCGTCACAGGACAATCTCAAATGCTGCGTAGCGATTGAATGGCCGGTTCAACGCACCCCGCCGGTTCATTCAGCGCGAACATCCAAGGTCGATTTTGGGCCAATAGCTTCAACGATTTGACCGCCAAGAGTTCTTACGCTGCCATCAAAATTGCTTCCATTATTTCAAGAAGCTCGGCATCGTTTCTAGAGGCAAGAAACTATGGCCAGTTACCTACCGTTAACGGCAGTCCTCTAGATACTATCCTTATAGCGGCAGTCATCAGCCGTGACCGAACGTGGTCCTTGCTTGACCCCGAGTAAAAGGGCGCAGCTACAGGGCCTTAGCAAGGTGCAGCATGGCAGCGGAAACCCGAGACAGATCGCTAGCGTTGATCACAAAAGGAGGCATGCAGTAAATGTTGTTCCCGAACGGGCGCAGCCAGACACCCAGGTCCTTGCACAAAGGATGCGCCTGATCTGCGCTTACCTGATGAGCCATCTCGATCACGCCGATCGCCCCAAGCACGCGCACATCTACAACAGTTGGAAGATCGCGGGCTGGGGCAAGTTCTGTCATCAATTGCTGTTCTGTGGCAACCACGTTTTCTTTCCATGGGGTAGAGGCCAACAGATCAAGACTTGCGCCAGCGGCAGCACAGGCCAGAGGGTTGGCCATGAAAGTGGGACCATGCATGAAGACGCCCGGATGGCCACCGCCGATACCTTCGGCGACCTTGTCCGACGTCAGTGTAGCTGCGAACGACAGAGTACCGCCGGTAAGCGCCTTTCCAAGACACAGGATGTCTGGCTCCACTAAACAGTGCTCGGTAGCAAACATTTTTCCGGTTCGCCCGAAACCCGTGGCTATTTCGTCAAAAATCAGCAGCAGGTCGAACTCGTTACACAACACGCGGGCTTGATTGAGGTATTCAGGATGATAGAAATACATGCCGCCTGCGCCTTGCACGATCGGCTCAAGAATCAACGCACTAAGTATCTGGTGGTTTTTTTCCAGCAGGCGCCGCAGATCACCCAGACCGTTTTCGGCAGGGTTGTCGTTCCACGCGTCGCCAAAACGCACCGACGGCTTTTCGGCAAAATGCTGGATGCTTAATGCGCCCTGAAATAGCTCGTGCATTCCGGTGACAGGGTCGCAGACGCTCATCGCTTTCCATGTGTCACCGTGATAGCCGGAACGGATGGTCGCGAACTGCACCTTCTCGGGATGCCCGCAGGCGTGTTGATATTGCACCGCCATTTTCATGGCGACCTCGACAGCAACCGAGCCACTGTCGGAATAGAAAATCCGCGTCATCGAGGGTGGCGTGATCTTCAGCAGCTTTTGCCCCAGTGTAATGGCCGGGTCATGTGTCAGGCCGCCAAACATCACGTGCGCCATCCGGTCCAGTTGTTCTTTGACGGCATTGCTGATTGTGGGCTGGCCGTAACCGTGGATCGCGCTCCACCATGACGACATTCCATCGATCAACTGTGTGCCATCTTCCAGCGTCAGGCGAACCCCTTTGGCGCTCGTAACCAAATGGGTCAGACCGGGTTTTGTGACATTTGTATAGGGGTGCCAAAGGTGCTTGCTGTCAAACTCATGCGGGGTCATGTTCAGGTATCCGAAGTGAAGTTGCGAAGATCAAAGCCGTGTTCGAAGGCTTCCGATAATGTCTCGGGTGTCAGAGTATCCAGCATTGGCAAACGGCCCAAATGCGTGACCTGCCCAAAATCGCAGATGCTTTGTTCAACTTCGGGTTCGGCTTTGCCTATAAATGCGACGCCTAGCACCGGACATTCCGTCCTACGTAGTGCAGCCAACGATAAAAGCGAGTGGTTGATTGTCCCTAAAGCTGTCCGAGCGCACAGCACCACTGGCGCTTTCCACTGGACTATCAGGTCCAGAAACAGCGCATCGCGGTTGAGGGGGACCATCAGACCACCAGCCGCTTCGACCACCAAAGGGTCAGCGGTTTTGGGTAGCGATAAACGTGTGGTGTCGATTGTAATACCCTCAGCCTCGGCAGATAAATGGGGCGAGGCGGGCATGTTCAGGCGGTATGCCTCGGGCAAGGTTTTGCGACCTGAAAGCCGTGTCACGATTTGGCTGTCGGTTTCGTTATTAAGACCGGCTTGTACCGGCTTCCAGTAGGTCGCCCCAAGCGCACGTGTAAGGGCAGCGGCAAAAATGGTCTTGCCAATGTCGGTATCAGTTCCGGTGATAATGATGGTGTCGGTCATGCTTTGCACGCCTCTAATTCTACGACGAGAGCGGAAAACATCTGGCTAATCACGTTGGTCGAGGTGTTCAGCGTGATCGAAATACGCAAACGCGAAGTACCTTGCGGGACGGAAGGTGGGCGAATACCGCGGATATCGAACCCGCGCTGTTGTAGCCGCTCAGCCAGTGCCATCGTTTGCTTGTCATCACCTATTATTACTGGGATTATCTGAGATTGTAGCCCCGTTATACCGCAATGTTTGTTGGCCTCTTCGTGGGCGTGTGCTATCAGCTTTTTCAATGCCTCTTGCCGCGCATTCGATGCCTGCAACCCTTGCAAAGCCGCCCGAACAATGGCGGCGTTTAAAGGCGAAGGCGCGGTGGCGTAGATAAATCCGCGTGCCCTGTTTATCAACGTGTCAATCAAAGGCGCCGCGCCGCAAACCAACGCGCCCGAGGCCCCCAACCCCTTGCCGCAAGTATGAAGCGTCAGGATATTCTCGGACCCCTCGAACCCATGCACCAACCCGCGGCCCTGATCACCAAAGACCCCGGTCGCGTGCGCTTCGTCCACGACAACGATCGCATCATGTCGGTTAGCAAGGGCTACCAAATCATCAACAGGCGCGAAATCACCATCCATGCTGTAAAGGCTTTCAAAGGCCAACCAGACGCGACCCTTACCACCTTTGGACCGCCATTCGGTAATCGTGTTTTCGGCGTGGGCCACGTTGTTGTGTACAAAGGAAATCTTTTCACCGCGCCCCAAACGCATCCCGTCGTGGGCGCTAGCGTGGATCAATGCATCATACACAATCAGATCATCATGCCCGGGCAAGCTGCTGAAAATCGCCGTATTGGCGGCAAAGCCACTGCCAAAGAACAACGCTCGTTCAGTGTTGAAGAATGCGGCAGCTTCGACTTCGAGAAGTTCATGCTCGGAAGTATTCCCCCGCAACAGGCGCGACCCCCCTGATCCAACGCTGATGCCGCGACGCAGCGCTTCCAGTGCTGCCTCGTGTAAAACGTCAGATGCAGCCAGGCCGAGATAGTCGTTCGAGACAAAATCATGTCCGGATCGCGGCGCAAGCGAACGGTAGCGTCCTTTGGATTTCAAAGCCTCAAGCGCATCGGCGTGGCTGGTAAAATCTATCATCTGGCTCCATCACATCCAGCGGCCATTGCGGTGATCCCGAGACGGTCAAACAGGGCGGCATCGTTATCTTCATCGGGATTATCGGCTGTCAAAAGCGTGTCGCCGACAAAAATCGAATTGGCTCCGGCAAAGAAACACATAGCCTGCATCTCGTCGCTCATGTCAGTGCGGCCCGCTGAAAGGCGGACATGCGATTTGGGCATCAGGATGCGGGCCAGCGCGACGGTGCGCACAAACTCGATTGGGTCCAGTTTGCCAACATCCGCTAGCGGCGTATCCGGAATCGGGATCAACATGTTGATCGGCACGCTATCGGGGTGCTGCTCAAGTGTGGCGAGCGTTAACAGCATATCGACACGGTCCATCTGCTGTTCGCCCATACCAACGATACCCCCGGCGCAAACCTTGATGCCGGCTTCGCGCACACGATTAAGGGTGTCGATCCGGTCAGCAAAAGTACGCGTTGTGATGATTTCAGAATAATACCGTTCGGACGTATCAATGTTATGATTGTAGTAATCCAGCCCGGCATCCTTCAGGCGCAAAACCTGATCGTCAGCCAGCATACCCAAAGTCATACAGGTTTCCATACCCATAGACTTGACTCCTTCTACCATCGCCGCAAGCGTCTCCATATCACGATCTTTTGGGGAGGTCCACGCCGCGCCCATACAATACCGCGTCGCACCGGCCTCTTTAGCTATTAGTGCCTCCGATAGGACCCGCTCCACTTCGATTAGTTTCGAGGCCGACAGTTGCGAACCGTTGCGCGCCGATTGGCTGCAATAGGCGCAATCCTCGGGGCAACCGCCGGTCTTGATGCTGATCAGCTTGCTGCGCTGCACTTGATTGGGATTGAAATATTCGCGGTGAACTGTGTGGGCTTGAAACAGCAAATCATTGAATGGCTGACGGTAGAGAGCGTCTGCTTCTGTGCGTGCCCAGTCGTTGCGTATCTTTAAACTATCCAGCATCCTAAAATGTCCTTGTTTTCAGTGTCGATGTGATTAACCGCGGCCACGATAGGTCGGGACACCCTGGTCGGGTATCCAGACATTATCAGGAGCAGCACCCGTCTGGAAAAATACGTCTATAGGAATGCCGCCACGGGGATACCAGTAACCGCCGATCCGTAGCCATTCGGGTTCTAAAAGGGTAACCAGCCGTTTGCCTATGGATACGGTGCAATCCTCATGGAAAGCTCCGTGATTCCGGAACGAACCAAGGTATAGCTTAAGCGATTTGCTCTCCACCAACCATTTGCCCGGCACATAATCAATGACCAGATGGGCAAAATCGGGTTGTCCTGTCATCGGACAGAGCGACGTGAACTCAGGTGCAGTAAATCGTACGCAATACCCCGTGCCCTCTTGTGGGTTGGGAACGCGCTCCAGCTCGGCTTTTTCAGGGCTTTCAGGAAGAATCGTAGCACCACCCAGTTGTTTCAGGTTGCTATAAATGTCTTCTTTTGTCATCGACTATCCTTTCCTAGAGAGTTTAGACGCCACGCTTGTTACCCCAGAGCATCACATGTAGCTGCGGTAGAACGCGTGCTTCGAACCATTGATCTTGCATGACCCGATCAACCAACCAAAGCATCATTTCCGTCACACCTTCTTGGTCAACCGCATAGTCATCTTCACCGGCGGGAGGAGGCGTTTGATTGCCAGGTTGCAGATAGACCGGCAAATGCGGATAACGAGCGGCCGTCTGTTTCGCATAGGTGTAGTCTGCATCATCAAAGATCACTATCTTCAACACGGTCTCGGGTCTGGGTCCAGCAGCACTTAGACATTCATCAAACGCGGACCAGTCAGTTACCATGCCGCTGGAAGGTGGCTTTGGACTGAGCACCAGTACGTCAAGTTTGGTGAACCAACTCTTGGGCACCGACCCTTGGGTTTCCAAAGCAAAGCGATAGCCTGAATCGTGGCCGCGCTGGATAAGCTCCCGAAATGGTTGGATCGCAGGGTTTCCCCCGGACAGAGACACCATGACCGGTTTTTCCGAGGAAAGTTCCCTGATTTTGTCCCAAACCGCTTCTGTTGTCATCGCCAACCATTGGTCGCGGAACGCGGTGTCGACGGCGTGAAGAGTATCACACCACGAGCAGCGATAATCGCAACCGCCTGTCCGTACGAACACTGTTGGCAAACCAATCAGCGCACCTTCGCCCTGAATCGTCGGGCCGAAGATTTCGCTTACGCGGATTTCAGGGTCTCGTGCGTTGGTCACGGTCGGTATTCCGCCCATGTCTTTGGTGTTTCGCTAACCCGAACCGCAGAAGTTTCAGGAAGGCGTGCCTTGCACCAGTCGTAAAAGTGTTTAGCCAACCGTTCTGCGGTGACGTGATTATCGCCAAGAACGTCATTCAGGTGGTGATGGTCCAATTGGTCGTCAATGTAGTGTTTCAAAGGGGACAGATCGTGATAGTCTCGGACGAACCCGTGCTCATTCAGCGTTTCGCCTGACATCTCAACTACCACGATGTAGTTGTGCCCGTGCAGGCGGGCGCATTGGTGGTCTGAGGGTAGGTCTTTTAGCTGATGGGATGCGGAAAAGTGAAACTCTTTGGTAATTCTATACATCATTCACCTGCCTTTGCGCGGTCTTTTGCTGTGGCCTCGATCCAAAAATCCGGATCATCATATTGTGTCGGGTCGGTTATATCCGCCAGATGAAACGCTTCTCGTCGCTCAACGCACGTTCCGCAACGCCCACAGTGATGTTCGCCGCCTTTATAGCAAGACCACGTGTCAGCAAACGGAGTCCGGTACTTCGCGCCATCCGTCACGATGTCGGCCTTGGAGCCATTCACATAGGGTGTGTAAAGACGGACATCCGCATAGCCCTCAAGCGCATGGTCCTGCATCGTTTGAAAAGCGTCAATGAATTCCGGACGACAATCCGGATATATAAAATGATCCCCGCCATGAACCGCTGTGGCCACCGCACCCGCTTTTTGCGCGGCCGCAACGCCGAATGCGATCGCCAGCATGATAGCGTTGCGGTTTGGAACCACGGTTACCTTCATCGACTCTTCTTCATAATGGCCGTCAGGCACATCAATATCATCCGTCAACGCAGACCCGCCGAGGCTTTGGCCAATGGCGCAAATATCAATAACCTCATGGGGTACATGCAGACGCGCAGCACAAGCCGCGGCGAATTCCAGTTCTTTCTTGTGCCTTTGACCATAGTCGAAAGACAAAAGACTATGGAGCGTTTGTTCCGCTGCAACTTTATGCGCGAGCGAAACGGAATCTAATCCGCCAGAGCAGATAACGATCGTTTTCATACGATGTGTCCTTGTTTTGACCGGGTAGGCTGCGACCGGATAACGGGCAATTAGCCTCTTTTAAGAAAGGTATCAACCCCGAATTCCGCTTGAATCGCTTTTGGGAGGCTAAAGTGACTCGCTTAAGAAAACCCGGTAATCAAATACTCAATTCTGTCTCATAAGTGCTGACTTCAGACAGTTTCTGTCTCATCTTCACTCCTTGGTGGTTACGATGAGACATAAACCCTCCCTTATTCAATAACGTAAATCTGTTCCATAGGTGCTGACGTCAGACACTTACCTCCCATAAATACGCCCTCGGTACGGCGGCTCAGGTGGTTAGAGCAGCCCCAAAGAAGTTTAGGAGCTCTGCCGTAATCGGATCAATCTAAACAGGATGTGGATGATCCGCAGGAATTGATTTAGACTAAACCCATTTCAGTTGCGGAGTGGGGCTCGATACCAAGGTCTGTGAGGGTCGCAGCGCCACCGTGTACCACATTATCGTTCCGTAGCAATTCGACCTGCGCCAATGTTATCGGTGGGTGGGGCAGTATGCTCGCCAAGCGTGCAAGCGCCGACCAGAGTGCGAACGGCACTGGTAGAAACAGTCGTCGCTGACCCGAACGGGCGGCTAGCCGTTCCAGGATTTCACGGTAGCTAAATATCTCTGCACCCCCAAGCTCGAACATGATTCCGGCGGATTTCTCATCTTCGATCGTTCGGCAGATTGCCTCGGCAACGTCACCCACATACACAGGCTGAAGTCGTGTGCTATCGTCGCCGAAGATCGGGATGACAGGCATATACCGAACGATTGTGTCTAGAATACCGAAGAATGCTCCATCCTGACTGAACATGGCGCTTGGGCGCAGAATTACGGCTTCCGGCAAGATTGATCGCACCACGTATTCGCCCTCCGTGCGGGCGCGAATGTAGGACGACGTTGACTTTGGATTAACGCCAATGCCGGAAATGTGGATAAATCGCTCAACACCGAAGTCGCGAACGGCTTCAGCGATATTTCCAGCGCCAACCACATGTATATCGTGGAAAGATTCTGTTCGCGTTTCATGGTAAAGCCCTACGCAGTTAACTGCTGCATATGCACCTTCAAGGGCTTGGGTTAGCGAACTTTTATCCCGTATATCTACCTGAACCAGACGAGGTTCGACATCCTTGGCATCCGTTGACGATTGCCTTGATGCTGTGGTTACCAAATTGTTGCGATCTAGCAGCCTGCTGACCAAGCGACGGCCCAAGAAACCTGTTCCCCCGAAAACCACGACTCTTTTTGTCCTCGTCATTTATGAGCCCATTCTATTTTCAACTTTTGGGAACACCCCAAACAACTGGAAAGCCGATCAATTGCGTCAATATCATCCAGACCGCGAGTGTCAGACGCACTCTGCTTGCCGCTCAATTTACTCGTCAGTGCAACCCGAATATGGTGGGTCTAATTTCGGTCCCAACAGTCGGAGTTCTTGATCTGCTCGTGCAAGCTCAAGACATGTAGGCTGGACAATAGATTTGACTCCTTTTCCAACGCCAATATCAGACAAATATTGGGTATTATCGACGGATCCTGTCGACCAATGCTCTAGCGTCTCCTATTGCTATGGCTCCAAGGACATCCCCTTTATCGCGCCCAACACGGGTAGCAACAAAGATGTCCGAAACAAAATCCGGTGCGTGGCGCAGCAGGATAGAGCCTTGCAACAGGATGGCCAAGCGTTCGACAAACCAGCGGGCCTCGGCTTCCACTGGGCTCTCAGGCCACCGATTTTTGAAGGTCTGGACCGCAGAATCATATATCGCATTACTGCCGCTCGCCGCGCGGAACTCGGCAAAAAGTGTCTCGCGCGCAAGTGGTTCGCGAGACAATGTGCGTAGGATGTCAAGGCAGATAACATTTCCTGAACCTTCCCAAATTGAGTTCAAGGGTGCCTCACGGTACAAAAGCGGTAACGGGCTTTCTTCGACATAACCGTTTCCGCCGAGGCATTCCATTGCCTCGTAGATAAAGTTCGGGCAACGTTTGTTCGAGATGAATTTTGCCAGTGATACGGCGATGCGCGAAAACGCTTTATCCTCTTGGGTATCACCGTCAAAGGCGTTGGCTACGCGCAGACCGAGGGCTGTTGTTGCTTCGTACTCTACCACCATATCAGCCAATACCGACTGCATCAGTGGTTGGTCTATTAAACGGCGCTGGAATGCCGTTCGACCCTGCACCCACCAATGTGCCTCGCTAAGCGCGGCGCGCATAAGACCGGCCGGTGCCATTGCCGTATCGAGCCGTGTGTGATGCACCATTTCGACGATAGTTTTAATCCCGTTACCTTCGTCCCCCAGACCCAGCGCAAAAGCATCGTGATATTCGATTTCCGAACTGGCGTTCGCTCGATTGCCCAATTTATCCTTCAGACGCATTAAGTGAATCGTATTTCGGGCCCCGTCAGGCGTCCAGCGGGGTACGAGTAAACAGGTTAATCCGCCTGGGGCTTGCGCTAAAGTAAGAAACGCATCGCACATCGGGGCGGAACAGAACCATTTGTGACCGCGCAGACGGTATCCATCGCTATCCGGGATCGCTACGGTCGTATTGGAGCGCACATCCGACCCACCCTGTTTTTCTGTCATAGCCATACCGATTGTTGCTCCAGCTTTCTTACCAGCTGGCCTCGAAGATTTGTCGTAAATCCGGGATAGCAGGCGCGGGGTCCATTCGGCGGAAATCTTGGTGTTTTGCGCCAGCGCCGGAACGACAGCGTAACTCATGGTCATCGGGCAACATACACCCGGCTCCACCTGCGCCGTCATATGCACAAATCCGGCGTGCGTAGCGTGACCGCCTGGTTCTTTCTCCCACGGGCGGGCGATATATCCTGCGCCGATTCCGATATCCATCAGCTGATGGTAGGCTGGGTGAAAAATAACTTCATCAATTCGGCGCCCCGAAGCGTCAAACACAGTCAATTCAGGCAGAAACCGATTGGCGTCGCGCCCAGCCCTTCGAGTCTCTTCCAAACCCAGCTTTCCGCCATGGCTCTCTAGGTCTCCAACATCAGCGCCCATTATACTGCCATAATGTTGAAGAATAGGATCTTCTAACCAGAGGTTCAGGTCACCCCGTGCTTCGGGCTGGTTTATCACTTCATGAGTTTCAAGTTTGGCTCTAGGATCAAGTGATGGCATGGCACGCTCCGACAATTGATAGTCTATAAGTTTATATCAGTTTAGCTAAGCACCTCCAAGACACGCCGACGATCAGAACTAAGAAGTGCGCGAATATCGGTCAAACTCTAGATGCACTATTCATGGAATGCTAATGTAAAGAGTATCTCATTTAACCTCACCACACCCCTCCCAAACATTCAACGACATTTCCAACTATAACCGCTTGACGACTCCACCTACCTCCCATAAATACGCCCACGGTACGGCGGGGTAGCTCAGAACTAATCGATTGGTCTATCGACCTTTCTGTGTTTTGGAACTGAGAGTCTTTGTATAGACAGCAGTGCAGTGTCCGTCATTAGAGTATCTGGAACAGACCATACTTTATCGTGGACGAGGCTTGGGCCACAGGCGATTGTTGCAGCTTGCAACGCTTGAGCGATATGTCTTCATACATTATGGTCAAACGTGGGTTGAACGAGCACAGCCGATATTTTCGATGGAGAAAGCATGGGAGCAATAGTCGAGACTTGGAGGGGGAGTAGCGCTATATTGCGTTGGTTATTCGGCGCCCCGTTAATGTTTTTGCGCATGATTTTAACAAAAAAGCCCAGAGAACACGTAAAAAAGATTATGATGCGCCATTCAGCAAAAGCGCTCGAAACCTGTAGAATCAGCGTGGAAGTTGAAGGGAGTCCTCCTCAATTCGGAACGAGCTGTGTCGTATGCTTTAACGAGACCTCTTTAGCTGACGCACTCGCGTTAAGCGCGGTGATTTTGCCTTACGTTGATCGTGCCGCAGCGGCCGATATATTCGCATGGATCCCATTTGCACGACTGGCATGTCGTAAAGTTGGCATAGAGCTGGTTCCCAGAAGAAACCGCGCTGGCACAGATCTATTGCTTGCGAAAATGGTTGACGCTGTGAAAAGCGGCGAACGGCTCGCATGGGGTGGCGAAGGCCGGCTCTCTGGTCAGGACGGGGTGTTGAGGTTCAAAGTTGGGGCAAGTCTAATAGCGATAAGGTCAGGAGCGCCACTCATACCTATCGCACTTTACGGTGGACACCAAACTTTTCCGCTTGGCTCTATGCGAGCGCGCCCCGGGACGATTTGCGTTCGCTTCGGCACTGGGATTTCGACTGACGGCCTTTTAGAGAGCGACGCGCGTGACCTCGCTGACCGTGCACAAGCGGTAGTGGTGAAGATGTACGACGAGCTAAGGGCGGGTTGTGTCGAAAATACGTGATCTGATCAATCTAGGTGGTGTAAGTCAAACAATGTAATTTGCGCTGGCCACATATCTATATAGGCGACGATGTTCAGCACCGATGTAAGACTTCAGATTGAAACTTCTGCGCCATCTTGGGCAGTCATCTTGCCCGCTATGCCGCCATCGATTCCGCCTCAATCTTCTCAAACATTTCGAAATCACCTTTAGGACTATCAAACAGATGCCGGCACACATTCATCGACATATCGATCGGCGAACGACTGGAAATACTTACCCTGATTGCTAAGGGAACATGAACAGCAACTGTCCGTCGTCAGGGTTCCCGACCAGTTGATCCGCTCAACGCGAGTATTGAGCGAGACCACAACATCCGCGCCCCATGCCGCAATCAGGTTGCCATAGCCATGCAAAACCGGAAAACTGAGATCGCCAGCAGCGCTGCCAGATCCTCCCGCAGGGCGGTAAACTGTGACTGGACCGCGACAATCTCAATCGCCTTCGCTAGCAAGATCGAAAGATCGTTGCATTGAAACTATTTACCCGAACAAGTACACAGCACATTCAACAACCAAGCAACCGGAGCGCACCATGCCACAAACATCGAAAACCAACCGTCGCGTGGTCTTGGCCCAGCGTCCCGATGGCCTGCCGACCGACAATACCCTTCGGCTTGAACAGGCGGCCATCCCACAAGCAGGTGCAGGCGAGATGCTGTTGAGAACAGTTTTCCTGTCGCTCGATCCTTACATGCGTGGCCGAATGAATGATGCGAAATCTTATGCTGAGCCTGTGAAAATTGGCGAAGTAATGACGGGTCAGGTCGTCGCAGAGGTCGTGTCGTCCAATCTGGATCGCTACGCGCCCGGTGATTACGTACTATCTCGAAGCGGGTGGCAGGATTATGCGATTTCTGACGGCGCCGAAGTTCTGAACCTTGGCAAAGACCCGAAAAACCCATCCTGGTCGCTCGGTGTCCTGGGGATGCCCGGATACACGGCCTATGCAGGGTTGCTTCACATTGGAGAGCCGAAACCTGGTGAAACGGTGGTGGTTGCCGCCGCTTCCGGGCCGGTTGGGGCCACTGTCGGGCAAATTGCCAAGCTCAAAGGATGCCGTGTGGTTGGCGTTGCCGGTGGTGCCGACAAATGCGCCCATGTGGTTGACGCACTCGGCTTTGACGCCTGTATCGATCACAAGGCCAAGGATTTCTCTGACCAACTTAAGGACGCGTGCCCCGATGGCATCGATGTGTACTTCGAAAATGTTGGCGGCAAGGTGCTTTATGCTGTTCTGCCGCTATTGAACGCTTTTGCGCGCATACCAGTTTGCGGCGTCGTCTCCTGGTACAATCTCTCAGGCCTGCCCGAGGGACCGGATTTTGGCCCCGCAATCATGGGCGCAATTCTGCGTATGAAAGTAAAAGTGCAAGGCTTCATTATCTTTGATAGCTTCCCCAAAGACACTCACAGCGCTTTCGTGCGTGACATGTCGAAATGGCTGGCTGAGGGCAAGGTTGAATACAAGGAACAGATTGTCGAAGGTCTGGAGAATGCGCCAAATGCTCTTAATGACCTGCTTCTTGGCAATAGCTTCGGCAAGATGGTTGTAAAAGTGGCTTAGATTGAAATGGCTGTTCTAAAAAAGCGCCGCGTAACGCTTCAAATTGCCGCTTTGGACTGAACTAGAGTGCCTGACGTCAGCGCCTATGGGTCCAAATAGCGCCCCTCGGGTCGCCGTTTCCAGTTTTCGTCTTGTTGATGTGATTCATTCGGTAAACATGCACAGCATGTTATGGTGGAGGCCATTAATCAGTAGGAGTAGTTATGTTTAGAAGTGTATTAGTAGTGATTTTACTGACCCTCTCTGGCGCAGCGCTCGCGCAAGAAGACGAGGCCCGCACGTGGATGGGCGACGATGTTTTCCTTGCAGGGAGTGACATAATTCACAATGAACCCGGCGCGGACGACCTTTTCATGGCAGGTGAAACCCTGCGCGTCGAGGCTCCGATAGCGGGCACCGCGCATCTGGCGGGTCGACTTATTCTTGTAGAGTCCGAAGTTGGTGGAGACGTTTATGCGGCAGGTATGGATGTCGAAATTAATAGCGCCGTTAGCGGCGACGTTACGCTTGCAGGCTATGAGGTTATCGTTTCTGCGCCAATAGGCGGTGACGTTCGTGCTGCCGGTTCCAAGGTCAGGATTGATGCGCCAGTCTCTGGCACTGCGATTTTATCTGGAGAGTTGGTGACTGTTAACAGCGTTATTGATGGTGACGTCGCCATCACTGCGGTTGATTTGCTATTTGGGGCCAACAGCCGGATAAATGGCACACTTACGATCTATGACGACGATCCGGATCGCTTTGATGTTTCCGAGGCTGTGATTTCCGCAGATCGCGTCGAAAGGCGCACGGTTGAACAATGGGCTGTAGATGAAATGTATGTAGCCCGACCTAGCTGGGGCCAGATAGTCGGGGGCATCATTGTCGGGATTCTCGTTATTGCGGCAATGGCAACGTTGTTGGTCGCTCTCGCCCCGGGTCCGGTAGCACGCTTGCGTGAGCGGGCGCTAGACAAGCCATTCCGGGTGCTCTGGTTCGGATTCTTGGCCCTCTCTGTGTTGATTGGCTCAGGAATTCTGTTTGCGATGACTCTTGTCGGTATCTTGGTTTTGCCTGTGGCGGTGGTTGCAACGTTCGCGATCGGACTAATCGGCTATGTACTCGGGACCTATATTCTCGGAGTTGGCATTTGGGGTGCTATTGGCAAGCCTACGCCCGCAAACTTGGGAAGCAAGGCAATTGCGGCCCTCATTGGCGCAACGGTGGCAGCTTTGATCGCACTTGTTCCTTTACTCGGTTGGTTATTTATCCTGACGCTGGTGCTGATGGGTGTTGGAGCAATGACGGTCAGCATACTTCGGCCAGTGTTTTTTAGCACTCGGGTTGATGACTGATCCCGTTTGGAGTGTTCTCCAACTGATGGAGAGTCGTTGGGACTAAGTTGATGCCACTACGCAGCCATCAAATCCGCTTCCATCTTCTCAAACATCTCGATGTCATCTTCGGGGTTTTCAAACAGGTGACCATACACATCCGTCGTCATAGTGATTGATAAGTGGCGAAGGATCGACTGTACCTTCTTGGCGGGCCATAGTTGCTCGATGAACAGAGAAGCCGCTGCATGACGCAATGCGTGGAATCCAAACTTCGAGATCTGGATAGGCAGGCTAACTAACTTGCTCGAGAGGCTGCATTACGGGGACCGCGTATAGCCTTAGGCACTTGCACTCGAGGACATGATAGGGGAGATTGCGAGTTCGGCGATGACAGGAGATTGCAACATGATAATCTATGGACTGAACACCTGTGCGAATACTCAAAAAGCCCGCAAAGCATTGGAAGAAGCAGGCTATGAAGTCAGTTTCCGTGATGTCCGGGTCGAGCCTCTGAGTGAGGCGGAATTGGCTGTCCTGATCGCGGAATTTGGGGATCTGCTAGTGGATCGAAAGTCAAATGACTGGCGAGCGCTAAGTGACTTGTTGAAGTATTCGGAGGCAGAAGATCTGCTCGCGGTCAAACCCAAGCTGATGGCCCGCCCGGTGATCCAGCATGGTGATGCGTATTATCTCGGCTGGGATGATGCGCTGAAGAAAACTTTGCTTCCTGAGTGAAGTACATCATCGGCATTCACGCATATGTGTTGAGATATAGGCTAGAGCTTTGGGCCTCACCACACCCCTCCCAAACATTCAACAACATTTCCAACTATATCCGCTTGACGACTCTGCTTACCTCCCATAAATACGCCCTCTGTACGGCGGGGTAGCTCAGGTGGTTAGAGCAGCGGAATCATAATCCACCATGCAAATACAACGGGTTACGGTAACCTCCGGTTTCCTTTAACCCTCTCACTCTTCAAATCAACGTTGCATTTACAGTTGTAGATCGGTAGCCGATGTTCGCGCTCTAAACCGATTACGTTACCGACTTTATGATGGGTTTGTATTGTTGACTCTCTAAGTTGATCCGCGGATTCTCCGCTCAGTGAGAATGTCGACATGATCGTTAACTGGACATTTGATATTCAAACCAACTCGACGAAGCGCTTTACGTCATTTTCAATTCTGTCACAGAAGGCCGCAGCAAGGCGTGATAGTGGGCGATGTGCAGGAGTCAGGACGGCGATATTGAAAGGCAGCAGCGGCCTGAATGGGCGGAAGGTGAGCCGCGTGTCCTTGCCGCTATAATGATAATAACTCGCGGCACTGATTTGATCAACCAGCGAATAGGCGTAGCCTTGTTCAACCAATGTCATCGCTGGTATAAAAATTGTCATCTCAAAGCGGATGTTAAAGCGTTTGCCTGACTCTTCAAATACTCTCCTAGCGTTTTGATGCGTAAAATGCTCCGGGTACAGCGCCGCCATTGGCGCATTGTCCAGATCGTCTGGCGTTAAATAGGGTTTTTCTGCAAGTGGATCGTCTTTACGCAGCGCACACACACACTCAAGATTGATCGGCCGGATATTCAGAGCACTCTGTTGTTTGGGTACCTCCGCGAGGCCGATATCATATTGTTGGGACGCAATCCATTCATGAATTTTGACCGAAGATCGCGTCATTATCGACGCCTTAACTTCTGGCTTGTCCTTGATAAAATCCGCTAGCATCTGCGGCAAGAAAAATAACGAAGCCCCTGGTAACGAGGCGATTTTCAACTGGCCACGGTCAAGATTGCCGATTTCGCGCATGGTTTGAGCCGAGCGGTTGATGCGATCGAGGATTTCCTGGGTTTCCTCGAAAAAGAAATGTGCCTCCGGCTTGGGGATCAGGCGGCCCTTGCGCCGCTCAAACAGATCAAATCCCAGTTCGGCTTCAAGATTGGCCAGCATAGCACTGACAGAAGGTTGAGATCGCCCCAATACACGCGATGCCGCGCTGACAGAACCGGAGCGCATGATCTCGCGGAATGTCTGTAACTGACGGATCGATAGATTCGGAATCATTGTGCTACTATATACAAAAATCCTATTGATCCAACGTATTTTACAATTTGCGCCTATGGATCGCCCGCCATATCGTCATGAGTTCAAGGAATCATAAAGAACTTGGTCAAACAGGGAGTTTAAAATGACAAATACCAAACCACGCAATACTCGGCTAGGCGGTGTCTCGCGCCGTGCTTTTCTCGGCACGACTGCTGTTGGTACAGCAATGCTTGCGACACCGTTCGTAACGCCTTCATGGGCAAGCGAACGCAAAATCACAGTCCGCGATCCGGGTGGTCCGTTCACCAAGGGTTTCACGGAGGCATATTATGAGCCGTTCAAGGCTGAAACCGGCATCGAGGTCGTTGGCATTCAGGGCGAGCATGAACCTACCGGAATGATCAAGGCAATGATCGAAGCGAATAACTATACTTGGGATGGTGCGCTTTTGTCGAAATCTTCACATCAGTCGTTGGTCAATCTCGGATACCTAGAACCCATTGCACCAAAGGGTGGCCCTGGTCCAAACGTGAGCGAAGTGCCTGAAGACTTGCGGGGCGAGTTCATCCTCGGCAACGATGTTTACGCCACTTTGATTGCATATCGGACAGATGTTCTAGGCGATAAAGGACCCAAGAACTGGGCTGATTTCTGGGATGTTGAAAAAGTTCCTGGTGTGCGGGCGCTGCGTAAGCACCCGTTTGACACAATGGAACAGGCGCTTCTAGCCGATGGTGTAGCACCTGCCGACCTTTATCCGCTTGATTTTGACCGCGCTTTTGCCAGCCTCGACAAGATCAAGGACTCTATTGATATTTGGTGGACTGGCGGAGCGCAAACCTCGCAGTTGCTGAGCTCCGGTGAGGTTGACATGCTACCGACATGGAATGGCCGCGCACAGGTTGCGGTTGACGATGGTGCCCCGGTCGAGTTGGTCTGGGATGGTGCGCTTTATACCTATGAGGGCTGGTGCATCCTCAAGGGTACACCAAACGCCGATCTGATGCGTGAATTCATCGAATTCGCGGCGCAGGGCAAGCAACAGGCGCTGTACACTCCGCATGTCGCTTATGGTCCGACCAACCCGAACGCGTTCGATTATGTCGATCCCGAGCGGGCCAAGGTTCTGCCGACCAACCCAGCCTATCTGCCAAACATGATTGCGGTCGATACCGATTTCTGGGGTGCGAACAAGGACGAAGCCGCCGAGCGGTTTGAAGCCTGGTTGCTTTCCTAAGGAACGCATCATTTACTTTGTCAGGCGGAGTCGCTGTGCTCCGCCTGTTTATTTGAATAATCTCGTAATGTCCGGACGATTACAGTCGGTTGCTATTCGGATGATAAAACACCGGAGGCCGCTATGTCGGACGAAAATCTCAAACTTAAAATACGTTCTCTGAGAAAAACGTATGGGTCCGTCGTTGCGCTGGACTCCGCCGATATTGACTTGCGTGAAGGCGAGTTTTTAACGCTTTTGGGGCCATCCGGCTCGGGTAAAAGCACACTGCTATGGGCGGTTGCCGGATTGAATGATCCCGATAGTGGGCAGATCTGGATTGACGGACGCGAGGCAACCCATTTGCCGCCTTTCCAGCGCGAAATCGGCATGGTGTTCCAGAACTATGCCCTGTTTCCACATATGACCATCGGTCAGAACATCGGCTTTCCGCTGGAAATGCGCAAGATGAACAGGACTGATCGCGAAAAGGCGGTGATGCGAGTGCTTGACATGGTCAAGCTTGGTCAGGTCGCAGATCGTTACCCAAACGAGCTCTCCGGTGGCCAGCAACAGCGTATTGCGCTGGCACGGGCATTTGTTTACGAGCCGTCGATCATCCTGATGGACGAACCACTGGGCGCGCTCGACAAGAAACTGCGCGACCATTTGCAACTTGAAATTAAGCACCTGCACGAACAGCTGGGCGTGACGATCATGTATGTCACCCACGATCAGGAAGAGGCGATGGTGATGTCCGATCGCATCTGCCTGATGAACAACGCCGGAATCGAGCAGATTGGCACGCCGGAAGAATTGTATTTCCGCCCCAAAACCGTTTTTGCTGCAGATTTTCTAGGCGAATCCAATTTGGTTGACGGGATCGTTCGGGAGGTGAACGGTAACCGTTCTTTGATCGAGATCAATGGTGCCGGCATCACCCAGGCACGGCCCAATCCCAACGTCAGCGCCGGTGAGAAAGTCAAGCTGATGACCCGGCCCGAAGCGGTTGATGTACTTCGTGACGGCGAAACTCGACCCAATGAGGTAAGTGGTACACTGCGCGAAATCATCGTCGGTGGCGGGGCCACCAAACTGTTTGTCGAATTGCCTGGTGGCGCGACCATGCGGGTGACGCAACTGACACGCGGCGCGGCTGAACGCCTAAGCCCCGGCGCCGAGCTTCGCCTTGGCTGGGAACAACACGCCGCTGTTGTTCTTAAACACGCCGAGTTGGAGAGCACGTTATGACCCTGGCAACTACAGACGGTTCGCGCGCCCCTTCGCGCTTGTCGCGATTGATAACGCGCTACGGGCGAATCATGCCAGCCTTCCTGTTTCTTGGAGTGTTCTTTGTCTTGCCGGTTTCGATGTTGCTAGGGCTTAGCTTTCTCGATTCCGATGGTGCTCTGACTCTGGAGCATTACCAGCGCCTTTGGGACAAGCCAGTCTATCTGAAAGTGTTGGGCATCACCCTTAAAACTGCGGCTTGGACCACCGTGCTTTGCATACTTGGCGGCTATCCTATTGCCTATCTGTTGGCCACGGTTGCTAAAACTACGCGTGCGCGGTTGACCATTCTGGTCTTGATGCCGTTCTGGACCAGCTTTCTGGTCCGCACCTTTGCCTGGATCGTGCTGCTGGGGCGCAAAGGGGCGGTCAACAATTTCCTGATGGACATCGGAGTGATCGAACAACCGATCAAAATGATCTTCAACTTTACCGGCGTGATGATCGGCATGAGTCACGCGCTGATGCCGCTGGCGGTTCTGACAATGCTGTCGGTGATGGAGGGGATCGACGTTAATCTGTCCAAGGCGGGTTCGACGATGGGCGCGCGCGGCGGGCAAACCTTTTGGCGGGTGTATTTCCCATTGTCTGTGCCGGGGATAGCCGCTGGTGGGATGCTGGTATTTATCACATCGCTTGGCTTTTTCATTACGCCTGCGCTACTCGGTGGTGCACGCGATACGATGATAGTGCAGACCATCATTTTTCAGATCAAAGAGATCCTAAACTGGGGCTTTGCAGGTGCCATCGGCGTGCTGTTGATGGTCGCGGTTCTGCTCATATTTTTCGTCTACGATAAGCTTCTTGGCCTCTCTACCCTTTCTGGCGGAGAAGCAAACCGTACCAGCAGCTTTACAAAGAACCCTATCGGATTCGTTGGCGCTAAGGCCGGCGGGGTCTTCACACGCAGCATGGGTACGCTTTTTGAATGGATCGGCATTGCATTTGACAAAATCCTGCCGCGCCGTGCCGACAAACGCCGCAAAGGTGGCGGGCGCATCGCAATCTGGACCGTGGGTCTGTTGATGATGGGTTTCCTTGCTCTTCCGGCGCTGTTCATTATTCCAGTCTCTTTCACCGAAAAGGGTTTTCTTGGCTGGCCGCCGCAAGGGTTTTCGTTAAAATGGTATCAGGCACTGGTGGAAACTCCAGTATGGATCAACGCCGCAATACGCTCGTTCACGGTCGCAATCTTTGCGAGCACTTTGGGAATGTTGCTAGGTGTACCGGCTGCCTTCATGCTAGCCCGCAGCTCGTTTTCCGGCAAAGGTGCGGTGTTTGCCTTTTTGGTGTCTCCGATCATAATCCCGAATATCTTTATCGCTGTGGGTTTGTTCTTTCTTTATGCCAAGATCGGATTGGTTGGCACAACGGTCGGACTGGTCCTCGGTCACACCGTGCTGGCAATACCCTATGTTGTAATAACCGTATTAGCAGTGGTGAAAGGCTATGATCAGAATCTTGACATGGCAGCATTTACTATGGGTGCAAACCGCAGGCAGACGCTTTTGCGCGTAACCTTGCCAATGATCCGTTCCGGTATGATCGCAGCTTTCATGTTTGCCTTCATTATCTCGTTCGACGAGCTGACCATTGCGCTATTCGTCACCGGAGGCGAGGTCACTACATTGCCAAAACAGATGTGGGATGACGCATTGCTGCGGGTCAGCCCCTCACTGGCGGCGGTTGCAACTCTGCTCTTGTTGTTCATGTCAGCCTTCATCTTGGTTTCAGAAATCATGAAGCGCCGCGCGGATAAACTGGGTTGATTTGGGCCCGACAAAGCACGGGCCCTTCTACTTTACACTAAATTTGAAGGACAAACTGTCATGAGTGGAAAATCGACGCCGAGGGCAAATCGCACACAGCTTCACGCAGTCGTCGTTGGAGCCGGGATCGTTGGGGCGGCCACGGCGCTCAACCTTCAGCGTAAAGGTTTTAAAGTGACCATCGTTGACTCCCAACCACCTGGTGAGGGAGCTTCGTTCGGAAACGCGGGCATCGCTGCGCGTTGCGCAATCGTACCGGTTCCGGTTCCGGGGATTCTTAAAAAGTTTCCGTCTATGTTAATGGATCCGATGGGGCCCTTGTCGATGGACTTTCTCCATGTTGCCCGCAATGCCAAGTGGTTCATCGATTATCTGCGCCATGGGCGTACTTCCGAGGTTAAGAGGATTGCAAGTGAGTTGTTCAAACTGACGGACGGATCAATTGATGATCATCTGGCATTATCTCGCGACACCAGCGGCGAACCTTGGGTGACCGAGCGCGATTATCTTTATATCTATCCGAAGCGTAGCGATTTCGAGGCTGAGAAATTCTCTTGGGATATCCGTCGTAATCATGGAATTGAGTGGACCGAACTAACCGGAGTAGAACTACACCAAATGGAGCCCGACCTTGCCCCAGGCTTCACCTTTGGCATCCGGCTGCCGCGTCACGGGTTTGCGTTGGATCCGGCAAAGTTGGTGAAAGGCCTCGTAGACACTTTTTTAACCCGTGGTGGTCAACTTTTGCAGGCCAAAGCACACGAGATTGAACTTGGCGAGGAAGGAGCACGAGCTATCCAGACCGATGCCGGAAGGCTGGCTTTTGACAAGCTGGTAATTGCAGCCGGTGCGTGGTCAGCAACGCTGGTTGCACAACTTGGGCTGAAAGTACCACTGATGAGCGAGCGGGGCTATCATGTCCAGTTCCACAATACCGGAATTCAACAGAATCATCCAATGATGGTTACCTCGGGCAAATATGTCGCCACTCCGATGGCTGATGGCCTTCGCTTGGCTGGAATGGTTGAGTTTAAACCGATGAGCGCCCCTCCTGATCCAAAACTGACCGACAGGTTGAAACGTCACGGGCGGCTGTTGTTTCCGAAGGCCAACCTTGAAGACGCCGAAACCTGGCTCGGACACCGCCCGTCCTTGCCCGACAGCCTGCCGGTGATCGGCGCTGTGCCTGGCCATCCCAATGTCTTTCTAGCCTTCGGGCATCAGCATATCGGACTGAGTACAGGACCCCGCACCGGACGCTTCGTCGCGCAACTCGTCGCAGGCGAACGGGTAAATGAAGATCTCAGCGCATTTAGGGCAGACCGGTTCTGAATTCGCACGCTACTGAAACCTGTGTGCTTGGCGAACTGGCAGTTTTCAACCATCACACACCCAAAAGGAAGTCGCATGATTGAACGTATGCAAACGTCCGCTCGAATGAGTAAGATCGTCAAACACAATGGAGTTGCCTATCTCTGCGGGCAAGTGGGCAAAGCAGAGGATAACATCTCCGATCAAACCCGCGAATGTCTGTCCCGCATCGAAGTTTTACTGGCCGAAGCAGGGTCGTCGCCCGATCAGATGTTGCAGGTCATAATCTGGCTAGCCGATATGAATGACTTTGTAGAAATGAATACAGTGTGGGACGCGTGGGTGCCCACCGGTCACGCCCCAGCGCGCGCTTGCGGCGAAGCCAAATTGTCCAGACCGGAGCTAAAAGTCGAAATGACTGTAACCGCCGCTTGTAACTAAGGAAATTAATAGGCCGGGACATGGGGTGGATCCTCTGCTTTGTGTGCAGTTCAATCAATGAGCTTTCGTCGAGCATGCTCAAATACTCAACATGCTCGACAAGACCCGCGGATCCTAATCTGACCTGCCTTCTTTGCGTAAACTTGCCAAGGCTGAAGAACAAATGGATGTGATCTCCAGAAAACACAATGACTTACTCTAAACCGCCATCAAACCCGCTTCCATCTTTTCAAACATTTCGACGTCATCTTCCGGACTTTCGAACAAGTGGCCGTATACATCCATTGTCATAGTGATTGACGAATGACCTAGGATCGACTGAACCTTTTTTGCAGGCCTGACTATCCCAATCACATCCACCAAAACATTCACAACTAATCCCTCATAACCGCTTGACGGCCCCACCAACGTCCCATAAATACGCCCTCGGTACGGCGGGGTAGCTCAGGTGGTTAGAGCAGCGGAATCATAATCCGCGTGTCGGGGGTTCAAGTCCCTCTCCCGCTACCATTTTTTCGAAAACATTAGATATTTTCAGAAATATTCTTGAAATTGTCGGTGCACAAAAAGTGCACGTGGGCAAATTTGAGCTGTTTTGAGTCCTAAAAGTTGCACAAAATTCGCACGAATTTGTACATATTGGAACACTAAATACGGCTCTGTCCGTCGTCGGAGTATTTGATAAAGACTCAATTTAAACTGTTGCCAAAGCCGTTTATACTGTGCCGAGAGCATCTTTCGGTGTATCGCCAGCAAAGAACGCATCCAGATTATCTAACGCACGGAAGCCCATTGCGTCCCGGGTTTCGACTGTTGCGCTGCCAATGTGTGGCAACATAAATACGTTTGAATAAGCGGATAGGGCTGGATTTCCGCCTGGCTCCGTCAAGAAACAATCGAGACCTGCTGCTGCCACTTTGCCAGAATCCAATGCGGCGATAAGAGCGTCTTCATCAACGAGTGCCCCCCTTGCTGTGTTCACAAACACGGCCCCATCAGGAAGCAGATCAAACCGCGCAGTATTCATCATACCCATTGTCTCGGGGGATGCGGGGCAGTGGAGGGACAAAAAATCCGAAACACCCAGCAAATCTTCCACGGTTTCGTGATAAACAGCGCCTTGTTCCAGATCTGGCGCCAATTTGCTGCGATTGTAATAATGCACGTCCATACCAAAACCGCGCGCACGCTTGGCCATAACCTGACCAACGCGGCCCATTCCGATGATACCCAGTCGCGCACCGCTAACTTGTTTACCTACCATAAAGGCGGGGCTCCAGAAGTCCCATTCGCCAAATCGGACTAAACGGTCACCCTCCACTGCGTGCCGCGCCGCGCCGAGCATCAATAGCATAGCGATATCCGCCGTAGCGTCAGACAAGACATCGGGCGTATTGGTTACAGCAATGCCGCGCGCGGCCAATGCCTTCAGATCACAATGATCCACACCGACCGAGTGGTTAGCGATGATCTTGACCCTTGGGTCCAGTTTCGCAGCAACCGCGGTATCGAAAACCTCGGAATGGCACGGCAGGATCGCATCGACCTTGGCTGACATCGTAATGATCTCGTCGGCTGTGTGCAGGCCATCTTCGTGGTTGATGATAACATCATAATCACGCGACGCACGCGCAAGTGTTGCATCCGAAAGTTTTCGAGTAATCCATAGAACATGTTTTTGGGTCATGACTTACTTCTTTTGTATAGTCTCTTCGTAGAAGTTGTATACCGCAGCCGCCAGCACTGACACCGAGATGATCCAGAACGGAAGTCCGCCCCAGAAACCCGCGAAACCTGTCGAAATACTATACGCAATCCCGGTTATGAAAGCGACCAGCCCGCCAGTCGCAAACAAGCCCAGTATGAAATTAATCTTTTTGTCAACCATGTTCTAATTCCTCCGTTTTCAATCGTTATCAGATTGAAGTGTATTTAGCAGCCAGTTTGCTGTTCTCAGCAAACGGTCGTCTTCTTCTATGGAACCGATCAACTGTACACCGATCGGTAATCCGTTCACACCGACCAATAAAGGCAGGTTCAATGAGGGTAGGCCAACGAGCGTCCAGATTGTGCAGAATACCGGATCTCCGGTACCATTGCCAAACTTCGGCGCTTCGCCAGTTGCACTAGGTGCGATTATTGCGTCGTAGTCATGGAAAAACTCGTCGAAATAGGTTCTGCCGGATGCCATAACTTCAAGGGCATCTTCGTATTGTGCATCGCTGATCTGACGGCCACGCTCTACAATCGGTTGAAGCGAGGTGCTTAGCTGATCCCAGTGATCCGTGAACTCTTTATCCAGATGTTTGCAGATTTCGTATTCATGAATGATACGCTGCACATCGACCAAATTGTACATGTTCTCGGATATCGTTACCCGCTCGACCCTTGCGCCCAAGGCGTTGACGACCTCGTCAAAACCGGCGCGGGCATCTTCGGACAGGCGATCATTATACGGGGCTTCGAACCAGACCAAATCAGGTTCAACACCGATTTCGGCGGTGCTACCTGCCTGCATTTGCGGGCGCGGGCGGGCATAGCTTAGCGGGTCGGACGGGTCATACCCACCGATAACGTCAGTCAAAAGCGCCACGTCTTCTAGCGAGCGGCCAAAGACGCCGACCTGATCCAGCGACTTGGATGTTTGCAAAACGCCACGGCGCGAAATCACACCGCGCGTCGGTTTAAAACCATAGGTGCCGCAGAACGACGCCGGACGGATAACCGACCCGTTGGTCTGTGTGCCAATAGCAAGCGGCACATTAAAGGCAGCGACTGCCGCGGCGGAACCGCTTGAAGACCCCCCAGGAGAGTGGTCCGGATTATGCGGGTTGCGCGTCTCGGCCGGATGCATAAAAGCGAATTCCGTTGTGACGGTTTTACCCAGTATTACGGCGCCGGCTTCGCGCAGACGTTCCACCAATGCGGCGTCACTGTCAGGCTTGCGGCCAGCAAAGATAGACGTTCCGCGTTCTGTCAGAAAATCAGTGGTGTCGATGATGTCTTTCAACCCCACCGGAACCCCGTGCAATGGCCCGATCGGGCGTCCTGCGCGGCGTATCTGGTCCATTTCCTCGGCCTGCGCCAGTGCGTGTTCGGCATCAAGATGTGCCCAAGCGTGCAACTGGCCTTCGGTTTCGTCAATCCGGGCAAGACATGCCTTGACCATATCAACAGAAGAAAGAGAACCTTTGCGGATTTTATCGGCGGCTTCAACCGCCGATAAAACATTAGGTGCTACTTGTGGCTGGCTCACGGAACGTACTCACCGAACAGCTGGTCAGGTAGCCAGAGCGCGATGCCCGGGAACTGATACATCAAGACCATACTGAAGATCACGATGCCCAGATACGGCATGATACCTTTGAAGATATCCATCAGCTCGATCTGGTCCTTTAGCACCCCTTTTAAGTAATACGCCGACATAGCCATCGGTGGGGTCAGGAATGAAGTCTGAAGGTTCAGTGCCACCAACATCGCGAAGAAGTAAGGGTTCACACCGAAGGTATCCAGCATTGGCAGGAAGATCGGAACGAAGATTATCAGGATTTCGGACCATTCCAGCGGCCAGCCAAGGAAGAAGATGATCAGCTGTGCAAGTACCAAGAACTGCCATGGCTCAAGGTCCATACCGATGACCCAATGCTCGATGATCGTATGCCCACCGAGGTAGGAGAAGATCGAGGCGAATGTCCACGAACCCACGAACAACCAACATACCATCGCGGTTGCTTTGGCAGTCAGGAACACGCTTTCCTTCAGCTTTGTCCAGCTGAACGAGCGGTAGATAACGGCCAGGAACAACCCGCCCATTGCGCCCATTGCGGCCGCTTCGGCAGGAGTTGCCAAACCACCAAGGATCGAGCCCAGAACCAGTGAAATCAGCACAACCAGCGGTACAAACGAGATCAGTAAGTCCATGTAGATCTCGCGTGGCGGAGGCACGTCTTCTTCGCGCGGCTTGGGTGCTATACTCGGGTTCATCATAACGCGACCGATCACATAAACCATGTAGAGGCCAGCGAGCATAAGACCCGGGAAGATCGCGGCAGCATACAGCCGTAGCGGTGAAAGCTCGGCGATAGCCGCATAAACGATCAACATGATCGATGGTGGGATCAGAATGCCCAGCGTACCACCGGCACAGATAACACCGGCAGCAAAGCTCTTGTCATATTTGGCATCGGCCATCGCCGGATAGGCAAGCAGGCCCATCAAGGTTACAACCGCACCCACAATACCGGAAGCCGTCGCAAATACCGCACAAGTAACCAGTGCAGCGATAGCCATGGAGCCGGGAAGATTTCGCGCAGCCATTTGCAGCGAGAAGAACAGCTTGTTAACGATATTGGCGCGTTCCACCACGTATCCCATGAACAGGAACAGCGGGATGGCCACCAGAATGTCATTCTCCATTACGGAATAGGTATTCTGATTAAGCAGGTAGAAAACATTATTTTCGAAAACGTCCGAAACGGTTTCGATACCGCCCTGGAAGTAAGCGTAATAGCCAAACCCGACGCCCATCGCGAGCAGGGTGAAAGCAATTGGAAAGCCTAGTAACACTAACCCGATAAACAGGGTCAGCATTAAAATGGCGACTTGAGGATCTGTCATAGTTGTCTCTCGTTTGGATCGATTAGAGTTTCATCAGTTCAGGAGTTGGCGTCTTTGATTTCTTGCATCAACAGATCTTCTGTTTCATGCACATCTTCGAGACGCTGCGTCCATACACCGGTTTTCATTGCGATCCAGCAGCGCGCCAGTTCTGCAAGGCCTTGCAGCATTAGCAGGAAGCCTGCGACGGGGATTAGAGTTTTGAAGAAGTAGATCTGGATACGCGCAGGGCTGTTCCAGCTTACTTCCTGCCAGCGCCAGCTGTCAGAAGCGATCTCAGCACCGTACCAGAACAAAGCGAGCATGCCCGGAAAGAAGAACACCAGGTAGAGTACAAAGTCTACGCGAGCCTGCCATCTGACGGAAACCAAGCGATATAACACATCGCCGCGTACGTGCGCGTCTTGCGCTAGTGCATAAGGGCCGGCCATCAGGAACAGCGCTCCGTACATCTGGACCATCATGTCGAATGCCCACACGGTCGGGGAGTTCAGCACGTAGCGCACGAACACCTCGTAAGATACAGAAAGCGTCAAGATCAGAATGGTCCAGGCAAAGGCCCTGCCCACCCAGATACTCAGACCCTCAATTGAATGAATGAACTTGGTCACGTCTGTCTCCGGTTTTGGAAAATATTGAAACCGAGGGCCGTAAATACGGCCCTCGGCAAATCACAAGAACTTGTGGGCTATATTAGCCGAAGTAGTGGTTGTAAGCTAATTTGTAGTCAGGCTGGTTGAGGTTCAGGTAGTTCATAACGCTCTTCGCGTAAACTTTCTGAGACTCAAGTACACGAGTGAAGAAGTCGTCTTCACCCGAAATACGCTCAACCACTGTATCCCAAGCTGCAAGCTGATCAGCCATAACCGAATCCGGAGTACGGATTACGTTTACGCCGCTTTCTTCCTGTAGGCGCACCAGATCGTCTGCGTAACGCTTGGTGTTGTTCCAGTAGAAGTTGGAGTTTTCAGCTTCGGAAGCATATTTCAGAATAGCCTGAAGTTCTGCTGGTAGGCCGTTGAATTTCTTCTTGTTGAACGTAACTTCGAAGAACTCCTGCGACTGGTGGAACGAAGCCAGGTGGTAGAACTTGGCAACATCCTGCATGCCGAAGTCACGGTCAGATGTCGGGTTGTTGAACTCGGCAGCGTCGATAAGACCAGACTTCATAGCAGGCTGAATTTCGCCACCTGGAAGCTGGACAACAGACATGCCCATTTCCATCATAACGTCTGCGGCTAGACCAACAGTACGGTACTTAAGGCCTTTCATCTGAGAAGAATCTTTGATTTCTTCTTTGAACCAGCCAAGAGGCTGCGCAGGCATTGGGCTATTGAAGAACGAAACAACGTTCAGCTTCAGCGTGGCCATTAGCTCGTCGAACAGTTCCTGACCGCCGCCGTAGTTAACCCAGCCCAGAACTTCCTGAGAAGACCAGCCGAAGCAAGGACCAGTGCCGAACAGCGATGCCGACTTGGATTTGGAATACCAGTACGCAGGTACATAGTGTGCAGCGTCAAGCACGCCGCGGTGAACAGCATCCTGCATCTGGCTTGTTTTCACAACAGAACCAACGGAAAGCAGGTCAATACGCAGATCATTACCAGCCATCGCATTTACACGGTCAACGTAGGACTGTGCGTTCTCAAGGAAAATACCGCCGCCCCAGGCAGCCTGCATTTTCAGAACAGTTGTTTCCGCTCTTGCGATCGACGGCATAGCCAGCGTTGCGCCAGTTGCGGTCGCAGCAAGCGCGCTCCCTCTCAGGAATTTCCTGCGGTCAAGTTTATTTGTCATTGATATTTCCTCCCAGAAATAAGCGGATTACCCGCTCGGTCAATTAATTGGTAATAAATTATTACCAGATATTAGGGATCATTTTGTGCAAATATTGTGCAAAAATATGTAGGTCCTGTGCTGGCCTCTAAAGCTGCAGTGGTCCCCAATTCGGCCGCACCGCAGGTGCAATGGGCGATAACGT
>JBBWVU010000048.1:0-17514 GCA_050256375.1 Paracoccaceae bacterium | reverse complement strand
TGTCTCATCGTAACCACCAAGGAGTGAAGATGAGACAGAAACCCGGAACACGGCGCACAACGTCGGAGAAGATAGTCAAAGACATCCAGCGAGCTACGCGCAAGCAGTATTCTTCTGAGGAGAAGATCAGGATTGTTCTTGATGGCCTTCGTGGCGAGGATAGCATTGCCGAGCTGTGCCGCCGAGAAGGCATTTCGCAGGGTATTTACTACAAATGGTCGAAGGACTTCATGGAAGCCGGAAAGCACAGACTTGCGGATGATACTGCACGGGCAGCAACTACGGATGAAGTCAAAGAGCTACACAAATAAGGGCCGAAAGTGGTCTATTGGTTCTCTCGAAAATCTACGAGAATAAAATAAATGCATTGATAACAACAGCATAGACGGTACTTGAAAACTAATTATTTAATACTAAAAATTTAGTTTGACAAAAATACACCCTTGGGGCGATGATGAGGAGGCTAGCAATCGCTGGCCAATGTAATATCCATGGAGGATGAGAGATGCATAAGTATCTGCTTTCCGCTGTTGTGGCTTCGGCCATAATTGCGGGGTCAAATATGGCGTTTGCGGGCGCCGAAGATGCCAAACGATGGATTGATGAAGAATTTCAACCGTCGTCACTGACCAAAGATGAACAAATGGCGGAAATGGAGTGGTTTATCCAGGCTGCTGCGCCGTTTGCTGGAATGGAAATTAATGTTCTATCCGAGGGCATTCCAACGCATTCCTACGAATCCGAAGTGCTGACGCGCGCTTTCTTTGAAATCACCGGCATTAAGGTTAATCACCAGATTCTGGGCGAGGGCGAAGTGGTGCAGGCTGTGCAAACACAGATGCAGACGAACCGGAACCTTTATGATGCCTACGTGAATGACTCCGATTTGATCGGCACGCACTCTCGATTGCAACTGGCGTATAACCTGACTGATTTCATGGCAGGCGAAGGTGCGGCGGTGACAAACCCCGGGCTGGACCTTGATGATTTCATCGGCACGCAGTTCACCACAGGGCCCGACGGTGACCTGTATCAGCTACCAGACCAACAGTTTGCCAACCTTTATTGGTTCCGCAAAGACTGGTTTGATCGCGCCGACTTACAAGAAGCCTTCAAGGCCAAATATGGCTATGATCTGGGTGTTCCGATCAATTGGTCTGCCTATGAAGACATCGCCGAGTTCTTTTCGAATGATGTCAAGGAAATCGACGGCACAACTATTTATGGCCACATGGACTACGGTAAACGTGCGCCCGATCTTGGTTGGCGTATGACAGATGCGTGGCTTTCTATGGCTGGCGCTGGTTCCGTCGGCGAACCAAACGGTATCCCGATTGACGAATGGGGCATCCGCATGGAAGCGGGCACCTGTAATCCTGTAGGCTCATCCGTATCGCGTGGTGGTGCAGCAAACGGCCCTGCGGCTGTCTATGCGATCCGCAAGTGGGATGAATGGCTGCGTGCATATGCGCCTCCGGGGGCTGCATCGTTTGACTTCTATCAGTCATTGCCAGCGCTTAGCCAAGGTAACGTAGCCCAGCAGATTTTCTGGTATACTGCGTTCACCGCCGATATGGTAAAACCACAGGCTGAAGGCAACAATACTGTTGATGCTGATGGTGTTCCACTATGGCGTATGGCACCCAGTCCGCATGGTCCTTACTGGCAAGAAGGTCAGAAAGTTGGCTATCAGGACGTGGGTTCGTGGACGATCCTTAAATCGACTCCACTTGATCGTGCCTCGGCAGCTTGGCTTTATGCACAGTTTGCTGTGTCCAGAACTGTTGACGTGAAAAAATCGCATGTTGGTCTGACTTTCATTCGTGAAAGTACCGTCAACCACGAGAGCTTCACTGAACGCGCACCGCGCCTTGGTGGGTTGATCGAGTTCTATCGCTCGCCTGATCGCGTGGCTTGGTCTCCAACCGGTATTAACGTGCCTGATTATCCTAAGCTGGCCCAGATTTGGTGGCAGCAGATTGGTGACGTGAATTCCGGTGCGTTTACACCGCAAGAAGCGATGGACCGTTTGGCTGAGGAAATGGATATCACTATGGCCCGGATGCAAGCAGTGGACGAAGCTGCGAACGTCTATGGCGGGTGTGGTCCACGTCTGAACGAGGAAAGGTCGGCTGAATATTGGTATGCGAATGGCGGCGCCAAACCTCCACTCGACAACGAGAAACCACAGGGTATGACCGTAAACTATGACGATCTGGTTGCCCGCTGGGCGTCTCAATAAGAACAATGGTGTGTGCCGGTTACCTCTCTTACCGGCACACATCTAGGTCTTCGGACCCCATTTATATTGCCAAATGTGAATACGCCTTTTGCAGGATAATTCTTGCGACCGAAAGAAGCTGAAATGACTCTAGAGTTAAAGAAAATAACAAAACGCGTTGGGGCGATCACCCACATTAAAGAAGTCAGCCTGATCCTTGAGCCGGGGCATTTCAATGTTCTGCTCGGTGAAACTGGCGCTGGGAAAACTTCGCTTATTAATCTGATGGCGGGGCTTACCCCGTTGGCATCGGGCCAAATATTCGTGAATGGTGTTGATGTTAGCAAGCTGTCGACCCAGAAACGCAACATCAGCCTGGTGCATCAGTTCTTTGTGAATTACGCGCATATGACGGTTTTCGACAACATTGCCTCACCGCTAAAGGTGGCTGGCATGGCTAAATCTGAAATTCAGGGGCGGGTTGAAGAAGCCGCCGATATTTTGCAACTGCGCCCCATGCTAAACCGCCGCCCACACGAGCTGTCGGGAGGGCAGCAGCAACGCACAGCATTGGCCCGGGCGATCGTCAAAGAAAGCGATGCGATTTTTCTTGACGAGCCGCTCGCCAACCTTGATTATAAACTGCGCGAAGAGCTGCGCGAACAACTGCCCGAACTATTCGCCAAACGTGGCGCTGTCGTGGTTTACGCCACCTCGGAGCCTGAAGAAGCCTTGTTGTTGGGCGGTTACACAGCGTTGATGAGCAATGGCAGCGTTAGCCAGTTTGGGCCTACAGCTGAAATTTACCGCAACCCCAAAGACCTGACATCGGCGCGGATATTTTCTAACCCTCCGATTAACTCGGCAAGTATTGTGAAAGAGGGCAACACCGCACGGCTTAACGCTGAGGTTTCGTGGCCTCTTACCGGTGCTGCCGCCGGGCTGACAGACGGGACATACACGGTTGCCGTTCGTCCGAATTATGTCACGCCGGTAAAGCGTTCTGAAACACTTGTGCCAATTAACGGCACGATTCAAGTGACCGAGCTAAGCGGCTCTGAAAGCAGTGCGGTTTTTCGGATCGGGGACGATATTTGGGTTTCGCAGACACCGGGCGTGCATCCTTTCAACGTCGGAGAAGATCACCAATTCTATATGGAATCGTCAAAGTGCTTCTATTTTGCACCCGACGGCCAGCTCGTGGCTTAGGGGCTGAAAATGGCAAAAATTACACTCTCGAAACTTCGACATAGTTATTATCCTGATCCAAAAGAGCCGGAAGACTATGCGCTAAAAGAGATCGATCTGGATTGGGAGGACGGCGGCGCCTATGCGTTGCTTGGCCCGTCCGGTTGTGGAAAGTCGACGCTGCTGAATATTATATCGGGGCTGGTTGCACCCTCCGAGGGCAGAATTCTTTTTGATGGTAAGGATGTGACGGATCTACCGCCTGACAAGCGCAACATCGCGCAGGTTTTTCAGTTTCCGGTTATCTATGACACGATGACAGTTTACGACAACCTCGCCTTTCCGCTGCGAAATCGTGGCATAGACGAAGCGACGGTCGATAAACAGGTTCGCATCATTGCCGAAACGTTAGAGCTGACAGACATGTTGCAAACCCGCAGTTCGGGGTTGTCGCCGGAAAACAAACAGAAAATCTCGATGGGGCGGGGGTTGGTGCGTGAAGACGTCAACGTCGTGATGTTTGACGAGCCGTTGACTGTGATCGATCCACATTTGAAATGGAAGCTTCGCAGCAAACTTAAAGAGCTGCACCAAAAGACCCGCGCCACAATGATTTACGTGACCCATGACCAGACCGAGGCCCTGACTTTTGCGGACCAAGTGGTGGTGATGCAAGACGGTGACATTGTACAAATTGGCACGCCCGTTGATTTGTTCGAGCGCCCGAAACACACGTTTGTCGGGCACTTCATCGGCTCGCCCGGAATGAACTTGTTACCTTGTGAACTGATCGGCGGCGCCGCCTTTTTTCAAGGCCAGAAGATAACATTGGAGGGACCCGTAACGGCGGGCGCGGGCAATATGCAAATCGGCATTCGCCCCGAATTTGTCAGGCTTGCTAAAACAGGGCTTGAGGCCTGCGTAGAGAAGGTCTCGGATATCGGCCGCCATAAAGTTGTTGCGGTAATCGTGGGCGATATCAAAGTGAAGACGATCATCGAGGGCGACGCACCCGCGCAGGGGAACAAGGTATTCCTTGAGTTCCCTCCCGCGCAAACTCGCCTTTATCGTGACGGCTGGATCGCATCAGAACCGGCAAAGGAAACATAATGAAAACCGAAAATCAAAAAGCGTGGTTCTTTGTGATTCCAGTGTTACTGCTGGTCGCCTTCAATGCGTTGATCCCACTTATGACCGTTGTAAATTATTCGGTACAGGAAACTTTTGGCAACAACCTGTTTTTCTGGGAGGGGCTGCGCTGGTTCGAACAAATGATAACATCAGACCGTTTCCACGCTTCCCTTGGCCGTCAATTCATGTTCACGGGCCTTATTTTAGCAATCGAGGTGCCTTTAGGAATTATCGTTGCCCTTTCGATGCCGCGCGAAGGGTTTTGGGTGTCCGTTTGCCTGATACTTATGGCGTTGCCCATGTTAATCCCGTGGAACGTGGTGGGAGCGATGTGGAACATTTTCACCCTGCCTGACATTGGTTTGCTGGGGTATTTCATGAATCACACGCTGGGGATTACATACGACATGACCCAAGACCCTTTTGCGGCATGGACTACGATTATTGTCATGGACGTGTGGCACTGGACCTCGCTGGTGGTATTGCTCAGCTACGCGGGCTTGGTCGCCATTCCCGAGGCTTATTACCAAGCCGCGAAAATTGACGGGGCTTCGAACTGGGCCGTGTTCCGGTTTATCCAGTTGCCCAAGATGAAGACGGTGTTAACCATTGCGATTTTGCTGCGCTTCATGGACAGCTTTAATATCTACACCGAGCCGTTCGTCCTTACTGGTGGCGGTCCGGGTAACTCCACCACTTTGCTTTCGATCGACCTCGTTAAGATGGCGCTCGGGCAATTTGACCTCGGGCCTGCGGGGGCGATGTCGTTAATTTACTTCGCAATCACGCTTTTGGTTTCATGGCTGTTTTATACATACATGACCAAAGACGACGAATAGGAGCGGCGATATGCGTAAACGTAGCCTAATCCCGATTATCTATATAATGTTCTTGATGTTGCCGATCTATTGGCTGCTCGCGATGAGCTTCAAAACGACAGGCGAAATTCTATCGGGATTTTCGCTGTTCCCTCAAACATGGACGCTCGAGAATTACCGCGTTATTTTTACCGACCCGACGTGGTATTGGGGGTATATCAATTCGATCACTTATGTGTCGATAAATATGGTGCTGTCGGTCGCCGTGGCTTTGCCTGCCGCCTACGCATTTTCGCGCTACCGGTTTTTAGGTGACAAGCAACTGTTCTTCTGGCTGCTAACCAACCGGATGGCCCCAGCGGCGGTATTCGCGCTGCCATTTTTCCAGCTGTATTCTGCGGTGGGCTTGTTCGACACCCATATCGCCGTCGCGTTGGCCCACACGTTGTTTAACGTTCCGTTGGCCGTCTGGATTTTGGAAGGGTTCATGGCCAGTATTCCCAAAGAGCTTGATGAAACCGCCTATGTGGACGGGTATTCCTTCCCGCGGTTTTTCGTCACTATCTTTTTGCCAACCATCAAAGCTGGCGTCGGAGTCGCGTTGTTCTTCTGCTTCATGTTTAGCTGGGTGGAACTTCTGCTGGCGAAAACCCTTACCGCAGTGGCGGCTAAGCCAATCGCGGCAATCATGACAAAGACGTCCTCCTCGGCGGGGTATGAGCTTGGGTTGTTGGCCGCTGCTGGCGCGCTAACCATTATCCCCGGGGCGATCGTGATTTACTTTGTGCGAAATTACATCGCCAAAGGCTTCGCAATGGGGAGGGTGTAATATGGCTTGGATGGCATGGACATGGCCAACGGCGCTCGTTTTTGTTGGTATCTTCAGTGCAATTGGCTTGCTGATATTTCTCGAAATCCGTCACCCTGGCGGGAACGAGCGTAAAGGCGTATTAGGGCTTACGACAACGCGCGGCGATCGGCTGTTTATGACGATTTTGGGGACGTTTTATATTTTCCTCGCATGGCTGGGGCTGGTTGGAGAGACCCTCTGGGTGCCGCTCGGCATCAGTATCTGCTGGGGCGTTTTTGCCTTCCGGAAGGTATGAAATCCCAAAAAGCTGGCAAATGCTAAAACTTTAGTATCTAATGTCGGAACCTATCGCAGTAGTATTTCAACGGAACGGTTATGAGACAAAAGAAAAAGAATGAATTTCTGACCGAGGTCGAGCTGGAGTTTATGACCCAGCTTTGGGTATTGGAGGAAGCCACAGTACGTGACGTCCTGTCCTGCCTCGCGCCTGATCGAAACCTTGCCTACACTTCAGGCGCTACGATCATGCGGATTCTCGAACAGAAGGGATTCATCACCAGTGTGAAACGAGGCAAAAGCCTGGTGTATCGCGCGTTACTGGCCAAAGATTCGTATCAGTCGCGGTCGATTAAAAACCTTTCAGAAAAACTCTTTGATAACGCGCCAGCAATGCTCGTTGCCCGCCTTGTCAACGATTCTGATTTGTCAGAGGAAGCTCTTGAAGAAATTCGGGAGGTGCTGGAAAGGAGACTTGAGAATGATAAGCTTAAGTAGCGTTATCGACGCTTATATTGATATAAATATCCTGCTGCTGCTGGCGTTGGTCCTTTGGATGACGTCACGAACTTTGTTGCGGTCATTTGGAATGAAGTATGCGTATTCAACGCAATTACATCTACTCAACGGCGTATTTTTGGCCACCTTGCTTCTACCCCTTATCGTAGCACTTGGTGGTAAAGCATTGCTGCCTGCCGGAGCGGAAAGCATCAACCTGTCGGATTTTGTTTTAGCACAGTATTTAAACGGCAGCTTTGAAATGCGCCCCTTGGCGGTTGAAAGTCTTTTAGATATCCGTCACCGGTTTAGTATAGAAATAGCTACACTTTCTACACCCTTCGCCGCCACTTTGGTTGGCCTTTTATGCGTAGGCGTGGCTGTAAGTGTGCTACGCCTCGGCATGGGAATTCTGTGGTTGCGAAATATTGTTGATTCAAGTTTCATCTGGCGTCAATTCGGGAATTTACAGTTGCGCCTTTCCGATACAGTTACCGTGCCGTTTTCCACACGCACATTAAAACGCAGAATCGTAGTTATTCCTTCGAGTTTTCTCGAAAACACTGCCGAGTTGAACATTGTACTTGGCCACGAGTTTCAACACCTAAGACAGCATGATCTGGAATGGGAGATCGCGCTGGAGTTACTCAAGCCGTTATTCTTCTGGAATCCCGCGTTTTGCATATGGAAACGCAAAATGGAAACCTTGCGGGAGCTTTCGTGCGATCAAAACGTTGTCATGCGTAAAAAGCTGAATGTAGTCGCATATTGCTACTGCCTGCTTAAGGTTTGCAAAAACAGTCTGGTCCATCCAAAACTATTTGCGGTTACTGTACCTCGCGTTGCGCTCGTCGAGACGAGAACTTCGTTATTTGGCCTAGATTCAGCGAACGAATTGCATGACAGGCTCATATCATTGCTTGAATTCGAAACAAAGCAGTGTCCAAAAGTGGTTTATCTGCTTATTTTCGTCCCACTCATCGCAATAACACTATTCGCAACTATAGCGATCCAGCAGCCCAAAGACTGGAGCCAAGACAGTTTGATGCTATCTTCAATAGTCAATCTTGAACGTCTTGCAGAGCATAACGGATCTGTACCGGAAATTGTTCCACGGCAGGCCAATTAGGTGCTGTCAGACTAATTCGGGTATCGCCAAGTTGTTGACTGTAGTTTGAGTTGTTTCTTAACAGGGAGCTTTAATCAGCGGCGATTTCACACGTGATATTGTGCCAGATAGCAAAGGCATCTGATCTGGCGTGACGGTAGGAAATGGCAGAAAGTCGATGGCGGCGTGGTCGGAAAAGAACATTGATTTGGTCGTGAGCGGATAAAAATTTCTGGGCATGCCGGGGTGATTTGAAACGGCCCATTACACGTTCGCGTCTTCGGGTGGGTTTGTGCGAAACCTCGGCAGGGTTATTCAGTCCTTTGTGGCTGCGGTGTTCCAGGCCCGGGGCCAAGTCGCGTTTTGCAGCACCGTAGGAGCGTAATTTGTCCGTGATCAGTACTCTGGGCATGCCGTATAGCTTCATCAATTTGCGCATGAAACGCTTCGCGGCTTGCGTATTTCTGCGGCTCTGCACGAGAATTTCCAATGAATTACCTTGTTGATCCACGGCACGCCACAGCCAGTGTTTCTTGCCGCGGATCGAAATCACAACTTCGTCCAAATGCCACTTATCGCCAACCGGCGGGCGATCTCGTCGGATCGACTTTGCATACTGTCGGCCGAATTTACCAACCCAAAAACGGATGGCTTCATGGCTGACAATAATCCCGCGCTCGGCCAACAGATCCTCAACATCACGCAGGCTCAGGCTGAAACGGAAGTATAGCCAGACAGCGTATTCTATGATTTTCGAGGGAAAGCGATGGCCTTTGAAGCCGGGAGAGCTCTTGCATTTGGTCATGGCGAGTATTTAAGACCGTGATGAAAGCCCGTCAACTTGACGATACCGCCCGGACCATTCACCGGCGATACATCTTTTACCTACACGGCTACAAATGCCGAAAATCAACAAGATGATGCTGCCGTGTATGTCCGCGTTGGTCTGGTTGGCGAGGAAATAGAAGACCCCGTAGCCCCCGAAATGGCGAATCCAGGATTTGCGATAGATGATGTAGCCACAATTCGCGCGTGGCGCAGCGGTCTTATCAAGGTGCGAAAAAATGATATGGGTAGTGATATCGAAGGGTATGTGGTCTCGGCAATCGACGGGCAACCCATCGTTCCGAACCAAACGGTTAGTGTGGCCGATGGTCAGATACGGATGACCGGCAAAGGGACATTGTCGTTTGAACCTAATCAGGGATGGCAGATGGAGGCGATCTGGCTGCCCGCGCCCGAGGCGATAGTTAAGCGTCTAATCGAAATTTCACGTGACGGTTATCAAAATGTCACTCTATCGGAAAATATTGGTTGGTCATTGTTCCGAGTTGTGACGGGTTTTCTACTTGGCAGCCTTGTAGGAATCCCGCTTGGCTATGCAATGGGGCTGAATGACTGGTTTCGCGGCTGGTTCGACCCAATCGTCGAGTTCATGCGGCCTATCCCTCCATTGGCGCTGATCCCGCTTGTGATCATTTGGTTTGGCATCTGGGAGCAAGGCAAGATCAGCCTGCTATTCCTTGCCGCCCTTTGGATTATGACAATTTCGGCACGCGCGGGTGTGTCCGGAGTTAGTATTTCAAAAGTACATGCAGCTTATTCGTTGGGGGCGTCGAAACTTCAGGTGCTACTACATGTCATTGTTCCCAATTCCTTGCCAGAGATTTTCACAGGCGCACGGGTGGCAATGGGTGTCTGCTGGGGAACAGTCGTCGCGGCTGAACTGGTAGCAGCCGAAAAAGGTGCCGGAAAAATGATCATTGCTGCATCTAAGTTCCAGCAAACCGACATCGTGATTATGGGTATTATTCTTATTGGCGTAATTGGTTTCAGCATTGATATCCTGATGCGCTACGCAGAAAGAAAATTGGTTCCGTGGAAAGGCAAAAGCGACTGAAAACGCGGGTGCGTAGGCGCGGAATCACCCACAATTAAGGAAGCAGACGTTTTGTGTTGTTGGATGAGACCCGTTTGAAATGAGGAGGGTGGCGATTTATCCGATTAGATGATCAAGCCAAACCAAAACTTAGCCCGAGATCATTCACCCCGCTAGTGTAGACATGTCGTTACTCGCGGGACATTTCCAATAACCTCCCACCTTTGGGAAGAAGGAGATGTTCATGACCAAGGATCAACGCGAGGCACAAGATTGCCCAATTACTCTGATGACGGACAGCACAGTGCATTGGGCTACCGCCCACCAGCGCCGGAATCCATCATCTTGATAGACCGAAGGCCAATCATGCACTAACATTCAACATGGGCCGGTTGATGGGGGCAGATCAACGTCATCACAAAGATAATTTCGGAGACTGTATGATATCGCCACCTCAATCGATTGAACTAACCAAAGAGCTTTTGGCATCTGAAGGGTATGTTTGCGGGCACTCGCTGGCGACGGTTGTGTTTCTGTCTCTGAAATTGGGGCGCCCGTTATTTTTGGAAGGCGAGGCAGGCGTTGGTAAGACCGAAATAGCCAAAGCTCTTGCATCCGCGTTGGGGCGCCGATTGATACGACTGCAATGCTACGAGGGCCTTGATGCATCGAGTGCGGTATACGAGTGGAACTTTCCAGCACAGATGATTGCTATCCGTACGGCCGAGGCTGTAGGAAACAGCGATCGCGCTGCTCTAAATGACGAACTATTTAGTGAGGAGTTTTTGATCCGCCGCCCATTGCTCGAAGCTATGGCAGAGCAAGAAGGCGGTCCGCCCGTGTTGCTGATCGACGAATTGGATCGTACAGACGAGCCATTTGAGGCATTCTTGATGGAGGCTCTTAGCGATTTTCAGGTTACGGTTCCCGAGATTGGAACAATTGTCGCTAAAGAGCCACCCATTGTCATTCTCACATCGAACAGAACTCGTGAAGTGCATGACGCGCTGAAAAGGCGCTGCCTTTACCACTGGGTGGATTATCCTGATTTTGATCGTGAATTGGAAATCCTAAACGCGCAAGTTCCCGAAGCCAGCGCGCGTTTAAGCCGAGAGATTGTCGCCTTTATACAGGTTCTTCGCAACGAAGATTTGTTCAAAAAGCCCGGTGTGGCCGAGACTATAGATTGGGCGAAATGCCTAATTGCGCTTGATACCATAGAGTTATCGCCCCAAGTAATCGCCGATACTTTAGGGGCGATATTGAAGTACCAAGACGATATCCTTCAGGTTAAAGGTTCGGAAGCCGCACGGATACTCGAAGAGGCAAGAAAATCTTCAGCTATGGCTGATTAATGGCGAAATTTGCGGAACTTCCAATTCCCGATGACGGCTCGATAGTCGCAAATATTACGCACTTTGCACGCGCATTGCGCAAAGCCGGATTGCCGGTAGGCACCGGTCGATTGGTTGATGCAATTCGTGCCGTCGATGCCGTTGGATTTACCGAAAAACGTGACTTTTACTGGACGCTTCACGCTTGTTTCGTTTCAAGGCCTGAACACCGCGATATATTTGCACAAGTGTTTCGGCTGTATTGGAGGGATCCGCAGTATCTCGAAAATATTATGGCGATGCTCGCGCCAACAGCTCGCAGGGTACCGAAAGAACACACAAAACAAGCAGCCGAGCGCCGTGCAGCTGAAGCACTATTAGACGGGGCCAAAATCCAGGCACACGAACAGCCAGAGGAAGAAGGTTCGGAAATCGAGCTTGATGCATCGCTAACGTTCTCCTCGCGTGAATACATGCGAACACTAGATTTCGAACAAATGACTGTGGCCGAAATGACCGAAGCGAAACGCATGATCGCAAACATAAGACTTCCGGTTCAACCGCTTGTATCTCGGCGAACGCGCGCCACGTCGCATGGGCACATTCCCGATTGGCAAGGGACCATTCGTCGGGCAATGCGAACAGGTGGGGATATACAGAGACTTGCAATGCGTAAAAAAACAATCCGTTGGCCGAACCTTGTCGCGATATGTGACATTTCGGGTTCGATGTCTTCGTATTCACGTGCTGTGCTGCATTTCTTGCACGCAGCGAGTAACGCAAAGGGCGCGGGATGGTCACAAGTCCACTCGTTTACCTTTGGTACACGATTGACAAATATAACGCGACATATGCGACATCGTGATGTCGACGCTGCACTTTCTCTGGTGGGATATGAGGCGCGAGATTGGGATGGTGGAACGCGGATCGGTGAATGCTTACGCACATTCAACCGTGACTGGTCACGCCGTGTTTTGGGCCAAGGCGCAGTGGTTCTTTTGATTACCGACGGGTTGGAAAGAGATGAGCCAGGTAAGCTCGCGGCCGAAATCGAACGCTTGCATCTTTCAGCACAAAAAATAATCTGGTTGAACCCATTGTTACGATGGGATGGTTTCGCACCAAAGGCGCGGGGAATTAGAGAAATTCTGCCGCATGTCGATAGTTTCAGGGCTGGACATAATATCGCTTCACTTCAAGGTTTGGCATTCGCTTTGTCACAACCAGAAGACATTGGTGAAAAAGCACGATTTGTAAAGGCTATGAGAGAAACCTGATTTTGCAGACGCAATGTTTTCGCAGATATTGGTAGTATCAGACTAAATCTCACGTTTTTGCGAGCCCTACCTTTCGTGGTATTGCGAGCCTCAATTTTTGTGATATTCTATTTCTAATAGGCAGGTAGATAATGGAACTTATTGGAAATCGCGTAATTGCAACGGATCGGCAGACTGTTTGGCAGGCGCTGAATGATGTCGAAGTTCTTCAGGCCTGCATTCCCGGCTGCAAAGAAATGACGGGAACCGTCAATGACGGTTTTGAAGCGGTCGTCACAGTGAAAGTTGGCCCTATGAAAGTTACTTTCAAAGGTGTTGTGACGCTAACAGACATAGTCGAATCTCAAAGTTATCGCATCGCGGGTGTTGGCAAGGGTGGCGCAGCAGGTTTTGCCAAAGGTGCCGCTTTGGTCCGTCTTGAAGATGTCGAAGGTGGAACAAATTTGATTTATGAGGTCGAAGCCAAAGTTGGTGGAAAGCTGGCACAAATGGGATCACGCGTAGTGCAAAGTGTCGCAAAAAAGTTTGCTGATGAATTTTTTGAAAAATTTGATATGATGGTGGCACCAAATAAAAAAATTCAAGAAACCGTACCCGAAACAAACGGCATTGTAGAAAAGCCAAAAAAGAAGTGGTTAAAAAAACTAACTGGACAAAACCAATAAATAGAAAGGGAGGATGTATGTCATCTATATCAATGACCGTGAATGGGAAACCCGTCACGGGGGAAGTCGAGGGGCGCACACTGCTTTCACAGTTTTTACGCGACGACTTACATCTGACCGGAACTCATATTGGGTGTGATACTAGCCAATGCGGTGCATGTACTGTTCATGTAAACGGAGATGCCGTTAAAGCGTGTACAATGCTGGCCATGGATGTCGACGGTGCGGATGTACGGACAATCGAAGGCATGGCAAATGAAGATGGTTCGCTTGGTGTTATTCAAGCAGCCTTTCAGGAACATCACGGTTTGCAATGCGGATTTTGCACCCCGGGAATGGTTATGGCGGCGGATGATCTGTTGAAAAACAATGCCGCCCCGTCAGAAGCCGAAATTCGCAAGCACCTGTCAGGCAATATTTGCCGCTGCACCGGTTATCACAACATTATTAAGTCCATCCAAGCTGCCGCTGCCCAATTAGGCTGACGAGCGGTCCAAAGTAGACTGGGAAATGGATCAACAGGAGGATTAAGATGCCCAAAGATAACGGCATAGGCGCCAGCCCGAAGCGGCGCGAGGATATACGGTTTTTAACCGGAAAAGGTCGATATACAGACGATATTAATTTGCAAAACCAATGTTTTGCGGTGTTCGCACGGTCGCAGGTAGCCCATGGGAAGATCAATTCCATTGATACTTCGGCAGCAGAAGCAATGCCCGGTGTATTGGCAGTTTTCACAGGGGAAGACTTCACCGAAGTTGGCGGCAATCCAGCAGGTTGGTTGATTCACAGTCGTGACGGGACACCGATGAAGGAACCCAAGCGTCCTGTTCTGGCGCATGGAAAAGTTCGCCACGTAGGGGACGCCTATGCAGCAGTTGTTGCGGAAACACGGGAACAAGCCGTTAGCGCAGTTGAAGCGATTGAAGCTGATATTGAAGAACTCGAGGCCATCACCGATATGGCTGCAGCATTGGCAAATCCCGACTTGCGCGTTCATGACGAAATCGAAGACAACCAGTGCTTTGACTGGGGCTGGATTGAGGATAACCGCGCTGCGACAGACAAGGCGATCAAAAACGCTGACCATGTCACAACACTGAAACTGGTTAACAACCGCCTCGTGCCAAACGCAATGGAACCTCGGGCCTCGACCGGTGATTACAATCCCGGTACCGGCGATTACACGCTATATACGACTTCGCAGAATCCGCATTTGACACGACTGCTGATTTCGGCGTTTGTAATGGGAATTCCCGAAAACAAATTAACAGTTATCGCGCCCGATGTTGGTGGCGGGTTCGGATCAAAAATCTATCACTACGGTGAGGAAGCGCTGGTGCTGGCCGCATCAAAAAAACTCGGAAGACCAGTTCGCTGGACTGCAAGCCGTTGGGAAAGTTTTTTAACCGACGCACATGGGCGCGACCATGAAACGACGATCGAGTTGGCGACGGATAAAGAGGGTAACTTCAAAGCAATCCGTACGTCTACTTTGGCAAATGTCGGCGCATATTTATCGAACTTCTCAACGGTTACACCCACATATCTTCATGGGACAGTTATGGCCGGCAACTACACTGTGCCAAACGTATACGTAAACCTAAAAACCGTGTTTACAAATACTGCACCGGTGGACGCTTATCGCGGTGCCGGACGACCCGAAGCGACATTTTCTATTGAACGCGTGATAGATAAATGCGCGCGCGAGTTGGGTGTGGATCCAATTGAAATCCGGCGCAAGAATTTCATCAAAAAGGAACAATTCCCCTTTTTGACAGCGGCAGGTGTGGAATATGACTCCGGTGATTACGATGCGTTGATGGACAATTTGGAAAATATGGCAGATCTTGACGGTTTTGCAGCACGCAAAGCCAAAAGCGCAGAACGCGGTTTATTGCGTGGGCTTGGTATCAATACTTATGTCGAAGCTTGCGGCCTTGCGCCATCTAATCTGGCGGGCATACTTGGCGCGCGTGTCGGACTTTACGAGTCGGCGACTGTTCGGGTTAACGCAACCGGAAATATCTCTATCATGACCGGCTCCCATAGCCACGGTCAAGGGCACGAAACAGTGTTTCCGCAGATCGTGGCGGATATGCTGGGCATGTCGGCAGATGATATTGATATCGTTCATGGCGATACCTCCAAAATTCCGTTCGGGATGGGATCATACGGGTCACGTTCGATGGCTGTCGGGGGGTCGGCGATTCTTCGGGCAACAGAAAAAATCATCAACAAAGCGTCAAAGATTGCGGCGCATATGATGGAAGCAGGCGAAAGTGATATCGAGTTTAACGACGGCGTGTTCAGCGTCGCGGGAACCGATAAAACCGTTAGCTTTCCCGAAGTGGCTTTCAAAGCCTACGTTCCACATGATTATCCTCATGACAAATTGGAACCGGGATTGGAGGAAACCGCATTCTATGATCCGGGTAACTTCACCTACCCATCTGGCGCTTATGCTTGCGAAGTCGAGGTGGACCCCGAAACCGGTAAAGTCACCATCTGCTCGTTTGCAGCGGCTGATGATGTTGGCAACGTTATCAATCCGATGATCGTGGAAGGGCAAATTCAAGGTGGCCTTGGTCAAGGAATTGGTCAAGCGTTGGTTGAGAACTGTGTCTATGACTCAGATGGTCAGCTTCTATCGGGCTCGTATATGGATTACACGATGCCGCGCGCAGATGATGTGCCGTTCTTCAACGTTGACCAGTCGGTTTTCACGCCGTGTACTCACAATCCGTTGGGCGCAAAAGGCTGCGGGGAGGCAGGGGCCATTGGCTCTCCACCCACGGTAATCAACGCCGTGGTGGATGCCTTGTACGACCTAGGCGTGAGACACATCGATATGCCTGCAAGCCCCGCACGGGTTTGGGCCGCCATCCAAGCAGCGAAGTAAGGAGAAATACAGATGTACAATTTCGATTTTGAAAAACCATCAACTGTTGCCGAAGCTGTTGCTGCGTTGGCAAGTGAAGGTGCTCAGGCATTGGGCGGCGGACAAACACTGATTCCGACCATGAAACAGCGTTTGGCAGCTCCGTCAAATTTGGTTTCATTGCGCGGGATTGCAGAAATGCAGGGTATCTCGTTATCCGGTGGATCAGTATCAATTGGCGGCGCTACACGGCACGTTGACGTTGCCAATGATGGCTCCTATGCGGCCCTGTCTTCATTGGCTGGTAACATTGGTGATCCAGCTGTTCGTAACCTTGGAACGATTGGCGGCAGCCTTGCCAACAATGATCCGTCGGCGGACTATCCGGCCGCCGCTTTGGCTTCGGGTGCAACTATCAATACTAACGCGCGTTCGATTGCGGTTGACGATTTTTTCCAAGGCATCTTTTCGACGACGTTGAATGAGGGAGAGATCATTACTTCTGTTGATTTCCCAATTCCGGAAACCGCAAACTATCTAAAGTTTGAACAGCCGGCCTCTCTCTTCGCATTAGTTGGCGTATTTGTCGCAAAATACGCAGATGGAGTTCGCGTTGGTATTACAGGTGCGTCCGAAAAAGGTGTGTACCGTTGGGCTGAAGCAGAAAAGGCTTTATCAGATAATTTCAATGCGAGTGCGTTGAAAAGATTGTCAGTTGCTTCGGATGAGATGATTTCTGATTTGCATGGAACAGCCGAATATCGTGCAAACTTGGTAAAAGTTCTAACAGCCCGCGCGGTTTCAAACTGTTAAGTTGAATTGGCATCTGCTAAATTAAACTCCGCATTTTGCGGGGTTTAATATATTAGAATTAGCCAGATAATGAAATCGCACACTCACTAAAGACGGTTCGGGTCAGGGTGAATTTGAGTTCAAAGATGATCGGATTAAAGACTTCACCGCATAACATTCCTGCCTGCAGCAAATTTCGACAATCCGCCAGATTCTACCATTGATCGCAATGCGAAAATGTTCAGCTCCTGGCCGTTGCCAGTTTTACCTGCCCGGGAATTCAATGCCGGGGTCACACTATGTGCCTTTGTGCGTTCTACAAGAATTTGTTCACTTAACGTAGCGCAATTTCGAAAATTTATCGACTAATCATAATTCCATAAATGTATACATCTTCCCGTCTGCAGTTTTCATCGCCGATCAAATCATGTGGCTCATTCCGTTTTAGGATATGTAGATATGCCGTTACTCGCGGGACATTTCCATTAACCTCCCAGCTTTGGGAAGAAGGAGATGTTCATGAACAAGGATCAACGCGAGATACAGCGCAAATTTAGGATACTGCGGCACGCTGAAGAGACTGGGCATGTAGCCAAGACCTGCAGATATTTCGGGATCAGCCGATCCAGCTTCTA
>JBBWVU010000047.1:0-132447 GCA_050256375.1 Paracoccaceae bacterium | reverse complement strand
TCTCGCTTAGCTTTTCGGAACCGGCATTGTTCGACCGTAATCTGTCCGCAGGTTTCGGCTTGTATTACAGAAATTCGAACCGCAGTGAATCCTCGTTCCAGACCACCAACTTCGGTTTCGAGCCAACTATGCGCTTCCCCGTAGGGGAGAAGACGCGCATAGGGATCAGTTATCGCCTGTCCAGTGACGAAATCCGCGATGCCACTGGGGCCTCTGTCGTGATTGTTGCTGATGAGGCGCTCGGCGCTTTGTTAACATCATCAGTTGGCATTACATTGTCCTATGACAGCCGCAACTCGCGCGTAGATCCGACTTCGGGCTTTATCTTAACATTGGACGAAGAAGTTGCCGGATTTGGTGGCGATCTGTCTTTCACGAAAACTGTCGTCCGAGCCAAAGGTTATATGGCATTCTTTGATGACAGTCTCGTTCTGTCCGCCGAGGTTGAAGGTGGAGCGCTTGTCTCACTAGACGGGTCAGACAGCCGTGTTACCGACAGATTTTTCTTAGGTGGTAACTCCTTGAAAGGTTTCGTAACGGGAGGGTTAGGACCGCGAGACACTGGCGATTCACTTGGGGGAAACTACTATAGTGTTGTCCGCCTCCAAGGCAGTTTCCCGCTTGGATTTGGTGAGGACTCCGGTATTTTCGGGGGTGTATTTGCCGAAGCTGGTAGCGTCTGGGATCTGGGCGATATCGGCGTCGTTAACGACGACATGTTTATTCGTGCGTCAACAGGTGTCAGCTTGTTCTGGGCGACACCGATTGGGCCGTTAGAATTCAGCTATGCTTTCCCGATCCTCTACGAGGCAGGCGACATCACGCAAAATTTCAGCGTTGCAATCTCGACCAGGTTTTAAGCTGTGACACTCGTTTCGGCATATAAACACCAGCGCCAGCGGTTTATATCGCTGGTGATGATGGTTTTGATATGCGGGGCGACAGCGGTTTATGCGCAAACAGAATTCCCAACGGTTTTTCCGCAACCGGTCCTTGTGATTGATGAAACCGGCCTGTTTAACGATTCAAAACTTGGCAAAGCGATGCTTCTGATGCATGCGGAAAAGCGCACAGTTTTGCTTAACGAAAGTCGTATAATTAGCGATACGTTCGAACAAGAAGAACGCCGCCTTACAGAATTGCGCGCAGAAATATCTGCCGAAGAATTTCGCACGCTGTCTGCCAATTTTGACATACGGGTCCAAGCTGCAAGGGAATCACAATTGGTGGTGCTTGCGGAAATGCAACAATCTTTGGACAATTTACGGAGACGATTTCTGATAATCGCGTTACCGTTTCTTAGTGAAATAATGTCGAAATACCGCGCCAGTGCAATTATTGATCAACGATCAGTGCTGTTGTTTGATCGAAATATGGATATAACACTTGAAGCGATAGAGATACTCGACCGGGCGTTCGAACAAGACCCGAATTTGGCAATCGAAAAGGAATAACACTGTAATGTCCGATACTGAGACCGAAGTAACATCCGCCGATATTTTCGAAATCAAACGCATGATCCCGCACCGGTATCCGTTTCTGTTGATTGATGCGGTAAAGGATATCCGGCTGAACGAGACGGCTGTCGGCATTAAGATGGTTACCGTTAACGAGCCACATTTTCAGGGGCACTTTCCCGAACAGCCCGTCATGCCCGGTGTTTTGATCATTGAGGCGATGGCACAGACTGCTGGCGTTCTTGTCGGTACTACGCTGGACCTGATCGACAAGGGTATGCTGGTTTACTTCATGTCGATGGACAAAGTTAAATTTCGGCAGATCGTCAAGCCGGGCGATGCGCTTGAGTTGCATGTAAAAGTGATCCGTGGGCGCGGTAAAATCTGGAAATTCTGGGGTGAGGGCATGGTTGACGGCAAGATCGTCGCCGAAGCTGAATTCACCGCGATGATTGTGCCCCCGGAAGGCGCGTAAGGGCTGATTATGTCTATAGACGCGACTGCAACAATCCATTCATCTTCCGTTATCGAGGACGGGGCTGTAATCGGTGCCAACTGCAAAATTGGTCCGTTTTGTCTGGTTGGACCAAATGTAAAACTGGCCGAGGGGGTCGAACTTTTCAGTCACGTTGTTGTAACCGGATATACCTCGATCGGTGTCAATTCCCGCATTTGGCCACACACTTCTATCGGACACCAGCCACAAGACCTGAAATTCGACGGTGAGAAATCCGCGCTTGAGATCGGCGAGAATTGCATGATCCGAGAATGTGTTTCAATCAACCCGGGAACTAAGGGTGGGTCTGGTCTAACTAAAATCGGCGACAACTGCCTGTTTATGCTTGGCTCTCATATTGGTCATGACTGCACCGTCGGCGACCGGGTGATTCTGGCAAATAATGCTGGTGTAGCGGGACATGTAACTCTTGGCGACAACGTTATAGTCGGCGCGCTTAGCGGTGTGCACCAGTTCGTTAACATCGGCGAGGGCGCCATCATCGGTGGGGTTGCCGCAGTTGTTTCCGATCTTATCCCATATGGTATGGCAGTGTCGGAACGTGCAAACCTCAGCGGACTTAACCTAATCGGGCTAAAACGGCGCGGCGTGGACAAGGCGACTATTAACGGTGCGCGTAAAGCCTTTAGTGATATTTTTGAAGGCGACGGAACGTTGAAAGACCGGGCCGAAGCCGCCCTTCAGACGTACAAAGGTAACGAGCTGGTTGTCGATATCGTGGATTTTCTTATGTCAGAAAGCGCCCGTTCATTCTTGTTACCCAAAAGTGAAGATTGATCAATGGGGGCGAACGGCAACATCACTGACGCTGCTTTAGGGATAATTTGCGGGCGCGGTGATCTTCCACAGTTGTTGGCCAAGGCCTGCCGTGATGCGGGGCGCGCGTATTATGTCGTCAAGTTCGAAAACATACCGCTGGGCTGGACAACTGAGCATCCCGTAATCAGTGCGGTTTTTGAACAGACGGGCAGCCTTCTGGATAATCTTAAACAACGAAATTGCACGCAGGTCGTGATGGCCGGCGCAATGGTTCGTTCGCACTTGGACCCAGATCGTCTGGACGACAGAGGACGAGAGCTGGCCCTAATTCTGGCCGAAACTATGCAGGCCGGCGATGATAAGACTTTAAGTTCTATAATTCAGTTTTTTGAAGGTAACGGGATCACCGTCACAGCCGCCCATGAAGTTTTGCCAAGTCTCATCCCGGAAGTTGGTGTTTTAACAAATGTTGCACCGAATATTGATGATACATCGGATGCAAACCGTGCTGCAGAAATCGTGAACAGTCTGGGCCGTCTGGATGTCGGACAGGGTGCTGTAGTGGCGCAAGGAATTTGCCTTGGTCTCGAAAGCATTCAGGGAACGGATACGATGTTGGATTTTGTCGCATCGCATCGCGCCGGATATTCCCATAACCCTGACGGAGGGCGCGGGGTGTTATTGAAGGCACCAAAACCCCAGCAAGACTTGCGGGTTGATCTGCCAACAATCGGTCCCGATTCTGTCAGAAGGGCGCACAAAGCCGGACTATCCGGCATCGTGATACAATCCGGAGGAGTCATGGTCCTGCATGAAGAAGAAACGATCACCGTGGCAAACGAGTTGGGGCTGTTCCTATGGGTTAGGCCCAAGGGATGAAGGAATCGTTAACGTTTTTCGTAATTGCAGGCGAAAGTTCAGGAGATAGGCTGGGCGCAGCTTTGATGCAAGGATTGCGATCAGAATATGCGGGAACCGTAAAATTTGTCGGAGTCGGCGGGCCGCTGATGATTGAGCGGGGCTTGGAAAGCATATTTCCCATGGACGAACTGTCAGTTATGGGAATTGCCGAGGTGATCCCGAAAGTTCGCCAGCTATTGCGACGAATCAAACAGACAGCAGCCGCTATTCACGAGGTTAAACCGACAGCACTAATCACCATCGACAGTCCGGATTTTTGTTTCCGCGTCGCAATTCGTGCCAAAGCGTTGATGCCTGACCTGCGCGTTATCCACTACATTGCCCCTTCAGTCTGGGCTTGGCGACCAAAACGCGCAGCTAAAATGGCGAAGTTCGTCGATCACGTCTTGGCTCTGTTACCGTTTGAACCACCCTATATGGAAGCTGAAGGCATGACGTGCGATTTCGTAGGCCATCCTATTACAACCGAACAGCAAGCAACTTCCGAGCAGGCGATCGCGTTCCGAAATAGTCTAAACATGGAAAACAATGTCAAACTGCTAACTCTTTTACCCGGCTCTCGCACAAGCGAGGTTAGGCGTTTGGGCCCTGTGTTTTGCGAAGTTGTTGAATTATTAAGGGAAGACTACCCGAGGCTGTCGGTCGTAATACCGTCTGTCGGGGCTCGTTTTGATCAGATTCAACAAATATTCGACGGCGTTGACGTGACAATACTAGACCCACGCGGAATGTCAGCAGAAGCTTCGGAGGTCAGAAAACGGGCATGTTACGCGGCATCTGATGTGGCGTTGGCTGCTTCGGGCACAGTTTCTCTGGAACTGGCAGCCGCCCAGACGCCTATGGTAATTGCGTATGAAATGCACTGGTTTACGGCGTTCATCAAACGGCGCATGGTTAGGGTCTCGTCAGCAACGCTTGTTAATCTGCTGACCAAAACAACAGTCGTTCCAGAATTTCTGCTCAAAGAATGCAAAGCTGATAAAATTTACGAATCCGTAAAGGAATTGCTTGAGAACGAGCAAGCCAGCCAAAAGCAATTGGACGCCTCGGCACAGGCAATGCGTTTGCTTGGTAAAGACAGTCTTAACGAAGGCAACCGTGCAGCTATATCGGTTTTGGACTTTATTAACCACAAATGAAAAACGCCGGAGAGTTACTCCGGCGTATACTACTTAACGGTTTTCTACGTCCATATAATCGCGATGCGTCGCGCCAGTATACAACTGGCGAGGGCGACCGATTTTTTGGGTTGGATCGGCGATCATCTCTTTCCACTGCGCGATCCAGCCAACCGTGCGCGCCAGCGCAAAGATCGGAGTGAACATCGAAGTCGGGAAACCAATCGCATCAAGAATAATACCGGAATAGAAGTCTACGTTCGGGTACAGCTTCTTCTCGATGAAGTACGGGTCAGATAATGCAATCCGCTCCAACTCTTTAGCAACCTGAAGCGTCGGGTTGTTTTCAATACCCATCAGGCCAAGTACTTCGTCAGCGGATTCTTTCATAACCTTGGCACGAGGGTCAAAGTTTTTGTAAACGCGATGACCAAAGCCCATCAGACGGAACGGATCGTTTTTGTCTTTGGCGCGTGCAATGTACTCAGGGATACGGTCAACTGTTCCAATTTCGCGCAGCATATTTAGTGCAGCTTCGTTTGCGCCGCCATGTGCAGGGCCCCAGAGACAAGCAATGCCAGCCGCGATACATGCAAACGGGTTTGCGCCGGATGACCCAGCAAGACGGACGGTCGAAGTCGAGGCGTTCTGCTCGTGATCCGCATGCAGCGTAAAGATACGGTCCATTGCGCGGGCAACAATCGGATCCACATTGTATTCTTCGGCCGGAACCGCAAAACACATGTGCAAGAAGTTGGACGCATAATCCAGATCGTTGCGTGGATAGATGAATGGCTGGCCAATCGAATATTTATAGGCCCAAGCTGCAACAGTTGGCATCTTGGCAATCATACGAATCGAGGCGACTTCACGCTGCCACGGATCATTGATATCGGTGGAATCATGGTAGAACGAGGACATCGCACCCTGAACACCACAGATAATCGACATTGGATGTGCATCACGGCGGAAGCCACGGTAGAAATACGCCATTTGTTCATGCAACATGGTGTGGCGAGTAACGCGCGGAACGAATTCGTCCAGCTGAGCGGCTGTTGGCAATTCTCCGTAAAGCAGTAGGTAGCAAACTTCCAGGAAGTGAGATTTTTCCGCCAACTGGTCAATTGGATAGCCACGATATAGCAGCTCACCTTTGTCGCCGTCGATGAATGTGATCGCGGATTCGCAAGATGCGGTGGATGTGAAGCCCGGATCGTAGGTGAAGACATCGGATTGCGCGTATAGTTTACGAATATCCACGACATCTGGCCCTAATGTGGGTGAGAACATATCGAGTTTATGTTCTGTGTCGTTCAAAACTAGGGTTGCTGATTTATTGCTGTCGGAAACCATTCTGTACCTCATATTCGGCCCCTCGGGCCCATTCCATCAATTCGCAAACTGGCCTACCACTTCGTGCGTTGACTTCCGAAGCGAGGGACGCTCAGGATATCAGCGAGAGGCATCCTCCAGCCGTGCGATGCTTTCTTCCTTGCCGAGTTGAACCATCATTTCAAACACACTCGGCGAGATTGTCCGCCCTGTCAGGGCGACCCGAAGCGGTTGCGCGACTTTGCCAAGTTTAAGGTCTTCAGCTTCAGCAAACGTGCGAACTATTTCTTCGAGTTCTTCCAGATTCCAACTAACATCTCGCAACCGCGAAGTCAATCTATTCAGCATACCACGGGATACCGTAGTTAGAAAATGTCCGGCTTTCTCGTCTGGCAAAAAGGGGCGTACACCCATGAAATAATAGGCTATTTTAAGAAGCTCGGGAACTACCTTCGCGCGTTCCTTGATTCCATCCATACCTGAAATAAACATTGCACGTTGTTTGTCAGTCAATGGAGTTCCATGCTGCGACGCAACATACCTTTCGATTTCCAACAGCAATTCATCATTTTCCGTTGCACGGACATGCTGACCAGACAGGTTTGCCAGTTTCTTGAAATCGAAACGCGCCGGTGACTTTCCGATATTAGTCAGACTAAACCATTCGATCGCCTGTTCTGTGGTGAAAAAGTCGTCGTCCCCATGGCTCCAACCCAGTCGTGCCAGATAATTTCGCATTGCTTCAGGCAGATACCCCATGTCGCGATAAGCCTCGACTCCCAACGCCCCGTGACGTTTAGACAATTTAGCTCCATCTGGGCCGTGAATCAGGGGGATATGCGCATAAATCGGTAAATCCCAGCCCATTGCCGTATAAATCAAACTTTGGCGGGCAGCATTGGTTAGGTGGTCGTCGCCGCGAATAACATGGGTCACGCCCATGTCGTGATCGTCCACAACTACCGCAAGCATATACGTCGGCGTCCCGTCCGAGCGCAGCAGGATCATATCATCCAGCGTTTCACTCTTCCACGTAACAGAGCCCTGAACCTGATCCTCAATAGTCACCTTACCCTGACGCGGGGCTTTTAGCCGCACAACGAAAGGTGCATCAGGCGCTGTGACCAGATCTGCGTCGCGCCAAGGCGAGCGGAACAGCGGCGGGCGTTTTGCGGCCCGTGCTTCGTTTCGAAACGCGTCGATTTCTTCCTTCGTCGAATAACATCTATACGCAGCACCCTTTGCTAGCATCTCAAGCGCGACTTCTGCATGGCGATCTACGCGGCTGAATTGGCTGATCGGTTCGTCATCCCAATCAAGGTCCAGCCAGCGCATCCCGTCCAAAATCGCGTCAACGGCCTCGGGCGCATAACGTTTTCGATCTGTATCCTCGATCCGTAGCAAAAATTTGCCGCCCTGATTGCGGGCGAACAGCCAGTTGAACAGGGCAGTCCTTGCCCCACCAATATGCAAATAACCGGTGGGCGAAGGGGCAAAACGCGTGACGACTTGGGACATGGATTAACCTTTTGGTAACCAGAATAGGGATAGAAGTTACGGGGTTTTAGGCCATTATTGGTAGGAAGAACAAGGCCTGTGGTCATTTCAAGTTTAACATCACTGTTAGAGCCACAACGCCATCGGTTGATGCTGTGGACTCCCGTGTTCTTTGGCCTTGGCATCGTCCTGTATTTTGCCATTCCGATCGAGTCGCCCTTTCAGGTCATCGTCGGCGTCGCCATATTTGGCGTCAAATGTGCTGCGCTGATATCGCGCCAATATTTGCTTCGAACCACGATCCTAAGCGCGATGGCGCTGACCCGTTTAGGCTTCAGTTATGGGGGTTACCGCACGTTAACCATTAAAGAACCAGTATTAACAAAACATTACTATGGCCCCGTCTACGGACGCGTAATCGGGCTGGATCGTAGCGTCAGCAATTCCCCGAGAGTCCTGTTGGATAGCCTATACATCCCAGGTTTCGCAAAATCCGAAACTCCAGCAAGGGTGCGCACATCGTTACATGACTACATCCCCGAAAACACTGTCTTGTGGCGGGCGCTAGAATTGCGTTGACCACCAGCCGAACCAGGCGACTTTGATTTTCGGCGCATGGCCTGGTTCCTGTCGATTGGCGGAGTCGGATATACGCGTAATCCAGTTCTCCCCGCTTCCGATGATGGGTATTCCGATTTCAGATCCCGTATATTTATTGTACGAATGCGCATCTCGGCCATTATTAAGGCCTCAATAAATGGTCAAAACGGAGCCTTCGCGGCAGTAATCATAACTGGAGACCGCTCGGACATTGCCCCCGCGAACCACCAAGGTTTACGCGCCTCAAATCTTGTACATTTGTTGGCAATCTCGGGACTTCATATGGGGTTGTTGTCCGGGTTCGTATTCGCATTTGTGCGCTAGAGATTTGGGTTGTTTCCGTACATCAGCCTGCGAACCCAACCAAAAAAATAGCGGCTTCAGTCGCAATAGGCGCGGGTGCCGGATACTTGTTAATTTTGGGCGCAAGCGTCGCAACACAGAAGGCATTTATTATGACGGCTGTTGTACTGTTCGCCGTAATTCTGGACAGGCCCGCATTTACACTACGCGCCGTCGCCCTAGCCGCATTTCTGGTTTTGTTGATAAAGCCCTACAGCGTACTAGAGGCGGGTTTTCAAATGTCTTTTGCAGCCACAACCGCACTAATATCGGCACATGAGTTTTTTAACCGAAGACTGGTCTAGCAGTCCTTATCAAAAGGTAAACGACGGTTCAGTAAGCCGGTACTGGGTTTGTTGTTCACATCTGCCATCGCCGGACTCGCCACCGCAACAATATCCGCGTTCCATTTCAACCAACTTTCGCAATTTAGCTTGGCCGCGAACCTGCTGGCGGTTCCGGTCATGGGGACGATTGTTATGCCGGTCGCAGTGATTGCGCTATTGTTGCTGCCCTTGGGTCTGGAAGGCTTCGCCTTTGCCGTAATGGGACGCGGTATCGGTTTTATCCTCGCTGTGTCGGAATATATTTCGAATCTGGAGGGTAATCTTGTACTTTTAAAGTCGGCACCTCAGGCCATTTTGGGGCTGCTAGTGATCGGTGGATTGCTGTTGTTGCTATGGTAAGGAAAAGGAGATTGGTCGGAGTCATTTTCATTTTGTTAACCATTTTCTTGTGGTCAACTATCAACCGTCCAATGGTTCTAATCGACAAATCTGACAAAATATACGGGGTGATGAGTCCGCCTAGTCGCGTCGCATCCAAACCCCGCGGCAGTGAATATGCCGTTGGTATTTGGTTGGGAAACGACGGGGACGATAGTCTTCAGGCGCAAGCTTTTTGAACGCGAAGGCATAGATGTCGAAAAATACCTCGCTTCGGCTGCGTTATCGCAAGATTGGAAAATCCGCTTGTATTCGGGCGACGATCTGACCCTTGTACAAACATACTGCCAGCCTTAAACAGTATTGATCCTGCCTAAAGTGTCATTCAGCTCCGATAATTGTTTGGTAATAAATCGCGACTATTTACGCCGCTCGGGCGCGATTTCCATAGACGTTGGCAACGGCAGCCCAACCGTCAGACACAGCAGGGATGCGGCCATAAATCGTCCTTGGGGATATTAATAAGTTCTTACCAATCCGACTAACTTGCCCTGAATGCGGACTTGATCGTCGCGAAACACCCGCGTTTCATATGCAGGGTTTGCAGCCTCTAGCGCGATTGAACTGCCGTTTTTGCGGAATTTCTTCAGCGTTGCTTCCTGTTCTTCAACAAGCGCTACAACTATATCGCCATTGTTCGCGGTGGGTTGCTCTTGGATCACAACGATGTCGCCATCGTTAATTCCTGCGTCGATCATCGAATCCCCTTTGACCTCCAGCGCGAAATGTTTGCCGGCGCTCGACAACATCGAGCTAGGAACAGCGACAGTGTGCGAAACTTCTGAAATGGCTTCGATCGGCGTTCCCGCAGCGATCCGTCCCATAACCGGAATTTCCAGCGCATTTACTTCGACTTCCAATGCCGCCGCCGGTGGATCAACGCGGCCACCTTGAACAATCTCGGGCGTGAATCCTGCGCCAATCGCAGTTCCACCAAGTGCCTCGGGCAGGCGGACAATTTCAATGGCACGGGCACGGTGTGCAAGGCGACGAATGAAACCGCGTTCTTCCAATGCAGTGATAAGACGGTGGATGCCGGATTTTGACTTCAGGTCCAACGCCTCTTTCATTTCATCAAACGAGGGCGGAATACCTTCTTGTTGTAACCGTTCGTTAATAAACTTTAATAGATCGAGCTGTTTGCGCGTTAGCATATCCGTCTCCGAACCCAAAAATTACACCTATAGTCACGTTAAGTTCTACAAGTGTTCTCGTTTTGTGTCAACTGTCAGCCGAAAGGTTAAGAAATCCTTACAAACTCGACCGAAGCACCTTTGTTAAGCGCGCCGTCATTGGGAGGGCGCACCATCAGGACGTTAGATTGGCCCAAAATGGTTAACAAAGAACTATCTTGCCGCTCGAAAGGAGTGATTTCCCAACCTTTTTCACCCATCACGGCATGGGCACGCATATAGTGCTCGCGGCGACCATTTTGTCGAATATCTAATGTAATATTTCCAGTCTCTCGCGGCAGCGGAGCGGAGGGAAATCCTAACATCACATTAATCATTGGCCGCAAGAAAATATGTCCGCAAACCATCGAGGAAACCGGATTTCCGGGCAATCCAACTAGCGGAGCACCGTCCATTTTTCCGGCCATCAACGGCTTGCCCGGTTGCATGGCTACCTTGTAAAAATTCAGGTCCATACCGCGTTCAACGGCCACTTTATGCACCAGATCGTGATCGCCGACCGATGCACCGCCAAGTGTTACCACCAAATCCGAGCCCGCCGCCAAGTCCATTACCTGCTTCAGGCTTTCGACAGTGTCGCGAGCTATCGGCAGCATTCTTACGGTGGCGCCATGCTCTTCCAGCAACGCCTTCAAACCGAAATTGTTTGACGAAACGATCTGATCGGGGCCGGGGGATTCGCCAGGCATTACCAGTTCGTTACCGTTTGGGATCAGGGAAATTACAGGTTTACGGGCGACGGGAACCTCTGCGATGTTCATCGAAGCCAGTAGCGCGATGTCTGAAGCCGTTAGTTTGCGCGGCGCCGATACTACGTCGCCAATCGTGAAATCAGCTCCAGCGGGGCGAATGTAAGTTTTCCGATCGCGGTTCTGACGAACCGTAATCCGGTCACCGTCGCGATCTGCATCCTCTTGTATCAGTATGCAATTTGCACCTTCTGGGACGGGCGCGCCGGTAAAAATACGGGCGGCCTCGCCACTGTTAAGGTTTCGTTCATACCTGCTGCCCGCCGCTGATTCTCCGACGACTTTCAACGTCATGCCCGTCTGCGCCTCGGCGTTAATAACTGCGTAACCATCCATCGCGGACGACGAAAACGGCGGCTGTGTTAACCGTGCAGCAACATCTTGTGCAAGAACGCGACCAGCGGCTTGGGCCAATGGCACATTTTCGGTTTCTAACGGGTGGGCGAGGCCGAATATATGGCCGAGGGCCTCGGACACTGAAATCATTATTCAGCCTCGAACAAGCCGGATTTTCCACCGTCTTTCAGGATCAGACGGACACCCGAGATCACCATGGCCTTATCGACAGCCTTAACCATGTCATAGACCGTCAGGCCAGCGATGGATACGGCCGTCAGCGCTTCCATCTCTACGCCCGTTTGACCTGTGGTTTTCACCGTCGCCACAATATCAATGCTGTTTCTTGCGGTATTCGGAGTAAGCTCAACCGATACTTTGGATAAGGCCAGCGGATGGCAAAGCGGGATCAGGTCATGGGTTTTCTTGGCAGCCATTATGCCAGCCAAACGTGCAACGCCAAGTACGTCGCCTTTTTTGGCGCGGCCTTCGGTGATAAGAGCCAAAGTAGCTGGTTCCATTGTGATCGAGCCTTTGGCGACGGCCACACGGTGCGTGATTTTCTTGTCCGAGACATCGACCATATGCGCCGCGCCGTTATCATCAAAATGCGTAAGGTCAGTCATGAATCGACTCCGGGATTGATAGAAGTTTACGGGTGGCGGTCTCGACATTGTCTTGCCGCATCAAGCTTTCTCCGATCAGGAAGCAGCGTACGTTGTGACCGGCCATATCGGCGAGATCACGGGCAGAATTTAGACCGGACTCAGAAATCAATATTTTACCTTCGGGGGCCAGCTTAACCAGCGCTCTGGTCGTGTCCAGCGAGGTCTCAAAAGTTTTCAAGTTCCGGTTGTTGATCCCTAAAAGCGGTGATTTCAGGATACTCGCACGGGACAGTTCTGCGGCATTATGAACCTCGACCAGAACATCCATGCCCCAACCAAACGCTGCATCTTCTAACTCGATTGCTTGGGCATCGGACACACTGGCCATAATAATTAGGATGCAGTCAGCCCCCATCGCGCGGGCCTCGGCTACTTGATACGTATCATACATAAAATCTTTACGTAGAACTGGCAGGGACACTGCCGCCCTTGCCGCAATCAGAAAATCGTCCGCACCCTGAAAGGACGGCGTATCGGTCAGAACACTAAGGCAAGTCGCGCCGCCATTTTCATAGGCCTTCGCTAGTTCCGAGGGGTTGAAGTCTTCACGGATTAACCCTTTGGAGGGGCTGGCTTTTTTAACCTCTGCGATCAGGCCATATCCGGTTAACGAAGCTTTAACCAATGCTTCCGCAAATCCGCGGACGTTACCGGCTGCGGAGGCATCAGCTTCAACTTGGGCAAAAGGGCGTGTGAGCTTGCGGGCAGCCACTTCTTCCAGCTTATAGGCTTTGATTTTATCGAGAACATTGCTCATTTCGCACAAGCAGCCGTGGTGATTTCGGCAAGTTTTGTGACTGCGAGCAGGGCTTTCCCTGAATCAATACTGTCGCGGGCTATTTCGACGCCGTTCTTCAAATCGGTAGCCTTATCGGCAATCACCAACGCGGCGGCCGCGTTCAGCAAGACTGCGTCACGATATGCGCTCGGTTTACCAGCCAGCAATATGCGGAAAGCCTCGGCGTTTTCGGCAGGGACGCCGCCCATAATATCTTCGAACGGGTGGATTGGCAGACCTGCGTCCTCTGGATGGACTTCGCGGTCAGTTACCTTGCCATCCTCCAGCACTGAAACCCAGCTAACGCCGCAAATAGTGATTTCGTCGGTGCCGTCACTGCCATGCACCAGCCACGCTTTCTCGGACCCCAGTGCCAGTAGCGTTTCTGCCATTGGCCGGATCACATCTCTGGAATAGGCCCCCGTTAACTGTCTTTTAACGCCCGCAGGATTGGTTAACGGGCCGAGAATATTAAAGATCGTCCGTGTGCCGAGTTCCTGACGCGAGGGCATCACAAACCGAGTCGCAGGGTGATGCATTGGGGCCATCATAAAGCCGATGCCGGCTTCGTGCAGGCCTTGTTCAACAACCTCGGGGCCGACCATAACGTTAATCCCCATCTCACCCAAAGCATCCGCAGCACCAGATTTTGATGATAGGTTGCGGTTGCCGTGTTTGGCCACCGGCACGCCCGCACCAGCCACGACGAATGCCGTGGCGGTAGAGATATTAAGGGTTCCTTTACCATCGCCGCCAGTACCGACGATATCCATCGCCCCCTCTGGCGCGTTAACCTTTAGACATTTCGCCCGCATAACAGCGGCGGCGGCGGCATATTCGTCAACGCTTTCGCCACGGGTGCGCAGGGTCATCAAGAAACCGCCTATCTGGCTGGGGGTGGCATCCCCAACCATGATTATGTTGAACGCGTCTTCAGCGTCTTTTCGTGAAAGCGGGCCATCGACGGCCTTCGCAATGTATTCCTTAAAATTGCTCATTTTCCACCACCTGCGATTTCAAGAAAATTCTTCAACATGGCGTGGCCATGCTCCGATGCAATGGATTCGGGATGAAATTGCAGTCCATGAATTGGCAATTCCTTGTGCTGCAATCCCATAATCGTTCCATCTTCCAGTTCGGCCGTTATTTCCAGACTGTCAGGCAGGGTGTCCCGGTCAACTATTAACGAGTGGTAACGCGTCGCCTCGAACGGTGTAGGCAAACCTTTGAACAAACCTTTGCCCGTATGATGCATAGTGCCCATTTTACCGTGGACGATTTCGTGACAGCGAACAACGTTGCCGCCAAAAGCCTGTCCGATAGTCTGGTGTCCAAGGCAAATTCCGATAAGCGGCATGCCAGTTTCAGCCGCGGCATGAACCAGCGGCAAGCAGATGCCCGCTTGATCGGGGTCACATGGACCGGGTGACAACATAATCGCAGTGGGGTTCATTCTCATCGCCGCCTGCACGTCCATCTCGTCGTTACGTTTGACTTCGACATTCGCGCCCAGCTCGCCCAGATAATGAACGAGGTTATAGGTGAAACTGTCGTAATTATCGATAAGTAACAACATCGTTTATCTTTCGTAATCAAGCAAACCACATAAGGGTGGAAGTGCGCGCACAGCGCCGTTAAAGTCGTTTACCAATGTATAACGGTTATTGAAACGGTTGATCTGATTTTTTAGGGACTTTGATCTATGGCTGACGGCAATATTCTGCCACGTGGCGGGCTTTTACGCGGTATATTAGCTGGAATAATCTTTGTATTCTTCGTTTTTGTGGGATTGTCGGCACTTTTTCCGTTATCGGTGCAAAAGACGTCCGAACCACTATATGTCGCCGAAATTGCCCCGACAGTGGCACAGCCGGAGCTAGAGACCGCAGAATCAGATGCGTCGATTACAATTCCTGTTGATGCAGTTGCGCCCGCACAGTTCACTACCCCGGATGCATCGGTTCTGGACGCGGCCCCCGCCGTTTTAAGTGCCCCAGTGACAACTACACCATTGGCGGTCGGATCGGACACTGATACCGCAACAGATTCCAGTAATTTCCAGCTCGGAGGCGGCAACGATGCCGCACCGGTTCTTGGCGCGCCCAGTACACCGCTTGTCGAGGCGTCTGCCATTGTAGCAACTCCGGCTGTGGAGGATACTGTAACTGCTCCGGCCGTTACCGTTGAAATCGGTAAAGCGCCCTCGACGAATGATATTATCGCACTGGATTCCAACACTGATGAACCATCCTCGGGTGGATTGGTTCTTTCGGGGAAGACGTTAATTCAAAATTCAGTTGCCGAACCCGAGACTGAGGTTTCCGCGATTGCACCAGCCGACGTTTCGGCCTTTGAAACTTATTCGGTGGCGTTTGACCATACAGGTGATCTGCCGTTGTTGTCTTTCATCTTGCTGGCCAGCACGGTCGCAGAAGTCGAGACTGTGGCTAAACTGCCCATACCGTTAACGGTTGCAGTCGAAGCGTCGAACCCGGACATAACCGCTATCATTGCCAGTTATTCCGCGTCGGGTGGCGAGCTTGTGTTATTATTGCCCCAAGAAGGCCAGAATGCGTTGCGTAAAGGTGGTGATCCGGCCACCGTTCCGGCGCAACTGGATGCGGCGCTGGTTGGTTCTCAAGGGGTTGTCGGGATTTTCGATGGGCCTGAAGGAAATGTAAATCAGGATCCTCGTATGTTGACCGCTATGCTTGGCAAGCTGTCAGAAACCGGCCATGCAATAATCACGGTGAACGGTCTGGGCCTGAATCGTGCCAGCATTATGGCGGTAGAAAACGGGGTTCCGGTGACGGATATCTCGCATATTATTGATGTCACGAAAGGCACGATTGCCGTTATTCGTGAGTTGGACAAGCTCGTCCTACAGATTGGTGACAAGCGTTCGATCACAGTTTATGCGCTGGCAAGGACAGATATGCTGTTTGCGCTAAACTTCTGGCTGGAAAGCAATAAGGCGCAGCTTGTTACGCTGGCGCCTGTGTCTGCTGCAATTTTGCGTAATTAATAAACCGTTAACTTTGCCCGCCACGGAAGTTGACAAATAAGCCAGCATCTTGCGCGGCCATCATCAGGGCTTTGGATTTGTTGATCGTTTCCTGATACTCGGCTTCCGGATCGCTGTCGTATACCACTCCACCGCCTGCCTGAACATATAGCACTTCGTCTTTAACCACCGCTGTTCGCAGCGCAATACAGATGTCCATATCTCCACCAGCCGAGAAATACCCCACACCGCCGCCATAAACACCGCGCTTCTCGGATTCCAGCTCGTCGATCACTTCCATTGCCCGTACCTTTGGAGCGCCAGAAACAGTTCCAGCGGGTAAGCCTGCCAAGAGGGCAGATAGGGCGTCATGGTCGTCACGCAACTTGCCCTCGACATTGCTGACGATGTGCATGACGTGGCTGTAACGTTCGATAATGAACTTCTCGGTCGGCGTGACAGTTCCGATTTCGGCAACACGACCAACGTCATTGCGCCCCAAATCAAGCAGCATCAGATGCTCGGCCATTTCTTTTGGATCAGCCAGCAGGTCGGCTTCGAGCGCCACATCTTCAGCCTCATTGGCACCGCGGGGACGCGTTCCGGCGATTGGACGAATGGTGACTTTACTGCCTTGCACCTGCACCAGAATCTCGGGGCTTGCGCCAATAATCTGGAAAGCCCCGAAGTTGAAATAAAACATATAGGGCGACGGGTTCGTGCGTCTCAGCGCGCGATACAGTGCAAACGGGGGCAGGTCGAATTTCTGCGACCAACGCTGGCTGGGAACCACCTGAAAGATATCCCCGGCACGGATGTATTCTTTGGCTTTCTCGACGACAGCAAAATAGTCTTCTTTAGTTCGATTGGAAACAGGGGCCAGCGTAAAGGGTTCAGCACCCAGATCGCGCGTTTCGTTGGAGATATCGCGGTCCAGATCACGCACGGCCTCCATCACACGCTCGGCGGCTTGCGCATAGGCTGCACGGGCTGATTGGCCTTTGGTTGCCCAGCAGGGGCTAACAACTGTTACCTCGCCTTTAACCCCGTCAAGGATCACAATTACCGTAGGGCGCAACATCACGGCGTCGGGTGTGCCAATCGGATCAGGATTCACGTTTGGCAGGTTTTCCACCAGACGGATCATGTCATAGCCCAGATAACCGAATAAACCGGCGGACATTGGCGGCAGGGCGTCTGGCAGATCAATCTTGCTTTCCGCAATAATTTGTCGAAGCGCGGAAAGCGTGTCCGTTTGCATAGGCTCGAACGCGTTATCATCGAAACGGGCGGAGCGGTTGATCTCGGACGTGTCACCGTTTGCGCGCCAAATAAGGTCGGGTTTCATACCGATAATTGAATACCGACCGCGAACCTCGCCACCTGTTACGGATTCAAGAACAAAGCTGTCTTTTTTTGCCTGTGCCAGCTTCAGAATCAAGGAAACCGGAGTGTCCAGATCCGCGACCAGGCGGGTCCAGACAACTTGATTTTTCCCTTCGGAATACCCGGACTCAAAGGATTTGAATTCAGGCAGGATGCTCATCAGTTTGCAGTAAAATTAAGTTGGTCGTGCAAGGTATCGATACGAGTCTGGTTGACAGTCGGTTCCGCCGCACTAACCAGTGCTGCCGCGAAATACAGCAGCAAATCTTGTTCCACCTGCTGCGATTGTTGCGCATCCACCTGTTTCAAAACCGCGATTGACCGAGGGTCAGCTTGATCAAACGGGGTCATTTCTGTCAGCTCGATTATCACAGCGCCCAATACGTCTTCGAGTATTGTCAGCCCCCCAACTTCAAGAGCAAAAACTTTTTCGATCAATGTAGGCGGTAAGTCTGGAACCGTGGAAGTCCTCGTAACCTGTCGCGCAGACTCCAGTACCAGACTGCCCGCAAAATCGTTTAGTGAACCACCGTTCGATACACCGATGGCGCGGACGATGCTGTCAGCACGCGCAATCATCATCTCGTGCGATTTCGCTCTTTGTTGGCCGTCTAAAACGGCTTGCTGCACATCAGCCATTGGTTTTACAAACGCCTCGATAATTCCGTCCACGCGCAGGGCGAAAATGCCACCGTCTTCCAGATAGAGTATGTCGCGTTCTTCTTCAATATCAGCAGCGCTGGCTTCTTCGCGAAAAGAGGCATAGGCCGCTATTCCGTCGGTTTCGCCTTCGATCAGATCAATCGTTGCAAGCTGAATGTCAGTCTCCTCGGCCAGCTCCTGGAGCGAGGCACCAGCGGCGATCAGGTCAATCACATCGTTCGCAACATCTCCGATAAGATACCCTGCATCTTCAATAGCCAGTTCACGACGCAAATCATCGCGCACTTCGTCTAGCGGAATATTCAATGCCGAAATTGCCGCGTTTACTCGGAACAGCGCGGGTCCGATGTTTGTTTCTACAGGCCCGTAGATGCCCGGCTCTTCCGAGGCAAACAAGATCGCGGCGGCGGCGGAACCAACGTCGCGTGCGGTTACGTCGCCCAGATCAATGTCAGCCAGCGCCAGTCCACGGGAATCTGCCAGCAATTCGAACGTAATGCCACCAGCGTCAAGATCACGCCGTGCTTCCTCGGCCTCGGCTTGTGTGCCTAGGACAATGCGGTCAACGAACCGTTTGGCTGGTGTGTTGAATTCTGACTCGCGCGCCTCGTAAAGGGCCGCGATGCGTTCATCAGCAATCTCCAACGTATCGGCAATCATTGCTGGTGTCAGGCTTACGTAGGTAATCTGACGCGTAAGTGGTTGAGTGAAGGTATCAGGGTTGGCACTGTAATATGCGGCAAGCTCGGCTTCAGTCGGGGCAGGGATCGCACCGGCGATGTTAGCTGCGCCAACGCGGGCATAAGTGAAAGCGCGCATTTCGCCGATGTAATCGAAAATTGCCAGCGAAGCCTCAGGAGGCAGTACCGCACCTGCAGCAACGGCAGTCAGGATCAAACGTTGCGATGCGTCTTTACGAATGAGATCTTCGAATTGGGTGGTATCCATACCCGAGCGGCGAATTGCGTCTTCATAAACAGTTTTTTCAAACGTTCCAGACAATCCCTGAAATCCCGGATTGGCGACCAGCGCATCACGAACAGTTTCGTCGCCAACGGACACACCAAGACGCAAGGCCTCGTCTTCATAGGCTGCTTGCGTCACCAGGCGTTGTAATACAGTGCGATCCAGCCCAAACAACAGCGCCTGATCTATTGTCAATTGCGTCCCTAATTGTTGTGAAACGGATGAAATTTCGTTCTGGATATCACGGAAATAATCATCAACCGATACGTCGACTTTGCCAACCGTTGCCACGCTGGCGGTGATGGATTGCGAGAAGATGCCTGTAAGCCCAAAGCCGACCATTGCCAGCACGGCCATTATCAGCACAAAGAAAAAGAAGAATTTGGATATCTTTGATTTTTTTTTCGCTGACATATTAATAGTGTCCCTTACAAGGCTCGTTGAATTCGTCGGAAACTTTTAGGCTGTGATTGGACAGGATACAAGGCCGCTATGGTCGAAATGCTTGCAAGCGCTTAAACATTTCCGTCAAACCATCGCTATCGGCGTTGGCAAAGGCAATTCTGAACTGTTTTTCGGCGGAACCGTCACCACCTTCGCTTATCCGCGGATTGAACATCGTGCCGGGCAATATCAACAAAGATTGCTGCTGAACCAAAAGTTTGGCAAGCTCGTCCGAGGGAATATCGAACGGATGCTCGACATAAGCAAAATAGGCGCCACTACCCAGCAAGTTCCAGCCATCAAGTTCGGCAAACCCCGCCTCGCAAATCGCCCGACGGGCAAGAATTTCATCCCGTTGCTCTGCCCCCCATTGCGACAAGTGCTGTAAGCCATGAAGCGCGGCCTTCTGGCCTATCTGATTAGGACAAATTGCAACGGAGTCGAGGAACTTTTCAGTCTCGTGCAGTCTATCGGCCGAGGCCACCACTGCTCCAACACGGTGACCCGTCAGACGAAACACCTTTGAAAATGAATAGAGATGTATCAGATTGTCGGGCCAGTCTTCGGTAGCAAACAGATCATGTGGCGCTCCGCTTTTTGAGTGAAAATCACGGTAAGTTTCGTCGATAATCAGGGCCAACCCATATTCTTTCGCCAACGCCATAAATTCTTCAAGAAGCCTCGTCGGATACTCCGCCCCAGTCGGGTTATTTGGCGTCACCAAAAGGATCGCCTTGACCTTGTCGTCAATCAAGGCGCGTGCTGCTTCGGGATCCGGCAGCATTCCCTCTCTGCATTGCAGAAGGCGGGTCTCGACTCCTGTAGTGTCGAGCCACATTTTATGGTTGAAATACCACGGGGTAGGCAAGATCACCGCGTCACCAGCCTCGGCGATCGTTGACATAACGGCGGTAAACGCTTGATTGCAACCCGACGTAATAGCCACCTGGTCCGGCATTATTTCTCCACCATATAACGCGGACCATTGCGTTGCGATCTCGGTACGAAGCGCGGGCAGACCCAGCACTGGTCCGTAAATATGGCTATCATCCTCTGCCACGGCTGCCACCATCGCGTCGCGCAACGCTCGGGGTGGCGGGTCAACAGGGGCTGCCTGCGAGAGGTTCAGCAACGGACGTTCCGGCGGGAATTCCACCCCATCAAGCCACCGACGTGCCTCCATCACGGGCGGTGAGAAAGTCTTGGCGATAGTCCGGCTGATAGGCCCCTGCGTCATGTTCGAATCCTTGTTGTTTTCCACACCCTAGCCGCTTGACGGCAACGGGTGCAACGGCGATAGAGGGCGCATGGCACAACCAGCGATATTAACCCTTTCCGACATCATGCTAACCTTCGGCGGTAACCCGCTTTTCGAAGGGCTAAACCTGTCGGTAAATCAGGGCGAACGAATTTGTTTGGTGGGGCGGAACGGCTCTGGCAAATCGACACTTCTTAAGGTCATGGCGCGGATAATGGAGCCGGACGCAGGCGACGTATTCCTGCGGCCAGGGAACGCGGTTGCGTATATGGAACAAGACCCCGACCTGTCGGCCTATGCTACATTGGGCGATTACGCTTCGTCTGGGCTGGACCCGTCAGAATATTACCGCGTTGAAATGGTCATGGAAGGCGTGAAGCTGAACGTCGATCAATCGCCTGCGCAAGCTTCGGGCGGCGAACGTCGTCGCGCGGCTTTGGCTAAACTTTTGGCGTCAGATGCTGATTTAATGCTGTTGGACGAACCGACGAACCATCTGGATATTGAAGTTGTGGCTTGGCTTGAAGAACACCTAAAGCAGACCCGCCGCGCATACGTTATTATCAGTCACGACAGGGCTTTTCTGCGCAATCTGACCCGCACGACGTTGTGGGTGGATCGCGGAGTTGTTCGCCGTTCGGACAAGGGTTTTGAGCACTTTGAAGACTGGCGCGACAAGACGTTTGAAGAAGAAGATCTAAACCGTCACAAGTTGGACCGACTTATCAAGGCCGAGGCTCGTTGGGCGGTTGAAGGGATATCTGGTCGTCGTAAACGCAACATTGGCCGAGTGGGTCGTTTGGACGACATGAAGCAGGGTCGGGCGGAGCAAATCCGGCGCGCTGGCACTGCGAAGATGGAGTTCGACGGTGCGCCGAAGTCTGGTAAGTTGGTGTTCGAAGCTACTGATATTACAAAGTCTTTTGATGGTAAACAGATCGTTAAAGACTTTAACCTTCGTGTAATGCGGGGCGAGCGGATTGCGTTTGTTGGGCCAAACGGGGTTGGCAAAACGACGCTGCTGAAAATGCTACTGGGCACTGTGAAACCTGAAGAAGGCACGATCAAGGTCGGGACCAATTTACTGGTTGCGGAGTTCGATCAGAACCGTGACGCGCTGGATATGAATTCGACGTTGTGGGAGAGTTTGACCGACGATAAAGAGCTGGGTGTTTCGGGTAAGAACGACCAAATTATGGTGCGCGGCAGACCCAAGCATGTCGTTGCTTATCTTAAAGAATTTCTGTTTACGGACAAGCAGGCGCGGGCAAAAATCAAGTCGCTTTCGGGTGGGGAAAAGGCGCGGTTGTTGCTGTCGAAATTGATGGCGAAAGAAAACAATCTACTGATCCTCGATGAGCCTACGAATGATCTGGATGTTGAGACGCTGGATTTGTTGCAAGAGCTAATTGATAACTACGAGGGTACCGTGCTGCTGGTAAGTCACGATCGTGATTTCCTTGACCGTGTGGCGACGACTACTATCGCCATGGAAGGCGACGGGAAAGCTACGGTTTATGCGGGCGGCTGGACGGATTATCAGGCGCAGCGCATGGAGATTATGGCGGAAAAGGCTATTGTTACCAAGAAGGTGAAGGGGAAAGCTGATGTTGCTGCGACCGCAACCAAAGTCGAGGGGCTGACGTTTGCGCAAGAGAACCGCTTGAAGGAATTGCCCGCCATTATCGCTCGTTTCGAGGCAGAGATTGCCAAGCTGGAAGAGTTCATGTCGGACCCGAATTTGTTCACCGACCACCCCGTGAAATTCCAGAAAGCAACGGATGCTTTGGTACAGCGGCACGAGCAGTTGTCGGACGCGGAAGAAGAGTGGATGGGTTTAGAAGAACGCGCCGGTTAGTCGCGTTAACCTTTGGGGATTTCGGGCTAAATCATGTGTACACAACCCGTACACAATGCGTATGTCCGTTTATACGGACGATTTCGTTAAACGTTGAGTGACCGCATGTATTTGTGGTCACTTTTTTGTTTCTTAAACATCTAACTCCTCCACAAACCTAGCGTTCTCTTGAATATACTGGAACCGCAACTCAGGTTTTTTCCCCATTAACCGTTCCACCAGATCGGCGGTTTCGCCGGGTTCGTCCTCGTCTATGGTGACACGGATCAGGGTGCGGGTGGCCGGGTCCATTGTGGTCTCTTTTAGCTGCGAGGGGTTCATCTCGCCCAGTCCTTTGAAGCGGGAGACGTCGATTTTGCCGCGCCCACCCAGGCCTTTTTCCATATACATGTCTTTCTCGGCCTCGTCCGCGCAATAGACGGATTTGGGGCCTTGGGTCAGGCGGTAGAGCGGGGGCATGGCCAGAAACAGGTGGCCTTTGTCGATCAGCGGCCGCATCTGGCTGAAGAAGAATGTCATCAGCAGGGCGGCGATGTGGGCGCCGTCGACGTCGGCGTCGGTCATGATGATTATGCGCTCGTATCTGAGGTCGTTGACGTCGAATTTCAGGCCGGGCAGGACGCCCATGGCTTGGCAGAGGTCGCCGATTTCCTGGTTGGTCGCCATCTTGTTGGAGGCAGCACCGAGCACGTTGAGAATTTTGCCCTTGAGGGGCAGAATCGCTTGGGTTTTGCGGTTTCGTCCTTGTTTTGCGGAGCCGCCAGCGGAGTCTCCTTCAACGAGGAACAGTTCGGTGTTCTCGCGGTTTTTGGCCGAGCAGTCGGAGAGCTTGCCGGGGAGGCGGAGTTTTTTGGTGGCGGATTTGCGCTGCGTTTCCTTTTCAGCGCGGCGTTTTAGGCGCTCATCTGCTCTTAACACTAGGTAGTCTAGGATGGCGCCAGCGGATTTAGAATCACCTACCAGCCAGTTGTCGAAATGGTCGCGGATGGAGTTTTCGACGAGTTTGGCGGCCTCGACTGTGGCGAGGCGGTCTTTGGTTTGGCCGACGAATTCGGGCTCGCGGATGAAGACCGAGATCATGGCGCAGCCGCCGGTGGTCAGGTCGTCGCGGATGATTGTGGCGGCTTTTTTGTTGTTAACCAATTCGCCGTATGCGCGGATACCTTTGAGGATGGCGGCCCAGAAGCCGGCCTCGTGGGTGCCGCCCTCGGGGGTTGGAACGGTGTTACAGTAGGACGAGATGAAACCGTCGCGTGCGGGGGTCCAGTTGATGGCCCACTCAACTTTACCGACTTTATCGGGGCCGAAGCGTTCTTTGAATTCTACGGTGCCTGCAAAGGGTTTATCGGCGTAGGTGGAGTGGCCTTCCAGCGTTTCGCCGAGGTAGTCGGACAGACCGCCGGGGAAGTGGAAGGTGGCTTTTTCGGGTGTTTCGTCACCGGTTTTGATGGTCTCGAGGGCGCATTTCCAACGGATTTCGACGCCCGAGAATAGGTAGGCTTTGGAGCGGACCATTTTCAGGAGGCGCGCCGGTTTAAATTTGAGCTTGGGGCCGAAGATTTCGGCGTCGGGGTGGAAATTTACCGATGTGCCGCGGCGGTTCTGGACGGGGCCGAGGTTCTCGACGCTGCCTTGTGGTATCCCGCGCGAGAAGGATTGGCGGAACAGTTGTTTGTTGCGTGCTACTTCTACTATGACCATGTCGGACAGAGCGTTTACGACCGAGATGCCTACGCCGTGCAGGCCGCCCGAAGTCTGATAGGCTTTGCCGCCAAACTTGCCGCCGGAGTGCAGAGTGCAGAGGATGACTTCGAGGGCGGATTTGTCGGGGAACTTGGGGTGTGGGTCTACTGGGATGCCGCGGCCATTGTCGGTGATGGTGACGGAATAATCAGCGTGGAGTTCAACCTCGATCCGGTTCGCGTGGCCTGCAACGGCCTCGTCCATAGCGTTGTCCAGAACCTCGGCGACCAAGTGGTGCAGGGCGCGCTCGTCCGTGCCACCGATATACATACCGGGGCGCATGCGGACGGGTTCAAGGCCTTCGAGCACCTCGATCGAGGAGGCGTCGTAGTCACCGGAGGTGGTTTCCTCGCTGAAAAGGCCGCCGTCGTTTGGGTTTGAAGTCATGGGTTGGTCCCGATTCTGTATTGCTCGATTTTCGCTATATTATGGCAGATCAGGCGGGGTGGCTACAACATGATGTATAGGAACTTTGAGTTCGAATACGAGTTGACAAGGATGTCAGAAAAATATCACGCTTGTCAGGCAACCAGAGGGCGTCGAGCGCGGCACGTTATTATAACGGCAACCGCGGCGCTGGCCCCTTATGTGTTATGGGTTGCCGCATTTTTCGAGGGGCTTAGCAGGAGTCCCTGATGAAAACGATCATCGAGCCATTTCGTATCAAAGCCGTGGAGCCGATCCACATGACTACGCGTGAAGAACGTCGCGAGAAACTAAAAGCGGTTAACTATAATTTATTCGCGCTCCGGTCCAAAGATGTGATTATTGATTTGTTAACCGACAGCGGCACAGGCGCGATGAGTTCAGAGCAATGGGCCGCAATAATGCGTGGTGACGAAAGCTATGCCGGATCACCGTCGTTCGAGCGGTTCGAGACGGCCATCCAGAACTTGATGCCTTTCGATCATATCATTCCAACGCATCAGGGTCGTGCCGCCGAAGCCATTCTATTTTCGCTGCTGGGGGGCGTGGGGAAGAACATCCCCTCGAACACGCATTTTGACACCACGCGCGGCAATATCGAGGCTGGCGGGGCTATGGCCCATGACCTTGTAATCGAGGAGGGTAAAGACCCCACGAACTTGCACCCCTTCAAAGGGAATATAGATTTGGTGAAGCTGGAAAACTATTTGCAGGAACACGGTGATTCCGTGCCTTGCGTGATGCTGACGATTACAAATAACGCGGGTGGTGGCCAACCGGTCAGCCTTGAAAACATTCAAGCCATGTCTGCCATTGCCAAGGCTCACGGGCGGCCGTTTTTCATTGATGGGTGTCGCTTCGCCGAGAATGCGTTTTTCATTAAGCAGCGTGAAGATGGGCAAGGAAATCGCGACATTGTAGACATCGTGCGCGATTGTTTTGCCTGCGCCGACGGTATGACCATGAGCGCGAAAAAGGATGCGTTTGCCAATATCGGTGGTTGGCTTGCGATGAACGATCCCGAGCTTGCGGAACTCGCGCGGGCGCGCTTGATCCAGACCGAGGGGTTCCCGACTTATGGCGGGCTTGCGGGTCGCGATCTTGATGCGATTGCGCAAGGTTTGGTTGAAATCGTTGACGAAGATTATTTGCGGTACCGAATTCGCACAAACGAATACATTACCGAAAAGTTAAGCGCCTTGAACATTCCAGTTATGCGGCCTGCGGGCGGGCACGCGGTGTTTATTGATGCGCGGGCGTGGTTGGCGGATATCCCGCCATTAGAATATCCGGGGCAGGCTGTTGCCGTCGCGCTTTATGAAATCGGCGGAATTCGTAGCTGTGAGATCGGAACGGTTATGTTCGGCCGCCAACCAGACGGCACAGAGATACCGGCCGCGATGGACCTTGTTCGCTTGGCAATACCGCGACGGACTTACACACAGTCGCACGCGGATTATATTGTCGAGGCGTTAGAAGAACTGGCGCAGAACAAGGAAGCAATGCGTGGGTATCGCATCACGAAAGAGCCAAAACTTATGCGCCATTTCACTTGCCACTTCGAACCGATCGCTTGAACTTAACGCGCGGGGAGGGTGCCCCGCGCGTACATCACGCTTGTGTGGTTACAATCTCTATTTCCCTTTCAAGGGTGCGGTGAACCGGGCATTTGTCGGCGAGGGCCATTAGACGCGCGCGTTGATCATCACTCAGGTCACCCTCCAGCGTTATGACGCGCCTAAACTGGTCGATTTTGTGGTTGCCGTCTTCACAATGCTCGCAATCGGCCGCGTGAATTTTGTCGTGGGTAACGTCAACACTTATGTGTTCCAGCGGCCATTTCTTGCGCCGTGCATACATACGGATCGTCATGCTGGTGCACGCTCCAAGGCCCGAGGACAACAGTTGATAGGGCGACAGTCCGAGATCGGTGCCGCCGTAAGTCTGTGGTTCATCCGCGAAAAATGCGTGTTGGCGAACTCGCCGCTCGAATGGCCAAGGCCAGTGAAATCGAACCGCAATACCGCGATTCCCGACGAGGCAAGACGTTGCGAGATTCGCTTTGCCGCGAAAATGTCCTTGGAACAGGTAAAGCAATGGGCAAAAATTGCGGTGGCGAGGATCAGACCGTCTGGCGTATCAAACCGCGCGGCCAAATCTTCACCAGAGTGGCCCTTGAAAGTAAGTTTTTCGCTTGACATGAGGGTTTCTCCTTGTTCACTTTACAAGGTAGGTATTTGCTTTGCGATGACAAGAATGTTGCAGTCGGGTTACGAGAACGTGACATTCTTAACCTAAACAGTTCAAAAAGGATGTCAGCCTCTAACACAAAAAAAAGGGCCCCCAAACCGGAGACCCTTTTCAATTATTTCAGCGACCTTAGCAGCTGTAATACATGCCGTATTCAACTGGGTGCGGGGTGTGCTCCATTGTGTACACTTCTTCCCACTTCAGCTCGACATAACCTTCGATCTGATCTTTGGTGAACACGTCACCAGCCGTCAGGAAGTCCATGTCTGCAGACAGCTCGTCAAGAGCTTCGCGCAGGGATGCGCAAACAGTTGGGATACCTGCCAGTTCTTCTGGTGGCAGATCGTAAAGATCTTTGTCTGACGCTTCGCCGGGGTCGATTTTGTTCTTGATTCCGTCAAGGCCGGCCATCAACAGCGCCGCGAAGCACAGGTATGGGTTGGCGGCGGGATCAGGGAAGCGTGCTTCGACACGTTTTGCCTTGGGAGATTCGGCCCAGGGGATACGGACGCAGCCTGAACGGTTGGAGGCGGAGTATGCACGCAGAACCGGGGCTTCGAAGCCGGGGATCAAGCGTTTATAGCTGTTTGTTGCCGGGTTGGTGAACGCGTTCAGCGCTTTGGCGTGTTTAAGGATACCACCAATGAAATACAGCGCTTCCTGTGAAAGATTGGCGTATTTATCGCCCGCAAACAATGGTTTGCCTTCTTTCCAGATCGACATGTTTACGTGCATGCCAGTACCGTTATCACCCGCGATTGGCTTTGGCATGAAGGTAGCCGTTTTGCCGTATGCGTGTGCAACGTTGTGGACGATGTATTTGTATTTCTGCAATTCGTCGGCCTGTTTCACAAGTGTGCCGAAAACCAGGCCAAGCTCGTGCTGACAGGACGCCACTTCGTGGTGATGTTTGTCCACTTTCATGCCCATGCGCTTCATGGTTGAAAGCATTTCGCCACGAATGTCATGGTTGGCGTCTGTCGGATTCACAGGGAAATAGCCGCCCTTAATGCCCGGACGGTGGCCCATGTTGCCCATTTCGTATTGCGTATCTGTGTTCCACGAAGCGTCTGCCGCATCGACCTCGAACGATACTTTGTTCATAGAGTTGGAGAAACGCACATCATCGAAAAGGAAGAATTCAGCTTCAGGGCCGAAATATGCTGTGTCACCGATGCCCGAAGCAATTAGATATGCTTCGGCTTTTTCGGCAGTCGAACGTGGATCGCGCGAATATGCTTCGCCTGTGTCTGGTTCGTGAACCGAACAATGGATGCACAGTGTTTTCTCGGCATAGAATGGATCAATGTAGGCCGACTGGCAGTCAGGGATCAGTTTCATGTCGGATTCGTCAATTGACTTCCAACCAGCAATGGAGGAACCGTCGAACATGAACCCGTCTTCAAGGAAGTCAGCGTCAACTTCGTCATTGATCAAGGTCACATGCTGCAATTTACCGCGCGGGTCGGTAAAGCGGATGTCGACGTATTCGATGTCGTGCTCCTTGATCATATCAAGGACGTTTTGAATGTCACTCATGGTCTTTTCCTTGTTTTAGAGGGCTTCCACGCCGTCTTCTTCGGTTCTGATACGGATGGCTTGTTCGATGTTGGAAACAAAAATCTTTCCATCTCCGATTTTGCCGGTTTTGGCTGCGTTGATAATCGCCTCAATAGCGCCCTCGACCTGATCGTCGGCCATGACGATCTCGAGTTTCACTTTGGGCAGAAAGTCCACGACGTATTCCGCGCCGCGATAAAGTTCGGTGTGACCCTTTTGACGGCCAAAACCCTTGGCTTCGATAACGCTTAGGCCTTGGATGCCTACGTCCTGCAAGGCCTCTTTGACCTCGTCGAGTTTGAAGGGTTTTATGATGGCTTCGATTTTCTTCATGTCGATGCTCCGGTTAATTCCTATACGCGTTAGAAATCACCTGTGCAGACGGGATACAAATGGATACTGTCGGGATCACTTAGGCGGGCAATCTTTCCCGCATGAGTGCCTATAATTTAGGCAATTTGTCTGATTTTTAAACAGATTGAGAATGCCATGAGCGGTTATAGCGATTCCATCGAAATTCGAGACGTTGACGAGGATGTCCGGTGTTGGGGATTTGAGTATTTGGACAAACAAGAAAATGTGGGAGCGCATAAGTATAATCACGGGCACGCTTTGGTGCTTGGCGGGCCGGCTGGCTTTACGGGCGCGGGGCGACTTGCGGCATGTGGGGCATTGCGCGTCGGGGCGGGGTTGGTGACATTGGGATGCCCGCACGAGGCAATAGCGGAAAATGCGGCGCAACTTACGTCAGTGATGTTGACGGCAGTCGAGGATGGGATGGCTTTGGCCACGAAGTTGGAGGATACGCGTATATCGGCGCTGTGTCTGGGGCCTGGGTTCGGCGTGGAGCGGGCAGGTGAGATGCTCTCGGTTGTTTTGGAAGCACCTCGCCCTATAGTTTTGGATGCAGACGCGCTGAGTGCGCTGGCGCTGGATGCTACCTTGTTCGATATGTTGCACAACGACTGTATTCTTACCCCGCATGGGCGCGAGTTTGCGCGGTTGTTTCCTGATATTGCAGCGAAGAGCTGTGCCGCCTCGAAGCTGGCGGATACGTTAGAGGCATCAAGTCGGGCGGGATGTATCGTATTATACAAAGGTGTCGATACTGTGATTGCGGATCCGGGCGGGAATGTGGCGGTGCATTCCGCGAAAGGCGCGCGCGCCGCGCCGTGGCTGGCGACCGCAGGATCGGGTGACGTGCTAGCTGGGTTTATTACCGGGCTTTTGGCGCGCGGGTTTGATGCTATGCAGGCCGCCGAAACCGGAGCGTGGTTACATGTAGAATGTGCGCTGAAATTCGGGGCCGGGTTGATTGCCGAAGACCTGCCGGAGCAGCTGCCGAAAGTTTTTGCGGATTTAGGGCTTTAATGGTCATTTTTCTCTCGCAACGCTCAAAAACGTCTGTTAGAGAGGCGCGGAATTGAACTGTTGTCAAAGATAACAGCGATATGCGGATGTGGTGGAATTGGTAGACACGCCAGATTTAGGTTCTGGTGCCGTGAGGCGTGGGGGTTCAAGTCCCTTCATCCGTACCAAACATAAGAAGGAAGCAAAATGCAGGTTACCGAGACCCTGAACGAAGGCCTTACGCGCACGTATGATATTACGATCACTGCGGCCGAACTTGAAGCCAAAGTGAACGAGAAACTGGAAGATGCCCGTGCCGATTTCCAGATGAAGGGTTTCCGCAAAGGCCACGCGCCGCTTGCATTGATGAAGAAGATGTTCGGCAAGTCCGTGATGGGCGAAGCCATGCAGGAAGCTGTTGACGGCGTAACGGGCGAACATTTCGAGAAAACCGGTGATCGCCCGGCAATGCAGCCTGAAATCAAAATGACAAACGACGAGTGGAAAGATGGCGACGATGTTGCTGTTTCCCTTTCTTATGAATGCCTGCCAACGATCCCTGATGCGGACTTCAGCAAGATCAAACTGGAGCGTCTGGTCACCGAGATTGACGATGCGTCTGTTACTGAAGCATTGGAAAATCTGGCGGCTTCGACCACAAATTACGAAAAACGTCGTAAGGGTTCCAAAGCTAAAGACGCGGATCAAGTTGTGATCGATTTCCTTGGTAAGGTTGACGGCGAAGCATTTGATGGCGGCGCTGGCGAAGATTACCCGCTGGTTCTGGGTTCCAACAGCTTCATCCCCGGTTTCGAGGAGCAGTTGGTTGGCGCTAAAGAAGGTGAAGAGTTGGACGTTAACGTGACTTTCCCTGCGGAATATGGTGAGGAAGCACTGGCTGGCAAAGACGCTGTGTTTTCCTGCACGGTCAAAGAAGTTCGCGAGCCGAAATCTGCGCCTGTGGACGAAGAATTAGCCACTAAATACGGTGCCGAGAGCCTTGAAGATCTGACAAGCCAGATTACTGATCGTCTGAAAGGCGAATATGCGGGTGCTTCGCGTACAGTGATGAAACGCAAGTTGATGGACGAGCTTGACGAGTTGGTTAAATTCGACTTGCCTCCATCGCTGGTTAAAGTTGAAGCCGGCCAGATCGCGCACCAACTTTGGCACGATGAAAATCCCGACGTTCATGGCCACGATCATCCTGAAATCGAAACGACTGACGAGCATAACACACTAGCAGAACGTCGCGTGCGTCTTGGTCTTTTGTTGGCTGAACTTGGCAACCAGAATAATGTTGAAGTGACTGAGCAGGAAATTCAGCAGGCAATGTTCCAGCAGGCCAGCCAGTATCCGGGTCAAGAACGCGAGTTCTTTGAATACATGCAGAAAAACGAACAGGCCCAGCAGCAGATGCGCGCACCTATCTATGAAGACAAGGTTGTGGATTTCCTGATCGAACTTGCAGAAGTAACTGATAAGTCAGTGACCAAAGACGAGTTGGAAGCTGCCATCGAGGCGCTGGACGAAGCTTAAGTTTCGGTAAAATGTAAGAATTGAAGGCGGGCCGAGTGGCGCGCCTTTTTTTGTTCTAGTGAACCATGTGCCCTGTGTCGGCCAATGATCCTTTGCGCGATTTATTCCATAACCTGCCTGTATTCTTCTTTGCCTTTGGAGGCTGTTGTTTTGGTTCGAACACGGGCGCAGGCTCTTTGGCGGCCTCTTCACAAGCTTTGAAGAAAGACTGGCCAAAGACTTCATCCCAACCGCTGTCATATTGGGCGCGTTTCAGTTCGGAATCCTCGCCAAGTGCTTCCCAACCACCATGGGTCAACACCGCCGCGGTGCTGCCGTTGGTCTCCATCCCGAACACAACTTCGATATATGTGGCCTGATCCGGCGCTTCGCCAACGTGCCACGCAATTAGAACCCTGAACGGCGCTTGGTAAACCTGAAAATGACCCCAAAGATAGGTATTACCCTGGCTATCAAGCTCGACAAGGCGACCACCCTCGTGGCGCTCGACAATTAGGTTAGCGGGTAGGGTGCCATTGCTGGCCGACACCGAATGGTGTTTCTATAGGCCACCATTTGGCCATGTCAAATGTGAAAACCTCGAACGCGACCAGTGGCGCGCAGCTAAGAGCAATTCTTTTTTGGAGTACCGACATGGTATTCCCTTACTGGTTACTAAATACTTAATTACAAACACATTATGGCATATAATCCTAAAATAGAGAAATTATCTTTTTCTTGTGCCCTTGCAGACCCCTCGCACGACACTTAAACCTTTTAGAAAGGATTTTCCGATATCCCTCGAATCAAGCTAAAAAGGTGAGTACATGAGAGACCCAATCGATACATATATGAACACTCTGGTTCCAATGGTTGTTGAGCAAACAGCCCGCGGAGAACGCTCTTACGACATTTTCTCGCGCCTTTTAAAAGAACGGATCATTTTCGTTTCGGGCCCGGTCCATGACGGTATGTCCACGCTCTTGGTGGCGCAATTGCTGTTTCTTGAGGCTGAAAATCCAAAAAAAGAAATTTCAATGTATATCAACTCGCCCGGTGGCGTGGTTTCCAGTGGTTTGGCCATATACGACACCATGGAGTACATCCGCCCGAAAGTTGCAACGACTGTTATCGGGCAGGCGGCTTCGATGGGATCGCTATTGTTGGCTGCTGGCGCAAAAGGCATGCGTTTCAGCCTTCCAAACAGCCGCGTGATGGTGCATCAACCATCAGGCGGTTTCCAAGGGCAAGCATCGGATATTGCGTTGCATGCCAAAGAAATCCTTGAACTGAAAGATCGTCTTAACAAGATTTACGTCAAGCATTGCGGGCAAGATCTGGAAACTGTGGAAAAAACGCTGGATCGTGATAATTTCATGACCGCCGAAGAAGCCAAAGAATGGGGTTTGATTGATGAAATCGTATCCCGCCATGTAGAAGACGACGCGTCGGACGCGTAAACTGTTAAGGATGTGATCAGTTCCGGCTTGAATTGCCGGAAGGGGTCATGTCCAATGGCGAATATATAGGGGAAACGACTCGGTGCAGATGTGCCCATGTCAGGAGAGATGTGATGACGAAATTAGAGGATAAAGATTCTAAGAACACGCTTTATTGTTCTTTCTGTGGCAAGAGCCAGCATGAGGTGCGCAAACTGATCGCCGGCCCAACGGTTTTCATTTGCGACGAATGCGTCGAGTTGTGTATGGATATCATCCGAGAGGAAACCAAAAATAATCTGGTGAAATCCTCAGATGGTGTGCCGACCCCGAAAGATATTTGCAAAATTCTGGATGATTATGTAATCGGTCAGTCGGTTGCCAAAAAAGTTTTGTCCGTTGCGGTTCACAATCATTACAAACGTCTAGAGCATGCGTCCGAGAATGCGGATGTGGAATTGGCGAAATCCAACATTATGCTGGTCGGGCCAACGGGTTGCGGTAAAACGCTGCTAGCGCAGACCTTGGCGCGGGTGCTTGACGTGCCGTTCACAATGGCAGACGCAACCACGTTAACCGAAGCAGGTTATGTCGGCGAGGACGTTGAAAACATCATCCTCAAGCTACTACAATCCGCTGAATACAATGTTGAACGTGCGCAGCGCGGCATCGTATATATTGACGAGATCGACAAGATTTCCCGCAAATCCGACAACCCGTCGATCACCCGCGATGTTTCGGGCGAGGGGGTTCAACAAGCTTTGTTGAAACTGATGGAGGGAACCGTTGCTTCGGTTCCGCCGCAAGGTGGGCGTAAGCATCCGCAACAGGAATTCCTGCAGGTGGATACTACGAACATTCTGTTTATATGTGGCGGTGCATTCTCTGGACTGGAAAAGATCATCGCGCAGCGTTTCAAAGGCACAGCCATGGGTTTTGGTGCTGATGTGCAGGATGATGACGACAAGTCAGTCGGTGATATATTGCAAGAACTGGAGCCGGAAGACCTGTTGAAATTCGGCCTTATTCCCGAATTCGTCGGTCGCCTTCCTGTGATCGCGGCATTGACCGATCTTGACGCCGACGCCTTGGTGACAATCCTGAGTGAGCCTAAGAATGCGTTGGTCAAGCAGTATCAGCGTCTGTTCGAGATGGAAGATGTACAACTTACGTTTACCGAAGACGCGCTAGTAGCAATTGCAGCACGTGCTATCGAACGGAAAACAGGTGCGCGCGGTTTGCGGTCTATCCTTGAAGAAATCCTTCTAGAAACCATGTTCGAGCTTCCAGGAATGGGCACAGTAGACGAAGTTGTGGTTAACGCGGATGCGGTCAGACGCGAAGGCGAACCTTTGCTTATACACGCGGAAAATCAAGAAGAGGCGGCAGCTGCCTCGTAATTTGGCTGGACCTGTTACCGTCAAGTAGGGCATAAGCCCAATATAAATTGATGCTGGAGTCGTTATGAAATTTATTTTGCGAATGCTGACTTGGTGGAACGGGCAGTCCTTTGGGACGCAGATTTTCACTTGGCGAAATGGCGTGCTCGTTGGTGAAGACGATCTTGGCAATAAGTATTACACCGACAAGGATCAAATCCGTCGTTGGGTGATTTATAATGGCCCGATCGAAGGCTCGCGCATTTCGGCAGACTGGCATGGATGGCTACACCATACATTCGATGAGTGCCCCGGGACGACTCCGTTGAAGCACAAATCATGGGAGAAATCGCACGCCCCGAACCTAAGCGGATCGGACGCGGCGTACCACCCACCTGGCAGCATTTTGTCAGCAGCGACGACTTCGGGCGATTACGAGGCATGGCAGCCTGAATAAGGGGCGACGGGATGGTAAACAACGTATCAGAAACGCTAATCGGTGCCGTGGTTTTGGCTGTGGCGGGCTTTTTTTTATACTATGCCACCCAGATCAGCGGACTTTCATCCGACAGCAGTCAATATTCCCTTATTGCAAGTTTTCGTAGCGTATCGGGCCTGAATGTCGGCAGCGATGTTACGTTGTCTGGCGTAAAAGTTGGGACGCTAACTTCAATTACTCTTGATCCAGAAACCTACGATGCAGTTACAGAAATCGCGATTGATAACAATGTATTGATTCCGGTCGATGCCGATATCAAAGTTTCAACAGACGGGCTGCTTGGCGGGGCGTATCTGGAAATTACAGCTGGCGGCTCGCCTTTCATGCTAGAGCCGGATGGCGAGATAATCTATACGCAAGGATCGGTTGATTTACTTAACCTTCTGTTAAAGTTCGGCGCCAGTGATGCTGAATAAAATTCTGGCGTTTGCTCTGCTGGGAGCGATCGCCGTGCAATCAGCATCCGCGCAATCTCTGCTGAATGAAATCCAACCCGAAATCATTATCGAAACACTGTCGGAATCGGAATATAGCATTCCTGCGCCCTATAAAGAGATCGAGCTTCAACCGCCTATGTCTGATGAGGCACAGATTGTTCTCTTGCGCGGATTGGACCGGATCAACGGTACGACGCAGGATATTTCCGTAATGGTTGGCGACACGGTTACTTATGAGCGGCTGGAGGTTACGTTGCTGGCCTGTAGATATCCGCGGGGCGATATAAACAACGATGCTTTCGCCCAATTGATAATCAGGGATATTCGCGAGGAATCCCCAAGATTTATCGGCTGGATGTTTGCTTCCAGTCCTGCTTTATCAGCACTGGATCACCCCCGTTATGATGTTTGGGTGCTAAGCTGCCAAAGCGTATAAGGCGTTGTATCCGCGGATAATTTCCAAAAATCCGGATCTTGTCTCAGCGCCTTTTCCAGTTTTTCATGAAATTCGTCGCGTGATATCTCGATGCCGCCCATTGTCGCCAAATGATTGTTCAAAAACTGGGTATCAAGCAACGCAAAGCCACCGGCATTAAGTCGGGCAATCAGTGCTACCAACGCCAGCTTTGATCCGTCGGTGTTGCGAGAAAACATGCTTTCGCCAAAGAATGCGCCGCCGATACACACCCCGTAAAGACCGCCCACAAGTTCCTCGTCGCGCCATACTTCGACCGAATGGGCGAATCCCATTTGATGCAGCGCGTTATACTGCGTGCGGATAGATCGGTTGATCCAAGTTTCGTCACGATTTGCGCAAGCGTCGAGAACGAATTCAAAGCAAGTGTTAACGCTAAATTCATATTTTCCGGACAAAAGTCGCTTGCGAAGGCTTTTAGATACGTGAAATTCGTGCAACGGAATGACACCGCGCCGCTCGGGATCCACCCAAAAAACAGAGGTACCCTGCGCTGTTTCGGCCATCGGAAAAACACCCGAACAATATGCGCTCAGCAAAAGTTCGGGTGTCAGTTTTTCAGTGTCAGTCAAGACTTGTAGTGGTCTCTAGCCAATGCTCTAGCCAGTGAATGTCATAGTCGCCAGACTGGATGTCCGGCTCGTTTAACAAAGCATGATGTAGCGGAGTCGTCGTTTCCACCCCGTCCACAATCATTTCGCCAAGCGCACGCCGAAGACGGGCGAGGGCGGCATCGCGATCCGGCGCATGCACTATCAGTTTGGCGATCAAACTGTCGTAATAAGGCGGAATGGTGTAGCCGTCATAAAGGTGGCTATCCATACGCACTCCAAGCCCGCCGGGTGCATGGAACTGCGAAATCTTACCCGGTGAAGGGCGAAATTCCGGCACTTTTTCGGCGTTGATGCGGCACTCGATCGAATGGCCGTTTGGCACGAGGTCTTCCTGCTTGAAGGACATCGGTTCGCCCGCGGCCACCAGAATTTGTTCGCGTACCAGATCAACACCGTAGACAGCTTCGGTCACTGGGTGTTCAACCTGCAAGCGCGTGTTCATCTCAATGAAGAAAAACTCGTCGCGTTCATACAGGAATTCGATTGTGCCGGCACCTGCGTAGTTGATCGAGGCCACCGCATCCGCGCAAACCTTGCCGATTTTGGCACGTGTCGCAGCATCGATCACAGGCGAAGGACATTCTTCCAACACCTTTTGATGGCGGCGCTGTAACGAGCAATCGCGTTCACCCAGATGCACTGCTTTGCCTTTACCATCTCCAAAAACCTGAATTTCGATGTGGCGGGGCAGGGTCAGGTACTTCTCGATATAGACTTCGTCATTACCGAACGCGGCTTTGGATTCTGCGCGGGCGGTGCGGAAGGCTTCTTCAAGATCATCAGCCGTTTTGGCAACCTTCATACCGCGACCACCACCGCCAGCCGTAGCCTTTACGATGACCGGAAAACCCATTTCTTTGGAAATTTTCATCGCCTCGTCAACGGTCGGCACACCGCCCGGGGACCCCGGAACACATGGAACCCCAAGGTTTTTCATAGTGTCCTTGGCTGTGATTTTGTCGCCCATCATGTTGATGTGGTCGGCCGTTGGACCAATAAACGTCAACCCGTGGTCCTGAATGATTTGCACAAAATTGGCATTTTCAGACAAGAAGCCGTAACCCGGATGGATCGCCTCGGCACCAGTGATTTCGCACGCCGAGATGATATTCGGGATCGAAAGATAACTTAGCGTACCAGATGGCGGTCCGATACAAACGCTTTCGTCCGCCATACGAACGTGCATCGCATCGGCGTCGGCGGTCGAGTGGACTGCGACCGAGCCGATGCCCATTTCTTTGCATGCACGAATGACGCGCAGGGCGATTTCGCCGCGGTTAGCAATGAGAATTTTCTTGAACATGCGTCCGGTTCCCCGACTATTCTAGTATGATCAGCGGATCGCCGAATTCAACAGGTGCGCCGTCATCGACCAAAATACGTGCGACTTTACCGGATTTAGGGGCTGGAATCTGGTTCATGGTCTTCATTGCCTCGATAATCAGCAAGGTTTGACCTTCTTTAACGGCATCGCCAACTTTCACGAATGCCGAAGAACCAGGTTCTGCCGACAGATATGCGGTGCCTACCATAGGCGAATTCACGGCGCCCGCCAGTTGAGCAGGATCATCATTGTTGGAGGCCGCAGGTGTTGCAGCACCAGCCGCGACAGCAACGGGAGCGGCCACCTGTGTCGCTGCAACAACGGTTGGCGCTTGTATCTGGCGTGCAACACGCACATTTATCATGTCGTCTTTGGCGAATTCTCGCATGACTTCGATCTCGGTCAAATCGTTAGCACGCAGCAACTCTGCCAGCGCTGTGATGAATTCGACGTCGGTATTTGGTTTTTTGTCGCCCATAGTTCCCTCGGTATTTATCCGGCTTTACCGGTATTTGGTTTCCGGATCACTTATACGCTTTTCGGCACCCGCTGGAAAGCTAAGATGCCGAAAAGGTAATTGATTTGTTAACCGTTTGTTTACAATTGCGAACGTGCTCGATCAACGAACCGCTGCATCGCAGATGCCGGAGCGAACCCGCGCATCATTTCGCCACCAATAATAAAGGTTGGAGTACCCGTAATTTTCATTGTTGTCGCCATCGCACGGTTCTTGGCGATGATTTGAGTCACCACAGGATCGTCCATATGCGCAACCATCAGGCCCGCATCGCCGCCAGCCTGTTCTATGAGACGGGAAAGGGTTTTCACGTTTATCGCCCCATTATGCGCCATAAGTAAATCGTAAAACACGCCGTAAACTTCACCGCCCTGATTGATTAGAACCGAAATCGCAGTCTTCGAAGCCAGCGTAGAGTCAGCGCCGAGGATGGGGAATTCTTTCAACACGAAACGAACGTCATCGTTTGCCTCCAGCAATGCCATCACTTCTGGATGGGCGCGTTTACAGAAAGTACAGCGATAGTCCGAAAATTCGACAATCGTGATCGTGCCATCCGGATTCCCGCCTACCCATGAAAACCCGTCGCGAGTCAGGTCTGCATAGTTGTTCTGAACCAGATCCAGATCGGTCTGAGCTTCGGCTGCAGCATCGCGTCGCTCTAGAATTTCAATAGCCTCAAGGATCACTTCTGGATTTTCCAAGAGATATGCGCGGACCGCTTCGCCAAAGGCTTCACGCTCGGCAAGGTTCATTTCACCAAGGCCAGCCGCAAAAGTGAAAGTCGCGCTAAAAAGGGCGACGCCCGCAATCAGTATTGTTTTGATCAAGTTCATTGTCAGTTTAACCTTATTTATCTATTTTGCCTGCGATACAGGAATTTTCTCGGAAATCCAAGGCGTTCCATTGATATTCCACTGCCGAATACGCTATCCAACGTCAAATACAATGCACCTTACAGGAGAATTTACATGCGGAGTTCAAAAAGAAGTGATGTGGACCCGTTTATCGTAATGGATGTGATGAAAGCCGCGACCCTGCAGGAACAGTCCGGCCGCAGTGTTATGCATATGGAGGTGGGGCAGCCATCGACAGGCGCGCCACGCCCAGCTGTAGAATCGTTGACTGCGGCGATGGCGCAAGGCGCGCTTGGATATACCGATGCACTTGGCTTGCCCGAGTTGCGCGCGCGTATTTCGCAACTGTATAAGGATTGGTACGGGGTTGATGTTTCTGCAGACCGGATCGTTATCACGGCAGGATCATCTGCGGCGTTCCAACTAGCATTCATTAGCCTGTTTGATTCGGGTGAGAAGGTTGCGATCGGTGACCCATCCTATCCCAGTTATCGCAATATCTTGAAAGCGCTGGATATCGAGGTGGTCGGCATTCAAACCAGCCTCGAAAACCGGTTCCAGCCATCTGTTAATGATTTGCGCGCGCAGACGGATCTGGCTGGATTGCTGGTTGCAAGCCCCTCCAATCCCACGGGCACGATGTTGGACAAAGAGTCGCTGTCCGAGCTGCTTACTTATTGCAATCAAAAGAAAATCGCATTTATTTCTGACGAGATTTATCACGGTATAGAATATGGAAAAAAGGCGATCACTGCGTTGCAAATCACCGACGAAGTTTACGTTATTAATTCGTTTTCAAAGTACTTCTCCATGACGGGTTGGCGGATCGGCTGGATGATAGTGCCCGAAGGGCATGTCCGCAGATTGGAACGCTTAATGCAGAATCTGTTCATTTGCGCACCTCATGCCTCGCAAATCGCAGCTCTGGCAGCGATGGATTCGGACCCCGAGTTGCAAGAAAACTTAGCAATGTATGAACGGAACCGCGCATTTTTACTGCAAGAACTGCCCAAAGCTGGTTTCGACAAAATCGCGCCGCCCGACGGTGCGTTTTATATTTATGCGGATGTTTCGGAAATGACTGAGGACAGCGTCGCGTTGTCTAAACAGATATTACTAGAGGCTGGAGTGGCCGTAACCCCCGGTGTCGATTTTGATCCTGTTCGTGGCCACACGACCTTGCGGTTTTCCTATGCGCGCACGACCGACGATATCGTCGAGGCCGTCCGACGGCTGAAAATATGGTCGGATAGCAAAAAGGCCTCGTAAAGAGGCCTTTTTGCTACCGCTATTTTAAGGACCACCATCCGCGCCGCTTTGGCTTATCAGGATCTTCGGGGTTTTGTTCGACAACAGGTTCCGGTGTCGGTACTGGTTTGGGCTCCGGGGCGGGTGCAGCCTCGGACGTAACTTGCTGAACCTCAATCTCAGTTGGGGCCTCTGCCGTCTCCTCGACCTTAGCTTTAGCTTTTGCTTTAGGCTTACGCGGCGCGCGTTTGCGCTTTGGTTTCTCGGTAGATTCGGTTTCACCTTCTGGGACTTCGACAATTGCTGTAGCTTCTGTGTTTGTCGCATCAGCAGCCGCAACCGTTTTCGTAACTTTTTCCTTCACATCGTCAGATTTCCGACGACGACGCGTGCGCGACCGTTTTGGTTTGGTGTCTTCCTCGGCGGGCTTATCCTCGGTCGTTTCAGCGGGTTCACCGTCGGCAGTGACAATTTCGTCCGCATTCTCATTCACCGCGCTCTCGTCATTCTGCTGGTCACCACTATTGCGGCCCTTGCCACCACGACGGCGACGACGGCGGCGTTTTTTGGGCGCGCCATCTTCCTCGACTTCCGGAGTGACTACTTCAGCTTCCGAGATATTTTCGGAAACTTCGGGCGCATATTCAATAGTTGCGGTTTCCAGAATTTCGGGCTCGGGAATGATCCGTGTCGCGACTTTCAAAAGCTCTACACGGTATTCAGGACTGATAAGGTGCGGGTCGGCCTCGATGCGAACCGACAGACCAAAGCGGCCTTCGATCATTGCGACGTGCTCGCGTTTCTGGTTAAGCATGTAGTTCGCAACGTTGATCGGCACCGATACCAGCACCTCTTTACAACGACGACGTACACCTTCTTCTTCAAGTTCTCGTAGGATCGCCAAGGACATAGAATCGTCCGAACGCGTGATACCAGTGCCATGACAATGCGGGCAGGGTTGTGTCGATGCTTCCAACATGCCCGGGCGCAGACGTTGGCGTGACATTTCCATCAAACCGAAGCTGGAGATGCGGCCGATCTGAATGCGGGCGCGGTCGGTTGTCAGCTTGTCCTTAATACGTTTCTCAACCGCGATGTTGTTGCGGCGATCTTCCATATCAATGAAATCGATCACGATCAGACCGGCCAAATCACGTAGGCGTAACTGGCGCGCAACTTCTTCGGCGGCCTCAAGGTTGGTCTTGCGGGCGGTTTCCTCGATCGAGTTTTCCTTGGTCGCACGACCGGAGTTAACGTCGATCGCTACAAGCGCCTCGGTGATACCGATAACGATATATCCGCCAGATTTAAGCTGCACAGTCGGATTAAACATGCCCGAAAGGTATGTCTCGACCTGAAAGCGCGAGAACAGCGGTAGTACGTCTTTATACAGCTTCACGTTCTTGGCATGAGTTGGCATGAGCATGCCCATGTATTCCTTGGCCTCGTTATAGCCGCGCTCACCGTCGATAATAATCTCGTCGATATCGCTGTTATAAAGGTCACGGATCGAGCGTTTGATCAGGCTACCTTCTTCATAGATGTGATCCGGCGCCATGGACTTGAGCGTCGTGTCGCGGATCTGCTCCCATTGGCGCAGAAGATATTCGTAATCGCGTTTGATCTCGGGTTTGGTGCGTTTGGCACCAGCCGTCCGAATGATCAGGCCCGCGCCTTTAGGCACGTTGATTTCTGAGGCAATGTCTTTCAGTTTCTTGCGGTCGCTTACGTTGGTAATCTTGCGGCTGATGCCACCGCCACGCGCGGTGTTTGGCATTAGAACGCAGTAACGACCAGCGAGCGACAGGTAAGTTGTCAGCGCTGCACCTTTGTTGCCACGCTCTTCTTTTACAACCTGAACCAGCAGGATTTGGCGAACTTTGATAACTTCTTGAATTTTGTAACGGCGCGCGCGTTGACGGCGCGGGGCAGGGGATTCCTTAACCTTTTCTGCACCAACTTCTTCAGATTCGGCGTTGACCTCTGACTGCTCGTCGGTGGTGTCGGCGGCCGTCTCATCCGAGGATGGAGCATCTTCGGATGCATCTGCAGGCAAGTCTTCTTTAACTTCGACCGGTTCAGCATCTGCTTCATCGTTTGCCGTCTCTTCGACCACGACTTCTGCTTTAGCTTTAGCTTTGGATGCAGCTTCTTCGGTTACGACTTCCGTCGAGGCATCGCTCAATCCTTCGGGAACCTCAACTATATCGGGTTGATCGCCTTCGCCCGGCAAATCCTCGGAAATCACCGCATCTTCAACGCTTGGTGCGCCATCGCTGGCTGCCTCGGTTGGTTTACGGCGACGACGACGCGAGCGGGCTTTGGTCTGTTCGGCCTTTTCCTCGTCTTCGCGCTGGCGCGCAACATCTTCTGCTTCTTCATCAAGAATAGCTTGACGATCCGCAGCAGGGATTTGGTAATAATCGGGATGCACTTCGGAGAACGCGAGGAAACCATGGCGGTTTCCACCGTAATCAACGAACGCAGCCTGAAGCGAGGGTTCAACCCGCGTGATTTTTGCTAGATAGATATTGCCGGCAAGCTGGCGTTTATTTAGGGATTCAAAGTCGAATTCATCAACTTTGTTTCCGTCAACCACCACAACCCGAGTTTCCTCGGCGTGGGTGGCATCGATAAGCATTTTCTTTGACATGTAAGCTTTCTACGACGGCCGGGCGGCGCCTTGTCTATGGACGAAGGCGTGCTGGACGTACTAATTGTTTGGGAAGAACGAGCTGACATAGCAAAACCGGAGGGCAAACTGCCCCCGTCAAATTTTCTGCCTGTATCAACGCGTTTCATCGCGGTTATCTCTCCGGCACAATACAAGTGCCTGATTGTTGAACCTGCAACCCCTTAAAACTATAGGGCGCAGAATTAGCGGGTGGCGCACAGCGCCTGTCACATTTCGCGTGGCATTCATTGCCAATAATCGCGCGGGTGCGACAAAAATTTTCGACTACATCCGGAAACATACGATTCACAACGGGTGCAGTGGTGCCACAATACCCTCACGGGCAAATGTAATACAACCGAAATCACATCCGACGACCGTAATAAGCGAATTATTTCCGAAATATACGGAATGTAGAATGCGGTTTTGACGCCCCGCACGCCCTCGACTATACGGGTGGATGACACGGAGGTAAGAGTCGTTGCTAAGAACCATATTGAATTTTTTCGGGTTCCTGTTCAGCTGGGCCGTTTTAGGCTTTATTATGGGCGGAATGGGGCTGATGACCCTGTTCTGGATCTACAGCCACGACCTTCCAAACCATGAACAATTGGCGTTGTATGAGCCGCCAACTTTGTCGCGGATTTATTCGGGTAGCGGGCAGGTCATGGACGAATTCGCCCGTGAACGGCGCCTATTTACCCCGATCGACGAAATTCCCGACGTGGTGAAGGCGGCTTTTATCAGCGCCGAGGACAAGAATTTTTACTACCACGCCGGTTACGACCCTTTGGGCATCTTGAAAGCCCTGATTGATGCGGCACGGGGCGGGCGGCTACGTGGGGCTTCAACTATTACGCAACAGGTGATGAAAAACTTTTTGCTGGATGGATCACGCAAGATCGAACGCAAGATCAAGGAAATTGTGCTGGCTGCACGGATCGAAAATACATTAAGTAAGGACTCTATCCTCAGCCTATACCTGAACGAAATCTTTTTGGGCAGGAATTCGTACGGGGTGACGGCTGCGGCCCAAACCTATTTCGGTAAGACACTTGAACAATTGTCGATTGCCGAAGCGGCGTTTTTGGCGGTGCATCCTAAGGGCCCGAACGATTATCATCCGGTCCGCGACCACGACCGCGCTGTGAATCGTCGAAATTTCATTCTTAAGGAAATGTTCGAGAACGGATACATCATCGAAGCTGATGCCGAGATAGCCAAAGCGGCACCGTTGTTAACCGTTCAAGGGGGCGAACTGCCCTCCGCACGCTCAAAAATGCCTCCTCGCAGCTATTTTACCGATGAAATCCGCCGCCAGCTTTCCCGCTCGATGGGTGATGAAGAGCTGTTCGCGGGCGGCTTGGCCATTCGATCTACTATGGATCCAGAATTGCAACGAGTCGCGGCCAAGGCATTGCAGAATCGTTTAGTCGAATACGACCGTGCGTTGGAGATTTATTGGGGTGCGTTGGCCAAGATTGAAAACGCTGGTTCCATGAGCGAGGAAGAATGGCGCGACGCGCTGGATGATCTGCGCCTTCCGCGTGACATCGAAGATTGGCATTTGGCGGTAGTATTAAAAGTTGGCGCTACGTCGGTGCGCGTCGGGATCGAGGACATAGAGGAAGACGACGACGGCCATTACCTCAAGCTGCGCGACACCCTTTGGGCGCGCCGACTGGGTGAAGACAACACGCCTGTGGGCAAACCCAGACAGGCCTCGGATATTTGGCAACTGGGCGACGTTGTTCTGGTTTCCGCCAATATGGTCGGCGACGAATTCCAGTTCTGGGAAATGCAGCAGGTTCCGGCCATTCAGGGCGCGTTCATGGCGATGGATACGCAAACTGGCCGAGTGTTGGCCATGCAGGGCGGGTTTAGCTATCAGACCAGCGTGTTCAACCGTGCAACGCAAGCCAACCGCCAGCCCGGATCGGCGTTCAAACCTTTTGTATATGCAGCGGCGCTCGACAACGGTTATACGCCCGCGACCATCGTGGTTGATGCCCCCATCGAGGTCGAGACACCCGAAGGAGTTTGGCGCCCGCAGAACTCGTCCAAGAAATTCTATGGCCCCGCACCGATGCGAACAGGCATTGAGTATTCGCGTAACCTGATGACCATCCGCATCGCCCAAAGCATCGGCATGGATGTCGTCAGCACATATGCTGAGCGTTTCGGGGTGTACGACAACATGCCCGAGCTGATCTCGTATTCACTCGGCGCGGGCGAAACGACACTGTTCAAGATGGTTGCTGCCTACGCGATGTTCGCCAATGGCGGCACACAGGTGGAACCAACCTTGGTGGACCGCGTTCAGGACCGCTATGGCAATACTGTGTTCCGGCACGACCAGCGGATTTGTGAAGACTGCCAAGGACCGGACATGGCGATGGAGCGTGAGCCTTGGGTAAAAGACAACGCCGAACGTATTATGGACCAGATCACCGCTTATCAACTTACCTCGATGATGCAGGGGGTTGTGACGAACGGCACGGCCTCGGCTACTGTTGGTAATGTTCTGAATGTGCCTATTGCCGGCAAGACCGGAACAACGAACCAGGCCAAAGATGCGTGGTTCATCGGTTTCACACCGAAAATCGTCGCGGGTTGTTACATCGGCTTTGATATTCCTAAACCGATGGGCCGCGGGGCTTATGGTGGTTCCTTATGCGGACCTGTATTCTCGGAATTCATGCAAGTTGCGCTTGAGATGTTTCCGACGGTCGAGCACGACGTGCCTGCTGGCTCGGTGTTCATTAAGATCGACCGGTTCAGCGGTATCCGGCTGGGCGACGAAGAAGATGGCGATTACGTCGTCAGTGAATTGTTCCGCATAGGCAACGAGCCGACTTATGGCGAATACGGCGAATTTGTCGATGGCGGCTTTGTCATGGGTCGTGATCTGTTGTTCTTTGATCGTGGCGAGGAAGAACTGTTCGAAACTGTCATTGTTGGCGGCGAAACCGTCATTATCCCTCCCAAACCCACATTCGGCGGCCTTTCCAGCGGCGGCCTTTACTGACCCCTCTTTACCCTTTCGGCTGGGTTAGTTAGATACGGCTAAGCCAATGAAGCCTCCGGAGCCTACTAAATGCGCGCAGAAACTGAAAAACAGGTTGCAGAGATCGAGAAATCATTGGACCTCCTACGTCAACGCATGGGCTGGGAAACCGTCGCGCACCGCATGGAAGAGTTCGACGCGATGTCCGAAGACCCCACCTTGTGGGACAACCCTGAACGCGCGCAAAAATTGATGCGCGAACGCCAAAATCTTGTGGACGCTATGGACAATTACAAAGGTCTGTCAGGCGATATGCAAGATAACGTCGATATGATCGAACTGGGCGAAATGGAGGACGACCAAGAGGTTATCACCGACGCCCAGAACGCCATTGCAAAACTGACCGTTTTGGCCGCTAAGCTAGAGCTGGAAGCCCTACTGAACGGCGAGGTGGACGCGAACGACACGTTCTTGGAAATCAACGCAGGTGCAGGTGGCACAGAAAGCTGCGATTGGGCGTCGATGCTGGCGCGGATGTATGTTCGTTGGGCCGAGAAAAAGGGCTACAGCGTCGAAACCATGTCTTATAATTCCGGCGAAGAAGCTGGCATTAAATCGGTAACGTACCAGATCAAAGGCCACAACGCTTATGGCTGGTTGAAAAGTGAAAGTGGTGTGCATCGGTTAGTGCGGATTTCACCGTTTGATAGTGCTGCTAAGCGGCATACATCGTTCAGCTCGGTTTGGGTTTATCCGGTGATAGATGACAATATCGAGATTGAGATCAACCCCGCCGACATTCGCGTGGACACATATCGTTCCTCCGGGGCGGGCGGACAGCACGTTAACACAACCGACTCGGCAGTGCGGATTACGCATATTCCGTCAGGCATTGTGGTAACCAGTTCGGTTAAATCGCAGCACCAGAACCGGGCTAACTGTATGGCAGCACTAAAATCTCGGCTGTACGAAATTGAAATGCGCAAACGTACTGAATCCATTCAGGACGCGCATGATAACAAGGGCGACGCGGGTTGGGGCAACCAGATACGATCATACGTCCTGCAACCTTACCAAATGGTTAAAGACCTTCGCACGAACGAGGAAACCTCGGACACACAAGGTGTTCTGGACGGCGACCTCGACAGATTTATGGCGGCAACGCTGGCGCAAGACGTGGCGGGTAAATCCCGTGCCGACGCGCAGAACGGATAGTGATGAAAACGATAACAACAACCACTGAGCTGGCAAAATTTTGCGACGAGTGTGCCTCGCAGCCCTATGTCACCGTGGATACGGAATTCCTGCGCGAACGCACGTACTATTCGCAACTGTGCCTGATCCAGATGGCTTACCCGGGCGAAGGCGACGAAAACGCGGTTATTATTGACCCGCTGGCCAAAGACCTTGACCTTGCGCCGATGTACGAGCTGTTCAAAAACACAGACGTGGTCAAAGTTTTCCACGCAGCCCGTCAGGATCTGGAAATTTTCTGTATTGAAGGCGGCTTAATTCCTGAACCGTTCTTCGATACCCAAATTGCCGCCATGGTCTGCGGATTCGGTGAGCAAGTCGGATACGAAAAGCTGGTGCGCCAGATTGTAAACGAAGGCGTCGATAAATCTTCTCGGTTCACGGATTGGAGCCGCCGCCCGTTGTCAGACAATCAATTAACCTATGCGTTGGCTGACGTTACGCATTTACGGGTTGTTTACGAATATCTTGAAAAACAGTTAACAAAATCCGGCCGCAGCGAATGGGTGACCGAAGAAGAAGCCATCCTTACCGATCCTGCAACCTATCGTGTTGATCCCGAAAACGCATGGAAACGCCTAAAAACCCGTACAACGTCAGGCCGTTTTTTGGCCGTTGTCCGCGAACTGGCAAAGTTTCGTGAAATTACTGCGCGAACCCGCAATATCCCGCGTAATCGGGTTTATAAAGACGACGCCCTGATAGAGCTTGCGTCGACGCGCCCGAAATCTTTCGAAGACCTTAACAGATCGCGCCTGTTGTTGCGCGAGGCGCGTAAAGGCGCGATAGCCGAAGGGATTCTAGCCGCGGTGAAGGCGGGCGAGGCTTGTCCGAACGATGATTTGCCCGAAGCTCCACCGGTTCGCGTCAAGAAGAACGGTACAGAATCGCTGGGCGATCTGCTGCGTGTTCTGCTGAAATCCAAGGCTGAGAAGTATCGCGTTGCGCCTAAGCTGATTGCGACGACCAATGATCTGGACTCCATTGCCAACGGTTTTGATGATGAAGTAAAGGCGTTAAGCGGTTGGCGTAAAGAGGTTTTCGGTGAGGATGCCTTGCGTCTCCGTAACGGTGAAATCGCGCTTTCAGCGACGCCTAAAGGTGTAAAGATTATCGAATTGTAAGCGTGTAGGCCTTGCGGCAACTCGTCAGACTGGACCTTTCCCTTTTAAGTGACTAAATCACTCGGTTAAAGGAGATCACCAATGGCCACCGCACGCTTTGAAGAGATTGTTGAAGACTTCGAGTTCATCGACGACTGGGAAGATCGCTATCGTTATGTGATTGATCTGGGTAAAAAGATGGCCCCGCTGTCCGACGGTCAGAAAATCCCAGCAACAAAAGTAGAAGGCTGCGCCTCGCAGGTGTGGATTGTGCCGGAAATTCACGGCGAGGGGGACGACACCCGCATTCATTTTCAAGGCGAATCCGACGCTATGATCGTCAGCGGCCTGATCGCGGTTTTACACGCGCTATACGATGGGCTAAGCCCCAACGAAGCGCTCGCCGTCGAAGCACAGGCTGAGATGGGGCGACTGGGGTTGGATCAACATTTGTCCTCGCAGCGCTCTAACGGGTTGCGTGCAATGATCCAACGTATTAGGCAGATTTCGAATGCATTACTTTAAGGAAGAGGATTTGACGGCATGACCGACCTTCTGAGCAAACTACTGTCCGAGCGCGACTGGCTGCTTGGCGACGGCGCCACCGGAACCACCCTGTTCAACATGGGGCTGGAAGCGGGCGAGGCCCCCGAAATCTGGAACGAAACTCATCCCGACCGCATCCGCGCACTTTATGACGGCGCGATCAATGCGGGCAGTGATATATTCCTGACCAACTCGTTCGGTGGAAATTTTTCACGCCTGAAATTACATAACCGTCAAAACGACGTGTTTACGCTGAACCGGATCGCCGCCGAAATCGGTCACGAGGCCGCAGATGCGTCAGGTCGCGACGTTGTTGTGGCCGGATCTGTAGGCCCGACAGGCGAAATAATGGAGCCTGTGGGTGAGCTGTCCTTTGATAGCGCCGTCGAGATATTCGAGGAGCAGGCCAGAGGTTTGATGGAAGGCGGGGCCGACGTGCTTTGGCTGGAAACGATTTCCGCCCCCGAAGAATACAAAGCGGCGGCCAAAGCTTTCCAAAACGTTAACGCCCCATGGGTCGGCACTATGAGCTTTGATACCGCAGGCCGCTCGATGATGGGCGTAACCGCCGTTGATATGGTTGAACTTGTGCAAAGTCTAGAAAATCCGCCAATCGCGTTTGGTGCTAATTGCGGCGTAGGGGCTTCAGACCTGTTAAGAACTCTGAAAGGTTTTGCCAGCGCTAACCCTACGATTCCCGTTGTCTCTAAAGGCAACGCGGGCATTCCGAAATATGTGCATGGCCATATCCATTATGACGGGACGCCGGAACTGATGGGCGAATACGCACTGTTAGCGCGTGACTCAGGTGCGAAGATTATTGGCGGATGTTGCGGCACATTGCCGGAACATCTTGTGGCAATGAAGGCTGCGCTGGAATCCCGCCCTAAAGGTGACGCTCCGGACTCGGCGACCATTACGGCCAAGCTGGGTGGGTTTTCGTCAGATTCGGACGGTCTAGACGGGGGAACGGCCCCTAAACGAAAAAATCGCCGTCGTCGCGGTTGAGTCGGATATAGCCTAACGATTGTCGTAAAACGCCGAGACCTCATATCATATTGCGCAGTAACTCAACGTTAAGATATTGCCACGCGCTTATTCAGGAAAAACGCCATGACTGATGAAGAAGATCTAATCCTAAGCGAATTGCCGGACGAAGAACTCGTGCCGCAAATGATGGATGACCTCTACGACGGTATGAAAGAGGAAATCGAAGAAGCTGTTCATATTCTGCTGAAACGCGGTTGGACTCCTTACGATATTCTTACCAAAGCATTGGTCGAGGGCATGGCCATCGTCGGCGTTGACTTCCGCGACGGTATCCTGTTCGTTCCTGAGGTTTTACTGGCTGCAGGAGCCATGAAGGGCGGGATGACAATCCTTAAGCCTTTGTTAATCGAAACTGGCGCGCCGCGTCTGGGTACGATGGTGATCGGCACAGTTAAGGGCGACATCCACGACATCGGCAAGAACCTCGTCGGCATGATGATGGAAGGCGCGGGATTTGAAATTCAGGACATCGGGATCAACAACTCGGTCGACGATTATCTGGCGGCGCTGGAAGAAGACGATGCAGATATTCTTGGCATGTCGGCGCTGTTGACCACGACAATGCCCTACATGAAAGTCGTTATTGATACGCTGGTCGAGCAGGGCAAGCGCGACGACTATATCGTGCTGGTCGGTGGCGCGCCGCTGAACGAAGAGTTTAGCAAAGCCATTGGTGCTGATGCATACTGCCGTGATGCGGCGGTGGCCGTGGAAACAGCCAGGGAATTCATGGCCAGGAAGCACAACATGCTTGCGGCCGGATAGCAGCAAACCATGTCATTTTCTGATGATCAACTTACGACCGAAGGCTTAAACACGGGCAGATCGACTGGCCGCGTCCTTTTGCTTGCCTGCGGGGCCTTGGCACGTGAGATTATGGCGCTTACAAAGGTAAACGGCTGGGATCACATGGACTTGCAATGCCTGCCCGCCAACCTGCACCTGACCCCCGACAAAATCCCCGACGCGGTTGAGGCCGTGGTGGTCAAGCAACGTGACGCCTACGACGAGATATTTGTGGTGTATGCGGATTGCGGAACAGGTGGCCTGCTTGAAGTCCGCTGTCGCGAACTAGGCGTTACAATGGCCGCTGGCCCGCATTGCTATAGCTTCTTTGAAGGTAACGATACCTTCGCCGCCCACGCCGACAGTGAATTCACAGCTTTTTACCTGACTGATTTTCTGGTGCGCCAGTTCGACAGTTTCGTTTGGAAACCCATGGGGCTGGACCGGCATCCACAACTACGTGACATACTGTTTGGTAATTATGAAAAGCTGGTTTATCTGGCGCAAACGGACCAACCGGAACTTGACCGATTGGCCGAAGAGGCAGCACAGCGTTTGGGTCTGGCGTATGAGCGCCGTTTCACCGGATACGGTGATCTAACATCCGAACTTGCAACCTTTGCTTAGATGTAATCCCCACGGTTCAAACCGTATTTCGCCATTTTTTCGTTCAACGTCCGACGCGGCAAGGCCAGTTCTGCCATCACCGTGGCCACGGAACCACGGCTTCGACGCAAGGCGCTTTCGATCAACATCCGCTCGAACGCTTCGACATTTTCCTTCAATGGTTTTTCCCCGTTTTGCGCGGAATCCGCGCATAAGCCCTCCTCAGTCAACAGGGCAGCCAGCCCAGACTCACCCCGCCGCGATTGCAAAACCGCACGTTCCGCAAGGTTTTGCAGTTGCCGGATATTTCCGGGCCATGGCGCTTGCAAAAGATTAGCCGCATCTTGTGCTGAAAATTCAGGTACCTCGCATCCGTAGTCTTCGGAAAACAGTTGTAGGAAACGGGTGAAAAGTAGCAACACATCTTCGCCCCGTTCGCGCAACGTTGGTGCAGCTACCTCCATGTTCGCAAGGCGATAATACAGCTCGGGGCGTAGAGCCGTTTGCGTTTCCTCGGTCGACAAGCCAGATATTGACAGGATCCGCACAACGCTAACATCTGCTTGTTCGTACATTGCGTCCAACGCGGCCAAAAGACGGTTCTGGGTGTTTTCAGAAAGCGAATGGACGTCCTCAAGACACAAAGTGCACGGCGTTATCGCGGCCATAACAGGGCGGTGTCCAGCGTCGACCGCGGGGCCGAAAAGGCGCGCCAATAGCTCTTTTTCATCCAGCGCAGTGCAATTCAGCAAATAAAATGGCTTACCCTGTCGAGATCCACACGCGTGAATTCCGTGCGCAATCAGGCTTTTTCCTGTTCCGGTTTCACCCGTTATAAACACGTTTGCATCTGCTTGCGCCAAATCCAAAATATCTTCACGCAACTTTTTAATCTGTGGGCTGTTGCCCATAATTTTACGCATCAAAACCGATCCGTCTGACAGCTCGCGTCGCAGCGCACGATTGTCCAGCGTCAGGCGACGCGCCTCGATAGCATGACGGGTCAAATCAGCTAAGCGCTCGGGATCAAAAGGTTTTTCGACAAAATCATACGCGCCGATACGCATCGCATCGACCGCCATTTGCACATCTCCATGCCCTGTAATCAGGATCACCGGCAGCGCAGCATCGACTGAGTGCAGACGTTTTAACAATTCCATCCCGTCCATTCCGGGCATGCGGATGTCAGACAAAACGATCCCTCGAAATCCCGAGCCAAGCATGGTGATGGCCTCGTTCGCCGTCTCGAAACACAGCGTTTTAAAACCGGACAGTTCCAGCCACTGGCTGATAGATGCCCGCATATCCGCTTCGTCGTCGATTATTGCGACCTGTAGAGTTTCCGACATACTTTCTCCGATGGTTATTGGGCGTCGGCCCGTGGTAATTGCAGTTCAAATATCGCGCCAACCGGGGTGGCATTGCGGCCCGTTAACTTCCCGTTCATATCTGCGGCGAATCCGGCCGAGATCGCCAACCCCAGACCAACCCCCTCGCCAGGTTTTTTCGTGGTCGCGAAGGGTTCGAACAAAGCGTTGGCGTCGGCGATTCCCGTGCCGTTATCCTGAACTGTTAATATGATTTCTTCATCATTTGTTAACGTAATCTCGATCCGTTTGTCTTCGATGGGACGGACGGCATCCAGTGCATTTCGCAAAAGGTTAACGATAATTTGTTCTATCCGGACCGAATCGCCAATCACATTCGCAGGTGACTCAGGTAAGCTGCGAACCAAATACACCTGTGTTTGCCCAAGTTGCGGGGCCATCATCGACAGGGCCGATGTAACCGAGTTGCGCAAATCAACCGTCGCCGCCACACCGGATGCCTTGGTGGCGTGCGACTTTAACTGTTTGGTTATAGCACCCATCCGCTCGATCAGGTCATCAATTCGTTGAAAACTGGTTAACGCTTCTTCGGTGCGGTCTCTTTTCAACAACAAGCGTGCACCCGCCAGATACGTGCGCATTGCCGCCAACGGTTGATTCAGTTCGTGACTGACAGAGGCCGACATCTGCCCCAAAGCCGCAAGTTTCGAGGCTTGTTCTAGGCTTTGCTCGGCAGTTTCCAGCTTCTGCTCTGCTTGTTGGCGGTGTTCAATCTCGGCAGACAAGCGAGTGTTAAGTCGGCGTAACTCCTCAGATTCGGCCTGAATTTGCGTTGATTTACGTATAGTCTGACGGGAAATCAGGTAAAATACCAGTGCGGCCAGCATCGCAAGAATCATCAATTCCAAGGCTATCAGCGCGTTTACACGGGCCTGAACATCCTCTAGTGACGCGAAATAGCTTAAATCCCAACCAAGAAATCCAATCCCTACCTGACTTACCAACAAACGCTGCCCGTTGATATGTGCGAAGCTTTGCCCCGAGGACTGCTCGCCACCGCCAAACAGACGTTCCGACGCGGTCGGTCGGTAGGCAGAGGTTAACAAACCTTGAAGCGTGGTGTCGCGCCATGCAGATTGTGACGCCAGCAAGATATCGCCGGAAGAATCAGACAGAACAACGGTCGTGCCACTGCGCCGCCAGAAATTTTCTTGCCGCTTAAGATCAACTTCGACAACGATAACGCCGATGCTTTCATCCTCGAATTCGATTTTGCGGGCATAATAAAACCCGTTAATTTTTCCGTCGATCCGCAACGCCTGAAAAACCGTTTCGGTTTCGAGAAGGGCGCGCACAAAGAAATCGGGCTTTTCATTTTCGACGAAAATATCGCGAGGTTCGGTCGCGGCAACAACGATCCCGTTGATATCCATAAGTAGAATTGAAGCTGCAGACAGATCTTGCTTAAAAGAAAGTAACCGTGTCGATGTAGAAGTGTAATCCCCTGTTATCAAAGCATATATAAGCGTTTGATCGCGCGACAACAACAGTGGAACATAGGCATTTCGTTGTAATGTCGCCGAAATGGTACTGGCAAAAAGGCCCGCCCTTTGCAACGACTTCTCGCGTTGCTCGGTCGTGAAACGGTCTGTCAGAAAACTGGTGGATCCCCACAATAAAAGTGCCATTAATAGCAAGCCCACCCAGAGAAGTATCTGGATTAACCGTAAATCTTGTAATCGAAAATTTGGCATTCGCGTGTTCAACATGTTGCAAAAGTAAGGGTTTGGTAACATTCACTCAAGTATCTTTGATTGGCTATAAGCAATTAATCGCCTTAATGTTGCGGTTAATCAAACGGGGGAAAATATGATTTACCACAGAAATCCAAACTGGATGATAAAAGAAAATCTGGTTACGGACGAAACACTGTTTCTGAACCGCCGCAAATTACTTGCAGGGATGGGTATTGGGGCAGGTGCCGCGGCATTTGGTCTGGGGGCTGAAGCTGCGACGCCCGAGGCACCATTCACGCCCATGCCCGGTTTAAATTCCAATTTCGAGGATACTGGTCGCGGGATTACTGCCGAAAGTATCACCAGCAAATACAATAACTTCTATGAATTCGGCTCCAGCAAACGAATAGCCGCCGAGGCGCAGAATCTGTCCACCGACGATTGGGTCATCCAGATTGATGGAATGGTTACCAAATCGTTTCAAATCGGCATTGAGGACTTGTTAAAGCACACTGACGTCGAGGAACGCATCTATCGGCACCGTTGTGTTGAGGCGTGGTCGATGGTTGTTCCGTGGATCGGTTTCCCGATGGTAAAACTGGTTGATCTCGCGCAACCACTGTCTGGCGCGAAATATATTCGTTTCGAGACCTTTATGGATACCAAAGTCGCCAAAGAACAAAAGGCTCGTTGGTATCCGTGGCCCTATGTCGAGGGGTTCACCATGGCCGAAGCGACCAATGACCTAGCATTTATGGTGGTCGGTGCGTATGGAAAAGTGCTGCACAAACAGTTCGGTGCGCCGCTTAGGGTTCATATGCCATGGAAGTTCGGATTCAAGTCGATCAAATCGATTGTTAAAGTTACGTTTACCGATGAACGTCCTGTTGGCTTTTGGGAAAACCTGCTCGCCCGAGAATACGGGTTCTGGGCAAATGTTAACCCTGCCGTCGACCACCCGCGTTGGTCTCAGGCGACCGAGAAACCACTAGATAGTGACGGGCGCATTCCAACGCAGATATTCAACGGATACGGCGAACATGTCGCGCATCTTTATGAAGGGATGGACGACCTCGGCGATCGTCTCTGGCGTTAATTAGGCGTTAACCAGAGCCTCGGTCAAAGAGGTAAACATTTTATTACCATCAACTCCGCCCAGTTCCGGATCGTTAAGACGTTCGGGGTGGGGCATTATGCCAAGAACACGGCGGTTTTCCGAAAGGATTCCTGCAATATTGTTGGTCGAGCCGTTCGGGTTATCGCTATACGTAAACGCGACTCGGTCTTGGTCGCGTAACTGCTTGACCAAATCTTCATTCGCCACGTAATTGCCGTCGTGATGCGCAACCGGATAGGTAACCGTTTCGGCTTTGCTGTACGCATTCGTAAAAGCACTATCGCGAGTTTCCACAGTAATTTCAGCATCTTTGCAAACAAACTTGAGGCCTGAATTACGCATTAAGGCCCCGGGCAAAAGCCCTGCCTCGATCAATACCTGAAAGCCGTTGCAAACGCCAAGAACGTGGCCGCCCTTGTTTGCAAAGTCCACAACCGAACGCATAATCGGCGAGCGTGCAGCAATAGCCCCGCACCGAAGATAATCGCCAAACGAGAATCCGCCAGGGATTGTGACAATGTCCAGACCGTCGGGTAACGACGCATCTTTGTGCCAAACCATCGTGGCCTCAACTCCGCTGGCGCGTTCCAGTGCAACGGCTAAATCGCGGTCGCAGTTTGATCCGGGGAAAACAATGACAGCCGAGCGCATCAGAGGATCTCCACCTTGAAATCTTCGATTACCGTGTTGGCCAAAAGCTGTTCACACATTTTCGTAACAGAGATCTCGGCTTTGGCAGCATCGGTTTCGCCCAAGTCGAGCTCAATCACTTTGCCTTGACGCACCGCATCAACACCATTGAACCCAAGAGAATTTAGTGCATGTTGCACAGCCGCGCCCTGAGGGTCCAGAACGCCATTTTTGAGGGTTACATAAACACGCGCTTTCATGGGGTGCTCCTTATTTAACCAATGTAGGGCCGGAAGATACGGCAGATTTTTTAGGCATAACACCCAGACGGGTTGCAACTTCGGTGTAGGCATCGGCCAGATCACCAAGATCGTGGCGGAAGATGTCTTTGTCCAGCTTGCGGCCGGTTTCGATGTCCCACAGGCGGCAGCTATCAGGGCTGATTTCATCCGCGAGGATCAGGCGTTGGTAATCACCGTCGAACAGACGTCCAATCTCGATTTTGAAGTCTACCAGCTTGATACCGACGCCGAACATAAGGCCAGACATGAAATCGTTAACGCGCAGCGCCATTGTAACCATTTCGTCGAGATCCTGTGGACTGGCCCAGTCAAATGCAACAATCTGGTCTTCTGTCACCAGCGGATCATTCAGCGAATCGTCTTTATAATAGAACTCGACAATTGGGCGCGACAACGGCGTGCCTTCCTTGATCCCAAGACGTTTAGACATCGAGCCTGCGGCGACATTCCGAACGACAACTTCCAATGGAATAACTTCGACCGCCTTGATAAGCTGCTCGCGCATATTCAGCCGTTTTATGAAGTGCGTCGGAATGCCAATTGTGCCAAGACCCTTCATGAAGTGTTCGGACAACATGTTGTTAAGAACACCTTTTCCCTCAATCACAGCTTTCTTCTCGGCGTTGAACGCGGTCGCGTCATCCTTGAAGTACTGAACGATCGTACCAGGCTCTGGGCCTTCATACAGGATTTTAGCCTTGCCTTCGTAAATCATTCTGCGACGGGCCATGTGTGCCTCCGTTAAGCGCTTAAGGGCACGGGGTTATGCTGCCCTTGAGGGATTTAACTGCTCTATAGGCTGTAGCGTCACGAGGGGCAAGGATTCGTGCCTGCGGACTTGTATACCGCGCCGAGTGATGCTTATTTAAGGTTAAAGAACAATTTTCAAACGGAGCAATCGACATGACCACTTTTGACAACCGCGAAAATGCCTATGAGAACAAATACGCGCATGACGAAGAAACTAAATTCAAGATTGAAGCGCGAGCGAACAAATTATTAGGGCTTTGGGCGGCTGATCTACTGGGGAAATCTGGCGACGACGCTGCGGCTTATGCGATCGAAGTGGTCAAAGCTGATTTCATCGAGGCTGGCCATGAAGACGTTGTTCGCAAAGTGGTTGGTGATCTCAACGGCGAAGTTAGCGCCGAGGAAGTTCGTGCAAAAATGGCCGAAGTTGCACCAATAGCAATGGCACAAATCGAAGCTGGCGAATAAGTTTACAAATGATTAAAGCCGGCAGTATTACTTGCCGGCCTTTTTTTATTCTTTTAATTCGGTGCGTATAGCTTGGTTATCCAAACACACGCTTGAAGATCGTATCGACGTGTTTTGTGTGATACCCAAGGTCGAATTTGTCATCGATTTCGGCTCCGGTCATGGCGGCCATAACTTCGGGGTCAGCCTTCAACTCGGTCATGAAATCCGCGTCTTCTTCCCAAACACGCATCGCGTTACGCTGCACCAGACGATAGCTGTCTTCTCGGCTAAGGCCTTTTTGCGTCAGCGCCAGAAGTATACGCTGTGAGTGCACCAGCCCGCGAAATTTATTCATGTTTTTCAGCATGTTATCCGGATACACCAGCAACTTGTCAATCACCATGGTCAGCCGATGCAGTGCAAAATCTAGCGTGATCGTTGCGTCCGGCCCTATAGTGCGTTCGACCGAGCTGTGCGAAATGTCGCGCTCATGCCATAGTGCCACGTTTTCCATCGCCGGAACCACAGCCATACGCACCACGCGCGACAGGCCCGTTAGATTTTCCGTCAGGATCGGGTTGCGTTTGTGCGGCATCGCGGACGAGCCCTTCTGACCCGGTGCGAAATACTCTTCTGCCTCAAGAACCTCGGTGCGCTGCATATGGCGGACTTCGATCGAAACATTCTCGATCGACGCGGCAACCACGCCGAGGGCTGCAAAGAAGGCCGCGTGACGGTCGCGCGGAATAACCTGCGTGCTGATCGGCTCGGGTTTAAGGCCAAGTTGTTCGCAGACGTGCTCCTCTACCGACGGGTCAATATTGGCGAAGGTTCCAACAGCTCCGGAAACCGCACCTGTGGCGATCTCTTCCCGGGCGACTAGAAGACGCTTCTTGTTACGACCCATTTCGGCATAAAAGCGGGCGAAGGTCAGGCCCATGGTCGTCGGCTCAGCGTGAATACCGTGGCTGCGACCGATGCGAACGGTGTCTTTATGTTCAAATGCACGACGTTTCAGCGCCTCCAGCAGCTTGTCCACGTCAGCGATCAGAATATCTGCTGCCTGCACCAATTGTACGTTGAAACAGGTGTCCAGAACATCGGACGAGGTCATGCCCTGATGAACAAACCGAGCTTCTTCATTGCCGATTATTTCAGCCAAATGTGTTAAGAAAGCGATAACATCGTGCTTGGTTACGGCTTCAATTTCGTCGATCCGCGCCACATCGAATTCAACATCCTTGGCTTTCCAAACCGCCGCAGCACTTTCCTTTGGGATCACACCTAACGCGGCTTGGGCATCGCAAGCGTGTGCCTCGATCTCGTACCAGATGCGAAACTTGTTTTCGGGGGCCCAAATGGCCACCATTTCGGGGCGGGAATAGCGAGGGATCATGGGTAAGCTCTCTTTGAACGAGGAAAGATATGCGCGACCTATCAAAAGGCGCATAAAATATCAACAACCAAGGGGGTGACCTATCGCCTTTGGCTATATCGTCGCGCGGGCATTCGGGTTGATAATAGCCTGCGATTGCGCATCGCGTCGGAAACTACGTGGTGATTTTCCAGTTGTGGCCGTGAAAACTCGAGTGAAGTATGCCGGTGACTGGAAACCCAGATCATTAGATATCTCACGAACTTTAAGCTTGGTATTGGCCAGATTTCGCCTCGCCTCCAGCATCGTGCGGTCCTGAATAAGCTTGGTCGCGGGCTTTCCGGTTGTTTCACGACAAACGCGGGTAAGGTGGGTAGTTGTAACGGATAGGGCTCCCGCGTAATCCTTAACTGTATCGGGCGTTCCGTATCTATTCTCAAGGCGTTCGATAAACTTGCGCATCAAGCGACGACGCGCGCTGTCATTGGAAAACCCTTTGCGCAGACTACCCGATTTCATCCGGCGATAGCGTATCGACAACAGCCCGGCGTGATGCAGCAGAGTTTCCTGTCGATCCGGTGTATCTGCGACATATTCGGCGTTCAAGTTGTTGAAATCTCCGGTTAAATACGCTTGGTCCCGAGGGCTTGGCAACATGCACATCATCGGATTTTCGGGCATGGCAACCGGCAAGTCTTTTGCCATGGAAACCACCCAACCGACCGTTCCGGGCGTGAATTCAAATCCGTGGACCATCAGGTTGGGGATAAACAAAGCGGTATTTGCCCCAAAACCATGCTTATTCCCGTCGATTACAACACGGCCACCGCCACGCGTAATCCAGAAAAACTGGTGCAAATCATAATGTCGATGCTCGTCCAGTCGCCACGGCTGTTTCAGCCCGCGTGCTGAAATGCTTTCGCAGTGAACGACTTCGGCGGGTTGCTCTGCAGTCCGGTTCTCCCGAACAGAATGATCGTTTGATATAGTCAATTTGACTGCCTCGAATGTTCGCTTTTTTATATAAACTACTGGATTCATGCATTTTTTCAACAGTTTTTTGGCAGTTATCCTCAAATATCGAATCGCATACATCATCGGCTGCGATCAAAAAGTGATAACACTATAGGTAGTGGTCAGCCCTGTTGCGCACTGCGCCAAATACTATCGGCAAGCACACCAATATCGGTGGCATCGTCTAATTCAACCTGACGCCAGTCCGACATTTTGTTGCGAAACCACGAACGCTGACGTTTCGCAAACTGCCGTGTAGCGATCGTTGCAAGTTCCTTGGCTTCCTCTAGTGAGGTTTCGCCATTCAAGTGCGATATTAACTCTTGTGCGCCTAATGCGCGGGACGAGGGCAGGGTCGGTTCCCATCCTGCCTGCATCACAGCGCGGCATTCATCCAGCGCGCCGACATCTATCATTTGATCGAACCGGCGCGCAATTCGGTAATTAAGCCAATCCACATCAGAATTCAGAACATACGCCGCCGAAGAATCCAGCGAAATCATCGGTGGTGGCGTTTCCCGCTGCCAAGAAACCAGACCTCGACCCGTGGTCTCGAATACTTCCCAGGCGCGTTGCAATCGCATCGGGTTGTCCACATCTGTCTTGGCCAGGGTTTCGGGATCTAGATCTGCTAAATATGTTATAAATTCCGCGCCTTGCGATGCATTTCTAATTTTATTTCCGCGCAACCTGATGCGGTCGGGCGTCTGCGGTATTTCCGCCAGACCTGACGTAAGGGCAGAAAAGTACAATCCGGTGCCACCAAGGATGATTAAAGGATCATCAGTCGTTTCCATTACCTTTCTAACGTCGCGCAACCATGCACCGACGGAATACGTCGTATTCGACGAAACATGTCCATAAAGGTGATGTGGAACGGTTTCTTCGTCCAAGTTACTGGGCCGCGCTGTCAATACCTGCCACGTATCATAGACCTGTAAGGCGTCAGCGTTGACGATGCAGCCACCAGACCTTCGCGCGATCTCTAATCCCAAAGCAGACTTCCCCGAGGCCGTAGGGCCACATATGAGTATTGGTTTCAATTTGGGATGTGTTTTTGTATTCACTGGCTTAGTCTTTACTTCTAATCTAACAGTACAACAAGATAATCACATTTTTTAACATAATATCTATTACGCGACTACCGTAGAGTGAGGAAACCGTTTAGATCGTCGCGGCTTTATACTGGTTCCCTATTTTTTCCGTCCACTGAACTTCAAGCACGTAACCCTCTTCCGTCTGCTCTTCGTTTTGTACGACGTTATGCGCATACAACCAAGCGCGGGCTTTGCCTTGCGAATAATCCAGTTGCAGCACCTCGTCAAAGACAGGCTCCGCTAGTGCGTTCTCGATTGCATCGTATAGCCCTTCTAGACCCTCGCCAGTAATCGCCGAAGTTATGCAATGCTTGCTGTCGCGTTCGGCTGACGTTCTGAAACTGTCTGCCTTGGCGTCAGGTAAATTATCAATCTTGTTCCAGATTTCCAGCATACCATCTTGCGCTTGATCGGATATCCCGATTTCTGTCAGAATCTCGACAACGTCACGTGCTTGCTCAACAGTCTCGGGATGCGAAATGTCGCGCACATGCAGCACGAGATCCGCATCTAGCACTTCTTCTAATGTAGCACGAAAAGCTGCGACCAGCTGTGTTGGCAGATCAGAGATGAACCCGACTGTGTCAGACAAAATGACCTTACGACCAGAAGGTAATTCGATCCCGCGCATTGTTGGATCAAGGGTCGCGAACAGCATATCTTTCGCCATCACATCAGCACCGGTTATCTTGTTGAATATAGTGGATTTTCCGGCGTTCGTATATCCGACCAACGCTACGATTGGATATGGAATTTTCTTGCGCGCAGCCCTGTGCAATGCACGGGTTTTCACAACTTTGTTCAACTGGGTTTTGATCCGTATGATCTGGTCGGCCAATGCACGGCGATCCGACTCGATCTGGGTTTCACCGGGACCGCCAATAAAACCAAGGCCGCCGCGTTGCCTCTCCAAGTGGGTCCAGCTGCGAACCAAACGGGATTTTTGATAGCTTAGGTGCGCAAGTTCAACTTGCAACACCCCTTCCCGCGTGGCAGCGCGCGCCGAAAAAATCTCCAAGATCAAACCCGTGCGATCCAACAGTTTAACGTTCCACAGCTTTTCAAGGTTCCGTTGCTGGATCGGGGAAACCTTACCGTCAACAATCACGAGGCCGATGTCGTTTGCCTCGAGTAAAGCATTGAGTTCGTCGACTTTGCCTTTCCCGAATAACGTCCCTGCGCGCGGCTTGGGAATTTTTACAACGCTCGACAGAACAACTTCGACATTCAGCGCCTCAGCAAGATTAACAGCCTCCTCCAGCGCAAGAGTAGGCGTACGGCGCTTTATTTGCGCCGACAGATCTGGGTGAATAACCGCACAACGCATCAGGCGTTACTCGGCATGGTCACCGTCGTAAAAGGTAACGGGCTGTGAAGGCATGATGGTCGAAATCGCATGCTTGTACACAAGCTGCGAAGAACCGTCGCGACGCAATAAAACACAAAAGTTATCGAACCAAGTGATAACTCCTTGTAATTTAACACCATTTACAAGAAATATCGTAACCGGGTTTTTTACCTTTCGAACATTATTCAGAAACGCATCTTGTAGGTTTTGTTTATCTGCAGCCATTATACTAGCCTTTGCTTTTATCGAGCCTGCATTAGGTGCAAGCTCTTGTTATTATCTACTATCATAATGGGGTCATGGAGAGGGAATTTCCAGCCTAAAGCGACGAATTTGTTCGCAATTGCATAAAAAGTTGCTCAGCGGCGCCAATAGCTGGGATTAAACAGCGCGATAAGGGCCAAAACTTCGACCCTGCCAAAAACCATACCGACGCACAAAATCAGTTGGCCACTGATGCCGATATCTGTGTATTGCAAGCCGGTTTCCAGCATGCCGGCCACCGGACCGGTGTTTGTGACGGCCGCGATCGAAAAAGCCACCGCTTCGTCAAAGCCAATGTCGACAAAGGCCAACGCCAACATCATCATCGCAATGCCGACTAGGAACAGCATGAAAAATACCCATGCTGTAAACGCCCCTTCCCGCCGAAATCGCCGCGCGGCCATGCCCGCTCCACCAACACTAGACGGATGGACCAATCGCTCCATTTCGCGCAGGCCGTGTTTATACAGCGCGTAAATTCGCAGTAATTTAACGCCGCCAGCGGTGGTCGCAACTCCGCCACCCATTACGACAAGTGCCAAAAACATTACTCCAGACGTGCTAAGCCCCGACCAGTTTTGTGACACCGACCAATCCGCGCTTTTAAATCCGGTTGTCGTCAGAAACGACATAACTGTGAATATACTGCCCCAAAACGCGGCGAACGCGGCGCCAATATTGCTTTGCGTAGATACCTCGAACACAGATATCCAATGACGTATGAAAAGTATAATCGCGATTCCGAGGGTGGCTATTAGCATCAAACGCACCTCGACATCGCGTTTCAACCACTGCCAGTTAGCTGTGCTGAATGATTGGAAACCACGGTTTGACACGGCGAACAAAAGGAAAATTACCATGAACATTTCACCCAATCTTCCGGATTCCGTGTGCAGTGTCCCGCCAATTGGCGAGATTCCACTGGTCGAGATGATCGACATGGCGTGAATGGACGCGACATAGGCACGGTCACCCGACATGTACAGAACAGCCATCAATACAAACGTCACGGCCACATAGACCGGCCCTATTTTAAGTACATATTTTTCTATCCGCTCGGATGCATCGGCCGCGCCGTATGCAACCGTTCCCCCGTCTGATCCAAGAACGAGCGACCTAATTTCAAAACCGCCCAGATTCATCGGTTCCATAACGCTAAGGGCAACGATAACAACGAAGAAGCCGCCCATCCATGCGACCAAAGCCCGCCACAAGTGCAACGGCTCGGCGATGCTTAACGGATCATTAATCAACGTCGCGCCTGTGGTTGTCAGGCTGGACAGCATTTCGAAGTAGCTCTGGATCGGGCCCATAGAAGGGATTAATGCACCGAAAGGCATCGCCAGAAAAATCGGCAAAAGTGTATAGACCAAAAAGATGGTAACCAGATGCGAACGTGATGTGCTGCGCGACACCCTGTTCATCAATGCCAATCCCATTATTACCGAAATAATCAGGATAAACAGCGCATAGCTAAGAAAGACTTGTGCTACCCTTGCATCGCCCAGTTTGGCTGCGTGAATAGCAGGCAATACCATACTACACGCGCCAATCATCATGATTAACACGAATAACGGGTATTTTCGAAAATGCGCTACCATCAGAAGAATTCGATTTTGACCTGAAACAACTTTTCAATCACAGGCACATCATCGCTTAGGGCAAAGACGATCAACACGTCCCCCTCTTCAATCCGAGTGTTGCCCAACGGGATCAATATCTCGCCGCGCTTGTGTATTGCGCCGACAATCGCGCCCTCGGGCCAGTCTATGTCACGTACCAGCTCGCCCGCCAGTGGCGACGTGCCCAGAACTTGTGCCTCGATAACCTCGGCCTCCGTATCCCCGACCGAGTACACCTTACGCACGCTACCATGCCGGATGTGCCGCAGGATCGACGAAACTGTTGTTGCCCGCGGATTAACGAACGCATCAATCCCCAATGGGGCCATCAACGTCGTCAGGCTGGGATCATTGATAAGCGCAATCGTCAGAGGGCACCCCAACGCTTTGGCCCGGGCACAGGACAACAGATTGGTCTTATCATCATCCGTCACCGCCAGTAACGCATCTGCCTTGGCGATATTCGCCTCTTCCAGCAGGTTCATATCCAGACCGTCACCGTGCAGAACAACAGTCCGGTTCAACGCATCTGCTGCTGTCTCGGCCTGCGTCCGGTCCTTTTCAATCACTTTGGTATGGACACGGCGCTTGCCATTTTCCAGCGCTGTCGCGACATACAAACCTACATTTCCGCCGCCCACTACAATGGCACGGTCGGTGTTTGGGTTTTTCTTGCCGAAAATTTCATACGTGCGCGGCACGTCTTCGGTCGCTGCTACCAGATATGTCTGGTCACCAGGGAAAAGCTGGTCGTTGGGATGCGGTACAAATAGTTTTCCGTTACGCCGGACCCCAACAACAACAGCGCGCAGAGTCGAGAACAGCTCGGATAGCTGTCTTAACGGCGTGTTAATTACCGCACAATCCTCGTCCAGCGTAAGACCAACAAGCTGGACACGGTTATCGGCAAAGCTTTCGGTATCGAACGACGCCGGAGCGGCCAAACGGCGTAGTGCCGCCTCGGCAACCTCGCGTTCAGGCGAGATAATCACATCGATTGGCAAATGTTCTCGACGATAAAGGTTCGAATATTCCGAATCCAGATACGACTGCGAGCGCAATCGAGCGATCTTGCGCGGAACATCAAAAACCGAGTGTGCAACCTGACAGATGACCATGTTCACTTCGTCCGAGAAGGTCGCCGCGATAATCATATCTGCATCCCGCGCCCCGGCGCGCTCCAACACGTCTGGATGTGAAGCAAACCCCGCGATCCCGCCCACGTCCAGCTGGTCCGTAATGCGCCGCACCAGTGATCCTTTGTTATCGATCACGGTAACGCTGTTATTTTCAGTTGAAAGATGGCGGGCTAACTGCCAGCCCACCTGACCTGCACCGCAAATGATGATCTTCATCTAGACTTCCTGCCCCGATTGTTCGGACTTCGTTGCCCCGATTATGCGACGTTTAGTATTCAGTGGTCAATCAGCGATATATTACACCACATTATCGCTGTTTTACGGCAATTTCGTCTTTGGTCCGGCCGCTATATTCAAGGATTTCAGCTTTCTATGCAGTGCCGAGCGCTCCATCCCGACAAATTGCGCCGTTTTAGAGATATTTCCGCCAAAGCGGTCAATTTGCGAAACCAGATACTCACGTTCGAAGATCTCGCGGGCTTCACGCAACGAATATCCGGCAAAACTGGCCCCAAGCGACAATTTCTGCCCGCCATCATCCTCGGCGCTGTCCGCAAGCTCCGATACCTGGATATCGCCGGACTCGGGGCCAAGTATCAATACCCGCTCTATGGTGTTGCGCAATTGGCGGATATTGCCGGGCCAGGACATGACCTCTAATCGCGCTAATGCCTCGTCAGACATCTCGCGGATGGGTAAGCCTTGTGCGGAATTCAAATCATTAAGGAAATATGTACATAATTCTGGAATGTCCGCGCGACGCGCCTCTAGTCCCGGCACTGCGATGGGGACGACGTTGATTCGGTGGTAAAGTTCTTCCCGGAACTTCCCGTTCTTGATTTCCTGCAACAAATCACGATTTGTCGCCGAAATCACCCGTACGTCCACCCGCACAATATCCTGCCCGCCAACACGTTTGAAATTTTGCTCAACCAGTACCCGTAAGATTTTTGACTGCGTGACATAGGGCATGTCCGCAACCTCGTCGAAAAACAGAACACCACCGTGCGCGCGTTCAAACAATCCGGGTTCGTGGCCTCTCTCGGCAGTTTCACGTCCGAACAGCACCTCTTCCATCATCTCGGGCGCGATTGATGCAGAATTGACGATAATGAATGGACCACCGGATCGAGTGCCAAAACAGTGGATAAATTTAGCTGCGATTTCTTTGCCTGCCCCCGCCGGTCCTGTCAGCATTACTCGCGAATTGGCCTGTGAGACCTTTTCCAGTTGAGCCCTTAGTGCCTTGAACGCGGTACTCTCGCCGATCATCTCGACAGTTTTAGCATCTTGCGCACGCAAAGCCGAGTTTTCCAACCGTAATCTGGATGCCTCCAATGCCCTCGAAATCACCACCATCAACTGATCAATGTTGAATGGCTTTTCAATGAAATCGTAAGCACCTTGCTTGATAGCTGCCACCGCAATTTCCACATTGCCGTGACCGGAAATAATCACCACCGGAATGTCCGGATTATCGCGATGGATCGACTTCAGAATATCAATACCGTCCAGTTTGCTGCCCTTCAGCCAGATGTCCAGAATAACAAGCGCCGGTGGGTTGGCGTTTATCTCGGCAAAAGCGGAATCCGAGTCCCACGCAATGCGAGTGCTGTGCCCCTCGTCTTGCAAAATATCCGCTACTAACTCGCGGATGTCTTTTTCATCGTCGACTACAAGTATATCACCCATGATCCGTATTTCCTTGGTCTTCATTATTTGATACGAGCGTCGGCAGAGTCATTTTAGCCTCGGCCCCCTTATGCGTATTTCTCTCGAACACCGGAGCATCAAGCAATTCCAGTCGTCCTTCGTGTTCTTCAACAATCTTTTTTACAATCGACAATCCCAGCCCCGTCCCCGAGTCCCTATGGGTCACGTACGGTTCGAACAAACGCGCGCGCCGTGGCGGGAAGCCGACACCGTTATCCTGAATACGGATCGTAACCAGACCAGCCTGCGCCGCCACCAGCACGCGAACTTGCCCAACGAACCCCTTATGTCCAGCCGCCTGTCTGGCTGTCACCGCCTCCCGCGCATTTTTCACGAGGTTTGTAAATGCCTGTGACATCAAGGTTTCATCTAACATCACTGCAGGAATTTCTCCGGATACTTCCAACGTAACATCGATATCGGGGGCTGCCTCGTTTTGTAAAAGGACTACGCTTCGAAGGGTTTCCAGAATATCGACGGGCTTTTTCTTAGCTTCCGGCATCCGGCCAAATTTCGAAAATTCATCAACAATACGGCGCAAGTCATTGGTTTGCCTGATAATTACGTCTGAATACTGTTGCAAAGCCTCTTTCTCGTCACCTACCAACGGCCCGAACTTGCGACGTATGCGTTCGGCCGAAAGTTGAATAGGCGTTAACGGATTCTTAATTTCGTGCGCGATGCGCCGTGCCACATCACCCCAAGCGGCCATGCGTTGTGCTGATACAAGATCGGTCACGTCATCAAACGCAATCACATACCCTTCGACCGCCCCCTTCGAGGAACTGCGTGTCGCAATACGAACCATCAAGTTTTCATGGACGCCTGCGCGAATTACCTCGATCTCGCCTTGCGTATTAGCGCGTGTGCTGCTCGCTAGTTTGCTAAACAAATCTTCGAATTCGGGTGCCGCTTGCACTATCCCCTGCCCCAGCGCAGCGTTTGTTTCCAGTCCCAGCATATGTTCAGCAGCCGCATTCATAAATTCTATCAGGCCGTCACTATCCAGCCCGATCACGCCCGCGGTAACCCCTGACAGCACGGAGTCAAACAGCCGACGGCTTTTTTCCGTTTCCGCGTTCACAGCCAACAGAGTATCGCGTTGGCCCTTTACCTGCTGCGTCATCCGGTTAAAGGCGCGACCCAGAATGGCCATTTCGTCATCGCCTTCTTCTTCGATAACCCGCACATCAAGGTCGCCCGCCCCCACCCTCTCGGCAGCGCCAGCCAAGCGACCAACAGGTCGGGACAGCCGTTCAGCAAACCACATCCCGAACCACACGGCAGCCAGAATTACGATCAGCGCGAAGCCCAGATAGATCAGCGCGAACTCAAACAACAACCGCCCGCGCTCATTTTCAAGCTGGTTATACAGCGTCACCGTTTCTTGCGTGTCATCCAGCAACAGCAAAATTTCGCCGTCTACGTCACGGGTCACATATAACAACCGATCCGCATAAGCTGAAAGTCTGGTTAACGCGCGAAATTCCGAGTTTGCCCAGTCTTCGATAATCACCAGTTCACCAGACAACGCCAGTTTTATCTCGTCGGGGGTGGGTTGCTCGTAATCAAACAAATATGATTTCTCGCCGCGTGCTATCAAATCTCCCGATGTATTAATAACATAAGCCTCGGACAACGAGCGTTGCATCTGGACCTGCCCGCGATTCAAAAACTCGCGCAGTTCGCCCGTGGACATCAATTGCACGCGACGCTTTTGCGCATCGAGATAGTTCGCCAGTAATTTAGTGTCGTTATCAAGGTTTGTGCGATGTTCCGCCTCATAAGCCTGCGCCGCAGTTAACGAATTGTTAACCACCAACCGCACCCGATCCGAGAACCAGCCTTCAAGCCCGAAATTCAATGTAACCGCAGCAAAAACAGCCACCAACACGGTCGGTATCAACGCGGTAAGCGTGAATACACCGGTCAGGCGTAAATGTAGTTTTGACCCAGCCGAGCGTCGCCGCCGCGCCGCGATAATCTTAACGACCTGCCGCGAGACCAGTGCCACGATCACCAGCACATAAACCATATCCGCAAGCACCACATAGCGCAGTAATTGCGGGTCGCCCGGCCCATCAAACGTCCCGAAAAATATGAAAGTAGCAATCACAAGAACCGGACCAAGGATAACCAAAGTCAGCGTGGTCGTATAGCGGACAACGCGGTTATTCCCGACCCCTTCGAGCCAACTAAAACCGGATCTGACTATACTGTGTTGCAAGAGGGTTACAGATTCCGTTGTTTGTCACTATTCCTGTGACAAGTTTACATCATCTTCTTACCCCGTGTCACCTGAATGTCGAGCGCAGCAATCTTTTTTCGCAAAGTATTACGGTTGATCCCTAGCAGTTCAGCTGTTTTCAGCTGATTTCCACGCGTCGCAGACAGTGATAACGCGATCAAGGGCAGCTCGACCTCTTTCAAGATGCGATCATATAAACCTGCGGGCGGCAGATCATCGCCGTGCAAATCAAAATACCGTTTCAGATGGGCCTCAAGTGCGCTCGACAAGCTTTCTGCGCCGCCCGGCGTCGGCGCAACGGCCGAGCTGGGCCGCACCGCGATTTCCTGCGATACAATATTTGCGCTGATAATGTCGTCAGGGCACAGAACTGTAAGTCGACGGATCAGGTTTTCCAGCTCGCGGACGTTGCCAGTCCATTGTTGCAACTTCAAAACCTCGACGGCTTCGTTCGAAATCACCTTGCTTGGCAAGCCATCTTCCTCGGCTTGGCGCAGAAAATGTCGGGTTAAATCGGCGATATCTTCCATCCGTTCGCGCAAAGACGGCAGGCGGATCGGCACGACGTTCAAACGGTAAAACAAGTCTTCGCGGAATTTCCCTTCGTTAATCAAGGCTCGTAAATCCTGATGTGTGGCAGCGATGACCCGCACATTGGCGCTTAAAATCTGATGCCCGCCAGCCCGCGAAAACTCGCCCTCTTGTAATACGCGCAACAAACGCGATTGTGCTTCCAGCGGAAGGTCGCCAACTTCATCCAAGAACAGCGTGCCACTGTTGGCTTGCTCGAACTTACCGATTATCGCAGCATCCGGTCCCAACGTCTGGCTCTCGCTGCCGAATAATTCAACCTCTATCATATCCGCCGGAACGGTTGCCATGTTCAGCGCTATGAACGGTCCGGGCTTACGCTGACCGAAGTCGTGAAGCGCACGCGCGACCAGCTCTTTTCCGGTTCCCGAAGCGCCGGTAATCATCACGCCCAAATCCGTGTTCATTAACCGCGCCATAATACGGTAAACATCCTGCATCGCCGGTGATCGTCCGATAAGTGGCAAAACTTCGTCGTTGCTGTCAGGCTTTTTCACTCCAGCGGCAGTTTGCGTTAGCGCTTTGTTAACAGTTGCTAATAAATCCTTAAGGTCAAAGGGTTTAGGAAGGTATTCATATGCCCCAGCCTCATTCGCACGAATGGCGGTCATCACGGTGTTCTGCGCGCTCATCACCACAATAGGCAGGTCAGGCCGACGCTTGCGGATCGCCGGAAGAATATCAAGCGCATCGCCATCGGGCATGTTGACGTCGGTAATGATGACGTCTCCCTCGCCCTCTTCCACCCAACGCCACAGCGTCGAGACAGTCCCGGTCGAGCGCACCCGACACCCCGCCCGTGTCAACGCCTGACTAAGGACCGTGCGGATTGTGCGGTCATCGTCCGCGACTATTACAGTGCCATCCATCTTAAGACTCCGTTAACGGTTTGCGCCAGATCGGCAGTAAAACCTTGAATTTAGTTTTTCCGGGTTCGGAATTACATTCGATCACTCCGCCGTGATCGGCAATAATTTTCGACACCAATGACAGACCCAACCCGGAACCCGTGGCCTTCGAGCTGACGAAAGGGTCGAAGATGTCGTTAATCAATTCTTCAGGAATACCCACACCATTGTCCGTTACCGTAACCTCCAGTGGCAGGCTCTCGGGTTGCTGACCCGGCATCTGCAGGCGTACACCGGGACGAAACGCAGTCTTAACTGTGATCGAGCCACCAACTTTCGGCGTGGCCTCCGCCGCATTTTTCAGCAGGTTCTGGAACACTTGCGATAGCTGGTCGGGATCGGCACTGACAGGCGGCAGCGAGGGATCAAATTCTTCGGAAAACTTGACATGTTCGGCAAAACCCACTTCGGCGGCCCGTTTGGCGCGGTTAAGAATGTCGTGGATATTAACTGCCACGCGCTGGGCGGGGCGCAAGTCTCCGAATTGCTCGACGCGGTCTACCAGCCGACCAATGCGGCGAATTTCGTCCTGAATCAGCTCGGTAAGTTCTTGATCATCTTCGTTAACGCTCATGGCCAGTAGTTGCGCAGCCCCGTTTATCCCCGCCAGAGGGTTGCGGATTTCATGGGCCAGCATCGCCGCCATTCCCGCCACAGAACGCGCCGCTGAGCGGTGCGTCAAGCTGCGGTCCATTTTCTCTGCCAAACCACGCGGATGCAGCAGTAACAACACCTGACCGTTTGATATGCTGGTCGCGTGCACGTCATTCTGGCGCGGCGGGTTGTCGGCCCAGCTTACCTCGATCCCGTGCAACACGACCGAGACCGCGTCCCGTCGCGCTTGCTCAACTACATTTTGAACGACACTACCCTCGCCCACAAAAGTTAATAAATTCTTACCAGACATTTGGCGTACCGACGTACCACTAAAGAATTCAGCAGCGCCGTTACAGGTTAACAAAGTGTTATCGGTATCGATGGCGAAGGCCGGATAAGGGATGGCACCCCAAAGCGTCTCGAAATTCGGCTCGGTCATGCGGCCACCTGTTTTGTTAATCCACAACCATCAAGACCTGCAGTTAACGTTTTGATAACCACGCACGCGTCACGCTCTCGGATAATCGCGTTTCGCAGTTCCATTCCGCCCTCAAGCCGTTCCAAATACCATGTCAGATGTTTGCGCGCATTCCGCACACCCAAATCAGGTCCGTAAAAGCGGATCATATCTTCGTAGTGTGTAAGAATTACATCGGCGAACTCGCCGCCCTGCGGTTTCGTATAAACGTGTCCTGCCTGCTCCGCAGCGATTTGTGCCAGCATCCACGGCAGCCCTTGCGCCCCGCGTCCAACCATCACTCCGTCGGCACCTGACAGTTCAAGTGCACGCTTTGCGGAAAGCGAATCCACCACGTCTCCATTGGCAATTAACGGAATATTTACCCCATTCTTCACGGCCGCGATGGCCGCCCAATCCGCCGCGCCTTTGTAAAACTGACACCGCGTCCGTCCATGAATGGTTAACATCTGGATGCCAGCATCCTCGGCTCGTTTCGCAATGTCGGCGGCGTTCAGATTGTTATCATCCCACCCCAGTCGCATTTTGAGCGTCACCGGAACATCAACCGCCGCCACAACAGCCGCAATCAGCGATAGCGCATGGTCAGAATCTTTCATCAATGCCGACCCGGAATACCCCGTCGTCACCTTCTTGGCTGGACAGCCCATATTAATATCAATAATCCGCGCACCCTGATCGGCAACCAGCTTGGCGCATTCGGCCATCCAATATGCCTCTCGTCCCGCGATCTGCACCGATGTGCGGTCGTTATCCAGCCCCAGTTCCGCCCGCGCCCGCGTCGAGGGTTTGGCCTGGACCATTTCTTGTGACGCCACCATCTCGGATACAACCAACCCTGCCCCGAAACGCAAAACGGTTTTGCGGAAGGGTAAATCGGTGATTCCAGCCAAAGGCGCCAGAAATACCGGTGGGTCTAAGGTTAAATTTCCGACAGTTACGGCCAAATGCCTAATCCTTGTGCAGTTTTGTCAGAACTACAACAAGGCGATGAATTCGGCAACAGTTTTACCTGCTCCATTGTGAAGCACATGCAGGTTGCGTTAAAGATGGGCAAACGACGGAGAAGATATGAAAATCGCAGGGCTAATAGTTGCAGCAGGGCGCGGGAAACGAGCCGGAGGGGGAATCCCCAAACAATACCGTGACCTTGCCGGACAGCTCGTGCTGCGACGAGCGGTTAATGCTTTGTTAAAACATCAGGGCGTCGAGGCCGTTCAGGTTGTCATCCATTCAGATGATATCAACGAATATGAAAATGCTGTTAACGGAATCAAGGGGGTCCTGCCCGTTTGTATTGGCGGAGTTGAACGTCACGACTCGGTTCTGGCGGGGTTGATCGCGCTGAAATCTTATGCGCCTGAACTAGTGTTGATCCACGACGCTGCGCGGCCTTTGGTTTCCCTTAACATTATTGAACAAGTGGTTAATGCGCTTGCCACGCACGCAGGCGCGTTCCCCGCGCTGCCCGTCGTAGATGCGCTTTGGCGTGGCGGCGATACGATCGAGACATCGGAGGCCCGCGAAGGACTGTGGCGCGCACAGACTCCGCAAGGGTTCCGGTTCGGCGATATTCTAGTTGCACATGAAAACCTGTCTGTGCCTGCGCTCGACGATGTGGCTGTGGCGCACGCTGCCGGACTAGTCGTTGCAATAACGAAGGGCGATAAGGATAATTTCAAGATCACCACACCCGAGGATTTTACCCGGGCCGAAAAAGCGATACGAGGCACTATGGATATACGCACAGGCAACGGCTTTGACGTTCACAAATTTGGCGAGGGCGATCACGTCACCCTTTGCGGGATCAACGTTCCCCACAGCCGCGGGTTGGTCGGACATTCGGATGCTGATGTGGCTATGCACACGGTTACGGACGCCCTTTTCGGCGCGCTTTCCGAGGGCGACATAGGACAGTGGTTTCCCCCATCGGACATGCAGTGGGAAGGCGCGGCGTCGGATATTTTTCTGCTTAAAGCGGTAGAGCGCGCAACGGACCGCGGATTTACGATAACCCATATCGACTGTACGATAATTTGTGAAACACCCAAGATCGGCCCACATGCATTGACGATGCGCCAGCGGATGGCTGAAATCATCGGGATTGATTTGGACAGGATCAGCATCAAGGCGACCACCTCCGAAAAGCTCGGCTTTACTGGGCGTGGTGAGGGGATCGCGGCGATGGCAACGGCTACGCTGGTGAAAACATGATACGCATAATCACGACATTTTTTGGAGCGGGGCTGCTGCCCAAAGCCCCCGGTACTTGGGGCACTCTGGCAGCACTTCCGGTCGGCTGGGTGCTGCACGGGCTGGGTGGGTTCCCGTTGCTGCTAGCCGCGACCCTCATCGCCTTTGCGCTGGGCCTTTGGGCCACCACGATCGAGACGCGCGGGGCCGAGGATCACGATCCATCGTCCATCGTTATCGACGAGGTGGTAGGCATCTGGATCGCCCTACTGCCACTATCGGCGGGCATGTGGTTCAACGAGCAGCCGCAATGGTTGTTCCCTTATCCGGGCTGGATTACGGCATTCATATTCTTCCGACTATTCGACATCTGGAAGCCATGGATCGTTGGCTGGGCTGACCGGATGCACACGCCTCTTGGTGTGATGCTGGACGATGTTCTGGCGGGCGTTCTAGCTGCGATTGTTGTCGTCGCAGCGGCAGGACTCGCGCATGGGGTGTTGATGTGATCAGTCATTTCGATCTCGCCGCGCGCGTCGTTCAAGCGGCCAAGGACCAAGGCATAATGATTGCAACGGCGGAAAGTTGCACGGGCGGTATGATTGCCGCGGCGTTAACAGACGTGGCTGGCTCGTCTGCGGTGTTTGATCGAGGGTTTGTGACCTACTCCTACCCATCGAAGACGGAAATGCTTGACGTTTATAAAGGAACTCTTAACGCCTTTGGCGCGATTTCCGAGCAAGTTGCCATGGAAATGGCAGCAGGTGCACTGCAAGGTTCTGACGCGGACATTGCGATTGCAGTTACCGGAGTCGCCGGACCGGGCGCGGACGGGGGCAAGGCCGAAGGGCTGGTCTGGTTCGGGCTGGCTACGGTTAACGAAGTGTTAACGCGGCAACAGAATTACGGCCCGATTGGCCGTGATAATGTGCGTATGGCAACGGTCGAGACGGGTTTACAATGGCTGCTCGACGAGATTTCGCGCGGGTAACGCCGTTCGCATTCTGCCTTTCTTTTGCACAAACCATGCAGGGCTGCCTATAATTTAATCTACCTAATATATCTGATTGCAACGCAGCATTAATGCCTTGTTAACACACCCCATAGGCGCGACTTTCTCGCAAAACACATAAAGTGTTAACAAAATAAAGGGAATAATAATGGTTGGTGCAGATACCGCGTGGATTCTTATGTCCACAGTCCTCGTTCTATTCATGACATTACCGGGTTTGGCACTGTTTTACGGAGGCCTGGTCAGATCGCGTAACGTACTGTCGGTGTTCATGCAGACCATCGCGATTGCTTGTCTGATGTCGCTATTATGGCTGGGCGTAGGATACTCCATCGCCTTTGGCCCCGCAGACAACGCCATCTGGGGTGGGCTTTCCAAAGCGTTCTTGCTGGGTGTCGATACGGACAGTTTGTCGGGCACAATCCCTGAAATCCTGTTCTTTGCCTTCCAGATGACCTTCGCGATCATCACACCTGCCCTGATCGTCGGGGCCTACGTCGAGCGTATTAACTTTGCGTTCATGTTAACGTTTTCCGGTCTGTGGATGTTGCTAGTTTACGCGCCCGTCACCCACTGGATCTGGGGCGGCGGGTTTCTTGCAGATGGCGGCATTTTCGGCGACGTCGGCGTGAAAGATTTCGCCGGTGGTATTGTTGTGCATGAAACTGCGGGCCTCGCGGCGCTGGTTGTCGCGTATTTCCTTGGTCACCGCAAAGACAAATCTAAACCGCCGCACAACCCGGGGTTCGTGATGCTGGGCGCGTCTATGTTGTGGGTCGGGTGGTTCGGCTTTAACGCTGGCTCGCAACTGGCGGCAGATGGTGGAGCGGCGATGGCAATGGTGGTTACGCATATCTCGGCCGCGACGGCATCCCTTAGCTGGGTAGCTTGGGAGCGGTTCAAATACGGTAAATCCTCATTGGTGGGGCTGGTCACAGGTACGATCGCTGGGCTGGCTTCAATCACGCCCGCCTCTGGCTTCGTCGGGCCAATCGAGGCCGTGATCATCGGCGGTATCGCCGGTATCCTGACTCAAGAAGCCTGCCGTTTCGTTAAGGGTTTCTTAAAGATCGACGACACGTTAGATGTGTTCGCGGTTCACGGCGTTGGTGGAATATTCGGTATAATCATGATCGCAGTATTTGGCGCAGGCGCGTGGGGTGCGCAACTGGGTGCCTTGGCAATTGTGGGCGTGTTCACCATCGTAATGTCGATTATCATCGTCAAAGTGACCGGCCTGATCTTCCCTATCCGCGTCAGTGAAGAGGACGAATTCACAGGTCTGGACCTCGCCTCGCACGGCGAGCGGGCCTACGATATGACGTCTTAATAAATGTTAACCGTATAAATCTTGTGCGCGCTTTTCAAAGGCGCGCACGATACGTTGCATGGCTTCGTTAAAGACCAGGCCGATAACGGCTTGCAGGACGCTGGATTTGAATTTGAAATCGACAAAAAAATCGACCTCGCAGGTTCCGTCTTCCAAATCATTAAATTGCCAGTGGTTATTAAGGTACCGAAACGGCCCGTCGAGGTATTCCACGTCGATATGGCTCGCCTGAGGGTTCAGGATCACACGGCTGGCGAATTTCTCGCGAAATAGTTTGAACGAAATGACCAAATCTGCGTCGATGACCGTGCCCGTACCATCCTCGGTCGGATTGGTACTGTTAATCCTTGCGGCTGTACACCACGGCAAAAACTTCGGATAGGCAGACACATCCGCGATCAGATCGTACATCTGTTCGGCGCTATGGGACATAATACGTTTTTCGGCGTGCGTAGGCATGTGGGCTATATGAACCTCTGTTATTCCATGCGCCACGGGATGGATTGTCGCGGGGCTTTTAGCGTTAACTGTAATAAGATACCGAGAATCAAAAAAGGCAAGGGTATGGACCATTCAAACTATGTAATTGACGAAATGATTTCCGCGAAATCCATTGCCGCTCGGGTAGAAGATCTGGCCAAGGAGATTTCGGAGTATTTTCAAGGCACAGACAAACTGATAGTCATTGGACTGCTGCGCGGGTCGTTCGTTTTCATCGCCGATTTGGCGCGCGAGTTCGATCTACCCGTCGAGATTGATTTCATGGAGACGTCGTCCTACGGAAACTCGACCGAAAGCAGCCGAGAAGTTCGTATTCTAAAGGACATTCGTGGCGAGATCGAAGGGCGGGACGTTCTGCTGGTCGAGGATATTGTCGATACGGGTCACACGCTAAACCATGTGGTTAAAATGCTTAAAAGCCGCAATCCGAAGCGGTTGAAAATCTGTGCGTTGCTGGATAAGCCATCGCGGCGCGAAGTGGATATTGCGGCGGATTGGATCGGATTTGAAATACCGGACAAGTTCGTGGTTGGCTATGGCATTGATTACGCGCAACGGAATCGGAATCTAGACCATATTGGCGCGGTTCGGTTTGTTGAATAGTTAACGGGAAGTTAACGAAACACGGTTTTTCAAAGTATTTTGTGTTAACGTTTGGACTGTTTTCGCGTGCTTTTCGTGTGCACGATGCGTGCACAACCCGTACACAATGCGTATGTTCGATTTTTGTTAAGGTTTTGAGGTTGGGGTGTTGCATATTTGCCTTAGCCACCTTACTCGACGCACGTCAATTCGCGAAACAGAAGGTCTGGCGCCTCGATTAGGCGATATTCTCTGAGCAATGCGGCGCGTTATTCGGTTATCATAAAGAATTTGTGCACGGTCTCGGTGATCTCCCAAACACATTCGGTTCCCTTGGCTATAAAAACCGTATCGCCCTTAGTGAACCTACTGGCGGATCCATCGGAACTAGTAACGGTTACGCTGCCAGAAATAATTGTCATCATTTCATCTACTGGGTAACTATCAAATTCTTCACGACACGGGGCGCATTTCCAAACGCCCGAGGAAACACCTGATTTTTCGTCTAGATGAAAATAATGGATAAGTTCAGTCGTGTCGCTTGTTGTAAAAGCTGCATCCGGGACGAGGTTGGAGGCGACGAGCCCAGTCGCGGGATCGCCTGTGGGGTCGAGTCTGAAAATACCCATAAAACAATCCCTCTTTTTGCCAATCGGATTTCTTATCTTTAGGATAGCAATACCGTAAAGTTCGGGTGCTGGGAAGCGTTGGAATGGCGCGGTATGCCCGTTCAAGTCGGGGATGACAAGATGGTTATATTTTTTTCGCCAATACAGCCAAATCCCGTGCAATGGCAAACGCGCCTTTGATTTTGTCAGCGTTGGTATTCCAATCGCGGCGCACAACTATTTTATTGTTGCGGACCTTGGCTAAACCATTTTGGGCGTGGATGAATTCAACCAAACCGGCGGGGTTGGCATATTTGTCCATGTGGAACTGGATGGTTGCGCCTTTAGGGCCGCCATCAAGGCGTGCGATACCTGCGCGACGGCAGGCGGATTTGATACGCACGATGTTTAACAACGTGTTCACTTCGCGCGGGAGCTTGCCAAAGCGGTCGATTAGTTCAGCGGCGAAGCCTTCGAGTTCGACCTTGCCGGATAGCGCCGAGAGGCGTCGGTAAAGACCCAGGCGGATGTCGAGATCGGAAACGTAATTGGCGGGGATCAGAACAGGGACGCCTAGGTTAATCTGGGGGGACCATGCCTCGTCTGCGTCTGATAGGCCTTCGAGTTCGCCGGCTTTCATCTTGGCGATAGCTTCCTCCAGCATGGATTGGTAAAGCTCGTAGCCGACTTCGCGAACGTGGCCGGATTGCTCGTCGCCCAGAAGGTTTCCTGCCCCGCGAATGTCGAGGTCTTGGGACGCCAGTGAGAAGCCAGCGCCGAGGCTGTCGAGGCTGCCCAGAACCCGCAGACGTTTTTCAGCTTGCGGGGTTAGAGGTTTGCGCGGTTTGGTCGTCATATAGGCGTAAGCGCGGATTTTGGAGCGACCCACCCTGCCCCTAATTTGATAGAGTTGCGAGAGGCCGAACATGTCGGCGCGATGCACGATCAAGGTGTTGGCGGCGGGAATATCCAGACCGCTTTCGACGATTGTCGTGGCCAGAAGCACATCGTATTGGCCGTCGTAGAAGGCGTTCATCTTATCGTCTAGCTGACCTGCGGGCATCTGGCCGGTGGCGGTGACGACGGAGACCTCAGGGACTTGTTCTTTGAGGAACGCCTCGATTTCGGCCATGTCGCTGATGCGCGGGACGACGTAGAAGGACTGGCCGCCACGATAGTATTCACGCAGCAGGGCCTCGCGCACCGTGATTGGGTCGAACTCGGAAACGTACGTGCGGATCGCGAGGCGGTCGATGGGCGGGGTGCCGATGATTGATAGTTCGCGCACACCGGATAGGGCCAGTTGCAGGGTGCGCGGAATTGGCGTGGCTGTCAGGGTCATGACGTGGACGTCAGTGCGCAATTGTTTGAGTTGTTCTTTGTGGGTGACGCCGAAATGTTGTTCCTCGTCCACGATCAGCAGGCCTAGGTTGGCGAAACGAACGGTTTTGGCCAGTAGCGCGTGAGTGCCGATGACAATATCTACGGTGCCGCGCTTCATTGCCTCGCGGGTGTCGCTGGCAGCTTTCACTGATACGAAGCGCGAGAGTTGGCGGACCTGGACGGGCAGGCCACGGAAGCGTTCGGAGAAGCTCTTGAAGTGTTGGCGGGCTAGCAAGGTTGTCGGCGCGACGACGGCGATTTGAGACCCTGTCATGGCGGCTACAAAGGCAGCGCGCATCGCAACCTCTGTTTTACCGAAGCCGACATCGCCACAGATCAAGCGGTCCATGGGTTGACCGCTGGCCATGTCGGACAGGACGTCCTCTATGGCGTGCAGCTGGTCGTCTGTTTCTTGGTAAGGAAAACGGGCGCAGAATTCGTCCCACATGCCATCGGGTGGGGTCATCACTTTGCCGGTTCGTAATGCGCGTTCGGCTGCAATACGGATCAGCTTGTCGGCCATCTCGCGCACACGTTCTTTGAGCTTGGCCTTTTTGGCTTGCCATGCGCCGCCACCGAGCTTGTCGAGCAAGCCGATTTCTTGGCCATAGCGCGATAGGAGTTCTATGTTTTCGACAGGTAGAAACAAACGATCGCCGCCTGCGTATTCTAACGCCAGGCATTCGTGCGGGGCTCCTGCAGCGGTGATGGTTTCGAGGCCTGTGTATTTACCGACACCGTGTTCGATGTGGACGATCAGATCGCCGGGGGTCAGGCTTTGAGTTTCTTTCAGAAAATTTTCAGCACGGCGTCTGCGCGGGGCGCGGATTAAACGGTCGCCGAGGATATCTTGTTCGGAAATCACCGTCAGATCAGATGTCTCGAACCCGTTTTCGAGGGGCCATACGGTCAGGAACAGGCCTTTGGTTTGGCCGATATCGCTGAACCGCGCGATGTTGGTAAAGTTCTCGACGCCGCTGTCTTTCAGCATGGTGGCGAAGCGTTCGCGCGAACCTTCGGAGTAGGAACACAGCACGACGTTGCCGGTTTTGCGTTTCGTGGCGATATGCTCGGCGAGCGCGCCAAACAGGCTGATGTCCTCGTTCTGGCGCTCGACCGCGAAGTTGCGACCGATGCGTCCACCTGCGTCGATGCAGTTTGGACCGGATGGCTGTGGCAGGGGTGAAAGCTGGCGGATGGTGTGGCCCTGAAGGGAGGAGTTCCAGTTGTCCTCGTCCAGATACAAAAGGGACGGTTCGACAGGTTTGTAGACCGTGCCGAGGTGGCTTTTCTCGGACAATGCTGCGTGGCGAGTCGCGAACTGATCCTCGATCGAGGTCCAACGCGCGGTGCGCGACGGATTAACTTGAGCATCCAGAATGACTGGCGCGTCGGGCAGATAGTCGAACAAGGTGTCCAGATGTTCGTGGAAAAATGGCAACCAGTGTTCAAGGCCTTGGTGTTTACGCCCTGCACTAACTGCCTCGTACAGCGGATCGTCGTTGCCCGCGGTCCCGAATGTGTGGCGGTATTTGCTACGGAAACGCTGGATCGCAGCCTCGTCAAGGATGACCTCGGACACGGGAGCCAGCTCAATGCGGGTGATTTTCTCGATAGTGCGCTGGGTAGCAGCCTCAAAACGCCGAGCGCCGTCAAGGACGTCGCCGAATAGATCGAGGCGCACGGGGCCGCTTGCGCCCGGTGGGAAAATATCGATCAAGCCGCCGCGAATGGCGTAGTCACCTGGTTCCGTAACCGTAGGGGCTTGGTTGAAACCCATACGAACCAGATACGAGCGCAGGTTTTCAACGTTGATCTGCTTGCCAACCACCGCCGTGAAACTGGAGCTTGCCACAATAGCGCGGGCTGGAATTCTTTGGGTGGCGGCGTTGAGAGTGGTTAAGATGATTGATGGGCGCGTAAACCCGTCGGCCAAAATGGCAAGGGTGGCCATCCGACGGGCGGAAACCTCGGCGTTTGGGGAAATACGGTCGTAGGGCAGGCAATCCCAAGCGGGAAACAGCAAAACCGGAAGATCGGACGCAAAGAACTGTAACGCGTGTTGCATGGCCGCAAGTCGGGCGTCGTCGCGCAACACATGAACAACCGGCCCGTTCGTACGTGCAACAATGTCCGCCAATAGTTTGGCGTCAAACCCCTCGGGGGCACCGCCTGTCATGGTTTTAACGGCGGTAATTTGATCATTCCGATTCATTTGGCGCAGGTAGCCCAATTATCCGAAGTAAACAAGCATTAGGCTAGTTCGTTGGCAGATTTTTACGCGACTTATTAATAGCTTTTTGTAGTTCAGTGGACTTGGCGCCATCAACAGTACCATCAACTTCTGCAACTTTTCTATTGTCCAACTCGCTATCAGAAGCCTGACGCGCCCACATGGAGGCATAGCGGCCCTGTTTGGCCAGTAATTCTTCATGTGTGCCTTGTTCTGTTACGTGGCCATTTTCAAGAACAATAATCTTATCAGCATGAACCACAGTAGAAAGACGGTGAGCGATGGTGATAACGCTGCGCCCCTCGCCCATCGATTTCAGGGATTCAAGGATGCCTTGTTCAGTTTCACTGTCCAGCGCCGAGGTGGCCTCGTCCAACAACAGGATCGGTGGATTTTTCAACAATGTGCGGGCAATGCCGACACGCTGTTTTTCACCACCCGACAGTTTCAGACCACGTTCACCGACGATGGCGTCGTAGCCGTCCGGTAGCGAAAGGATGAAGTCGTGAATTTGGGCGGCCTTGGCAGCCCCGATCACTTCTTCAAATGTTGCTTCAGGGCGGCCATAGGCGATGTTATACCCGATGGTATCGTTAAACAGGACTGTGTCTTGGGGAATAACTCCGATCTGGTCCCGCAGACTTGTTTGCGTGATGTCACGCACATCTTGCCCATCGATTTTTAAACTGCCGCCGTTAACATCGTAGAAACGAAACAACAAACGTCCGATAGTAGATTTACCAGAGCCTGAAGGCCCTACGACTGCAACCGTTTTACCCGCGCCCACGGTCAGGTTCAAACCATGCAGAATTCCACGTTCGGATTCGTATGAGAAATCAACATCCGTGAAAACGATCTCTCCGCCGATACAATTCAGTTCAGGAGCGTTCGGTTTGTCATTGATTTCAGCGGGCTGGCCGAGAAGGTCAAACATCTCTCCCATGTCCACCAATGCTTGGCGGATCTCGCGGTAGACAGTACCAAGGAAGTTCAGCGGCATTGTGATCTGGATCATATAAGCGTTAACCATAACGAAATCACCGACGGTCAACGTTCCATTCTGCACACCAAGGGTTGCCAAAATCATAACCGAAACCAAGCCGCCTGTAATCAGAACCGATTGGCCGAAATTTAGGAACCCTAGGGTGTAGTTCGTCTGAATTGCCAGCTTTTCATATTCGCGCATAGAAACATCATAGCGGTCTGCCTCGCGATTTTCGGCACCAAAATATTTTACGGTTTCATAGTTCAACAGGCTGTCGATCGCCTTTTGATTGGCATCCGTGTCCTGCTTGTTCATAGCTTTACGGATCTGCACCCGCCATTCGGTCACGCGGAAAGTAAACCAGACATAAAGGCTGAGTGTCACAACAATAACCGCTAGATACCGTGCATCAAAAAGCACGAAGAAAATCAACCCGACCATCGCCAGTTCAAGGATCAGCGGAACGATGGAGAACAGCATAAAGCGTAGCAGAAACTCGACGCCTTTTACGCCGCGTTCAATGATTCGCGACAGCCCGCCGGTTTTGCGGGTGATGTGGTACCGAAGCGAAAGCGCATGGATATGCTGGAAGGTTTCAAGTGCAAGGGCGCGCAAGGCACGTTGGCCCACTTTCGAGAATATCGCGTCGCGCAGCTGATTGAAGCCCACGCTGAACAGGCGGAAAGTACCATACGCAAGTACAAGCCCTACTGTACCCGTAACCAACATGACCGTCGGGTCCATGAGCAGATCGGGCGACATGGAATCGATGGCGCCTTTAAAGAAAAACGGGGTCAGGACGCTGGTTACGCGGGCCATAACAAGCGCGATCATGGCAAGCACCACGCGCAGTTTTATTCCTGGACAGTCGGTTGGCCACAGGTACGGAACTACCCGTTTAATGGTCCGCATTGCTGACTTGCGTTCGAAGTTTTTTTGTTCGGTCATAATCTGCCCCTTGGGGATTACAGATAAGGACTGTCGAACTAAAGAACTAGGTCTGAAGAAAATTATTCTTCTGTATCGGGCAGCGCAAAGATCTGCCCCGGATAAATTAGGTCAGGATCGCGTATCTGGTGATGGTTCGCGGCGAATATCTGGTGATACTGCATGCCATCTCCATACCGTCCTGTTGCTATAATCCATAGCGAGTTTCCGGGTTGCACGGTGTATGTGGTGTTGTTTTGGGCTTTGGCTTCGCGCACGTCCTCTGGGTATTCGCGTTGGAACGGAGATTCGACGCGGCTGGTTACGTTGCCGTCATCGTCGATTTCGTCTACCCGCAACACATATCGACCAGCATCCAGACCGTGAAGGGCCTGCTTCCAACTGCCGGATTCGGACACAACTGCGTCCGTCAACGGTCTATCATCCACGTAAATGATGATTGTCCGGCCCGGATTGCCGCGGCCTGCCAACACAACTTCATCGTTTTCGTCATAGCTTATGGAATCTAGACTGACCCGTCCAAGCGAAAGTTGGGCGCCGCCTTGAATGATCACAACTTCGCCGGCTGTGGCGCGGATAATCGGTGGCGCGGATTCTTCTGTGACAGTTTCCGCCGCCCGGGATCGAAGGATCGGTAATATGATGATCGCCTCATCTGAAAACACCAGTTGACCGGAAATCTCGGTTTCTAGTTCCAGCGTTTGGCCTTGTTCGTTTTCGGGGACCTGAATAATCGCCACAAACTCGCCAGAGCTGTCTGCAATCGCTTCGCCAATATCCTCTCCGTTTGAAAGGATAACGACCTTCGAGAAAGGCTCGGCAGATCCGGCTATCACGGCAGAACCTGTAGCATCCACACGCACGACGTCGAAACTGGGTTTAATTACGTCTTCGGTTTGCGCGACTTCCGGAGTCGTTATTGCTTCGGCGACTTCTTCCACCATCGTGGTTTCTTCGGTGGATTCGGTCGTCGTTTCTTCAACTGACGGCACGGCAGGCTCTTGATCTGGTTCGGAGTCCTCTTCGACAACAGATTTTTCTTCAACTACCGGCTCGATCACAGGTTCTACCTGCGCGGGCTCTGCCGTAGGTTCCGGTTCGGAACCCGGTTGTTCGATAGCCTCTACTGCTGGTTCGGGGGCAGGTTCTGACTCGGTAACAGGTTCCTCAGTGACCTCTATTTCTGGCTCTACCGCAGGTTCTGTCACAACAACTGGTTCCTGTGTAACTTCCATTTCAGGTTCGGAGGCTATTTCCGGTTCAGCTTCCGGCTCTGATTTTGTGGTTTCTGCGGCCTCGGTTGTGGCCTCTGGTTCTTCTTCGACCAAAGGCGCGGCTTCTTCCACAGGCTCTTCCACTACGAGAACTTCAGGTTCTGAAACTTCTGGAGCAACCTCAACTGTTTCCGGTTCTGGTTCGACAGCAGATTCTTCTGTTGGTTCGCCAACAGGTTCTTCCGCTACTTTCGCAACAGATTCTTCTGCTGGTTCGGGTTCAACGACTTCCACAACAGGTTCTTCTGCTGGTTCGGAAACTGGTTCGGGTTCAACAACTTCGGCAACAGGTTCTTCTGCTGGTTCGGAAACTGGTTCGGGTTCAACAACTTCGGCAACAGGTTCTTCTGCTGGTTCGGAAACTGGTTCGGGTTCAACAACTTCCACAACAGGTTCTTCTGCTGGTTCGGAAACTGGTTCGGGTTCAACAACTTCGGCAACAGGCTCGGCAGCGGGTGTCTCTTCCTGTTCGACCACCTCGACCATAGGCGCTTCTTCTTCGACGGCCACTACCGTTTCAGTCTCTTGTCTGTTGTAATATGTCAGTGCAACAGCGACGCCGGCGGCAACGAGAATTAATGTCCAGCGATACTTACGAATAAAATCGTTCATCTATATTTCCCGTTCGCTATGGCTTTGGCATTACCTTGCGGATTACTTTACGGCATTCATGGATTGCCACCTCGGCGTAAAGTGCGGTATTTTGGATGCATTAACAAGAGGAACAACACTTTATGGATCAAAATCTATCTTATTCCGTCAGCGTTTTCTGCGGTTCACGCTTTGGGTCCGATCCCGCGTATAAAACTGCGGCATTGGATACAGGTACTGCGCTGGCTGAAAACCGAATGCGTCTGGTTTATGGAGCGGGAGATGTCGGCTTGATGGGCGCTGTTGCTAGTGCAGCGCAGGCGGCTGGTGGCGAGACATTCGGAGTTATTCCGGTGCATCTACTAGACCTCAAAGTCGGCAAGCGTGACCTGACCAGTTTTGTCATCACAGAAAACATGCACGAGCGTAAAAAAGTGATGTTCATGAATGCGCACGCCATTGTCACCCTGCCCGGCGGCGCTGGCTCGCTCGACGAATTGTTTGAGGTTTTGACGTGGCGGCAACTGGGACTGCATGACAAACCCGTATATTTGCTAAACACGAAAGGCTACTGGGATCCACTGCTGGCGTTGCTGGACCATATCATCGCCGAGGGGTTCGCTGCCCCGTCCTTCAAAGCCTCGCTGCAGGTAATTCAAGATGTGCCCGAGTTGATGGCGCGCTTGCGGACGGACCGTTCCTGACGCAGGCTGTCTAATGTGTACAACGCCAAGCCTGCCCAGATAAGCGGGAAAGCGATGGCGTGCGATTTGGTGAAAGGTTCGACGAAGACGAACGTGGCGACCATGAATTGCAAGGTCGGGTTCAGGTATTGCACCAACCCGAGCGCACTTAACGCCACACGGCGCGCTGCATAGGAGAACAATATCAAAGGCACGGCGGTCAGGATACCCGAGAACACCAACAGCAAACTGTCTCGAAGGTTGGTGCCGAATATCGCGACGTTGTGCTCTATCTCACCCATCCCGCTCCAGCCGAATTGGTGTATGCCGAATAGCCAGATCAGGGCGATCGGGCTAAGGACAAGCACTTCGATTGCGACCGAGATCACCGACCCCACGTCAAGCTTGTTCTTTATCAGCCCATAGGCGCCAAAAGTCGCGGCGAGGATCAGGGATATCCACGGCGGATTGCCCAACCCTATTCCCAATATAATTACAGCACTTGCGGCGATGCCAACCGCGATTTTCTGAACTTTCGAGAGGCGTTCGCCCAACACAACATAGCCAAGGGCGACCGCAACCAGCGGGAAAATGTAATAACCAAAACTGGCCTGCATCGCCCATCCCATCTGAATCGACAGGATAAATACGAACCAGTTTGTCGAGATCATAATGGCGGATACGACCAGCAAAGCCACGGTGCGCGGGGTACGCAGGATGTCCAAAAATTCGGGGATGCGACCCTGAAAAGCGATAACAATGCCGAAGAATACAAGGCTCCATAGGGTGCGATGGCCGAGCACCTCTAACGGCGGCACATGGGCAAGTTCTTTGTAGTATATGCCTGACAGGCCCCAGATAACACATGCGCCGATCATTGCCGCTATGCCTTTTAGATATTCGCTCATTCAGCCCTCGAATCAAATAATGCCCCACCGTTTGGCGGAGCATCGGGTGTTGATTATGCCTAAATCGTGTTACGCGTTCGACAGGCGTTCGGCGACGTTTTCCCAGTTCACAAGGTTGTCCAGGAAGTTGGAAAGGTAAACTGGGCGCTTGTTGCGGAAGTCGATGTAGTAGGAATGTTCCCAAACATCGCAACCCAGTAGTGCAGTCTGGTTGAAGCACAACGGGTTCACACCGTTTTCAGTCTTAGTGATTTTCAACGAACCGTCGGTATCAGCTACCAGCCAAACCCAGCCAGAGCCGAACTGGCCAACGCCTGCGGCGCCAAAGTCGGCTTTGAATGTGTCAACGGAACCGAATACATCCACAATGCGCGCTTCAAGTTCTGTAGGCATGGTGCGGCCATTCGGGCCCATCATTTCCCAGAACTGTGCGTGGTTCCAGTGTTGGGATGCATTGTTGAAAATACCGTTTTGCGTAACTGAGCCAGCGGCGTAAGTACCTTTGACGATGTCTTCGAGGGATTTCCCCTCCCATTCCGTGCCTGCAGCCAGCTTGTTGCCGTTTACAACATACGCGTTGTGATGCAGGTCATGGTGGAATTCCATTGTTTCGGCGGACATGCCACCGGCGGCCAATGCATCATGTGCATATGGTAGGTCTGGAAGTTCAAATGCCATTGTAAAACCCCTTTTGGATTATTGTTTTTCACGGCGTCCGCCGCTTGGTTTGGAATATAGTGTGTTTTGCCGTCAGGAAAAGCGCTGAAACGGCCAAAATTGTGAAACGAGACCTTTTGACCGCAGGATTCCGGTGCTATTGCCGATTCTATACTCTTATTGACAGGACTTCCAATGGATCAGTGGCAAAGCAACACAAAAGGGGCGATCTTTATGATGGCCTCGATGTCGGGATTCGTACTGAACGACACGATGATTAAACTGGTCTCGCAGGATCTCGATCTGTTTCAAGCGGTGTTCCTCCGCGGGATCATAGCGACCGTGTTGCTGGGCTTCCTGACATGGAAGCGCGGTGCGCTGTTTTATCGGCCTGATCGGCGCGACTGGCAAATCATCGGTTGGCGCACGTTTGCCGAAATCGGGGCAACCTATTGTTTCTTGACCGCTCTTTTCAACATGCCGTTGGCCAATGCCACCGCGATTTTGCAATCGTTGCCATTGGCGGTGACACTGGCGGCTTCGTTGTTTCTTGGCCACAAGGTCGGCTGGCGACGGTATTTGGCGATCTCGCTGGGGTTTGTCGGAGTGCTGCTAATTGTGCGCCCCGGCACTGACGGGTTCAACGTCTATGCGCTTTGGGCACTGGCGGCGGTGGGGTTCGTGACCCTGCGTGACTTGCTGTCATCTAGGTTGAATTTCTCTACACCGTCGCTGTTTGTGGCACTAATTTCTTCTTTTGCTATAATGGCTTTCTCTGGCTCAATAGCTGCCACACAGGAATGGCGCGAGGTTTCGCCCGAGATTCTCGCATACCTCGGGGCAGCGGCTATGTTCATTCTGGTAGGATATATTGCTGCGGTTTCCGCGATGCGACACGGCGAGATCGCATTCGTCTCGCCGTTCCGTTACAGCGTCCTGATCTGGGCCCTGCTGTTGGGTTTCTTTGTGTTTGGTGACATCCCCGATGGCTGGACCATGGTGGGGTCTGCCATTGTTGTGGGCATGGGGATTTTCACCTTTTACCGCGAACGCAAGATGGCCCGCTAGGCGTCGATATCTGCGAATTGCGTGCCAGCCGCATTGTCGGTTTTATCCCAGTCCCGCTTGACGCCAAGGCGTAGCAGAATGACAGACGCCACGAAAATCGAGCTGTAGGTACCGATTATAACGCCCCAGATCATAGCGAACGTGAAGCCACGGATTACATCGCCGCCAAGGAAATAGAGCGTCAGAAGCGCTATCAGAGTTGTGACAGATGTCATGATTGTGCGCGACAATGTCTCGTTGATCGAGCGGTTTAGCACGTCCTTCAACTCCATCGTTTTGTAGCGGCGCAGGTTTTCGCGAACGCGGTCAAAGACAACCACGGTATCGTTCAATGAGTACCCAACGATCGTCAAAATTGCGGCTATAATAGTTAGGTTAAACTCGATTTGCGTCACACAGAAGATGCCGATGGTGATGAATACGTCATGCACCAAAGCAACAACAGCACCGACAGAAAACTGCCACTCGAACCGCAGCCAGATATAGAACAGCACAGCACCGACAGCGAGGACAATGGCTAGGATACCGGCTTTGACCAGTTCACCGGATACTTTCGCGCCAACGGAATCCGTTTGCAGGAATATGATGCCCTCGAAGGCGTTGCTTAAAGTGCTTTTCACAGTTTTGATTAAGTCGTTCTGGACAGCAGGATCATCGCCAACCTGTTCGATCCGCACCATGATGATATGGTTTTCTTCGCCCGTCAGCGCCGAAGCAGGATCGGACAGTTCGGTGACGGTTACATCACCGTCCACCACATGATCCAGCAACGTGCGATAATCGCCGATTGCGACAGCTTCCGGCGTTTCGACCATGATCATAGTGCCGCCACGGAAATCAATGCCGAAATTCAGGCCCATCGTGAAGAACGCGATGATCGTGCCGATCACCAAAGCGGAAGATAGCGTAATCGAGATTTTAGTGACGTTGAAGAAGTCGAATTTCGTCTCTTTTGGAACCATTTTTAAACGCATGTTACATCCCTCACACTTCGATTGATTTTGGGTTGCGCATGGAAAGCCATGTGGCAATCATCAGGCGTGTTACCCAGATTGCTGTAAAGACCGAGGTCACGATACCTAACCCAAGCGTCACCGCAAACCCGCGCACCGGACCCGAGCCGATGGCAAACAGGATCACCGCCGCGATCAACGTGGTGACATTGGCATCTATAATTGCTGAAAGCGCCTTTTGATAACCAAGTTCGATCGCGCGGGCCGGGCCCTTGCCGTCTTTCAGCTCTTCTCGGATGCGTTCAAAGATCAGCACGTTGGCATCCACCGCCATACCAATCGTCAGCACAATGCCCGCAATCCCCGGTAAAGTCAGCGTCGCCCCGATAATAGAGAGCAGCGAGAAAATCATCGCAACATTCAGGATCAATGCGATGTTAGCGAAGATGCCAAACAGCCCATAGGACAGGAACATAAACACAAGAACCAGCGCAAAAGCTATAATCGTGGCGATCTTGCCCGCGTCAATGCTGTCTTGGCCCAGTTCGGGCCCGACGGTTCGTTGCTCCAATACCGAGATCTCGGCTGGCAATGCGCCTGCGCGCAAAAGGATAGACAAGCGAGTGCTTTCCTCGACCGTGAAATTGCCCGTAATAATGCCCGAGCCGCCCGGTATGTGGCTTTGGATCGTCGGGGCCGAGATAACAGCCTCGTCCAGAACAATAGCGAACGGGCTGCCGATATTTTCAGCGGTATAGATACCGAATTTGCGGCCACCAGCAGGATTGAAACGGAAGTTCACAGCGGGGCGACCATTTTGATCAAAGGTTGGTTGTGCATCGACCAATTGGTCACCTGTCACCACAGCAACTCGTTCTAACACGTAATACAGGCCTTCCTGATCCGCATCCGGATACACGACGTTGCCAGCCCCTGCCCTGATGTCAGGATCCGCTGTTTGCTGAACAACCGACAAAAATGACAGTTTGGCCGTTTGACCGATCAAATCCAGCAATTCTTCGGCGGAACCAATGCCCGGAACCTGCACAAGAACGCGGTCCGCGCCTTGACGCTGGATCGTTGGCTCACGCGTGCCGGCCTCGTCCACGCGTCGGCGGATGATTTCGAGCGATTGCTGCATGGTCAAATCGTCCATCAAGATCATCTCGGCTTCGGAAATGGTAAAGATAAGAACATCACCTTCGTTGGAAACCTCGAAGTCTCGCGATCCGGCCCCCGTAAGGGTAACAACCGGACGGGTCAGATTGCGAACCATTTCGAGTGCCATTGGCATGCCCAGAGGTTCGCCGATTTTAATACGCAACTCGGTCGAGGCACCGTCTTGACGTCGGACGGAGCCAACTTGTTCTTTTATGGCCCGAAGGGCGTCCCGAACTACAGGCCACATGGAATCCAAACGATCAGCGTAGACTTCTTCAACGGCCACTTCGACCAGCAAATGTGCACCACCGCGAAGGTCTAAACCCAGATTAACCAGCGTGGAGGGTAAATAGTCAGGCCATGCGGCAAGATCGACCTCCATTTCAGGCGTAGCCACCACACCGGCGGCAACCAGCGCACGCGCATCATTGGCCTTTTCGACCTTGGTATAAAAGAAATTAGGCGCAGCGAACACTATACCCAGCAGGCACAGAGACCAGATAAGGCCCTTTTTCCAAATCGAAAATTGCAACATGTCGGTAATACCCTGTAGAAAAGGCCACCCAGAGAGTGGCCTTAAATTGTTTAGGAAGGCTCGGTTTTATTCATCACCTGCGTGATGGTATTCTTGAGAACGCGAACTTTAACGTCCTTGGCAATCTCGACTTCAACTTCACCGTCTTCTTTTACTTTGGTAACTTTACCAATGATGCCGCCCTGTGTGACAATCTGGTCACCCTTGCGCAGTGCTGCCACCATGTTCCGGTGATCCTTCGTCTTTTTCTGCTGAGGACGGATCATCAGGAAATACATGATCGCGAAAATCAGGATGATTGGAACGAAACCGCCAAGACTGGACGTAAGGCTGCCGCCTGCGGCTTGAGCGTATGCTGGTGATGCGAACATCTGATGACCCCTCGGTAATCGGCGGAAATGCCGTTAAAAATCTGCGCGGACCCTAAAACGCCCATGCTGGGTTTGCAAGGTGATTGGCTGCGAAAGTTGTTGTATTTTCAAATAGGCAGCGTCGGCGCTTGCCACAAGATGTAAACGACCCTTGTTTTTGCCCGCATCCGTAGCTAGCTTTTAATAATAGTCTGGGAGATTTGAGAATGAATTCGTTTTTCAATTCAATGTCTAAGTATTTTGCTAAAATTCCCGGGGCACTTCGTCCGTATCGGTATATTATTGTAATCGTCTCACTGCTGGGCACGATTTTTATGGGGTTCGGCGCAACTAAGTTCGAGCTGGACACAAGCATCGACTCGTGGCTGTCGCAGGATGACCCGGCAGTTCGGGCGCTTGATGATTTCAGGCAGCAATTCGGCAGTGATGATGGGCTTTTTCTGGTCTATCACGCGAAAGACGGCAACGTGTTCTCAGTGCAGTCCCTGTCAGCCATTCAAGCATTGACTAATGATTTGGAAAACTGGGTTAATCTAAATCCTGTTGACTTGGGAATCGACGCGGAAACCATGAGGAATATGGTCCATGTGCTTCGGGTGCAAAGCCTTGCTAACACGCGCTATCAGCTTAGCACGACGGACTCGCTGGAAAGCCTTGAGCTTATCCCCGAAGGCGTAGAAATCACCGCGGAAATTGCAGCCGAAGTCAGCCGTATTGCCCACGATCAACCGATGTTGAAGCTGTTGATGTTCTCAGAGAACAACGAATACGGAGCATTAGTTATTTCCACTGATTTTGGTGCTGTTCCCGTCCAAAGTGGCTTAGACGAAGTCTCATTAGATTTCGGCGCGGATGATCTGGATTTGTCGCTCGATTCCTTTGTGGTGGAAGTAGACGATACAGCCATCACCGCCGAGATCGACTTCGAGGAGATTCTGCCATCAACCTATATGGGTTTTATGAACGGGCTTAAGGCCATTTACGGGCAAGCCGAGTATTCTGCCGCGTTTGAATTCTACCCTATCGGCACTGCGGGCATGGTTGATATTGCGATGGAGTCGATGATCCAGTCAGGTTTCCTTGGATTGATTGCCCTATTTATCATCATTTTGCTGCTCTACACCCTGTTCCAGACAGGCTCTGCTGTGATGTGGCCCGTAACTGCGGTGGTCAGCTCGTGTATCTGGCTTTTCGGCGGCATGGCTTGGCTGGGAATATCATCGTCTAGTTTGATATCGCTTTCGGTGATGTTGGTTCTGGCCGTCGGTATTGCTGATTGTGTCCACGTGATGAGCGAGTATTTGTTATTCAAGCGCGAAGGCATGAACCACGAAGCCGCAATCGAAAAATCGTTTGAGAAGACAGGCGTGCCTATCCTTTTAACTACGATCACGACGATGGCTGGGATGTTAGCGATTGCGTTCGGCGGCGTCGGTCAGTTTGTGACATTCGGGATAACTTCGGCGATAGGCGTTGCCTTGGCGTTTGTATTCACAGTCACGGTTCTGCCTGCGTTGCTTGAATTCTGGCATCCGCATTCAGACAGGAAACCGACCAAGCAATCTTGGCGGCGGGCGATGTATATCATCTTCTTTCCTATCTCGCTTATTCGCTGGGTATCCGGAAAAATAGGTCTAAGCTGGCTGTTGAGCGCTGTTTGGTTGCAACCACTGTTGGACAAGGTGCCTGATTTCTCGTTTCGTTGGCGCTATGCGATTATCGCAGTGTTTACAGCGATATTCTTGGTTTGCGGTTACGGTTCGACGAAAGTTAAGATCGATTCCAATCTGGTCGAGCTGTTCAAAGACGGCAATCCCGTGCGCGTAGCATACGAGATCGTAGACGAGCACATGGCCGGGACTGGCTCTATGGAGGTGATGCTGGATTACAATGCCTCGGACGCAATGAGCGATCCGGCAGTGTTGCAGTCGATCTCGGATCTACAGGATGTGCTGGAGAGCAAATACGGAAAATACGTGGTGCGCACGAATTCGCTGGCGGATCTGGTAAAAGATACCAACAAAATAATGAACGGTAATGATCCCGCCGCATATGTTATCCCGCAGGATAAACTGGCCGTGTCACAATTGCTGTACCTATTCAACAGTTCGAACCCCAAGGATCGAAGATCTCTTGTTTCGGATGATTTTTCGCGTAGCCACATTACCATTCAATTGCGCAATGCGGGCAGTCATGAATACGCGATATTCTTCGACGGCATCCAGTCCGACATCGACGACGTTCTTGGTGTCGTGCGCGGTTCATATCCCGAGATGGAGACCAGCGTTACAGGTTCGTTCGCAATGATGATGCGGATGAGCGATGTGATTTCCAAAAGCCAGTTCCGATCGTTAACTCTGGCGATTGTGATAATCTCAGTCATATTAACGTTATCACTGGGATCATTATCGGGGGGAATGCTGGCGATTGTGCCAAACATGCTGCCCGCCATAATGGCGTTCGGATTGATGGGGCTGCTAGGCATACCGCTGGATACAGACACACTGATGATTGCCCCGTTGATTATCGGAATAGCGGTAGATGATACTATTCACTTCGTTACCCATTACCGAATGGCGTTGGCCAACAAGATGAAGCCAGCCGCAGCACTTATACAAACCGTTCGCGAAGTCGGCCAAGCAGTAACATTTACGTCTATGGTCTTGGGATTGGCGTTCTTTATGCTTAGCTTTAGTGATTATCTGGGCTTGGCAAAGGTCGGCATCTTCGGATCATTAGCGATTTTCTTGGCGCTGCTGTGTGACCTACTGTTCCTGCCCGCCTTGATTTACGTATTCAAACCGTCGTTCGGCGTTAAGTTCAAAGACGAACAACTGGAGACAACATGATGTATAACTCGAAACGACGTTTTCTTTTCGCAAGCGTGCTTGCTGCAATCAGCGTTCTGTTGCCCGCGGCCAGTATGGCGCAATCGGGGCGTTCGATCATGGACCGAGTCGATGCGAACGCACTTAGCCAGAATAATTCGGTGTTTTCGGTTATGACAATTTCGACCTGCAAGTTCGGGATTAGCAACGGTAAAGTGCGATGCACGGCTCGCGCGACCGTGAAAAGCCTTGAAAGCGCTTCGATCACGACTGGGGCCGGCGGCAAGGATTCCCATAGCATTGCGTTCATTCTGGAGCCCGCATCCGAGCGCGGAATTGGAATGCTCAGCTATACCTACGACAGCGACAAACCAAACGAGACGTGGTTATATCTGTCGGCGCTGGGCAAGGTGAAGCGGATTGTGTCGTCGAATTCCTCTAGCAGCGAACCTGTTAGCCTATTTGGTTCGGAATTCACCACCGAGGATCAAGAAACGGGCAAGCTGGACGATTACACCTTTACCCTGCTGGATACGATCACCTTCAAGGGGCGTAAAACCTATGTGATAGAACAGGTTCCAACCGCTGCCCGTGCCCGCCAAAGCCGCTATGCGCGAACTGTGATGTGGATTGATGCTGATCGGTATGTTAACGTTAAGGCCAAGATGTACGACAGCCGTGGCAAGGAGATCCGCCGTGTGATTGCCGGCAGCGTCGAGAAAATTAACGGTGTCTGGATGGCGCGAAGCGTGACGATTCTTAACCTAGTGAGCAATCGCCTTTCAAACATGAAGATGGAAGCATTGTATTTCGGTGTCGATATCCCCGCTCCCTTGATGACCAAGCGCGCCCTGACAGACACCGCGTTTCGCGAACGTCACCTTGACGCGCTGCGGGCACAAGCGAATTAGGAGAGTGTTGTGCGCATAGCCCCCATTCTTGCGGCCCTTGCATTTGCGACACCTGCCTTGTCGCAGGATTTTGATCTGGATTATGACAGCTTTGAATTTGACGATGCCGAATTCGTCGCTGAAGAGACCCGTTTAAGTAATCTGAAGGTTTATGCATCTGTCGGGTTGTCCTATTTCGGCGTTGGAGACTTGGATGAAAGCTGGGTCGCACAGATCAACCTTGCAAACCAACATGACCTTGGTTCGCTTGGATATCTTGAATGGGCGGGGACTGCGGTTGTTACAGAAACCGAGGCCACATTCGACATTCCGCGCATACATCTGCAAAACTCGGCCGGAGATTTCAGCTGGAAGCTGGGCAAATACCGCATCGGCTGGGGCGAAATCGAGGGCGCGCCTGTTTTGGACGTGGTAAACAGCGGCCTGTCGTTTGGCGGAAGCGGTCTCGCGAGCGGCGAGCCGGCGGGACAATGGCTCCTTGGGCTCGATTATTTTGGAAGCGCGGCTACACTGTCCAGTTTTGTCGGAGTAGCGCCGGAGGTTGCCCATGTTATTGACACCACGCCTTCTACAGATACCGAGGTAGGCGTGAAGGCGGACATTCCGGTCGAGAGTGGCGCTGTCAGTCTATATGCCGCGCAACTTGTTCCACAATCAGGCGTTGTCGATCTGGACCGTGGCAAAAGCAATGCCAAGCCTTACGCCCTTGCAGGAATCAGCGCGAACCGCAGTTTCGGGAATCTGTTGATCGAAGTCGATGTAGCTGGGAAATTTGGGCTGCAACGTTCGACTATTGCTGGATTATCGGAACATAACCGCGTGGATGCAGCCTTGGGCGTCGAATACGCGGCTTCGAACACTATGCAAGTTTCGGCATCGGTGACAGGACAACAATGGGTAGAACAAACCGACGTTTACTTATTACCGGGGGACTACGAGACCCCGCAAACCTCGTCCAACTATATGTTCGGCATTAGCGAATCTGTGCTGGATGGTAAATTAACTTTTTCTGTCAACATGTTGGGGTCAGTTGATAATAGCGTGAACGTTAAAGCGCTGTCGGCAAGTTATTTTTATTCCGACAGGTTGGAATTCGGTGCATCGGCCATGTGGCTGAGTGCTGAATCGGGAACGCCGCTTGAAACGTTGGACGGGTTCACACAATACGGATTGACGTCTACTTTCCGCTTTTAGGTCTTGGTTTCGCCCTACCTGTCACATATTCCGTAAATTTTGCCTCAAATTCGGCTTCGTCATAAGCACCTATAAACATCCCGACATTCTCGGCACCGGCTCGTCTGCCCTCAATCTGCGCATCCGAGATCGTAGTGCGCTGCGACATGCGCCGACCCCATTTCGCGAGGTGTTCATACATTTCAGCAATCACCCCTCCATGTGCATCGCTTTGGCCAAGGTCTGTCAGTTCATCGGGATCGGTTAAACGATCAAACAGCATAGGGCGAAAACCGCCCTCGGAGTGCACAAACGTGTATCGCCCTGTCGCCACCATAAACAGGCGCGCGTCTTTCGGTTCCATACCAAGATTGGCACACATCTGAGTGGCGGAATAATCGTATTCACTTATAACAAATTCTCGCCAGTCATCAGGGCTTTCGCCCCGCAGAAACGGCATCAGCGATCGCCCTTCCAGAATATTCGCTGGCACCTCGCCTCCGATAGCTTCGACAAACGTCGGTGCAAGGTCAATTGCCTCGACCAAGGCATCCACGGTCGTTCCACGCGTATCGTTCGTGTCGGGATCGTAAATGATTAACGGAACCTTAACCGAGGGTTCGTGGAATAAATCCTTCTCTCCCAACCAATGATCCCCAAGATAGTCGCCGTGATCCGAAGTTAGCACAATCATCGTGTCCTGCATCCGACCAGAAGTTTCCAGATAGTCGAGCAAACGTCCTAATTGATCATCGCATTGCTTGATCAGGCCCATATAGGCGGGGATGGCAGCCTTGCGGACCTCGTCACGCGAAAACGCCTGCCCAATAGCGTTGTTTTGGAACTGGGCGTAAATCGGATTTGGATCGACCCGTTCGGAAGGGTGGCGGTTCACAGGTTGGATATGGTTGTGACCATACATATTGTGATAGGGCGCGGGCACAATGTAGGGCCAGTGTGGCTTGATAAAAGAGGCGTGACACATCCACGGATCACCGTCTTTGTGTTCTTCCAGAAAGTCAATAATCCGCGAGGTCAGATACGGCGTCTCGCTATCCTCTTCGGCGATATTCGCAGGCTTCGACGCATGTCGCATAAACCACCCCGAGGCCATCTGTCCATCGTCGTCAGCAGAGTTGGCATAGTCCCGCCAAGGATTTTCACCTTCATAGCCTTTTGACTTTAAGTATTCGTTGTAAGGTGATAGTTTTTCATCATAAAATCCTGATGGACCTTCTGCCCACAAACCGTCATCTCGTTCAAAAATATCGAACCCGCATTCAGATACCCGGGCGCCAATCACACTGTCAGCACTGATCCCCAAGCGAACCATCCCCTCTGCATCCACTTTCATATGGGTCTTACCTACCAGCCAGCTTTTAACACCGTTATTGCGCAGATGGTCGCCCAAAGTTTGCTCGCCGACCTTAAGCGGAAAATTGTTCCACGCCGCCCCGTGACTGGAAACATACCGCCCGGTGTAAAACGACATCCGAGAGGCCCCGCACACGGGCGACTGCACGTAAGTATTGGTGAACCGGATCCCCATTGCCGCCAAACGGTCCATATTCGGCGTGTGTAACGTCTTATGACCCGCACAGCTTAGATAGTCGTGCCGTAACTGGTCGTACATGATGAAAAGGATATTTTTTGTGTTGCGACTCATGATGTTACCGGATCAATCGGCGTATTTTTCAACGCGATGATTTCTTCGATAGCACGCGCGACCGCCAGCAACTTTCCCTCGCCACGATTGGGCCCAATAAGCTGGATACCCATTGGCATGCCGTCCGGCATGTATCCCACCGGCAACGAGATTGCTGGCAAACCCGTGACAGTAGCCAGATACGAAAATCTTAACCAGTCCAGATAGTCATGCAATGGGTGACCATCTACTTGAGTCGGGAACTCTTGCGATAAAGGTCCGGCTTCTACGCCTACTACGGGACATGCAATAACATCAAATTTTCCAAGTATCAGGTTTATATCATTAAATATAACACTACGAGAAATTTGAGCGTTCGCGATATCGTCAATGCTTAACGCTTTGCCATATGCAACATTTTCCATGATTGTCGGCTTAAGATGCTGTCGTACCGCGTCTGGCATTCGGCTGTATTGGGCCAGAAACGCAAGGGCACGTAGCGTTCTAAATGTTTTGTTCAGAGCCGCAGTTTTCAGCGGCACTTCTTCAACGACATTTCCGTTGCGCTCGACCAAGCCAAGCGCTTCGTTTAACACTTTGGCCACTTCCACCGAGACCAAACCATGGCCGCCCATATCAGGCGAATAAGCAATCCGCAGTTTCTCGGGCGGATTCCCCGCGGCACGTAAAAAGGATTCGGTAGGATTTTTGATTGAGATCGGGCTGCCCGCGTCGAACCCTGACATCGCATCCAGCATCAAAGCGCAATCGGTGACCGAGCGCGCCATCGGACCTTGAACGCCCTCGGTGTTCCATGCGGTCAACACACCGCCACCACCTGCCCTGCCTGGGCTTGGGCGCAGGCCCACGACTCCACAATAAGTCGCGGGGGTTCGCAACGATCCAGCGTAATCCGAGCCATGTGCCAACCACACCTCGCCAGTTGCAAGCGACGCCGCCGCGCCTCCAGACGATCCGCCAGCGTTGCGCGTTGTGTTCCACGGATTTGATGTATGGCCGAATACCTCGTTAAAAGTATTGCCGCCTGCGCCCAGTTCGGGCGTGTTCGATTTACCAATTACAACCGAGCCGTTCGATTCCAACCTCTCAACCAACCTTTCGCTGGTCGCCGGAACGTTGTCCGCTAAGCCTTTGGTTCCATACGTAGTTCTAACACCGCTTACGGCTAGCAAATCCTTGATTGCGATGGGTAGACCCGACAGCAAGCTGGTGCGCTCGATTGATCCAAGTGACTGCTTGGCCCGTTCAGCACAAAGGGTCGGGATCGCATTGATCAGCGGCTCTACTTCACCGCATCGAGCCAAGCTGGCGTCCAGCAACTCCGCTGGTGAAATTTCGTCCCGTTTCAACAGCCCGACGACCTCGTGAGCTTCTAATGCACAAAGAGCCGGGCCGGTAAATACGGGGCGTTCAATCATCAAACAGGCATCGCCGTTTCCACGAGCTTAGCCCAATAGGAACACCCTACCGGGATCAAATCATCGTTAAAGTCGTAGTCTGGATGGTGCAACGTGGCGGTGTCCCCATTGCCGACAAAGACAAACGCACCCGGGCGGGATTCAAGCATATAGGAGAAGTCTTCGCCACCCATCACAGGATCAATTTCTTCGTTCACCATTGCGTCACCAACGATCTGGCGCGCAATTCCAGCGGCAAAGGCGGTTTGCACTTCGTGGTTTTTGGTAACCGGATACCCACGTTCATATACAACCTTCGCCGAGGCGCCATACGCGGCTGCCGTATTTTCGGCGATACGTACAACCGCGGCTTCCGACATGTCACGAGCTTCGGGCGTGAGTGTTCGCACTGTGCCGCGAATTTCGACACGTTGCGGGATAACATTGTATGCTTTGCTCTCCGTTTCGAAGCTGGTTACAGAAACAACGACGTTTTCCAGAGGGTCCGTATTGCGAGATACGATAGACTGTAATGCGACCACCAAATGACTCGAAACCAGCGTAGTATCAATACATGCGGCCGGATTTGCGGCATGACCACCAAGGCCTTCGACATGAATCGTAAATTGATCAGTAGCAGCCATCAGCGTGCCAACACGGGTAGCAAATTCACCAACTTTCAGACCCGGATAATTGTGCATTCCATAAACTTCCTGCACACCAAATCGATCCATCATACCATCGTCGACCATCTCTTTGCCGCCGCCGCCGCCCTCCTCGGCGGGTTGAAAAATCACAACAACGGTTCCGTCAAAGTTGCGAGTTTCAGCCAAGTAAGTTGCTGCACCCAACAACATCGCCGTATGACCGTCATGCCCACAAGCGTGCATTGAACCTTCGGTTTTCGAAGCATGTTCTGCGCCAGTTGTCTCAAGAATTGGCAAAGCATCCATATCGGCACGCAACGCAATCACCTTGCCACTTTTGTTGGTCTTACCATGAATAACACCAACGACTCCGGTGCGGCCAATACCTTCGGCCACTTCGTCACAACCGAAAGCCTTCAGTTTTTCAGCAACGATGCCGGACGTGCGATGCGTATCGAACAGCAGCTCTGGATGCTCGTGTAAATCGCGCCGCCAAGCGGTGATTTCGTCGTGAAGGTCTGCGAAACGGTTGATGGTAGCCATGGCTTAATCCTACGATAGTTTTTCGATTAGTTTACGAATAAAATCCACGCCTGCTGCCAGCTCGCTTACGGCGATGAATTCATTGGGTTGGTGCGCTTGTTCTATATTTCCCGGACCACAAACCACAACGGAATATTCCTCGCGCTGGAACTGTCCGGCTTCGGTGCCGTAGGATACCACGTGCGTTCCGTTATCACCGGTTATTTGTCGTGAAAGGCGCTCCGCCTCGCCGTTGGTTTCGGGTTTCAAGCCCGGATTAGGGACGTTGGGCGGCGTAACCTCGATCCGAGCATCCGGAATAATCGCCTGAATTTCGACTTCAACCTTCTGGACGAATTCCATGTACTTCGCAAACCAGTCCATTGGGTTTTGCGATGGGGGGCAGCGGATATCTGTCGTAAAGTAACAATCCTTGGCGGTAATATTGCTTGCGGTGCCGCCGTTGAGTATCCCCACATGCAATGTCGTGAACGGAGGCTCGAATATCGCATCAACCTCGTTAGGCTCTCCGGCTTTGGCAGTCTCGAATTGTTGGCGCAACCATTCAACCAGACGTGCGGCGGTCATAGTGGCCGAGACCCCCTCGTGCATTAACGATGAATGAATTTCAAAGCCGTGCACATGCGTTGTGAAACCAACCGAGCCTTTGTGCCCAGTTACGACGCGCATTAGTGATGGCTCTCCAACGATCACAGCCCGTGCTTTTGGCAACTTGTCCAACATTTCGTCGATCATGAATGGTGCGCCCAGACATCCGACTTCCTCGTCATAAGAAAAAGCGAACTGGATGGGGAACTTCAGATCGGCGGCTAACATATCGGGCACCAGCGCCAATCCTGTTGCAAGAAACCCTTTCATATCGCACGATCCGCGACCAAAAAGTTTGCCGTCAATTTCAGTTAATACAAACGGGTCGGTGTTCCATTCTTGTCCAACAACTGGCACCACATCCGTGTGACCGGATAGAATTATGCCACCCTCGACGTTCGGGCCTATTTGAGCGTAAAGGTTCGATTTCAAACCAGTACTATCGTAGACACGGAATGACTCGACGCCGTGTTTTGAAAGATAATTCTGGATAAAGTCGATAATCGGTAAATTTGATTCTGTCGAAACTGAAGGGAAAGCCACCAGTTTTTCCAGCATTTCCGGTGCGGTATAGCGGGCTGCCATTATTTTTCCTTTGATTCTTTCACCCAATCTTGATCCAGCGATCAACCACTCGTCAACAATATTTTCACTGTTGTGATATCGTATTTCTTGGTGTTAACTAAATTTAATCAAATGGACAAATAAATCCTGATAACGCCCAAATATCAACAAGGGCGAAACTGAACAGGGAGAGTTTCATGCTCGATGACTCCGCCAACATTCTGGATGTGGCGAATTTAACTATTGTTTTCAACACGCGCGATGGTGCGGTTCACGCCGTAAACAACGTCAGATTTTCGCTTGCTCCGGGTGAGCTGTTGGGGATCGTGGGCGAGAGCGGCTCTGGTAAATCCGTAACCATGATGTCTTTGGTGGATTTGCTACCCACTCCTCCCGCCGAAATCGTTTCGGGTAAGATAACGGTCGAAGGCGAAGATGTTCGTGCTATGTCAATCGACCAGATGCGCGAACTTCGCGGCGGCAAAGTCGGATTTATTTTTCAAGACCCAATGACTTCACTTAATCCGGTGTTTTCGGTTGGCTTTCAGCTTATGGAGCCCCTTCGCGAGCATCTTGGTATGACCAAATCGCAAGCCCGCGTTCGCGCTGCTGAATTGCTTGATCTAGTTGGAATTCCCGATGCAACGGCCCGCCTGAAGGACTACCCACACCAATTTTCCGGCGGTATGCGTCAACGTGTTATGATTGCGATTGCGCTGTCCTGCGATCCCAAAATTCTTATCGCCGACGAGCCGACGACAGCCCTCGACGTTACCATTCAGGCGCAAATACTGGAGCTGATACGAGAGTTGCGCCAAAAACTGGGCATGGCGATCATCTGGATTACGCATGACCTTGGCGTGATCGCCGGTATCGCGGATCGTGTGGCGGTAATGTATGCTGGCCAGATTGTCGAACACGCCGAAGTTAAGGAATTGTTCAGAAATCCGCAGCACCCCTATACGCGTGCCCTGCTGGAAACTCTGCCCAAATCAGAAGGCGAGCGGGATGAACGTTTACAATCGATCGAAGGGCAACCCCCGACAATGAGTGCCGCGCCAAGTTCGTGCGAATTTGCCCCAAGATGCGCCCATGTGATGGATCGTTGCCGTACGGAAAATCCGCAACGGCTTGACGTCAGCGAGAACCATGACGTCGCTTGCTGGTGGGATGCCAACACCGGAGGTTCACGTAATGCTTGATGACAGTATCCCTCTTGTTAAGGTCGAAAACCTCAAGATGTACTTCCCTATTTTCCGTGGTATTCTCAGCCGTCGTACAGGCGAAGTTAAAGCCGTTGACGGAATCAGTTTTGATATAATGCAGGGGGAAACTCTTGGACTGGTTGGCGAAAGCGGATGCGGTAAAACCACGGTCGGGCGCGCGTTGCTGCGACTTTACGATATCACCGATGGCAAACTTGAAATCAACGGCCATGATATTAGTGAGGTTAAGGGCGAAGAACTTCGCAATATGCGCCCTGAAATGCAGATGATCTTTCAGGATCCGCAGGCCAGCCTGAACCCACGCATGACTGTTGGCTCGATTATAGCAGAACCGCTGGATGAACACACCACGCTTTCCAAAGGTGAGAAACGTGCAAAAGTTGGTGAGTTGATGGCCGCAGTGGGTCTTGCCCGCCATTTCGCCAACCGCTACCCGCACGAGTTTTCCGGAGGCCAACGTCAACGTATTGGTATTGCGCGCGCGCTTGCCCTTAACCCAAAATTCATCGTTTGTGACGAACCTATTGCCGCGCTTGATGTGTCCATTCAGGCACAAGTGGTTAACCTTCTGGAGGATTTGCAAGAAAAACTGGGCCTGACTTACCTATTCATCAGCCACGACCTTTCCATGATCCGACACCTCGCCACCCGTGTGGCCGTTATGTATCTGGGCAAAATCGTCGAGATAGCCCCCCGCGATGCGCTTTATAACAATCCGCTGCATCCGTACACCGAGGCTTTGTTGTCGGCGGTCCCTCACCCGGACCCTGCGCAAGAGTCCTCGCGGGACCGGATCATCCTTAAAGGGGATGTTCCCAGCCCGTCAAACCCGCCGAAAGGCTGTAATTTCTGCACCAGGTGTCCAAAGGTGATAGATATTTGTCGTTCCGTTGAACCGGAATTGCGAAACTATGGTGAGGGGCACTGTGCTGCCTGTCATCTGCTTGAATAACCAAGATACGGGATTCACCCGTGCATTTACCAACCAATTTAGGAGAAAGAAATGAAAATATCCAACCTCTTTATGGCAGCAGCGGGCGCTTCATTGCTTGCGTCAGCTGCCATAGCGGGCTCACATGAAGCCCGTGGCCGAGATGGCCATGTTAATCTGATCTATTGGCAAGCTGCCTCGATCATGAACCCGTATTTGTCCGGTGGTACAAAAGACATCAACGCCGCATCGATGGTGATCGAGCCACTCGCGCGTTATGACGAAAACGGAAACATGGTTGCGTTTCTTGCTGCCGAAATTCCAACCGTTGCGAATGGTGGCGTTTCCGCCGACCTGACGAGCATCACTTGGAAGTTGAAAGCAGGCCTCAAGTGGTCTGACGGAACAGACTTCACAGCTACCGACGTTGTTTTCACAGGTGATTACTGTATGAACCCCGATGGCGGCTGTCAGCAGTTGGCCAAATTCAGCGACGTAACAGGCATCGAAGCAATTGATGACCTGACGGTAAAAGTGACCTTCGGTGTCGCAAAACCATTTCCGTATGGTCCATTCGTTGGTGCTACAACGCCAATTATTCAGGCAGCTCAGTTTGCTGATTGTACGGGTGCAGCTGCGCCAACATGTACTGACGCAAACTTTGGTCCGGTTGGAACTGGCCCATTCACTGTGACTGAATTTCGTGCGAACGATACGATAACGTTTGCTGCAAATGAACAGTACCGCGATTCAACCAAACCTGCGTTTGCAACAGCAACGTTTAAAGGTGGCGGTGACGCTGCTTCTGCTGCACGTGCTGTTCTGGAGACAGGCGAGTTTGATTACGCTTGGAACCTTCAGATTGCACCGGAAATCATCAACCAAATGGAAGCAAAAGGTGTTGGTACTGTACACTCCAGCTTTGGTCCGCTTGTTGAACGTCTGATGATCAACCTGACAGACCCAAGTGCTTCTCTTGGTGATGAGCGGTCCACAGTTGCGCACCCGCATCCATTCATGAGCGATATCAATGTTCGTAAGGCCCTCAGCCTTGCAATCGATCGCCCATTGTTGGTTGAAGTTGGTTACGGCAAAGCAGGTAAACCAACCTGTAACGTTCTGCCTGCGCCTGCTATCTACAACTCAACAGCTAACGATGCTTGTCAGATACAAGACATCGCTGCTGCGAATGCGTTGCTAGATTCAGCTGGTTGGGCACGCGGTTCTGACGGCGTTCGTGCTAAAGACGGCGTTCGTTTGTCGATCCTGTACCAAACATCCACAAATGCTGTTCGTCAGGACTTCCAAGCCTTGATCAAACAGTGGTGGGGTGAAATTGGAATCGAAACTGAGCTGAAAAACATTGACGCGGCCGTATTCTTCGGTGGCGACCAATCCAGCCCGGATACGTTCCAGAAATTGTTCGCAGACCTTGAAATGTATGCAAACAACTTCGACGGTACAGACCCTGAAGCCTACATGGGCAACTGGAAATGTTCCGAAATCCCGTCGCCTAAAAATGCATGGCTTGGTGGCAACATGCCACGTCACTGTGATGCAGATTATGACGCGATGATTGCTGAAATGGCTGGAACTGCGGACATCAACCGTCGTGCAGAACTAGCGATTGCGATGAATGACATGCTGATGCAGAACTACATCATCATTCCACTTGTTCACCGTGGTAATGTTTCTGCAAGTGCCAACACTATGCAAGGCGTTAAACTTAACGCTTGGGATAGTGAGCTTTGGAACATTGCTGACTGGTCACGTAAGTAATATTTGAAACTTTGGCTGCGGGGGGAACCTCGCAGCCATCCCTCCAGACTGCTTAACCGAGGCGTTAAATGTTTAACTACACAATCCGTAGATTGATCTTCACGGTCCCGACGCTTCTGTTCATCAGTTTCGTTATCTTCTTTATTCTGGATACCGCCCCGAATGACCCGACGGGTAACCTACCCCTGACTATCCCCCCCGAAGTGCGTGAGAAAATCCGCATTTCACTCGGCCTCGATAAACCGATGTTCTTCCGCTACATTTTGTGGTGTCATCAGTTCTTTATTAACGAACCGCTGAACATGATTGAGCAATGGTTCAACATCACCATCGGCGACGGCGACCGCCTGCGCGTGCAAAGCTGGGCGACACGTTCCCCCGTTGTGGATCTTGTTGTTGAGCGTATGCCACAAACCCTGTGGGTCGTCGGCATGTCCTATGTTGTGGGCATCATAATCGCGATCCCGATCGGCGTGATTTCCGCTTACAAGCAATATAGCTGGTTTGACCAAATCGGCACATTCATCTCGATGCTTGGTTTCTCGGTTCCGACGTTCTTTACCGGATTGCTGATGATCGTGATTTTTTCAGTGAACCTGCACTGGTTCCCATCGATCTATGACACCACGCTGAAGGTCGACAGTTGGCACAACTTTGTTCTTCAAGTGAAACAGATGATCATGCCAGTGATGGTGCTGGCGTTCTACAATGCGGCGCAACTCAGTCGGTTTATGCGCGCCTCAATGCTTGATAACCTTCAACAAGACTATGTTCGCACCGCGAGAGCCAAGGGTTTGAAAGAGCGTGTAGTAGTTTTGACCCACGTTCTGCGCAACTCGCTTATTCCTGTCGTGACCGTGATCGCATTAGGCGTTCCACAGGTCTTCGGCGGTGCGATTATTACCGAGCAGATTTTCAAGGTTAACGGCCTTGGCCAACTTTTGATCATCGGCATCCAAGGCGCCGATATTCCGCTGGTTCAAACTCTGACCTTCATCTTCGCGGTGCTGATTGTGCTGTTCAACCTGATCGCCGATATTCTCTATGGCCTGCTTGATCCGAGGATCCGCTATGACTGATACAACAATTATCGAGGGTAAAGGCCGTACGCTTTGGGGCGATGTTTGGGACCAATACAAAACCCACAAAGGGGCGTTGATCGGTACAGGCGTTTTCCTGTTCATCCTTTTCGCAGTATTTCTGGGTCCGTATATCTATGACGTTAACCCACAATACTTGAACATCCGCGAAAAGAACCAGGGGCCGAGCCTGTCGCACCTTCTGGGCACAGACCAGTTGGGCCGTGATATGCTCGCACAAGTTTTGCACGGTGGCCGCGTGTCACTGGCCGTTGGTGTGATCGCCATGTTCATCTCGTTGCTGGTGGGCACCATTGTCGGCCTCTTGGCGGGATATTTCAAAAAGCTCGATGGACCGCTGATGCGGTTGACCGACCTGTTCCTCGCCCTGCCCTTGCTGCCGCTTTTGTTGGTTATCATCATGCTGTTTCGCGACACCTTGCGTGGCATGTTTGGTCCAGAAACAGGCATCTTTATCCTGATCGTGTCCATTATCGGCGCCACAAGCTGGATGCACACCGCCCGTATCGTACGCGGTGACGTTCTGGCCCAAAAGGAACTCGAGTTCGTGTTGGCGGCCAAATCCATCGGCACGCCTGACCGCCGCGTAATCCTGCGTCATATCCTGCCAAACGTGCTGTCACCGATCATGGTCTCAGCCACACTCGGTGTCGCAAATGCAATCATCACCGAAAGTGCGCTGTCTTTCCTCGGCCTTGGGTTCCCGTCGGATTTTCCGACATGGGGCCGTCTGCTGTTTGATGGTGCCAACTACATGACCCTTACACCCGCCCGCGTTGTCTGGCCGGGTCTGGCGATTTCCTTGACGGTGCTGAGTGTGAACTTTATCGGCGACGGGCTCCGAGACGCGCTCGACCCGCGCATAAGGGGTCGCTAACCACCCTTCATGTAGGGCATCAGCACGACTTCGCTGTCGGGTTTGATCGGGGTAAACCACGCCTCTTTATAGATCAAACCGTCTATCGCAACAGAAACCCCGCCCGCGATTATTGAATCGAGAGCGGGGTATTTTTCTGCCAATGCTTTAAGCATCTCGCCTGTGTTTTTGGCCGAAACCTCAACTTCGCTCAGGCCACCCGTTGCAGATCGTAATGACCCCCAAAGGATGACCTTAACCATTATTTTACCCCGTCAATCGCCGCCAAAATACGCGGCGGAGACATTGGTAATTCAAACATCCGAACACCTGCCGCATGGGAAACACCATTCGCAACCGCCGCCAGCGGAGGCACAATGCTTGTCTCGCCCACACCGCGCACACCGTAAGGGTGACCGGGGTTCGGGATTTCGAGGATAACCGTGTCGATCATCGGCAAATCTGAGGCCACAGGAATACGGTAATCAAGGAAGCCAGCGTTTTGCAACTTGCCATCCTCGCCGTAGATGTACTCCTCGTTCAACGCCCAGCCGATACCTTGAACGGCTCCGCCCTGCATCTGACCCTCAACATAATCGGGGTGGATTGCCTTACCGGCGTCCTGAAACACGGTATAGCGTTTGATCTCGGTAAATCCGGTCTCGGGGTCCACTTCTACATCTACCAGATGCACACCAAAGCTGACACCGGCACCATCTACGTTCACCTCGTGATGACCGGCAATCGGCCCACCTGTATTGGCCTGATCTCTGGCAATTTCAGCCAAAGTCATTGGCGGAAAATTACCAGCGTTGTGGCCCGTCGGCACAGCTGCACCGTCAACCCATTCCACCGCGTCTGCATCAATCCCCCAAACCTGCGCTGCACGACCACACATGTTCTTCGCTGCCGCACGCGCCGCTTTGATCGTTGCCAATCCAATAGCAAACGTCACGCGACTGCCGTCCGTCACGTCGTTGAACCCAATGGAGTTGGTATCGGCCACAATGGTGCGGACCTTATCATAAGACACGCCCAGTTCTTCTGCAGCCATCATGCTAATGGACGCACGTGAGCCACCAATATCGGGGTTCCCCTCAATCACCGCAACAGTTCCGTCTTCATTGATATTCAGTGAAACACTGCTATTTCCGGCAAAGTTAAACCAGAATCCGCAAGACAACCCGCGCCCCTGATTAGGCCCAAGTGGTGCAGCGTAATGCGGATGCGCTTTGGCGGCCTCCAGCGTTGCAATCAGGCCGATCTCGTCAAAAGTTGGCCCATAGCTCGACTTGGTGCCTTTTTTTGCGGCATTCAACAAACGCACCTCCAGCGGGTCGAGCCCCAACTTCTGGCACATTTCATCAATAACGGATTCCACAGTATAAATCGCCATCGGCGCACCAGGCGCACGATAGGCCGCCTGTTTGGGGCGGTTGGTCAGAACGTTCCACGCCTCGGCCTTGACCGCACCCAGATCATAAGCCGCAAACGCAGTCATCGCACCTAGCATCGCCGTGATGTTCGGATACGCCCCGCCCTGATACCGTAATTTAGCTTGGCCTGCAGTAATATGCCCATCCTTCGTTATGCCTATTTTCACGTCCGTACTGGACGAAGTTGTAGGGCCAGACGCACGGAATACTTCTTCGCGGGTCATAACCATTTTGACCGGACGGCCGGCTTTTCGCGACAAAGCCAACGCAACTGGTTCCAGATAAACGGTGGTCTTTCCGCCAAACCCGCCCCCAATTTCCGAGGCCGTAACCCGTAACTGGCTGGCTTCCATCCCGACAAACGCCGCCGACATATCGCGAACCATATAGTGGCCTTGCGTGCAAACCCAAATCTCGCCGCGCCCATCTGGACCCATCGTGGCCAGCGTAGCATGCGGCTCGATATACCCTTGATGCGTAGCGGCAGTTTTGAAGCTACGCTCAAGGATCAGGTCAGCCTCAGCGAACCCCTCGTCCACGTCGCCGTGACCGAATTCCCAGAAACCCGAGACATTGCCGTTGTTACCATCTGGAATATTGCGAAAATTCCGCCCCTCGTGCAAAATCGGGGCACTGTCGAGCATCGCCGCATCTACATCGGTCTCATGCGGCAAAACTTCGTATTCAACTTTGATCAGCTTAAGCGCCGCATTGGCAACGGTAACGTTGGTTGCCGCTACAGCCGCAATGGCGTGCCCGTCGTAAAACACTTTGCCCCGCGCCATGCAGTTATCCAGAGTATCCTGATTGCCGGAACTTGACTGCTTAACGAAATCTTCAGACGTCACGATCGCTTTCACCCCGTCCATAGCCAAAGCCGCGGAAGTATCGATCGAGACGATCCGCGCATGCGCATGTGGGCTGCGAAGGATCGTAGCGTGCAACATCCCCGGTGCAGTCAAATCCGCCCCGAACATCGCCCGACCCGTAACCTTGTCTATTCCGTCAGGGCGCTGTGGACGCGTGCCTACGACTTTGAATTCACGTTCCGAAAATTCAGCACCTGTTGTACCTTCTTTATATTCCGTAACCATAATCAGGCCCCCCGCATTTCAGAAGCGGCATCCATCACCGCACGGATAATTTTGTCATACCCTGTGCAACGGCACAGATTTCCTGCCAGCCAGTACCGAACCTCGGTCTCGGTTGGATCAGGGTTCTTTTCCAGCAACGCCTTGGCCGCCACTAATATCCCCGGTGTGCAAATCCCGCACTGCAAAGCAGCGTGATCCAGAATTTTCTGTTGCAAAATATGCAGGTTCTCACCATCAGCCATACCCTCGACTGTCGAGACCTCAGCCCCATCGGCCTCGGCCGCCAGCACCAAACACGAACACACCAAGCGCCCGTCCAACTCGACCGAGCAAGCGCCACAATCTCCAGAGCCACAGCCTTCCTTGGCGCCGGTTAAACCAACACGGTTGCGTAAAACGTCCAGCAACGTCTCGCTCGGGTCACACAGATATTCAACGGCATCGCCATTAATTCTGGTTGTTACATGTATCTTACTCATTTCGAACCTCCCGCGCGTGCATAGGCAATTACGGCAGCACGTTTTGCCAGAACGCCTGCGGTTTTGGTGCGAAACTCGACGGTTCCGCGTTTATCGTCAATCGGGCTACAGGCAGCAGAACAAGCCGCTTGCAATGCAGCTTGCGCATCCTCATCCAACTTCGTTCCGATGATCGCCTTGGCCGCATCGTCAACCACCAACACAGTGGGTGCAACTGCCCCCAAAGAAACCATCGCTGCCGTTACAACGCCCTCGCTATCCAACGTCAGGTTAACACCTGCCGAAGAAACAGCGATGTCCATTTCAGTGCGCGGAATAAAGCGCAAATATGCATCGCCCGAATTATCAGGCCGCGCAGGCAGGTACACTGAAGTGATAATCTCGCCCTGCTTTAGCGAAGTCTTACCCGGCCCGACAGGAATATCCCCCACCGCACATTCGCGCGTGCCGTCTGGTCCGGAAATCGAGACGATGGCACCTGCTACGACCATCGCAGGTACGCTGTCAGCTGCGGGAGACGCATTACAAAGGTTACCGACCATTGTCGCACGCCCCTGAACTTGCGTCGAACCAATCAGCTCCATCGCTTCAACCACACCGGGCCACATAGCCACCAAATCGGTGTTTTCGCCCATTTCAGCCCCAGAGACAGCCGCCCCGATGCGAAATCCGCCGTTCTCGGCGGTAATATCCCGCATGCCTGCGATTTTCTTGATGTCTACGATCAGCTCGGGCTCTGCCATAGCTAAACGAAGTTGGACCAAAACGTCCGTTCCACCTGCAAGCACGCACGAGGTACCGTCGCATGTGTTTAACAGATCAATGGCCTGTTCAATAGTGTCTGGCGACTCAAAGCGCATGCCGCTGCCTCCTGCGTTAAGGATGATTTCCCGTTCACTCTTTCAAAAATACACATCTTTGCCAATGGGAAAATTTGCAATATTTTACTAGTATTTTAGATCTGTCTGGAAATCCAGCCAGGCACAATACCACTCTGGGTAATATAGTCTGCGACATCTTTACCGGCAAACAATCCGTATTCTGTTATCAGAATAGTTTTCACCCCGATTGCTGCGCCGCCAAGAACATCGGTATGCAACGTGTCGCCTACCATAGCGATCCTGTCGCGTGGAATTGCGGGATCAACTTGCGCCAAGGCCAGATCATAGACGTTCATAAACGGTTTACCAAAAAACTCCGGCTTGATTCCCGTGCGATGTGCCAAATCATGGCCATACCACCCCGGCTCCAGCGACAGCCCAGTTTCACGCGGGGCCACAATATCGGGATTTCCAACCATTACAGGACGTAGATTACGCTTAAGGCTGGAAACCAGCATATCCTGATGCTCTTCGGTCCATGGCGCACTACCTAGCAGAATAAACCCCTCGACCTTATCAAACATCTCAGCGTCCAACCCAAGGCGCACGCAGGGCACGGGGAAATCCTCGAGTCTGGAATGCTCCAATGCCATCACGCCCCATAACTTTTCGGAACGGCCCGCCAACCCGACACTCAACGCATCGCGGCTGGCGATCACGTCTGATTGTTGAAAATTAAACCCGAACTTGCGGTATTTAGCCAACGAAACCTCGGGGGGCAAAGACGCGCAGTTGGTTAGCACAAACACCTGCTTGCCTGCAGCCTGCAAGGCTGCGACACGTTCAGGCGCGCCCTCAATGACGGTATCTCCAACGTTAAGAACGCCAAAAGCATCCAGCAGGAAAACGTCGAATTGATCGGCCACCTCGCTGATGTTCGCAATATGGGACGAGCGCGCCGGAAACGCTGCCTTTGGCAACGCATCCCGCACTTTTTCATACTGGGTAAAGGCCCAATCCGCATCAGACATCATGGTAAATCCTAGATGATCGCGCCACGTACTTTGGCCGATATAAACTCGCCTATTACAACGGCGACCAGAATAACAGCCAGAATTAGCGAAACCTGCGGCCAGGCCAGCGTGTTCAGCGACGATTGCAACTGCAACCCGATGCCACCCGCACCCACAAGACCCAACACAGTCGATTCACGGATATTGATGTCCCAACGAAACACCGCGATACCTGCGAACGCCGGAAGGATTTGCGGCACGATTCCAAAGGCCATTACCTGCCAACGATTTGCACCCGTTGCGATAACAGCTTCAACCTGAACCTCGTCAATTTCCTCGATTGCCTCATACAGCAACTTGGCACAAAATCCGATCGAGCGGATCGAAATCGCAACCATTCCCGCAAACACGCCCGGCCCGATGATTGACACCAGCAACAGCGCCCAGATCAACGAATTGATCGAGCGTGTGGACACGATCACCAGCAACGCCAGTGGTCTGATAAACAGCTTGCTCGGCGTCGTGTTACGTGCGGCCATAAATGCAATCGGAACCGCCATACACAGTGCAAAGAACGTGCCAAGCGTCGCGATATTCAGCGTATCCCAGATCGGCTTGCCAAGCTGAGAAATATAGCTCCAACGTGGCGGTAACGCTCGTCCACCAATATCCGCTGCAATTCGGGGTGCGTCATAAACGAAGAACCACGTCGTCTGGTCTGAGATTTTCATCCAGCTAACGTAGAAAATGATCGCCGCCGCCATCCACATTGCCCAACGGATCAGTTGTGCGTTACGGTCACGGACTTGCCAGACTTTTACACCATTTTTATCATTTATAGGCATTACTGAACCCTCGCTCTGATAATGCCCGAGAGATACTCAAGCACCATGACGACAACGATGATGATCAACAGGATGGCTGCCACGGTGTCAAACTCGTAACGGTCAAACGCTGTATTCAACGTCGCCCCAATACCACCCGCGCCAACCAACCCAAGAACGGCCGATTCACGGAAATTGATATCTAAACGATAGATCGACAAACCAATTAACCTAGGCATAATCTGCGGTTGCACCCCGAAGTTAATCCATTGCAACCAACTTGATCCGGTTGCCTCCACGGCCTCGGCCTGAACTTTGTTCATGTCTTCGATTTCCTCGGCCAACAGTTTGGCCAAAAACCCGATAGTCGCGAAACTAAGCGTTAAGAACCCAGCCAACGGGCCGAACCCGAAGATGGCCACGAACAGGATAGCCACGATGATTTCGTTCAGCGCCCGCGATATGGAAATGATGAACCGACAAACCAGATATACAGGTAAAGGTGCGATGTTGCGCGCCGCCCCTAATGCAATCGGGATAGAGATCGCAATACCGACAACCGTCGAAGTTACGGTCATTATCACACTTTCCATCATGCCTTCTTTGATATCAGACGCCCGCGACCCGAAATCCGGGTGCAGGAAGGCAGCCACAAACCGGCGACCACGTTCCAATCCAAAATAAACACGTTCCCAGTTCACATCCATGGAACCAAGAGCCATGAAAAAATACACTGTAGCAATGATCAGCATCCCCCACCGAATGGTGGAGTTTTTGATGAACGGTGGTTTTTTCCAAGGTGTGCCGACTTGGGATTCGAGTGTCACGCTCACGCTTCACCCTCCTCGTCATCGTCTACGGCCTCGATTGTGGCTTCCCAGTCTTCTTCGCCGTAAATGCGGGTTAGTACTTCGGGTGTCAGCTCGGTCGGGCCACCATCAAAAATGATCATACCCTCGTTCAATGCCACCACGCGCCGCACAAACATCTGTGCCAAATTAACGTCGTGAATATTAATAATCGCCGACAGTCCACGTTCGCGACACATCTCGACAATTAGCCGCATAATTTCGCGTGATGTCTTTGGGTCAAGCGAGGCCGTCGGCTCGTCCACCAGCAACAACGCAGGATCCTGGATCAAAGCCCGACAAATCCCGACACGCTGGCGTTGCCCGCCTGACAGTTCGTCAGCCCGTTTATCAGCCATGTGTAGCAGACCAACGCGGTCCAACAGGCGATAAGCCTCGTCCACATCAGATTGCGGGAATTTTCGCAAGAAACTACGCCAGAAACCAACGTAGCCAAGACGGCCAGACAAGACGTTTTCCATCACTGTCAGGCGTTCAACAAGCGCGTATTCCTGAAAAATCATACCCATGCGGCGACGTTCACGGCGCAGCGCGCCCGATCCCAACGACGTTAGATTAACGCCATCCAATGTGGCCGAGCCACTAGTCGGATTAACAAGCCGGTTGATGCAACGGATCAGTGTGCTTTTTCCAGCACCGGATGGTCCGATAAGCGCAATTACCTGCCCTTTGGCCACCTCCAGATCAACGTCGCTAAGCGCCTTGTCACCGGTTTTGTAAACTTTTGTGAGCTTTTCTAACTTCAACATCTATTCAAACCCTAACCCATAAAAAAATGCCCGCGTGAACTAACACACGGGCACTAAAGTATTATTTATTCGCAAGAATACGAAACACCGTTTGCGGTGTCAATTTTGCGGATAACCTCCCAGAATTCCTGATAAGTCATTGGTAGGAATTGACCCTCATTGGATTTCTCGAACTCTTCCTGAAGCGATGTGCCTTCCCACTCGAACTCGAAGAACGACTTGCGGATATTGGCCGCCAGTTCAGGGTCGAGGTTGTGCGCGATACCGAAACCGGTAGTCGGGAATGTTTGCGATTTATAGATCGAAATCACATCATCCGCCTCAATAACACCACGGCTGATCATACGGAAAAGAACCGAATTGGCGATCGATGCCGCAGGGTAATCGTGGTTTGCAACACCCAGGATGGAGTTGTCATGCTTACCCGAGAACGCAGGTTCATAGTCACGATCCGGCAACATATCGAAGTCACCCTTCAGGATCGCCGAAGGCGCCTTGAAGCCGGAGTTCGAAGTTGGCGAAGTGAACGCAAGAACGCCACCTTTGATGTCTTCAACTTTCTCGATGCCCGATCCAGGGTAGGTCAGGATTTCCATTTCGTAACCGAAGTTACCATCCAGCGACGCCATGATTGTGAACGGATTGAAGCCCGCACAGTTAACCGCCAACGGGTTGGAACCCGTGTTAAAGCCAGAAATGTGCAAACGGCCAGAGCGCATAGCCTCGATCTGTGCCGCGTTCGATTGAACAGGGAAGAACACGACTTTCTTGCCGGTTACTTCTTCCATGTTATCCAGGAAATCGGACCAAACGCTTTTATACACGGCCGGATCTTCAACCGGTGTGTAAGCAAAAATCAGAGTGTCCGGGTTTACGAAATCTGCTGGATCCGTAGGCGCATCCGCCAAAAGGTCACCATTACGATCGCAATATCGCTCGTCCAATGTACCACGCGGGCAATCTTCGGCGGCTTGCGCCGCACCAAAGCTGGATACGAGTGCCACAGCGGTAACGCTTAATAAATAGTTGGTTTTTATCATAATTTCCTCCATGTTTACTTAATGAAGAGAAGTAAGAACAATCTTTACCAAAAAGTCAAATTGATAATTTACAGTTCAAATAGTTTCTCGATCGTACCGCGAAACTATAGCACATCGCTTTTATTGATATTTTGCCACACCCACTTGTCTATACTTCGTGAATAGTCAATTTAGAGGCAACGCATGATTTACCCAAGTTGGAACATTAAAAATGACTGTTACACGCGAGCAAATACTTGAAGTCCTCGGTACTATCGAGGATCCGTTCAGCAAGAAAAACATTGTGGCCGCAAATATCGTGCGTGCCTTAACGATCGAAGGCGTCGATGTGCGCTTTGTGATGGAGGTTGAATCCGCCCAAGGCGTCGCGATGGAGGCCGTCCGCACCGCAGCGGTCGAGAAACTCGAAGCTATCGACGGCATCGGAAAAGTTTCCGCTTTATTAACGGCCCACTCGGCCCCCGGCGCGCCACCTAATCTTGGCGGAGCCACCAAACGCCCTGCCCCCGCCGGCCCGCAAGGCATCCCCGGCGTTAAGAAAATCATAGCGATTGCATCTGGCAAAGGCGGGGTCGGCAAATCGACTGTGTCAGCCAACCTGGCAGTGGCACTGGCGGCCGAAGGGATGAAAGTCGGCCTTCTGGACGCCGATATTTACGGCCCCTCGCAACCGCGCATGATGGGAATTAACAAACGCCCGTCCTCGCCCGACGGAAAATTAATCATTCCTTTACAAAGCCACGGCGTCACTGTGATGTCGATGGGTCTGATGATGAAAGAGGACGAAGCCGTCGTCTGGCGTGGCCCGATGCTTATGGGCGCGTTGCAACAAATGCTTAACCAAGTCCAATGGGGAGATCTGGACCTGTTGGTGATCGACCTGCCACCGGGCACCGGTGACGTGCAATTAACCCTGTCGCAGAAAACAAAAATTGCCGGAGCCGTTGTCGTTTCCACACCGCAGGACATCGCGCTTCTGGACGCGCGCAAAGCCATAGACATGTTCCGCAAAACCTCGACCCCGGTGCTGGGCATTATCGAAAACATGTCAACGCACATCTGCACTGAATGTGGCCATGAGGAACACATCTTCGGGCACGGTGGCGCCAAAGCCGAGGCTAAAAGCAAGGGCTTCAACTTCCTCGGGGAAATCCCGCTGCATATCGACATCCGCACCGCCGCCGACACAGGCGCGCCGATTGTGACTTCCGATCCGGACAGCAAGCCCGCCGCCGCGTTCCGTGCGATTGCCAAAGCTATGATCGCAAGCAAACTGGTTTAAGATGCCGGAACTCGCCAAGACCGCCCGCTTCAAATGGGTTGATCAGAACGGCATTCTCCGCCGGCGACTGGGCGGTCAACGGCGGCTTCGGACACGTCATCAAACCAAAGGTTAACTGATTATGAACTTCACGATTAAGCAGTTAAGCATTCAGGGTGATGGGATTGCTGATGGACCCGAGGGGCCCGTTTACATTCCGTTCACACTTCCAGGCGAAGTTGTCGAAGGCGAGGTTTCCGGCAACCGGATCCCCAAACCCCGTATTATCGAACCCTCGGACAATCGCGTCAAAGCTCCCTGTCCGCATTTCAAAAGCTGTGGCGGATGTTCGATGCAACACGCCTCGGATTCTCTGTTGGCGGACTGGAAAACCGATGTGGTGCGCAACGCGCTGGCGGCCCACGATCTGGAATCCGAATTCCGCCCGATCATCACTTCGCCTGCGCAATCCCGCCGCCGCGCAACTTTCGCCGCACAGCGGACCAAAAAAGGTGTACTGATTGGGTTTCACGGCCGCGCTTCGGATACCGTGATCGCCATCCCGTCGTGCAAACTGCTGCACCCTGACATCATGGCGACACTGCCTGCAATGGAAGCGTTAACCAAAATCGGCGCGTCGCGTAAGGCGAGCATTAGCATTTCAGTAACACAATCCGCTTCGGGGCCTGATGTCAGCGTCGAAGATGCTAAAGAGGCAGACGGTCCGATGATGGTCGAACTCGGCGCACTCGTCGAGCAATTCAAGCTGGCGCGTTTAAGCTGGAACGACGAGGTTGTCGCAATTCGTTCGGTTCCTGTGCAGACGTTCGATGGCGTATCGGTATCGCCGCCCGTTGGGGCATTTTTGCAGGCTACCGAGGCTGGTCAGATTTCCTTAACCAATACAGTGATCGAAGCCGTTGGCAATGCCAGCACCATAGTTGACCTATTCGCCGGATGCGGAACATTCTCGCTGCCGCTGGCCAAACAAGCCACGGTTCTTGCAGTCGAGGGCGACGCACCCCTACTGGACGCACTGGATGCCGCTTGGCGCTTGGGCGAAGGGTTGAAAACGATAACAACCCACAAACGCGATTTGTTCCGCAATCCTATGCTTGCCGAAGACCTGAAAAAGGTTGACGCCATCGTCATCGACCCACCCCGCGCAGGGGCGAAAGCCCAATGCGAGGCCCTGTCTGAGGCCACCGTCTCGCGTATCGCATTTGTTTCTTGTAACCCCGTAACATTTGCACGGGACGCCAAGATATTGGTTAACGCTGGATATACGATTGACTGGGTTCAAGTCGTTGACCAGTTCCGTTGGTCTTCCCATGTGGAATTGGTTGCGCTGTTAACGAAATCTTAACTAACGCTCTCATCCTCATCTGAAATTTTGTCCAGCAACGGCAATTCCTCAAGGAACCAACTGCCGATAAAGGCAATCGCGGCCATGATCGCTGCGATCACAAAAATAGGGGTCAACGCGTCAGTAATTGCAACCAGCGTCAACTGTCGCAACTCCTCTGGCATTCGCGAAATCATCTCGGCACCAAGGTAGTGAATACCGACCTCGGCAATCGGTGTACCGGCCAGACTTTGGGTCAGGCGATCCGTAAACATGGTCCCGAAAACCGCCACCCCGATCGAGCCGCCAATTTGTCGGAACAGTGTAAACCCAGCGGTCGAGACTCCCAGCATATCACGCGGCACCGCGTTTTGAATCGCCGTCAAACCCACAGACATCACCGGCCCCATGCCCAACCCAACGATAAACATATCCAGAGACACAACCCAGTTCAGCGTATCGGGGCGCAGTTGGTTCAAATGCACCAGACCTACCGTCAATACGAACGTTCCAATTATCGGCAAAAACTTGTATTTTCCTGTCCGGCTAATGATCTGGCCCGAGCCAATGGCACCGCCCAGAATCCCGACCATCATTGGCAAAAGCTGTAAGCCTGAAATAGTCGAACTGACATCCTTAACGGTTTGTAAATACAGCGGCAGGAAGATCATCGTGCCGAACATGGCCATACCGACAACAAACCCTACGCCGCTCATGACTGTGAAAGTGTTAAATTTGAACAATCCCATAGGCAAAATAGGCTCACTCGCGCTGCGTTCTACGATAACAAAAGCTACTGCTGCTGCCAAAGCCATCGCAGCAAGCGACAAAATTAGTGAGGAACCGATGGTGTAACTCTGGCCAAGCAGGCTGGTTACCAAAACAACAGATGATAAAGAAACCGTTAGCAAGAACGCGCCGAGGTAGTCGATCTGGTGCTTGATCCGCACACCTTTCGGTTTGAAGGCAATCGCAAAAATGGTTAACGCTACAACGCCAATCGGCAGGTTTATGTAAAATATCCAGTGCCAAGTTAGGTTATCCACAAAAAATGATGCCAACGCCAAACGAAAGACAAGCCATCAGATTGTTGTGGAAGCCATTCAAAAGGGGAGTTCATCGGATAGCAAGTGGCAACCTCGGCATGGCTCTGTCGCGTCTGAAACTGGGCTGGGTGCGACAGTGACCTACCAACTTCTTGATAAGCTAATTGCGGAAGGTCGCGTTATTCAAGATTGTGATGGTACACTGGGATTGCTAGAGGACATTCAATAGTTTATTATTACGGCCAAAATAAAAGCCACCGCGCGTCAAAACAGAAGTCGGAGATCGTGCTTATATAAAAGTAGTATAGAGTGCTGTATAACGTGTGCGGAGTGCGGGCACTCGAAATCTAGGTGAGGTAAGTATGAATAAGAATCCCTTATTCGGTGATAATAAGGGGGAAGTTCAGTCTGGTGTTTCTGCTGAGGAAATGGAGAAATTCGTTCAGCAGGGGGCAGCTTTTCTAGATGTAGACGGCACCATTACGGTTCGAGATTTCCACTTCATTTTGTTGCCGAAAATGACAATGCTTGCGTTTGGCGCAGCTGTTGAACCCCTTAGAATTGCGAACCAGCTAACTGGAAAGTGTCTTTATCGCTGGCATCTGATTTCCGAGGACGGTTTACCTGTAACTTGCTCAAATGGTGTATCAATCAGTGTGGACGGCGATGCCTGCAATCCAAATCGCAAAGACGCTGTATTCGTTTGCTCGGGCTTGGAAGGATACGTTTCTACAACTCCGAAAACACTGGATATATTGCGACAACACAAAAGCCTTGGTGGTCTGGTAGGCGGCATTTGTACAGGTGCATATGCACTGGCAAACGCTGGCCTTCTTAAAGGCCGCAAGTTCACCTTGCACTGGGAAAACCAGCCTGCATTTCAGGAACGGTATCCAGATTTGGGAATCACTAGACAAATATATGTAAACGACGCTGGTATCATGACTTGTGGAGGTGGTGCGGCAGCGATCGACATGATGCTTGATATTATCGAGAACGATTATGGCCCCGACTTCGCCCGTGGCGTTATGGATATGTGTGTTCACAGTGTCAAAAGGCAAAAAAGTATCGGTCAACGATCATCAATTTCAAAGTCTATCGAAAGTCGTAATCGTCGCCTTATGCGCATTATCAAGTTGATGCATGACAACATCGAAGAGCCGCTGACGCTGGATGAACTCGCCGAAATTGAAGGGATTTCGCGGAGACAAATAGAACGTCTGTTTGGTCTGCATTTAAACGAAAAACCTTCGCAACATTACAAGAATATTCGGCTTGATCTGGCGCGAAGTTTTATGTGTGAAACAGATATGTCCGTTACCGAAGTGGCAGCTGCCTGCGGTTTCTCAAGTGGAACAGTTTTGACCCGCCTGTATAAATCCCGCTTTGGTGAATCACCTAGCAAGACCTCAGGTAAGTAATCTGCATGAACAACGAACCCGTGTAACCCTGTGTTCGGTGCTGTCAGACAAAAGCGAACTAGTCTCAGTTCCCCACAATATGCCGGAATTTATGCAGAACAAAGCTGCCGCCACTCGGAGAGAGCAGCAGTACGATTGAGTTTAATATTCTGTCGGCTGTAGAGATGTCGTTCGTGGTTGAAATGGTTGATCCTCCCCCTTTGAATTGGTCCACCCCTATAGTTAGGAAACCGCATCGGCAAACCGGTTGTGTCAAGTAATCAAGCACTTGCATGGCATATGCTTGAACTGTCCAAACTTAAGAAACCGACGTCGGGTCCGAGACGCTTGTTTTCTAAGCAATAACGAAGGTTAATCGATGTTGCGATCTTCCTTCATTACTGCAATCAACTCAACCTGGGCTAAGACCACGCAAACGCTCCGAGCGTCGGCGCAGCAACTCCAGCACCGTCAGCAGAGCAATTGAAATGATCACCAATATCGTAGCCACAGCCAAAATCGTCGGGCTAATTTGCTCGCGGATACCTGACCACATCTGGCGAGGGATGGTTTTGTCTTCGGGGCTGGCAAGGAACAATACCGCGACCACCTCGTCAAACGAAGTGATGAAGGCGAACAGCCCGCCGGAGATTACACCCGGCAAGATCAATGGCATTTGTACTTTGAAGAAAGTTCGAACCGGCCCCGCCCCCATGTTGGCCGCTGCCCGTGTCAGGCTGTTATCGAATCCAACCAGCGTGGCCGTAACAGTGATAATCACAAACGGCGTACCAAGGGCGGCGTGGGCCAAAATAATCCCGAGCTTGGTGCCGGCCAACGCCTGTTTACCTTCAACGAACGGATTAAAATCGTTGGAGTAGAAAAAGAACATGCCCGCCGCTGTTACGATCAACGGGACAATCATTGGCGAGATCAGGATCGACATAATCAACCCCTTATAGGGCATTTCCGAACGGCTAAGACCAATCGCAGCTAACGTCCCGAAACTGGTTGCCAGCACTGTCGCACAAAAGCCGATGATGAAGCTGTTTTTCGTCGCACGAACCCATTGGGAATTCTGCCACATGTCGGCCCACCAGCCCTCGGTCGCGTCAGGGTCGGCCATGCCGTTGTGGAAAATATCGGCGTACCAGCGCAGGCTGTAGGCGTCGGGATCGAAGCTCAGCATGCCGGAGGTGAAGGTGAAATACGGCTCGGCGTTGAAGCTGAGGGGTACGATAATCAGGATCGGGGTGATCAGGAAAATGAAGATCAGCGCGCAAATCACACGGAAGGTGTAGTACCAGACACGTTGGCCAAGGGTGGCATATGGAGGAAGTGCAGACATCGGTTATCCCATCTTCATGTTGTCGATGCCCACTACCTTGTCGTAGACCCAGTAAATTATCAGCACGATCACCAGCAGTATCCCGCCAAGTGCAGCAGCCAGCGACCAGTTTAGGGATTTCTGCATGTGGTATGCGATGAAGTTCGAGATTAACTGGCCGTCTTGTCCACCCACCAGGGCAGGCGTGATGTAGTAGCCAATTGATAGAATGAATACGAGCAACGCCCCCGCGCCGATCCCCGGTATTGTTCCCGGGAAATAGACCCGCCAGAACGCGGTCCAGTTGGTTGCGCCTAAGGATTTAGCCGCCCGAAGATACGTCGGCGGAATGCCTTTCATCACCGAGAATAGCGGCAAGATCATGAAGGGCAGCAGAATATGCGTCATGGCAATGATTGTACCGGTCATGTTGTAAATCAGGCTGAAACGGGCTTCGTCAGATGTGATGCCAAGCCAGACGAATATGTTATTCAACACCCCGTGACTTTGTAGCATGGCGATCCAGGCGGTCGTCCGCACCAGAAGGGAGGTCCAGAATGGCAGTAGCACAAGGATCATCAACAGGTTGGATTGCCGGATTGGCAAGCTGGCGAGCAGCCACGCAACGGGATACCCCAGCACAAGCGTGCACAGCGTTACGGCCAACGCAACGGTAAGAGTTTTAACAAACAGGTAGACGTAAATCCGGTCCTCGGGGTCAAGCCGCACGATCGAGCCGTCGGCCTTGTAATCCGCATCCACAGCCGCAGCATAGAACGCTGGCGAGAATGTCTGCGATGACACCTTCATGGCACCCCAAACGTCGATAGAGCCCCAGTCTTCGTTAATATCCAGCATCGCGGCCATAAACGGCGCTTCGAGCTTGGCGGCCTTGCGGGCGGACTTGGTGAACAACGAACGTGTGCCAGCTTCTTCGCGGTTAACGCGGGTCGCGACACGGCCAATGGTTTTGTCTGCACGCGCCTGTATCAGATCACGGACCAGGGCGGCGAACATTTCTTCTGTTGGCTCTGAGAGGCCATCCCACTCGGCCATGATCGAAGTCGTTGCGGGCATATACGAGGAATAGGTGTCATTCTTCACCCCCTGCACCATCAACGAAAAAATCGGGATGATGAAGCTGGCAACGATAAATATCAGCAGGGGTAAAACCAGACCGAACGCCCTTACACGGCTTTGAAAAAGAGCCTGTGCAAGCTTCTTTTTCAAAGGCGTGCCATCTGCGGCGAGAACGAGCTTGGTATCAGACATATACGTTTTCCTTGAAAGAGGCCGGAGGGACCATTGGCCCCTCCGACAATTGTCTTACTTGGCCAGCCAAGCGTTGAAACGCTCGTTCAGCTCGTCGGCGTTATCTGCCCAGAACTCGAAGTCACTGACGATAGCGTTCGTCAGATTAGCCGCAGATGTTGGCATATGTGGACCCATTACGGTCTTGCCATCGCTGTAAAGACCAACAAGTGCGCCCGAGGACTTACGTGCCGGACCATAGGAGATCCACGAAGCCTGATCTGCCAGACGTTGGGTGCCTGTGGAATATACGATGAATTCCATAGCCAAGTCTTTGTTTGGCGCGCCTTTTGGAATTACCCAAAGGTCGAAGTCCATGATTTGACCGTCCCAAACGACCTCGAACGATTTGCCTTCGGCAACGGCTGCGTTGAAGATACGGCCATTGTAGGCAGTCGTCATAACAACTTCGCCATCCGCCAGAAGCTGTGGAGGCTGCGCACCGGATTCCCACCAGACAACATCGTCTTTAATGGTGTCAAGCATCGCAAACGCGCGATCAACGCCTTCGTCGGTGTCCAGAACAGCATATACTTCGGCAGCCGGAACACCGTCAGCCATCAGCGCCATTTCCAGAACGGATTTAGCACCTTTACGCAGGCCACGTTTGCCCGGGAATTCTTCGAGGTTGAACAGATCATCGATGCTGTCCACGCCCGAAGTTTTGGAGCTGTCGTAGGCGAAGATTGTCGACCAAACGATGTTTGCAACCGCACAATCGCTCAGCCCACCTTCAAGGAAATCGTCCGCAGCGGAGCTACCGTCAGCACCGTCTGGCAACATGGACAAGTCCAGCTCTTCCAGCAGGCCTTCGTCACAACCGCGGATCGCGTCGGAAAATTCTACGTCTACCAAGTCCCAAGATACGTTGCCGGCTTCGACTTGCGCTTTAACTTCGGCCAAGCCGCCGTTGTAATCTTCGGAAACGATCGTGTTGCCCGTCTCTGCAATCCAAGGCTTGTGATACGCTTCGACCTGCGATTTCGTGTACGAGCCACCCCAGGATACGACCGTGATCGAACCTGCGCTAGCAGCGGCAGCGCTAACAGCCACAAGGGCGGTTGCACCGATTAAAATACTTCTGAGTTTCATAAAGGTTCTCCCTAATTTACCCGTTATGTTCCGCCGCGCTGTGGGTAGGGTCACGCGGCCATTAGAGTTGCCATGCGTTGGCACAGCAACACGAATTCTTATGGGTCGAGGGCCCGGCAGTCTTCGGTTTGCCAGCTGACTTTGGTATTTTCGCCAACAACCAGATGTTTGTGTCCCGAAGCATTGGGAACTTTGACGATGAAATTATCATGGCCCGAAACCGTCATACGACAGCGGATGTGATCGCCTAGATAGATCAGCTCCTGCACCAGCGCATCGGTCGTATTTGGTGCTGAAGTGTCGAGAAATACGCGTTCCGGACGGATAGAAAGCATCGTCCGTTCACCCGGAGCGCCGCAATTAACTGCCAACGCACGCGCAGTCATGCCACCGTCGATTTCGACAAGTACATTGTCACCTTCACGTGCTTTTATGACACCTTCAAGTTTGTTGTTCTCACCAATAAATTGTGCAACGAAAGCATTTTCGGGGCGTTCATACAGATCGTCCGGTCGCGCAAGCTGCTTGATAACACCATCATCAAACACAGCAACACGGTCAGACATTGTTAAGGCTTCTGACTGATCATGCGTAACGTACACAACTGTTATTCCCAGTTGGTCGTGGATGTGTTTGATTTCGTACTGCATATGCTCGCGTAGCTGCTTGTCGAGCGCGCCTAGTGGTTCGTCCATCAAGACTAGTTCGGCATCAAACACCAGCGCACGCGCCAATGCGATACGTTGTTGTTGTCCACCTGAAAGCTGTGCGGGTCGACGCCCAGCGAAGTCACCCATCTGAACCATTTCCAAGGCACGCTTAACTTTCGCTTCGCGCTCGGACTTACCCATCTTGCGAACTTCTAGCGGGAAAGACAGGTTTTCCCCAACCGTCATATGCGGGAACAAGGCGTAGTTTTGAAACACCATACCGATGCCGCGTTTATGTGGTGGAATATTATTAATCGGATTGCCATCAAGTAAAATATCACCGTGCGTGGCAACTTCGAAACCAGCCAGCATCATCAAGCAAGTGGTCTTGCCTGAACCAGAAGGCCCCAACATCGTCACAAACTCGCCCTTGGCAATTTGAAGGTTAAGATCTTTTACGACGAGAATTTCGCCATCGTAACTTTTTTGAACGTGGTCAAACGCCACGAATGCGTCTTGTGGACTATCAAATGACAAAAAGTATCTCCCGCCAACCCTGTTAAAACTATGTTAACGCTGCGATCTTGGCCGCAATTTCCTCAAGCTTAACAGCGAGACTTGAAACTTTGCAATACATTGCGCCGTGATTACTCTAAAAAACGACATCGCGACGCTATTCGCGCCAAGATGGTAAAGGGTCGTTTAAGGACTGGATAAATATTTTTTTATGTCTATCTTGCCGCCTGAGCGAAGGACGATGGCGTCGTCCAAGGGGATTCCCTCGCTTGCGGGTTACCGCTTAAGTCCTGAACGCCCGGACCTTTTTTAGAGGTTCAATCAATGACTAAAAACAGACCAGAAACCTTCATCCTGCACAACGGTGACAAAGCTCCGTTGCCATTCGCTATATCCGAATATGATGCACGTCTTGCAAAACTAAGAGCCGTAATGGCTGCGCGTAACATTGACGCTGTCTTGTTAACGTCCATGCAAAACATCGCCTACTACTCGGGCTTTTTGTATTGCAGCTTTGGCCGCCCTTATGCCTGCGTTGTAACGCAGGACCGTTCCACAACGGTTTCGGCCAATATCGACGGCGGGCAACCTTGGCGGCGTTCGGCGCATGATAATGTGATCTATACTGACTGGAAGCGCGACAATTATTGGCGCGCCGTGCGCGAATTGGTCGGTAAAGCTGGCCGCGTGGGGATCGAGGGTGATCACGTTACATTGATGCAACGGGATAAACTATCCGAATTCCTTGGTGCTGTTGAGGTGGTAGATATAGCCCCTGCCACAATGACCCAGCGCATGGTGAAATCCGTGGCCGAGATTGCCCTGATCAAAGAATCCGCAAGGATCGCCGATGTCGGTGGAGCCGCCGTTGTGGCCGCCGTCGCCGAAGGTGTTCGCGAGATAGACATTGCCATGGCGGGACGTGACGCGATGGAACTGGAAATAGCCCGTTCGTTTCCCGATTCAGAAATTCGTGACAGCTGGGTCTGGTTCCAAGGTGGTCTGAATACCGACGGTGCACACAATCCCGTAACCACGCGAAAATTGCAGATGGGTGATATTCTAAGCCTGAACACGTTCCCGATGATCAGTGGATATTACACAGCGTTGGAGCGGACATTATGGCTGGGCGAGCCTGACAAACGCAGCTTGGAAATTTGGCAGGCAAATGTCGACGCGCACGAACTTGGCCTATCGATCATCAAAGAGGGCGCGGTTTGTTCGGACATTTGCGCCGAGATCAACGAGTTCTTCGCAAGCCGTGACCTGCTGCAATATCGTAGCTTTGGTTATGGCCACAGTTTTGGAATTCTTTCGCACTACTATGGCCGCGAAGCAGGATTGGAATTGCGCGAGGACATTTCCACTGTGCTTGAACCGGGGATGGTGATTTCAATGGAACCCATGCTGACAATCCCCGAGGGTCTCGCTGGCGCAGGCGGATACCGTGAACACGATATAGTCGTGATCGAGGAAGGCGGTCCAGTGAACATCACAGGTTTCCCTTACGGTCCTGCGAACAATATTTTGTAACCCCGTCATAGGGAGCATTCTTTACCCCTTCATCTTTCACGCATTCGTTCGTGAAAGATGAAACCAAGGAAATTCAACAAAAGTTGCGCCGCAAGAATGGTGGTGGTGTCGCTTTGATCGTAATCCGGCGCAACCTCGACTAAATCAATTCCGACGACCTGATGGTGCTTTGCAACCTGTTGCAGGATTTCCAGCACGTCATAATAAAGAAACCCACCATGACTAGGTGTACCTGTGCCCGGCGCGATGGAAGGACAAAAAGCGTCTATGTCTATGGTGACGTATAAGCGCGCACCTTTGGGAATGCGTGCCACGACAGCCTCGGGTCCAAGGGCGCGAGTTTGACGAACAGACAGAATGTCGGAACCCACTGTACGGGCATATTCGTACCCCTCTTTAGCAGTCGAGGACACATTACGGATACCTAATTGGGTAAACCCGGTGACATAGTCATGATCGGCCGCGCGGCGCATGGGATTGCCGTGGCCGTTTCGTACACCATGGCGTTCGTCAACAAAATCAAGGTGAGCGTCTATTTGCAGGATGTGAATCTGGCCTTGATCGTCAAACGCGTTAACGCACGGAATGTTGATGGAATGGTCGCCGCCGATGATCACTGGCAAGGCTCCGCCTTTCAGGGCTTGGCGCACCGCATGTTCGATGTTGGCGTGGGATTTTACGGTGTCGGTATGGATGATGTCAGCGTCACCCATATCGACGATGTTTACGTCTGCACCTAGGTAGGTCGCGTCGTCTTCGTGGTCGTACGCTCCAGCGTGACCGAACGCAAACAGCGTGGAAGCTTCACGGACACCACGCGGACCAAACCGTGCGCCAGAGCGATATTGCGTGCCTGCATCAAACGGCGCACCGATTATTGCCACGTCCGCGTTTATGGTTGTCCAATCCTCGACGTAAGGTTTTTTTCCAAAAGTCGCGATGCCAACAAATGGCAGATTCAAACGACCGGATTCATACCCGTGGTTACTCATGTGATCTCTCCTGTTTTTACCGAGATTGCGACGGGGAAACGCGCATTGCAAGGAATGGCTTCGTTTTGGTTGCATTCAAAGTTACTCTTCAAGAACAGTGCTATTGATTTACTTACTCCCCGCGGCCCTTTCCTCTCCTCAATTTAACCTTCGATGCAGTTCTTTACATGTTAACTTCGGCCTAGAAAACGAACTTGGACAGAACATAGTTATGCCTATAGAAGCTATAGATTGCATATTTGGTCCCTGTAGGCAGAATTTTGCGATTTGGTTTGAATGCCGGCTTTCCGAAGTTGCAGCAAGCTGATAGTAACGACTAGGCAAATTCATTTGGTGTCTGTTTGAATGTACCTACGGGGAATTTTGTTCGCTTGGCGGACACTCATATTAGATGCGTACGTGAAAAGTCGCCCAACGTCAGCTATGCGGACAAAGCAGACCTTCGATAGCCATCTCCCAATGGCAGGTTTCGGCCCATTGCAGCCATTTGTTTTCGCATTTGTTGTTGCTACGCATCATGTCGAAACAGACATTCATGCTGGCTGCGGCGCGTTAAGACAGAACGGGTCAGATGTACGGAAAAACTAGATGCCTCGCTGCGCCGTTTGGTCTTGGACGGCACATTGGCAAGAGGGCAATAACTGCCCTCGGCCCGTGAATTGGACCAAGGTTTGGGCGTATCTCGCATTTCGCATCAAGTAATTTTCCCTGACAATGCCACTCATTCAGCTAGTGTTTCGTTAATGGCAAATAGACATCAATTTCCAATTCAATATAATTTTCTACAACCCAAATTGGGTTGCATGGCGCTGCTGCAATATCTTCACGCGTTGAAACGCCGGTAAGGATAAGCGCAGATGCCATGCCGGCGTTATGCGCTGCCAGAATATCCGTCATCAAAAAGTCTCCAACAACAATACAATCCTTGTTGGCCACCTTAAGTCGAGAAGAAGCTTCATCCATAATGATCCGGTTGGGTTTACCAATTACTTCAGCCGTTATTCCGGTTGCATTTTCTATGGCGGCAACGAGTGGACCTGCTTCGGGGAGGACACCATCTTCGACCGTTATGATGTTGTCTGTGTCGGTGGCTATCAGGCGTGCACCTGCCAGCACATGTCGCGTCGCTTTGGTCAGTTTGTCATAATTGATTGCAGTATCATAACTGACGATTACCACATCGGGGTTATCTTCAACAACGTTAGCACCGACATCGGTCAATGCCTGTAGAACACCTGTTTCCCCAATCACATACGCATTTATGGCACCGAGATACTTTGCTGTAGCCTGTGCCGAAGTCAGCACAGTGTCTTCGGTGCATGCAATCCCCATCCCAGTTAACTGTTTGGCAACATGGGCCGGTGTGCGGTTGCCGCGGTTGGTCACAAATAGATAGGGCACGCCGTCGTCTCGAAGCTTGCGGATAAATGCGGCAGCGCCGGGAATTGCAGCACCGCCCCGGTAAACAGTACCGCCTAAATCAAAGATAAAAGCTAAAGGCATCGCTTGATTTTCCTAGTTAGAAATTCGGGGTATTATTGTTTGATGACGTAGGTCGGGCCGCGGCTTTGGAGGCCGCGACCGATTTATTACATTTCGGCAAACGCTTCATCGAAGCTCTTGGCAAAGAACTCGATGTCTTTCTCCTGAATACACATCGGTGGCAACATCCGCAAAACGTTGCGGTTTGTGCCCGATTTGCTCATAACAAGGCGCTTCTCTCGTGTCTTTTCAAAGACGCGAACAGTTTCCTCAACCGCTGGCTCTTTGGTCTTACGATCTTTGACCAACTCGATCCCCATCATCAAGCCTTGTCCGCGTACGTCGCCAATAATTTCGTATTTGTCCTGTAGCTTTTTCAGTTCAGCCAGCAGTTTCGCACCCATAATTCGAGAGTGTTCCTGCAAACCTTCGTTTTGAATGACCTGAAGAACCGCACGCCCAGCTGCAGCTGCCATCGGATTGGCACCATATGTGTGAAAATGGAATTTATCCGAAAACGCCTCGGCCACTTCCCGCTTCGCAATTACCGCGCCCAGCGGGAAACCATTGCCAATACCCTTGGCAGTAATAACCATATCGGGCACGACACCGGAATCCATGAAGTTCCAGAAATTTTCACCAGTTCGGGCAAAACCGCACTGCACTTCATCTGCGATAAGCAGACCGCCAGCTGCGCGCACCCGTTCGGCGGCGCCGCGCATGTAGTCATGCGGAATTGGAACAACCCCGCCAAAGCCCTGAATGGGCTCAATGAACATACCAGCGATATTCATTGAAGTTGAGACATGCAAAGTTCGATCCAGCGCATCAAGGTAAGGGTCGACACCTTCTCCGAACATACCGCGGTACTGATCCGGAGCCGGTGCAAAAACAGCGCCTGGCAGCTGAACTGTGTTGGCACGGAAGTTACTGATACCACAGAGCGACTGAGCACCACATGTGGCACCATGATAGGCGTTATGCAGCGCAACAATGTCTGTATTTCCCGTATAGGAACGCGCCATCTGGATCGCCAGATCAGCCGCTTCTGTTCCACTGCTTGTCAAGTGCACAACCCAGTCGTGGCCTTCCGGCATTGTGGCTGCAAGTTCCTCACAATAATGTGCCGGTACAGGGTGGTAGAACATGGTTGTACAATGAACCAAGGATTCCATCTGCTCCACGACGGCTTCTTGAATTGCTGGATGGGCATGCCCGATGCTTATGCAAAGGTTCATCCCGAGGAGATCGAGAAACTTGTTTCCTTGCTCATCCCAAAGATATTGCCCGCGACCTTCTTTGAAGATCAAAGGCTTTTCATAAGGCACAAACGCTCTTTGCGTTGCTGAATAATATGTCTCGCGCCGATTGATGATCGCTTCAGACGACCAGTCGACGGGCAAAGCAGGTTGGGTATTCATAATATTGTTGTTCATGGTCATTTTCTTGCTCCATTGGTGTCCGTAGTCAGATGAAGTTAGACAGTTGAGCTTATAGACTATTGGAGGCTCTGGTTCGTCTTCTTGGTTTGATTATGCAGCTTGTTTTTGGTGTTGTAAGCGGCGTTTCTGGATTGTCAGCTTCTTGATTTTCTTCCTTTCTCTGATGATGGATTTATCGCGCCCGAAGTAAACATCGGCGGGTGTGACGTTGTTGAGGCTCTCGTGGTAGCGTTGATCCTTGTTCATGACCAAGGACCAACGCGAGATACAGCGCAAATTACGGATACTTCGACACGCAGAAGAAACTGGGCACGTAGCCAAAACCTGCAGATATTTCGGGATCAGCCGATCCAGCTTCTATCGTTGGCGTCAGGCTTATGCAGATCGTGGACAAGCCGTATACCCAGAACCTTATTGTGGAAATTGCCGAGCGTTAAAACCTACACCAATCGTTCGCCCGTCTCCGGCGAGAAGTACGAAGCCTTCGACATATCGACAGCAACATCCAGCGTATCGCCAACGGCCACGACTGTGTCTGCCCGCATACGCGCCAGAACGTCTTCCCCGCCAAGCTCGAAAACAACAAACTTATCAGAACCG
>JBBWVU010000046.1:0-5672 GCA_050256375.1 Paracoccaceae bacterium | reverse complement strand
AACCCACGGGCAGCATCAATTGATACGCCATTGCACGCATACGTACCCCGCAAACACGTTGACCACGTTCACGCAGATGCAATCATTGCAATCGCAGCGTCCGAAAATTCGCAAGAGTTGACGCAAGAGATTTTTGGCAATGACATTGGCTGGTTACCTTGGCGCCGTCCCGGGTTCGAACTTGGGCTTTGGCTTGGGAAGTTCTGCGAAGACAACCCAAACGCACGCGGTGTGGTTCTGGGAAGCCACGGGCTATTCACGTGGGGCGATACTGCCGAAGAATGTTATGCAGTTACGCTTGAAATTATCAATCGTGCTTCGGCCTGGCTCGAAAACAAGTCCGAAGGCGTTGCTAGTTTTGGCGGTTCTGAGTGCGAGCCACTTCCCAAAGAGAGTCGGGCAGAGTTTGCTGCTAAAATCATGCCGGTCATTCGCGGAATGATCGGGGTGGACGAACGAAAAATTGGACATTTTGATGATAGCGCTGCAACACTGGAATTTGTCTGCTCCGCTCAATTAATGCCATTGGCTGCGCTAGGAACCAGCTGCCCTGACCATTTCCTGCGAACTAAAATTTGCCCACTTGTCGTCGATTTTGATCCAGAAACCGGCAGTGTCGACGCTGCTATCGCTGGCCTCGACGCCGCCATTAGCAATTACCGCGACGGGTACACTGCCTATTACCAGAGATGTAAGCGAGAAACGTCGCCAGCTATGCGCGACCCCAATGCGGTTGTTTATCTGATCCCTGGTGTTGGCATGATTACCTTTGCCAAGGACAAGTCTACCGCCCGAATTTCTGCAGAATTTTACATCAATGCAATCAATGTCATGCGTGGAGCGTCTACCGTGTCCACCTATGTAGGCTTGGACGAGCAGGAAGCATTCGACATCGAATACTGGTTGTTGGAGGATGCTAAACTGCAGCGCATGCCCAAGCCCAAACCGCTAGCCGGACAAGTTGCACTGGTTACCGGCGGCGCCGGCGGCATTGGAAAAGCTACAGCGGCTCGCTTCCTACAGGATGGCGCATGTGTCGTTTTGGCTGATATCGATGAAGACAGTTTGTCAGCAGCGAGTTCCGAACTTACGGATATCTTTGGATCGGATTCAGTCCGTGCCTCCATATTAGATGTAACGGATGAAAACGCCGTCGAAGCGACCTATAGAGACGCAGCAAGGATCTATGGTGGCGTGGATATTCTGATCTCAAATGCCGGGATTTCATCCTCTGCTCCGATTGAAGATACAGAATTGTCCATGTGGAATAAGAATATGGACATTTTGGCCAAAGGATATTTCCTGGTTTCGCGCGAGGCTTTCCGTACTATGAAAGTGCAGGGCACCGGCGGCAGCATAATCTTCATTGCGTCAAAAAATGGCCTTGCTGCATCACCAAATGCCGCTGCTTATTGTACCGCCAAAGCTGCGGAAATCCATCTGGCACGTTGTCTGGCGCTTGAGGGCGCAGCAGACGGAATTCGGGTCAATACGGTCAACCCAGATGCGGTGTTGCGTGGTTCAAAAATCTGGACCGGCGAGTGGCGCGAGCAAAGAGCGGCAGCCTACGCGATGGAGCCAACTGAATTAGAAGAGCACTACAGAAAAAGATCCTTGCTAAAACGAAGCGTTTTCCCGGAAGATATCGCCGAAGCAGCGCTCTTTCTGGCTTCAGACCTGTCGTCTAAGTCGACTGGCAACATTCTCAACGTCGATGCGGGCAATGCCCAATCGTTCACACGCTAAGGATTGAAGTTATGATCGATGCAAACCTGATCGAAGCGGACAATGCCAAACGCATGGAAACTCTGGCTAAAGATTACGGTGCGCTGGGTCATAATCTGGCTCGTCGCAATATTGACATCGAAACGCTGACTCAAAAAATCGCGAATTACGGCATCGCTGTACCTTCATGGGGCGTTGGCACCGGGGGAACCCGTTTTGCCAGATTTCCGGGCGCAGGAGAGCCGCAGCACATTTTTGATAAACTCGATGACTGTGGCGTGATCAACCAACTAACCCGCGCCACCCCAGATGTCTCACTGCATATCCCGTGGGACAAGGCTGATCCAGCAGATCTGATAACCAAGGCAAACGAAGTCGGGCTTGGATTTGATGCCATCAACTCCAACACATTTCAAGATCAGGTCGATCAGGAATATTCCTACAAGTTTGGCTCACTATCAAACACGGATGCCGCAACCCGGGCACAGGCCGTTGAACACAACTTGGAATGTATTGAAATCGGAAAGGCCATCGGATCAAAGGCACTGACTGTATGGGTTGGCGACGGCTCCAATTTCCCGGGGCAAAGTAACTTCACCGGTGCGTTTGAGCGTTACTTAGACGGCATGAAACAAATATACGCTGGACTTCCAGCGGATTGGCGACTGTTCACAGAACACAAGATGTTTGAGCCTGCGTTCTACTCAACAGTGGTACAAGATTGGGGTACAAATTACCTGATTGCCAAGGAATTAGGAGATCAAGCGTTTTGCCTTGTCGACCTCGGACACCACGCACCGAATGTAAACATTGAAATGATCGTCGCCCGCCTCATTCAATTTGGTAAACTTGGTGGTTTCCATTTCAACGATTCAAAATATGGCGACGATGACCTAGATACCGGCAGCATCGACCCCTATCGTTTATTCTTGGTATTTAACGAATTGGTGGGCGCTGAATTGCGTGAACCGGAGGGATTCAACCCCGCCCATATGCTGGACCAGTCACACAACGTGACCGACCCGATCGAAAGCCTGATGAACAGCGCCATGGAAGTCCAGCGAGCCTATGCACAGGCCCTGTTGGTGGACCGCAAAGCGCTTGCCGGATATCAGGCAGAAAACGACGCACTAATGGCAAGCGAGACTCTCAAGACCGCCTTTCGGACGGACGTCGAGCCAATCCTAGCTATGGCGCGCCAGAATCACGGCGGCGCGATCGCACCTCTCTGGTGTTATCGGGCCTCGGGTTATCGCGCACACGTATCTGACAAGCGGCCCGCTCAGTCGGGGCTCGGCGGCGGAATCGTCTGACTTGGGTAATCCAACCTGGGAATATAAGGAGACTGCGTTGATCAAGTAACGCAGTGGCATACAATCTAAGCGCATCAAATTCGCGACCGCAGCCAAGTCGGTCACCGCGCCGAAGTAGTGCGCACTGCGGATGCATCAGGCGGATAGGGTGCTCTATGGTCGTTGGTTTGCGGATTAAGTATTTTCTGTTCGAATGGCTGCTAAACGGAATTGGATCAGTCTACTTCGCATCTGCAGCGAACGGCTGCTCCCCGCCCTTAGTGACAGAGTCTGCTTCCGGCCCAATGCCGTCGCTCGACCTAGGCGTTGCGAATTTCCACTTTCCACTATGAACCCAAAGCCACATAGCTTGATCAAAATCATCTCTCAGTGCGGTGAAATTAGGCCAAAACTTCTTGCCTTAATGATTGAAACTGCGCCAGAACCGCTTGTTTTATTTTTGTGGACGACGTTTGTGGATTATATCGGACTTGGACAATCTTTTTCCCCGCGTCTCGAAGGAATGCTTCCACATCAAGATTGTGTTTTTTACTTCCCCAATCTTCGCCAATTACAAAAATGTCTACATCCAGATCTCTACAACCAGAAACATATTCAAGTTCGTGGTAGGGGCGCACAATATCAACGCAGTCCAACGCTTTCAGCATCTGCATGCGCTGATTTAGGGGAATAACAGGGACATTGGGCTTGTATCGATTAACAACTTCATCCGAGGCAACTCCAACCGCAACAATGTTTCCCAGTGTTTTGCAGTGGTTTAGCAGGGCAAGATGCCCGACATGCAATAGATCAAAAGTGCCAACAGTATAGACGATCATTTTTCAGTTTATCCTTTTGTTTACCCGCAAACGGTGTTACCAGACGAAATCTAAATTCCAAATTGCGCACATATATCCGAACAATTTCAGTTAGTTAAACTGAAATTACTCCGGGCTTTCAAAGCCTGAAGTGAAGGATGGTATGAAAAAGTATAGGTTTTCATCGCGCGCAATATGCAAAGCAGATAGCTCAAATCTTCGCACCCCGCGGGGTTTTGATTGTCTAACTCAAAGGACTTACCATGACAACTGGAAATACTGCAGATCAAGATCTGCAAGCCAACAAACCAATTCTTTCGTATATCAAGGACCTCCCCAATATCTGCTCACTTGCCGGTCTCGGCTGCAGCCTACTTGCTATTTATTTCCTTATTATCGGTGTTTACCCCGCCGCGATGATTGGCATGATCTGGGCCGTAGCATTTGATTGGGCCGACGGGCTTATTGCCCGTAGAATGAAAGGGCGAACCGGCGATGATCGGACATTTGGTGGCCAGCTTGACCTGCTTATAGATATCGTAAGTTATGGCATAACGCCTGCCATTTTAGTATTGAGCTACGCCAACTTTAACCCCTCATTTTTGCCAGTTGCTTTTGTAATGTTGGTTTTTGGCGCGATCCGGCTTAGTTACTTCAGCACTTTCGGCCTTTCTGGAGACGCTAAATATACAGGTTTAGCTATTGATAATAATAGTATTCTGCTTGTTTTCATATTTATGTTTGAAGGATACTTTGGCAACTTGGTGTTTTCCCTCATTCTTGGTGCTTGCGGATTAGGACTTGCGATCTTGAACGTCTCTCAGATTAAAACGCCAAAGCTGTCTGGAAATCCTGTCAACGTCGCCATTCTTGCCGCCTACACGCTGGGGATATCCGTTTTCTATGGCTGGAAGCTTTTGTAGACAGTACGGTGTGATCGTTTGTGGCATAGGAAAAGGCATCTAACATCAGTTAGGAGCACCTCTGCGTTGAAGTGCTCCGCCACCGTCCTTTGTGGCGATTGAATTGGCCACGTCGTGGGTATTCACCCGCATCCAAAATGCAAAAATGGTGGAAATTTTCGATCTTATGGAACAGGTAAGCTTTCCCGATGCAATTGCAACGAATGACCGTAAGCGGCCTATGCGGTTGTTAGCTGTGGTTACGACCTGCGGATAGCCGTCATTGAGCAAGGGGAAGCCAATGGCTGGCTTTAGCCCCCAGCTCTTTGGATATCAGTTCGGCTCTCCGCGTTGCCAACGATCCCAAATCTCTGACTTCTGTTTATCTGTAAAAAACTGTCTGCGGCGATAGGCCATGATTTACACTCCATCTTTCCAAAAAGATTAAAGTGTTGCATCGACCCGTTGAAACCGCCGCCCTTAGCGGACCTTCGTGGACTGCGCAGCGAACGGCAACTAAGAGCCCTTAGTGACCAGCATTTGGAACCGAACTTTGGTTCCGATTTCAATATTTCAATAGTTACAATTCCATCATGTTGGTTGTGTTTTTTTGCGCCGATAGTATTATCCAATAGATGAAAAACAAATATACTGGAAAGTGCCTCTGCGGCGCAGTTACCTATAAGGTCGATGGACAACCAATCGTGGTTGCCCAATGTCATTGCGATGAATGCCGTAGGCTGAGTGGAACTGGCCACACTGTCGGAGCCATGTTCTCTGATGAGGCTATTACTTTGAGTGGTCCGCTGAGTGAATTCAAATATTTATCTGACAAAAACTCTGAAGTTACAAAAACTTTTTGTGCGCGATGTGGAAGCCCCATTTATGGGATGAATTCACGAATACCAGATAAAAAGACCCTCACTTTAGGTACG
>JBBWVU010000045.1:0-4464 GCA_050256375.1 Paracoccaceae bacterium | reverse complement strand
AACTTCACAACGCCGACAATGTCGTTATCGTTCTCGACACTGCCCAGGCGGGCAGCACGCTCGCGCCCTTCGACATTCCGGCCAAAGACGCGATCCCTCGCGGACACAAGGCAGCTTTCAAATCAATCAAGGCAGGCGCAGATGTGGTGAAATACAGACAGATCTGAGATCCAGGACGCCTTCTTTTGGGTGTCGTAGTGTTTCCACCTCAAAGCCCCAGCTTTCGGGCGCCTTGTGCGACGGAACGGGTGTTTGACGAAAGACCCAGCTAGCCCGATTGGCGGATGTCATGCCGATCGTGCCGCCGATCGTTCCGTTCATGTAGTAGCGCACCCGACGCAGGGCTGGTGTCGTCAAAAAGTCATCTATATTCATCTGTGAGCCCTCTTTGCCGCTTCATCGGCCGTGTGCCTCAATTGAGGGAACCACCCGACGGGATCGGGTTGGTGGCACGCAAATAAATATCGCGTGCACTCTTCACACAGGTAAAACTTAGGATGTGTGATGTTTTGCTTCAAGGAAAAGTTTGAAAATAAGTGATTTTACTGGATCCACAATTTTCCCGTTGTTAGTTCCAGGCAATAATTACGGGTTCTTATGATGAAAAAATCGATATGATACGGTTCAAGCATCGAACACGGTTATATATAAATGAGGCTGCAATGAGCAAAGATAAGCGCGAGATGGCTACAACACAGACAAAACCCTCGAGCGTATTAGCGAACCCATTTGAGAGAGGTAATGAGCTGTGGAAGCTCCGGGGACGATCGGGACTGAGGCCGAAGTTCGAAACACCGGACGAGTTGCTCGAGGCTGTGGTGGACTATTTCAAGTGGGTGGATGACAACCCGTTCATGGAGGACAAGGTCTTTCAGTTCGAGGGACGTCCAGTGCATGCCGAATTGAAAAAGATGCGACCGTACACCCGAACAAGGATGGCCGATCACATCGGAGTAAGCGATCGCGCATGGCGGCAGTGGAGAGATGAACGTCCCGATTTGCTTCCTGTCATAGAGTGGGCAGAGGAAGTTTGTGACAATCAAATGTTGGAAGGCGCAATAGTCGGTCAATTTAACGCCAATATTATTAGCAGATTACTTGGGCTTGTTGACACTAGAAGGCCGCACATTGGATTGGACCGCCACCCTTCATCTCCAGAATTTTCTCTCACATCTCGTTTCACGAGGCACGGCATGTTTATCGAGAAAGATACGCACGTCTTTGATCTAACCTACCGTTAGTGTTTACCATTACTCACGGTAAAGTAATTACTGCCGATCAAATGATTAGCTCTAACTCCAATTCCTTAGTTGGTACTAATTGATCGGCCCCCATCAACTGGTTCAGTTTGAATGTTAGTGCATGATTGGCCTTTGATCCATCGGGGCGCGGTACACTTATTGGCAAAATCAATCTACTGTTGACATAGTGGGGGATGTATTGGGGGATATAATTAAGTCTCTGCTTTTTAAGCATTTGTTAAATATACATCAAATCAAATTTTTTTGGTGCTGCCGGGGAGATTCGAACTCTCGGCCTCTCCCTTACCAAAGGACGGGATTACAGGTAGTTTCCCAATAATATCAATTATTTAAGATGACCTCTTTATTGCGTGTGTCATTTTTGTGCCAAAAACCTTTGCCGCATTCTTTTGTCGAAGATAGCCCCTTTTAGGGTTATTTCGGTAATGGGGATCTTTCCCCCAGTTTTTTCAGATCTTCGCTTTGCGCCAATTCAAGGCACTCGCTACACTACATCAGGTGGCAACTTTGGGCGGGGAGCGGCCATTTGTCTGATTCAAAACGCCCCTTTGCAACGAACCAAAGCAGACGTTGGAGTCGTTCGGTTTGGGAAACTGATGGCTGTCAGCTATGAGCCATATGCGGCCTTCATTAATCTCTAAAAATATATCAACGGATTTATAATCTGGGTGGAAACATCCAACATTAAAATGAAAACCAACGGCGACTGTTCAGGCCGAGGGTTGTGACCCGAAAGTCTGAGCCGCGCAGGGCCTTAGAGGATCCTGTTTCGTATTCAAAAGTGTTTGATGTTTAATTTCCAGAATCGTTCTTCCACGCACGCTATTCGTGAACCTTGCGGTGTTTCTACGCTCAACTCAGTTCCGGGATTCCAATGTTGAGCATCCACCATCCCGATAGCAACGTTGGTTTCGAAATCCGGGGACCACGCTGCTGATGTTACTTGCCCGACCTGCACCCCATCTTTTAACAACGGCCAAGCTGTGCGGGGAGGAACAATCGCTTCCCCAAGAATTGAGACTGCACGGATCTGACGTAAAGGGCCTTGCTTGATCTCAAGGGCAAGAGCTTCCTTACCGATATGGTCAACATCTTCGGCCGGCTTGCAGAACCTACCAAGGCCACACTCAAGTGGGGTGTTTTCCATATTCATGTCATTGCCATAACTCAAGAGACCGCCTTCGATTCTTTCGATCAGGTTCGGACACCCTGGACGCACGTTCAAATCCTTGCCAGCCTTAAACAGGTCGTCCCAGAGGGCCATGCCGTATTGACTATTTTCGACATAGATTTCGTAGCCACCCTGTTTCGAATAGCCAGAGCGTGAAACAATGAAAGACGTATCCGCAAATTTTAGCCGTTTTTGCCGGAAAAACCGGATGTTATGAACCTCATTGCCAAAGACCCGTTCCATTAGTGTGTCTGATTTGGGCCCCTGCACAGCCAGTGGCGAAACGTCGGGCTCGAACACGTCAACGTTAAGGCCAGCACCGAGAGCGAGCCCTTTAACCCATAGCAGAACATCGCTGTCAGCAATAGAAATCCACCACCGTGTGTTGCTATGCTTGATTGCCACCGGATCGTTAAGCATTTTACCTTTGTTATCGACGATCGGAACATAATAGCATTGATCAGACTGCATCTTGCCAAGGTCGCGTGGGGTCAGCATCTGCATTAGCTTTGATGCATCCAAACCGTTCAGTTCTACCTGACGTTCAACAGAAACATCCCAGACTTGTACATGGGATTTCAGATGGTGGTAATCAAACTCAACATTTTCGAATACTGTTGGCAGTAACATATGATTGTAGACGGTGTATGACTTGACGCCTGCTGCTTCAACTCCAGCAGTGAACGGTGTGTCTCGCAGACGGCTCGAGTGAGAGATGATATGTTTCATTCAGGTACTCATGGATTTAGCAACGACACGAAGTTCAAACTTCTGTACCTTGCCGGTTGAGGTTTTGGGAAGTTCTGTGAATACGACAGCTTTTGGTGTTTTAAAGCCAGCGAGATATTTTCGGCAGAACTGGATGATTTCTTCTGCAGTTGCCTCTGCTTCGGGCCGTAGTTCGATAAATGCGCAAGGCACCTCGCCCCATTTCGGATCGGGCATTGCAACAACAGCTGCGGACTGAACAGATGGGTGACGAAACAAGACGGATTCGACTTCAACAGAGGATATATTTTCACCACCAGAGATGATGACGTCTTTCAGACGATCGCGGATCTGAATATATCCATCCGGATGCACAACAGCGCCATCGCCTGACCAGAACCAACCGTTTTCAAAGGCTTTGGCAGTGGCTTCGGTGTCCTTGTAGTACCCCTTCATCACAGTATTACCACGCACGGCTATTTCACCCTGTGTCTTGCCATCTTTGGAAACCGGATTTCCAGTTTCAGTGTTTATAACCGAAACGGCTTCGACCATGGGCATCGCAATCCCTTGCTGGGCCTGCAGTTGCGCCTGTTTGGCTGCGTCATGGTCTTCCCAACTGTCCTGCCAGAGGCATTTGGAAATATGACCATAGGTTTCGGTCAACCCGTAGACCTGCATAACCTCAAAACCCATAGCCTTGGTTTTTTCGAGAACTGATGGCGGCGGTGGCGCACCAGCGGTCAGCACCTTGATTGCCGGCTCAAATGGAGATGTGGCTCCGGTTTCAGCCTCGGAGAGCATTTGCAGAACGATTGGGGCCGCGCCAAAATGGGTCACGCCATGTGAACGAATGGTCTCAAGTATTTTGTCTGGTTCCGGTGTTCTTGTAAACACCATGGTCCCACCCAGCATGGCGATCACCCAAGGGTGCCCCCAGCCATTACAATGGAACATTGGCACAACGGACAAATAAATTGGGTAATGTGGTGTTTGCCAAGCTGCCACTGTTCCCAGTGCCATCAAATAGGCGCCACGATGATGGTAAACCACGCCCTTGGGTCGGCCCGAGGTGCCAGAGGTATAATTCAGGGCGATGGCATCCCATTCATCTTCGGGCAGCCCCAAAGATGCACATGCTGCCGGATCTTTAACCAAATCTTCATAATTCCGACCACCGAGTGTCTCAGAAGACTTGGCATTCGGATCGTCAATTTCGATAACAGGCAGCGATCTACCGAGTTTATCAAAGGCTTGTGACAGTAGCGGGACCAACTCGCGGTCAACAATGACTACCTTAGTGTCAGCGTGATCAAGAATGTA